>OZ255706.1:1988550-2651400 GCA_965277025.1 Methylomarinum sp.
TCATTTTATTGACAAGTTTTTATTCTAATGTGGTTTGGGCAGCTGAGGATACTGGATTTTCTGTTTCCATCTGGCCATTTGTTTTGCTGGGCATTGTCTTGCTGGTGTTCAGAAAAAAGATTATTGCCGAAGCTACGGTTTCAGCAGCTGAATCTGATGCGGATAGTCACAAAACAGAAAAAGTCGTGGAAAGCGAAGCCGAAAGCCAATCTGAAGCAACGGTTGCTGTATCGACGCCGGCAACGCCCGTAGCTGATGACATTACTGATTTGACGCAACATGTCGAACAATGTCAGGGAACAACGGCTAAAGGGACACGATGCAGCCGCACCGCCAATTTAGAACCCATTGTTGTAAAAGTTGAAAACAAACAGTATCGGTTTTTAACCTGTAAACAACATAATAACGAAGGATTTATTCCTTTTCATTTTAGATAGAAACCAGGGAGAGTAAGATGGATTTAAAAAAAGAGTTTGAAGAAATCGCCGAGAAACTGAAACAAGAGCGTGATGAATTACAAGTCCAGTTGCATTTGGCTTCCATGGAATTAAAAGAAGAATGGGAGGAAGCTGAGAAAAAATGGCAGAATTTTTCGGGTGTGATCGAGGAAGTGGCCGATGACACCAAAGAAACAGCCGAAGAGGTTATCGAAACAGCCAAGGTTATTGGTGATGAGTTGAAATCTGCTTATCAACGGATCGCTGAGCGTTTAAAGAAAGAATCCTGAGTGCTGAAGCGCTGGCCTGAAGGCTGGCGCATTGACGTCACTGATTCAAACGCAAAAAAGCCGGTAATATCTGCTTTGGATGCAAATCCTCAGCAATTACCGGCAGCTACTATCTCCGTTTTTATTGACTAATAATTCAATAGTAAAGTTCCCCTTATTAGGTTGGGTCTAATGCGAAATTATAATGATATAACCAACTTGATCGGTAATACCGCTCTGGTTAAGTTACACAAGTTGGCCCCTGATAATGCAGCCGATGTTTTTGTCAAACTGGAATCGCGCAACCCTGGTGGTTCTGTCAAAGACAGGATTGGTCTTGCGATGATTCTGGCGGCGGAAAAATCCGGTCAATTGACATCTGGTGGGGTAATTGTAGAACCTACCTCAGGAAATACCGGCATAGCCTTGGCGATGATTGCTGCGCAACGGGGTTATCGCTGTATTTTGACGATGCCGGAAACCATGTCGGTGGAAAGGCGGCAGTTACTGGCGTTGTTTGGCGCTGAAGTCGTTTTGACGCCAGGACCTGAAGGCATGAAAGGTGCATTGGCTAAAGCACAACAGATTGTTGAACAAACCAGCGGCGCATTTATGCCGCAGCAATTTAAAAACCCGGCAAATCCAGAGATACATAGACAAACCACAGCCCAGGAAGTGTGGTCAGGCACCGATGGAAATATTGATGCCTTCGTTTGTGGCGTTGGCACGGGAGGCACTATTTCCGGTGTGGCCGATGTGATAAAAAAACGTAAAGCCGGTGTCGAGATTGTTGCGGTAGAGCCGGAGGAATCCCCGGTTATTTCCGGTGGACAGCACAGTCCGCATAAAATTCAAGGGATAGGCGCCGGTTTTATTCCGGATAATCTGGATGTGGATTTACTTGACAGTATCGAGCTGGTACATACCGATCAGGCGTTTGCAATGCGTAAACGCTTGTTTGAAGAAGAAGGTATCATGGCGGGTATTTCATCGGGAGCCAGTGTTTGCGCAGCAATTCGGGTAGCGGAACGCTTGGGGCCTGGCAAAACCGTTGTCACCGTGATTCATGATACTGGCGAGCGTTATTTGAGTATGGGGTAATTGCTGCACTGGCCAGAAAGGCAAAAGTTGCGCATTATTTTGGCGTAAAAAAACTGATCATTTGTTGTAAGTATCGGAATTAAAAAGGCTGCCGTTTTCTTGACAGGGGATGGTGGTTTTTTTTTGCCTGGAAATTTTGAATGCCGAAAAAAATACTATATATTGTGTCTATAGAAACAAGCAAACACAACATGTAGTTTGTGGCCGCAATAATTACCGGTTGCGGTAACACCTTGTATTTTCTTGAAAAACGCATAGATTAAGGATAGCAAATGACAGCAAAGCTTCATGTCGTACCCAGTTCCGTTACCGGAATTCCATTGCAAAGCGCTTCATTGGATATTTGGGATTCAAAATACCGCTTGAAAACCAAAGATGGCCAGGCAGTCGATAAAACCATCGATGATACCTATAAACGGGTCGCCCGGGCATTGGCCGATGTGGAAAAAAACAAGGAGGTGCGGGAAAAGTATTACAAAGAATTTTTGTGGGCACTGAGGCAAGGCGTTATCCCCGCCGGTCGCATTGTGTCCAATGCTGGCGCACAGGAACACAAGCCAGCGACATCGACGATTAATTGCACGGTTTCCGGCTCCATCCAGGATTCAATGGATGATATTCTGGGTAAGGTGCATGAGGCAGGGTTGACCTTGAAAGCAGGTTGCGGCATAGGTTATGAATTTTCCACCTTGAGGCCAAAAGACGCTTATGTCTCAGGTGCTGGGGCCTATACGTCAGGGCCGCTGTCGTTCATGGATATTTATGACAAAATGTGTTTTACCGTTTCTTCAGCCGGTGGCCGTCGTGGCGCTCAGATGGCGACCTTCGATGTCGCCCATCCAGATGTGGTGGAATTCATTCGCGCCAAACGGGAAGATGGCCGTTTACGGCAATTTAATTTGTCTTTATTGATTACCCGCGAATTTGTCGAAGCGGTTAAAAACGACCAGGACTGGCCGCTGTCTTTTTCGGTCACTGAAAAAGAGGTGGCATTGGACCGCCTCGATTTGAATAATTCAGAGCAAATCGTCTGGCGGGATCTGCCGAACAAAGCGGGTTATGTCGTCAACGATGATGGCCTGGTTGCCTGCCGTATCACCAAAACATTGCCGGCGCGACGCTTGTGGGACATTATCATGTCGTCCACTTATGATTATGCAGAACCGGGTTTCATCTTGATCGACAAGGTCAATGAAATGAACAATAACTGGTTTTGCGAAAATATCCGTGCTACCAACCCTTGTGGCGAGCAGCCTTTGCCACCCTATGGAAGTTGTCTGCTGGGGTCGATCAATCTGACCCGCTTTGTAGACAAGCCTTTTACTGAAAATGCCGGTTTCGATTGGGATGGTTTTCGTAAAGCGGTGCGTGTTTTCACTCGCATGCTGGATAATGTGGTGGAAATCAATGGTTTGCCATTGGAACAACAACGGCATGAAATCATGCATAAACGGCGGCACGGCATGGGCTATCTGGGATTAGGCTCCACCGTCACCATGTTAGGGTTGAAATATGGTGATGAGGAATCTTTACAGTTTACTGAAGAAGTGACCAAAGTGATGGCAGTGGAAGGCTGGAAGGAAGGTCTGGAACTGGCCAAAGAAAAAGGCGCTGCGCCAATTATGGAGGAACTGTTCACGGTGACAGGCGAAATGCTGCATAAACGGCCGGAAATGAAACATGATGGTATAAAAGTGGGTGATAAACTGCCGGGTAAGGTATTGCACGCCAAATACAGCCGTTATATGCAAAAATTGGCGGAAGTGGAGCCTGAACTGGTCGATCAACTAGCTAAAACCGGCTGCCGTTTCACTCACCACAGTTCGATTGCGCCGACCGGCACGATTTCCTTGTCATTGGCCAATAACGCCAGTAATGGTATCGAACCGAGTTTTGCTCACCACTATTCGCGTAATGTCATACGCGAAGGCAAAAAATCCAAGGAAAAAATCGATGTTTATTCATTTGAGCTACTGGCTTATCGGGAATTGATCAATCCAGAAGCGATGCCTTACAGTGAGGATCCAGCGCATCAATTGCCGGATTACTTCATTTCGGCCGATGATGTTAGCCCGAGACAACATGTGGATATTCAGGCGGCGGCGCAAAAATGGATAGACTCGTCCATTTCCAAAACAGCGAATGTGCCTACCGATTATCCTTATGAAGACTTCAAGGATATTTATCAATATGCTTACGACCAGGGCTTGAAGGGCTGTACCACATTCCGCTTTAACCCGGAAGTTTTCCAGGGCGTGCTGGTGAAAGAATCCGATCTGGAAAACACCACTTATCAGTTTACGCTGGAAGATGGGCATGTCCTTGAAGTTAAAGGTAATGAAGAAATTGAATATGATGGCGAAATTCATACCGCCGCTAATTTGTTCGACGCCTTGAAAGAAGGCTATTACGGAAAATTCTGATTATGGCCTAAGCTGAAAAAACAGGTATCCCGATGACACATAAAATTACCCAGAAAATTGTCGGTTACAAGGTATTGACCGAAGAAACGGCCGCGGAAGCGGCGAATAACGAGCCTGCCCAGCCTGAACGGGAGAGCATGCATGAGAAAATGGAGCGCCCGGAAGTCTTGCTGGGCTCCACCTATAAAATCAAGACGCCGCAATCGGAACATGCGCTTTATATCACCATTAACGATATGATTTTGAATGCCGGTACCGAGCATGAAGAACGGCGGCCTTATGAGGTTTTCATCAACTCCAAAAACATGGAGCACTTTCAATGGGTGCTGGCCTTGACGCGGGTTATTTCCGCTGTTTTTCGCAAAGGCGGCGATGTCTGTTTTCTGGTTGAAGAGCTGAAAGCGGTTTTCGATCCTAAAGGCGGTTATTTCAAGAAAGGTGGAGTTTTCATGCCGTCATTGGTGGCCGAAATCGGTCACGCCATCGAATCGCATATGAAGCATATCGGCCTGATCAAACCGGAAGAACTGACGGATCAGCAAAAGCAGTTTCTGGCGGAAAAACGCAAGGAATTTGAAGCCAAACACGGCGCTTCGGATAACGGCGACAACAGTTTTCCGGAGCAAGCGGTGCTATGCGCAAAATGCAACACCAAAGCGATGGTTTTGATGGATGGCTGCATGACGTGCCTGAATTGTGGCGACAGTAAATGCGGCTGATTTAGTTAAAGATATAACTAACTATAAAGTTTTTGAGATTGTAGAAACAAAGCAAAAATCATAAAAATTAATCAGAGTGCGGCAACACTCTGATTAATTAGGTAAAAGAAAAAACAAACGAATGGTGTTTTTTCTCCTGTGTTTACGCTAATAAACATGTAACTACTCAGCGTATTTTACCAAAAGCATCAGGTCACTGAGTAAATTCCGGTAATTTCCCCTTAAATACCAGTACCAACGCTTCAGAGGCACTGACATGATGTTTACGACAAGTGGATAGATATCCCCGAATACGGCAGAAGGTGATGG
Organism: Methylomarinum sp.; assembly: GCA_965277025.1. Taxonomy (GTDB): domain Bacteria; phylum Pseudomonadota; class Gammaproteobacteria; order Methylococcales; family Methylomonadaceae; genus Methylomarinum. Next base: position 1,993,809 of record OZ255706.1, read on the forward strand.
CACCCTGCTCACTCCTGAAACACCCCGATATTTTTTGCTGCACCCTGGTCATGCGGATATCATTCTCACCGGGATTATTAGTAAATGGCACATCTATTTCTCTCATAAAGCGTAAGACATCATCCTGGTAATTGATCAGCCGTTCCAGTAAGTTTCTGGATTTACTGCGCTTGAGGCACCCACGTTTGGGTTTACCGGGCAACGGGGTTGGTGGCGGACATTCAATTTGTGCTTTCTCTAATAAATCTCGATATCGTCGTCGATAACAGGCCGCTTTTCTTGCTTCAAGCTTCCCCCCTGCATCATCGACGACCTGATTGATCTTTTTTAACCGGGTTTCCATTTCTTTGGCCCACTGCTGTCCATCCTGCTCCCGGGCACGGGTCAGTTCACGCAGATGATGCGCATTGCACAAGGCATGAGTGAAGGGGGACTTGTAGTAAGGCTTCCAGTGATCGTGGCATAAAATGCCATGAAAGTCAGGCAGGATGCCAATGACATCCATCGCTTCCTTGCCCCGTTTTACATGGGGAAAATAATGTGTCCATAAATCATTAGAAGCACAATGCAACCAGTACCTGGCGCCATTGATGTTAATGCCCGTTTCATCGGCATGTACAACAGAAGCTGCCGCCAGTCTTTGCTTGCAAATCGGCTCAAAGGATGCCAGCTTCTCAAAGGCTGGTTGATTGAAATTAACCAGCGAACCTTCACTGATGGGGATCTGTAATTGATCGGAAAAATAATCCTTGATGCGCTGGCAGGGCAATAATTGGTACTGCGAAAGATACACGGCGTGCGCCTTGAGTTGGTCACCATATTGCACGGCTTTTGTTACGCCCTCGGGAAAAGGAGCAACAAACCGACGACCTTGTTCATCGATAAGCCTTTGCGCACGATATTCCGTCACAATCCGTGAAATATCAATATCAAATACCTGCCGGGTTTCAAAGCCATCTGCCGTGTAGCTTCCGGCTGGCAAGGTACGGCGATCAATCTTGATGGAGATAACGTCATCGGGATCATCGACTTTAACCAGCGTGGTGCCAATATGCCCTTTCTGTCCACCACCTGGTTTTTTTGATCCAGCCCGTGCTTTCCTTTTACGATCAGGATCACTTGATGGCGGCCTGGAACTGTTACTGCTGTTAAGTCCGAGCCGATGCATCAAGAGCGTGACCAGCAACAACAATATCTCCAGCGAAGACCGCAGCGCCGGAGATAAATCGGCTTCATCTTCAATCAGCTGCCGGGCATTGGTAATGGCAGCCTCTACATCAATGGAATCAATCTTCAATGAAACGGCCTGTGTGTTTAAGTACAGGACTCTTGTCTCATGGCTTTTGAAATACGAATTTTTGCCTCTGTGTTGCCCGTCATCGTATTTTAGAAATGCACGGCAGCAGGGCTATCGGGCATTGCTTATAAGGCAACACGCCTCAACTAACGCAGGCTAATACAGTAAACCTCTTGCGCCAGGTGTTGCCGTTAGAAAATCAAAAATAACGCTAAAATCGTGTCAAGCAGTTTTTTTACTTATTTACGCTGAGTAGTTACATCAATTTAAGATTATCCACGCAACTGTACCAGCTATCTCCTGTTACAAAACCAGGTTCTAGTCCCCAAGCTAATACTTCGGTCAGCATGTCTTGAAAATAGTCATTTTTTGTCTTTCCTTCCGCCTTATCGACCACCCGGAAATTCAGTGGTTGGTGCAGGGCCAGCGCATAAAAACTCACCCAAATATCACTTGAGTCCTGAAGTCATCGCTGAGGGCTGCCTTGAAGCGCTTGCGCTCAATGGTTTGTCGTTCGCCGATCTGGCGTTCACACGCCACCATGCCAATGCCCTTGAGTCCTTGCCAGCGCCGGGGCGAAGGCAAGGTGTCCAGACAATCAGCCAGGTAGTAGCGGCGCTGTTCAATCCGGCCGTGTCCGACATCGACCTGTTCGTGGTGGCCCAGTAGCGCCTGACCGTCCTCAACACCGCCATCCACCGCCACGGCAAAGTAATCCACGATCGCTTCATGCAAGGACTTCTGGTTGCCCTTGACCGCCAGGGCGTAATCAGCCCCTTTCTCGACGATCTTGCCAGCAATCTTTTCCTGGCATCCCATCGCGTCAATGGTCACGATGCAGCCTTTAATTTCCAGCATGGCCAACAGTCGGGGAATGGCGGTAATTTCATTGGACTTCTCCTGTGTTTTGACCTGACCCAGGGAGAGCCCCGTCTGGCTTGCCCAGGCGCTGACCATGTGGATCGCGCCCATCTTGTCCTCCTGATCAAAGGACCGGCGCGCCGTTTTGCCGTCAATGGCAACCACTTCCCCCTCGGTCAGTCTGGCGACACTTTGCACCCAGCGACTGAAACAGGCGCTGACTTCCTCGGCCGGCAACCGTGACATCCGGCGGGCAATGCAGTCGTGCGAGGGGATTCCGTTTTCCAACGCTATCCATTGCCGCAGCCAGTCTTGTTTCTCTTTGCCGAAGGCTTCTATGGCCTCCCGGCCTTCAGCGCCACTGACCACCGCGCAGATGGTCAGTACGATAATATCCAGCAGTTGATGACGCTTGTGGCGTTCAATTCGCGGGTCTTCCAGGCTTGAAAAGGCTTCTTGCAGGCTCAGGGACATTTTGATTCCTCATACAGTTTTGCATGAATGATACTGAACTCGCTGTTTTAATAGGATCTTTCTCTGTACATGACAAAAAATATTAAAAGCTGGCGTAGCTCGTTGAAATGTAATTAAATACCGCATTTTGTTTTAGCGAATATGAATAACGGGACATTACAAATCAACGAGCTGACCGTCATATTAACTGAGCACTTTCAATGGAACAAGGCAAGAATCGTTTGTTTTGTGGGTATGTTAATTGCTTTGATGGCAGTTAGCACGGTCAATCTGGCCCAGCTCGCCGTATTCTTTCCCAGTCGGGCAAAAATTTCCTCACGATATCGACGGATGCAACGATTTTTCAGTGACCATTGGCTGGATTACAATGAAGTCGCTCATTTCATCATGAAACGGTTTGGTTTCACTGATCAGGATTACTGTCTGACGTTAGACAGGACGAACTGGAAGTGGGGTAAAACCAATATTAATCTGCTGGTGCTTGCCGTGGTTTATCGGGGTGCCGCCATTCCTGTGTATTGGTTGCCTTTAAACAAGCGGGGCAACTCTAATACGAAGGAACGTATAGCGCTGATGAAACGCTTTATTGCGCAGTTTGGCCGACATCACATCAAAGGTCTTTTGGCTGATCGGGAGTTTATTGGAGACGAATGGATGGGCTGGTTGTTTGAGCAAGAGATTCCCTTTTATATCCGTATTCGCAACAACGCCTGGACAACCAATGCCCAAGGCCAGCGAATACGCGTAGAGCGTTTGTTTTATGGGCTTAAGCCGGGTAGCACACGACACCTCTCAACAGCGCGCTATTTGGGAAATTGTTCAATTTATCTCAGTGGGTTACGGCTGAGTGATGGTGAGTTATTAATCATCGTCTGTCAGCATTTGAACCCTGATGCGATTAAAATTTATGGCTTGCGTTGGGAAATCGAAACGCTTTTCGGCGGTTTAAAAGGACGGGGATTCAAACTTGAGGAAACGCGTGTAGTCGGTTATCTTCGGATCAAAAAATTGTTAGTACTTCCCGTTATTGCTTTCTGTTGGTCACATAAAGCAGGCGAATGGAAACATGATTGCGAGTTACCAATAAAAACCAAAACACATCAGCGGCTCGCGCAAAGCCTGTTTCGATATGGATTAGATTGTATCCGCTCAACGTTGTTTAATGTCTTATCTCAATCAAAAAGGATGATTAGAAAAGTGATTGCTCTTTTGCAACCCATACCTTTTGTCACTGGAATACATGAGGCTCAATTGTCATAAGCTAATTTTTGTCATGTACAGAGAGGATCTTTTTATGCGCTGGCCCTGTCTCCATTAGGAGGTGGTATGCGTATAAAACATGTATATGTACATGCATATACTCGTTGGCGAAATGGCCGATTTGAGCATGTGTCTGCGCATTGGCGTTCTTTGCCAAGGTAGTTGATAAAATAGCCCTTTGGTATTTCCAAAGGGCTGTTAAACCCGTGAAAAATAGGAATAGAATGGATTTGAAAGTGTTTTTGAGTCAGATGTTTATCTATCCGGTCAAATCATTGGCCGGCATTGAAGTTACCCGCTGGCCGGTGGTGGAAACGGGGTTTCTTTATGATCGCCAATGGATGCTGGTCGATCAGGACAATCGTTTTCTAAGCCAGCGCCACATGCCTAAAATGGCGCTGATTAAAACGGCACTGAGCGAATCGGAACTGATTCTGTCAGCGCCGGGGCAAGCGGATATTTTCGTCCCATTACAGTCAGAAAGTGATCACGAGCTGGAAGTTGAAATATGGCGTGATCATTGCCGGGCCAGTCTGCTGGAACAGCAAGTGGATGAGTGGTTCAGTGAGTTTCTAAATGTCTCTTGCCGGCTGGTTTTTCAGCCGGATGATGCAATCAGGCGCGTTGATCCTGATTACGCCAGAGAGACTGATCGAGTGGCATTTTCCGATGGTTTTCCCTTTTTACTGACGACAAACGCATCATTGGAGTCATTAAATCAGGCGATGGGCTTGTCATTGCCCATGATCCGTTTTCGGCCCAATCTGGTTGTATCGGGTTGTGAGCCTTATGCAGAGGATTGCTGGCAGGAAATCCGCATAGGCGAGTTGAATTTTCGCTTGCCCAAACCATGTTCACGCTGCATTGTCCCGACGATCGATCCTGAAACGGCTGAACGCGGCAAAGAACCGATGAAAACCCTGCAAAAACTGAGAAAATGGGAACATCATGTTTATTTTGGACAAAATGCCATTCATGACCAGAGCGGTGAATTGGCCGTGGGAATGCCGGTAAGCATCGTTAAAACCGGTCCTGCGCAGCCGCCATTGAGTGAAAAATAATCGCAAAGAGGAAATGCTATTTACATTTTGCTTACAAAATCAATAGCTTGTAGCTATCAATTTTGACGGCACATCCTTGTGCTGCTACGAATCGCGAAAAATTAAGCGATTTCTTAGTCATACAGAAATTTAACTTTTAAGATGGTTTGTAATAGTCGAAAATGTTTATCCAGCGTATAGATTTTACTGCCGTGCTGTTTGGCATTTTGAGCAATAATCAAATCAGGAATACCGACGCCATTAACGCCTTCCCTCAAGCATTTTGTTTGAAATTCAATTATCTCATTCCAGCGAATATGTAATGGAAGTTTATTGATTTCATGAAGTAATTTTAGAAGTTACGCATTGACAACAGATCGAAATTTTGGGTTTAAATGATTCATATTTGGCATAAAGGTGTCGATAAACGAAGCCATAACATCGTTGAATAAATTCCGCTGTACGCTATAGCAATTATTAATCACGTCTGCAAAGCTCAATTTTTGTAATTGAACAAAGCCACAAATTGCAGAAAAAATATGATTATTTATTGCTCTTTTATTGCGAACCTGGAACCGCTCAATATTACACACCTGCTTTATTGCCCGATGATATTGCTCAATCTGCCAATGCCTATCATGTTGTTCGGTAAATGCTTTCTTGTCAAAAACAGCAGTTTTTTCTTCATCAGGTAGTGAACTTATGTAATGGCGAACTTGTTCTTTCAAGGTCGTCCGAAATAATTTCACATACCCAAAATTTTTGAGCCAAACCATTAAGCCGTCTTCCGGGATTTCTAATTGCCTGACTTGAACCCATGAACCTTTTTCAACAGAGACTAATCGATTACCTTCCACTGCAAAGAATAATCCTGTCTGATGATTTCTTATCAATTTAAGATTATCCACGCAACTGTACCAGCTATCTCCTGTTATAAAACCAGGTTCTAGTCCCCAAGCTAATACTTCGGTCAGCATGTCTTGAAAATAGTCATTTTTTGTCTTTCCTTCCGCCTTATCGACCACCCGGAAATTCAGTGGTTGGTGTTTTCCTTGAATGTCTGTGTAGTACAACGTGACAAGATTGATTCCCTTGACTGCTCTATGATGTTTTCCCGACCAAAAATAACTGACAAATGCCATATATTGGCTATAAGGTTTATCAAGAACACTATCGTCAACACTCAAGGTTCCGCCCTTTAAATTCAGGCTTGCGCTGGCTTCATTGTATAAATCTCGCCCAGTGTAATGCTCCCGATTTAGAAATCGATTTACGCTATCATGTGATATTGACATGACTTCTCCTAATCGTCGACAACTAGCTTGTTTCGGCTCACTTAATAAAAAACCAATATACATGGGTAATGTACAGCAGGCTGTTGAGGGGCGTGTTATTTCTCTTATCAAGGTTTGCCTTGCATTGACTTTGGGATTTTTTAAACCCATAGTTTAACATTGCCTGTCAATGCGTAACTTCTATAATTTGATCACTTTCGCTTGCTTTTTTATTTTCAGATAAGGGATCAACTCTGCAAGAATGATGTCGTTGACAGCAAGGAGGTTTTCATCAATCAAGAATTCCATCCGTTCTGCGTTATCGCCTTTTCTAAAAAAGTCAGTCCATATGGATGTATCCACCAATACATGCATCAATGTCGATCTCTGAGCTTATTCAGATCAATATCCAAATCAATTTTGCCGCGGTAGTTTTTTAGCTCGGATAGTTTTGATTTTCTGATTAATTCTTCCAGGGCCTTAATAATTACAGCGGTTTTTGTATGGGTATGGGTGAGTTTCATGGCCTCATCGAGCAAATTTTCAGGTAAATCCAGGGTCGTTCTCATGATTGTCTCCATGTTTATGCATAATATTCTATTTTAATATGCATCATTGTTCAAGAAATCAGCAGTTGTGCTATGCTTTGAGTATGGACAAATATCGATTATTTCCTTCGCCGTTCAAGCAAACACCAGCCATCAATTACTCCACCGCCATCGGTGTTGTGCTGACCTTGGGATTGTTGCTGTTTATTATTTATTACGCGGCCAATACGCCGGAAATCTTTATTAATATTCCGGGGCTTGGAATCGTGCTGGGCGGCACCCTGGCGGCGGTTTTTCTGAGCTATCCATTACGCGACATCAAGCAAGGGATCAAATCTATCCGGCAGATTGTTTTTTATGAAAGCCTGAACCCCCAGCGGGAAGTCGATGAAATAGTCGCCGTCGCGAAAATGTGGTTTCAACGCGATAAAATCGCTATCGAAAACACCATCGGCACCATTCAGAATCCCTATCTCAAAACCAGCTTTCAGCTGATTGTCGATAATGCGCCGCTGGATGACATTCTGGCCTTGCTGAAATGGCGGATCGCCAGAATGCGGGCCAAAGAAAAGGCTGAAGCCAACATCTTTCACAGTCTGGCGGCTTTTGCGCCGGCTTTTGGTATGTTTGGCACGCTGGTTGGTCTGATCAATATGCTTCAGGTGATTGAAGTCAAGGAAATTCATTCGATTACCTCTAACATGGCTATCGCCTTGACGACAACTCTGTACGGCTTGATGCTGGCCAATCTGTTATTCAATCCGATCGCCATCAAACTGGAACGGCGTACCGAACAGCGCATTATGATCATGAGCATGATCATGGAAGGGGTGACCTTGATCGTTGAAGGGCGGCCGCCGTCATTTATCCGGGAAACACTGAATTCATTCGTTGCGCAATATGATAATGAATTGCACGATGAAGCCATTCAGGATTTGTATGATGAATAATGCAGACAAGCCACATTTCGCTTCTTCCTTGACGCTGGATGACTGGCTGGACGAGCCGGATGCCAGGCCGACACAAAACTGGTTGTTGACCTATATCGATGTATTCGTCCTGATCGTGATGCTGGTGGTAACGTTAATTGCATTAAGCTCTTTTGAGGATTCAAAACCGGTTAAAACCTATAAAAAGGCCACAATTCAGGCCAAAGTGGCCAGTCCTGTGAAAGCGGCGGAGCAGCCATTTAAAAAACCACCGCTAAAACGGGAGCAAGAACAGCAGGTAGAGAAATCAATTGTTCATGCCACCGCGTTGAAAAAAACCGCAAAAATGCCAACGCATACCACACAAGCCAAAGAAATCAAATTGATTAAAGAAACCCGGCAGAAAGTCGAACAAAGCGTCGAGAAAGTATTGCCGGTGGCTAAAGCCAAATCAGTTGAGGAAAAAGTCAGCAAGCCAGTCAATCAACAGCAAGAAACAGAAAAGGCCAAACAATATTTACAGCAAAAACTCAAATCCTTAGGCTTGCAGGATAAAATCCAGATGACAGTGGAAAAGGGTTATGCCCAGCTGGAGATTCAGGACAATATTTTGTATCAGTCTTCAGCGGCGGATTTGTCTGAATCCGGCAAAACCGTGTTAAAACGTCTGACACCGTTGCTACAACAGTCTGCAGGGCTGATCTATATCGAAGGCCATACCGATAACCGGCCGATAAAAACCAGTAAATTTCCATCAAACTGGGAATTGGGCGCCGCCAGGGCGACCAGTGTTTTGCATTTTCTGGCAGAGCAGCAAATTGACCCTTCCCGTATGCGGGCAGTAACCTATGCCGACACCAAGCCAATCGCCGATAACAATACAGCGGCAGGACGGCAAAAAAACCGCCGGGTGAATATCATCATTAAAGTGGCGGATGAGAATTAGCGCGGAGTGCAAGAGGTGGATGTTAATCCTGTTATCAACCAGATAATGAGTATGCTTGGGTTTTTGATTCCCATTGGAATCTTGCTCATCATTATAAAATCCGCCTGGTTCAAGGGTGTTGTTGGTGAATTCACCGTCAATTTAAGTACCAAACTGCTTCTTGATAAGAATAAATATCATCTGATTAAAAATGTCACACTTCCAACGGAAGATGGCAGCACACAAATAGATCATGTCATTGTGTCTGAATATGGTGTGTTTGTTATTGAAACAAAAAACATTAAAGGATGGATATTTGGCCGTCCTGATCAAAAAACATGGACGCAACAAATTTACCGGCATAAAAACAAATTCCATAATCCGCTGCATCAAAATTATAAGCACACCAAGACTTTAGAGGGCTTGCTTGGTCTTGGCAGCAAGCAACTTTTTTCTGTGGTTGTGTTTGTCGGGGATAGTACTTTCAAAACCGAAATGCCCGAAAATGTAACTTATGGAAAAGGCCTCATTCGCTTCATAAAATCCAAAAGAAGACCTGTTCTTTCTAATGCCGAAGTGAAAGACATCTACGATAAAATTGAATCGGGTCGTTTAAAACCTTCATTCAAAACAAATCGTGAGCATGTAAAGCACGTTAAACGAATCGTTGCCAGCAAAGTAGAGCAGAAGCAATGCCCTGAATGCGGGAGTTCAATGGTATTGAGAACAGTCAAAAAAGGACAGCATTCGGGTAAGAAATTTTGGGGGTGCTCTCGTTTCCCAAAATGCAGAGGTATAGTTAATTCTGCATAGTAAACTGTTAGCAGAAAATAATATTCACCTTAATTATCAGTAAGCAAGGTCATAAAATATGAAAATAATATCAGTCTTTAATAATAAGGGCGGTGTGGGAAAAACAACATTAACTTATCATGTTGCTAATGCTTTATCTGAGATGGGTAAAAAGATACTCATTATTGATGCAGACCCTCAATGTAACCTAACTATATATGCATTAAATCAAGAATACATCCATGAACTCTGGGCGGCTGAAGACCCATATATAGATGAGGGCTTTGAGGCTTCAAAAAATAAATATAAAAATAATGAATATGAGAAAATCACCTCTAATGCAAGAAGCTTGCATTTTCTATTAAGACCAACGGAAGAAGGCACAGGCGATCATGAAAAACTACCACCTCCCGCAGAGCTTAATGCTAATTTAGATGTTATCCATGGTCGTTTAACATTACATCTTTATGAAGAAAAAGTGGCGAGCCGATGGACTGATATATATAGAGGTGAGCCGTGAGCCGTTAGCGATTAGAACAATAACGAAAATAAGATCATTGGCAGAACAATATGCAAAATTATGTGATAATTGATACTTCACCAAGTTTAGGTTCATTAAATAAAGTAATAATATCGACTGTAGATGGTTTTTTTGTTCCTGCATCACCTGATCTTTTTAGTTTGTACGGTATTAAAAATATAGGTAAGGCTTTGTCATCTTGGAAAGAAGAGTTTGATATTACTTATAAATTGATCTCGAATGAGAAAAGACATTCTTTCCCTAAAAACTTCGTCACGTTTTTAGGGTACACAATATACAATGCAAAGAAATATGCTGGATATAATGAGTGGGACTTAGCAAAGGCTCATCTAAATTACGCTAAAAAAATACCTCTAACTATAGAAGAAAATATAAAAGAAGAGATAAGGTCGCATTTAACACCTGAGCTTATGGAAAGACCTATTGGAGAAACTTCTGTAATGCATACTCATAATACATTCCCATCAATGGCTCAGTATTATAATAGCCCAATGTGGGAAGTGCCAGACTTACCCAACATTGAAAGTGATCATGTGAGTACTCTTGGTGGCTCAGGGAATAAATATAGGGAAACAAGAGAAAAATATATTAAATTTTGTGATGATTTGTTATTTCGAATAAGATTATTAGATTCATAATATGAATAGTAAAATTATTGATGATATAGTCAATTCATATGTTGGCGAAAAACATTTATTTGAGTGTTTTATGAATGGTGTGGTTGATACGTTCAGGCTTGAGCCAAGTTTAAATAAATATGGTAATCCAATAATTTATACCATTAAAAATCGTTTAAAGGACGAGGATCATTTAAAAGATAAAATTAAAAGAAAATGGGATGAAAGTAACCCTATTACGCCAGAAAATATATTTGATCGTATTACAGATTTGGCTGGAGTAAGAGTGTTGCATCTCTGTCAAGATCAGTTTACTGAAATACATAAATTGATTCATAAAAAAATAGTAACTACTCAGCGTAAATAAGTAAAAAAACTGCTTGACACGATTTTAGCGTTATTTTTGATTTTCTAACGGCAACACCTGGCGCAAGAGGTTTACTGTATTAGCCTGCGTTAGTTGAGGCGTGTTGCCTTATAAGCAATGCCCGATAGCCCTGCTGCCGTGCATTTCTAAAATACGATGACGGGCAACACAGAGGCAAAAATTCGTATTTCAAAAGCCATGAGACAAGAGTCCTGTACTTAAACCCACAGGCCGTTTCATTGAAGATTGATTCCATTGATGTAGAGGCTGCCATTACCCATGCCCGGCAGCTGATTGAAGATGAAGCCGATTTATCTCCGGCGCTGCGGTCTTCGCTGGAGATATTGTTGTTGCTGGTCACGCTCTTGATGCATCGGCTCGGACTTAACAGCAGTAACAGTTCCAGGCCGCCATCAAGTGATCCTGATCGTAAAAGGAAAGCACGGGCTGGATCAAAAAAACCAGGTGGTGGACAGAAAGGGCATATTGGCACCACGCTGGTTAAAGTCGATGATCCCGATGACGTTATCTCCATCAAGATTGATCGCCGTACCTTGCCAGCCGGAAGCTACACGGCAGATGGCTTTGAACCCCGGCAGGTATTTGATATTGATATTTCACGGATTGTGACGGAATATCGTGCGCAAAGGCTTATCGATGAACAAGGTCGTCGGTTTGTTGCTCCTTTTCCCGAGGGCGTAACAAAAGCCGTGCAATATGGTGACCAACTCAAGGCGCACGCCGTGTATCTTTCGCAGTACCAATTATTGCCCTGCCAGCGCATCAAGGATTATTTTTCCGATCAATTACAGATCCCCATCAGTGAAGGTTCGCTGGTTAATTTCAATCAACCAGCCTTTGAGAAGCTGGCATCCTTTGAGCCGATTTGCAAGCAAAGACTGGCGGCAGCTTCTGTTGTACATGCCGATGAAACGGGCATTAACATCAATGGCGCCAGGTACTGGTTGCATTGTGCTTCTAATGATTTATGGACACATTATTTTCCCCATGTAAAACGGGGCAAGGAAGCGATGGATGTCATTGGCATCCTGCCTGACTTTCATGGCATTTTATGCCACGATCACTGGAAGCCTTACTACAAGTCCCCCTTCACTCATGCCTTGTGCAATGCGCATCATCTGCGTGAACTGACCCGTGCCCGGGAGCAGGATGGACAGCAGTGGGCCAAAGAAATGGAAACCCGGTTAAAAAAGATCAATCAGGTCGTCGATGATGCAGGGGGGAAGCTTGAAGCAAGAAAAGCGGCCTGTTATCGACGACGATATCGAGATTTATTAGAGAAAGCACAAATTGAATGTCCGCCACCAACCCCCGTTGCCCGGTAAACCCAAACGTGGGCGCCTCAAGCGCAGTAAATCCAGAAACTTACTGGAACGGCTGAACAATTACCCGGATGATGTCTTACGCTTTATGAGAGAAATAGATGTGCCATTTACTAATAATCCCGGTGAGAATGATATCCGCATGACCAAGGTGCAGCAAAAAATATCGGGGTGTTTCAGGAGTGAGCAGGGTGCCATCACCTTCTGCCGTATTCGGGGATATCTATCCACTTGTCGTAAACATCATGTCAGTGCCTCTGAAGCGTTGGTACTGGTATTTAAGGGGAAATTACCGGAATTTACTCAGTGACCTGATGCTTTTGGTAAAATACGCTGAGTAGTTACAAATTAAAAAGGTTACCGCAATGAAAATAATACGTCATTTATGGCTGTTTCTGCTCCTGCAAATGGCAGGCAGTAGTGCAATGGCGCTGGACATTTTGCCGTTTACCCAGCAAACGCTGCCAGAAATCAAACAACACTATCAAAACAAACCGTTCATTTTGGTGTTCTGGTCTGAAAGCTGTACGTTTTGCATGAAAGAACTGGCCATGTTTGGCCAATTACAAAAAGAACTGCCCGATCTTCCGCTGGTGACAGGTTCAACCGACTTGGATTTGGATGAACAAAGCATCAAGGAAATTTTGCAACAAAGCGGTCTGGAGTTACAGAAAACCTGGGTTTTTTCAGGCGAGTATCCAGAATTGATTTATCGGGCTGTCGATAAACGCTGGCGTGGCGAGTTACCGGTCACTTATTTTTTTGATCGACAACATCAGGTATTCCGCCATGTTGGCATGGTGAAAGAAGATGAAGTGAAAGCCTGGCTGAATCAGGTGGGTGAGCAAATTTCAACCCAGTGAAGATTACTCTTCATACAAGCATAACTATCTACACTTTTTGCTGGTTCCCAAGCTCCTGCTTGGGAACCTGATCCAGAAATTCCGCTTCAACAAAGCAGCATCAAGCTAACTGGACAGAGGTTTTGTTTGGGAGTGGATTATTCGTGAAGCAGGATCTTATTCCATTTCGTTTTTTGTTGCCCCTGGCAAAAAACGAACCTCCAAAATGCTAAAAACTCACCTGCAGAGCGTATAAAACTGCTAAAATATTGGGTTTATTTAATCCCTTGATAAATCCGAAAAGCATGAAGAAAATACTGATTTCCGACAAGTTAGCCGATGATGGCATCAACTTTTTGAATGAACAGCCTGATATTCAAGTCCATATTCAAACAGGATTGAGCGAGGATGAGTTGTGCGAACTGATTCCAGATTCTGACGCACTGCTGATCCGTAGCGGCACCACCGTCACCGCAAAAGTATTACAGGCGGCTAAAAAACTGAAAGTTGTCGGCCGAGCCGGAATCGGTGTGGATAATGTCGATGTAGCGGCCGCGACGGAACAAGGGGTTATCGTGATGAATACCCCTGATGCCAACGCCACAACCACTGCGGAATTGGCGATTGCGCATATGTTCTCGTTAAGCCGGAATCTGCCGGAAGCCAATAATTCGGTCAAAGCGGGCAAATGGGAACGCGCCAAATTGATGGGGGCGGAAGTCTCGCATAAAACACTGGCGATTTTAGGGTTTGGCACGATCGGCCGGATTGTCGCGCAACGTGGCAATGGCCTGAAAATGCGGGTTATCGCCTATGATCCATTTGTCACGCCGGAAATTTTTGAAGAATATGGCGCAGAATCTGTCAGTCTGGATGAATTGGTCAGTCAGGCGGATTATTTGACGCTGCATTGCCCTTTGATCGAGAAAACCCGCAATATTATTGGCGCCGGACAACTGGCCGCGATGAAAAAGAGCGCCATGCTGATCAACTGTGCGCGTGGCGGGCTGGTGGACGAAACGGCCTTGTACGAAGCCTTGCAAAATGGTGAAATCGCCAAGGCGGCATTGGATGTATTTGAACATGAGCCACCTAAAGACTCCCCGCTGTTGGGGCTGGATAATATCCATTTCACACCGCATTTAGGGGCTTCCACACGCGAAGCACAGGTTGCTGTCAGCGTAGAGATTGCCCGACAAGTGGTGACCTATCTGCAAACCGGTGAAGCGATCAATGCACTGAATATTCCCCGTTTGTCTGCTGAAGAATTGCGCAAAGCCAAACCATTTATTGGGCTGGCCAATATCCTCGGTAAAATGCTGATCAATTTGATCGATGCACCGGTGAAAACACTGGATGTTGTCGCTTGTGGCAAGGCCAGCGAAGTTGAAATTCGGCCACTTTCCGTGGAAGTATTGGTTGGCATGCTGGCCGATCAGTTTTCGACCCCCGTGAACAGTGTCAATGCCGAGAATATTGCCAAAAAACAAGGGATCTCTCTGGTAGAAACCCGTACCGAAGATGCTGAAGGGTATTTGTCCTTGATCAAAGTGGCCGGTCACTGTGATGATGGTCAGGTGGTTTCGCTGGAAGGCACGTTGCTGGGTGACAGCCATCCGCGCATGGTCAAGATCAATGACTTTGAAATTGAAGTGGTGCCGGAAGGCGCCATGCTGGTGACCAAGCATGATGACAAGCCGGGTGTTATTTCTGCCATCAGTTCGGTATTGGGGGAATCCAATATCAATATTTCCAGAATGCAGGTCGGAACAGCCGATACACAGCAGCAGGCGATGGCGGTCATCAGTGTGTCTGAACCCTTGACAGAAGAATTGGTGCAGGCCGTTTGTGATATTCCCGCCGTCAAATCGGTCAAGCAAATTCAGTTATGAGCGTCGATATTGTCTGTTTCGACTGCGACAGCACTTTGAGCGCGGTTGAAGGCATCGATGAACTGGCCAGGCAGTCAGGCGCGTTTGATCAGGTGGCTGCGTTGACAGACCAGGCCATGAATGGAGAAATTGCGCTGGAAGAGGTTTATGGCAGACGCCTGCAACTGATTCAGCCGGACCGGGGCATGCTGGATTGGCTGGCGGATTTGTATGTGCAGAAGATGGTGGAAGGGGTTGTCGAGGTCATGGCAACCTTGCAACAATCAGGTAAAGACATTCACATCATCAGTGGCGGCATCCGCCAGGCGATTTTGCCGTTGGCCCGCCACTTGAACATTCCTGAAGCGCATGTGCATGCGGTGAATGTATTGTTTGACCCACAGGGACATTACCAGGATTTCGACCGGCAATCCCCTTTGGCCAGAAATGGCGGCAAGGCCGATATTTGCCGGCGCATTATCCGTCCCGGTAAAACAGCGGCGATGGTGGGTGATGGCAATACCGATCTGGAAGCGAAGCAGGCCGGCGCTACCGTGATCGGATTTGGCGGCGTAGCCAGTCGGGAGCAGGTCAAACAACAGGCGGATTATTTTGTTGACGGGCCGTCATTAAGGCCGGTTTTGGATTATTTACACTGATATGAGTTGAGGCAGTGATAGTCTTAACTGACATGAATCAAAAGAGAGAAAACAATGGCAGGACATAGTAAGTGGGCAAATATCAAGCATCGTAAAGGCGCGCAAGATGCCAAACGTGGCAAAATTTTCACCAAACTGATTCGCGAAATCAGTGTCGCCGCCAAAAAAGGCGCAGACCCGGCCAATAACCCGGCATTGCGCACCGCCATCGACAAGGCGCTGGGCGCGAACATGAAGAAAGACACCATCGAAAACACCATTAAAAAAGCCTCGGGTACGATGGATGGCGTTAATTATGAAGAAGTGCGTTATGAAGGTTATGGCCCTGGCGGGACAGCGGTGATGGTTGATTGTTTGACCGATAACCGTAATCGCACCGTGGCCGAAGTTCGTCATGCGTTTTCCAAGGCGGGCGGTAATTTAGGCACGGATGGTTCGGTGGCCTATATGTTTCGCAAGATTGGTATTATCAGTTATCCTGCCGGAGCCGATGAAGATGCCATAATGGAGGCGGCGCTGGAAGCCGGCGCCGAAGATATCGTTACCAATGACGATGGTTCCATCGATGTTTTTACCGATCCACAAGAGTATTTGAACGTCAAGGAAGCTATGATCGCGGCAGGGCTTGAGCCTGAAAACAGCGAAGTGACCATGCATGCCGATAACAAGACCGATCTGGATGAGGCGACGGCGGAAAAAATGATGCGTTTGATCGAGCGCCTGGAAGACCTGGATGATGTGCAGGAAGTGTATTCCAATGCCGATATCAGCGACGATATCATGGAAAAACTGGCAGCCTCCTAATGTTTACAGTGTTTGGAGTATTTGTTTGAAGCGAATCTTAGGCATCGATCCCGGTTCCCGTCTCACCGGCTATGGCGTCATCGAAATCGAGGCCCAGAGCAGCCGTTATATCGCCAGCGGTTGTATTCGTATCAAGGCGGAAACGTTTCCGGAACGCCTGAAGCAAATCTTTGACGGTATTACCGAAGTGATTGCCTTGTATCAACCCGGACAAATGGCGATAGAGCAAGTGTTTATGCATAAAAATGCCGATTCCGCCTTAAAGCTGGGCCAGGCCCGGGGAGCGGCGATCTGCGCCGCGCTGAATTGCGGACTGCCGGTGCATGAATACGCCGCCCGGCAAATCAAACAGGCACTGGTGGGTAAAGGCAATGCCGACAAACACCAGGTACAACATATGGTGAAAATTCTGTTGAATATTCAAGGGGAACTTCATGTCGATGCCGGCGATGCGCTGGGCATTTGCTTGTGCCATAGCCATCATCAGCACACCCAGCAACGCTTAACCCGGGCAGGTTTATGATAGGGTTTTTACGCGGTAAATTGTTGGCCAAAAATCCTCCGCAATTATTGCTGGATGTCAATGGCGTCGGCTACGAAGTCGAAGCACCAATGACCACCTTTTACAACTTGCCGATGATAGGCGAGCAAGTCGCTTTATACACCCATCTGGTGGTGCGGGAAGATGCGCATATTCTGTTTGGCTTTTCCGAGGAAAGCGACCGCCTGATGTTTAGAACGCTGATCAAGGTCAATGGCGTCGGCCCCAAATTGGCCTTGACGATTCTGTCCGGTCAAAGCGCCGAAGAATTTCGCCGCTGTATCGAAGATAACGATACCCAATCGCTGGTGCGTCTGCCCGGCGTCGGCAAAAAAACCGCCGAACGGCTGATTGTCGAAATGCGTGACCGCCTGCCGGCGTTAAGTGAAACCTCAGATAGCGGCATTAAGATAAACTCCAATCAAGCGGTGGCGTCAAGCCATGGTAATCCACGTCAGGAAGCGATCACCGCTTTATGCGCGCTAGGCTACAAACCTGCCGATGCCAGCAAAATGGTGCAGGCTGTTGCGAGCGAGGGTAAAAGCTGTGAAGATATTATTCGTCTGGCTTTGCGGGGTACGGTTAAATAATGAAACGTGTAGGTTTATCGTTCCCATGCAGGAGCGTGGGAACCAGATAAGGGTTGGATTGAGAGGACAGGATATGAAAGTTAGTGTAGTCATCGAGCAGGATCAATATGGTTTTTATGCATATTGTCCTGAACTGCAAGGTTGTCATACACAAGGTGATTGTTTGGACGAAGTGTTGAAAAATATCAGAGAGGCAGTTGAATTGTATCTGGAAACCCTGTCAACAGAAGAAATAAATGAATCCTTGAGTAAAGAAATATTGACAACCGCTTTGGAGGTTGATGTTGCCTAAATGGCCTAGGATAACCGCAGCTGAGGCAGAAAAAATACTTCTTGCCAATGGCTTTCGGCTTCTCAGAAGCAAAGGCAGTCACAGAATTTACAGGCAAGGTGACGTGAGATTTGTTTTGCCATTCCATAGTGGAAAAATTCTGCATCCTAAAATTATTAAAGAACTTTCTGAACTTGTGGGTGCTGAAAATTTAAGGTAAAACAAAAATAAGGTAGCATGGGTATGACTGCATGGATGCAGGACCACGCCAAGATCGAAGTGAAACCTATCAATAATGGCCAAATGACGCCGATTTTTCGCTCGAGTTTCTAATACGCCTACATTATCAAGCCGCGAAAAAATGCGATCAGGACAACATCAATTAATATCAACAGATTTTCATCTCAACCAATAACCTCATGATTGAAAGTGATCGATTGATCAGCGCCAGTGGCCAAAGTGACGAAGATCGTCTGGATCGTGCGATTCGGCCAAAAAGACTGAAAGATTATATCGGTCAGGAAGAGCTTCGTCTGCAAATGGAGATCTTTATTCAGGCGGCAGTGGCGCGTAGCGAAGCATTGGATCATGTGCTGATTTTTGGTCCGCCAGGGCTCGGAAAGACGACACTGGCCAATATTATTGCGACTGAGATGGGTGTCAATATCCGTCAGACTTCAGGCCCTGTATTGGACAAAGCCGGCGATCTGGCCGCTTTGTTGACCAATCTCGAAGCACATGATGTGTTGTTTATAGATGAAATTCATCGTCTCAGTCCAGCTGTGGAAGAAGTGCTTTATCCCGCCATGGAAGATTATCAGATCGATATCATGATCGGTGAGGGACCTGCGGCACGCTCGATCAAACTGGATTTGCCGCCTTTTACCCTGATTGGCGCGACCACGCGGGCGGGGTTATTGACTTCACCACTACGTGATCGCTTTGGCATTGTCCAGCGTTTGGAATTTTACACGCCAGAAGAATTGACCCGTATTGTCATGCGTTCGGCCCGTTTGTTAAAAATGGATATGGCTGAAGACGGCGCCAGGGAAATTGCTCGCCGTTCACGAGGCACACCCCGAATCGCTAACCGTTTATTGCGCCGTGTGCGGGATTTTGCCGAGGTCAAAGGTGATGGCGTGGTCAGCAAGGCGGTCGCTGGTGATGCGCTGAGGATGTTGAAAATCGATGACAGTGGTTTTGATTTGCTTGATCGTAAATTGTTAACCTCGATGATTGAACATTTCGACGGGGGACCGGTCGGACTGGATACCCTGGCGGCGGCCATCAGCGAAGAACGTGGCACGATTGAAGATGTGCTGGAGCCTTACTTGTTGCAGCAAGGTTTTATCATGCGGACGCCACGCGGACGTATCGTCACGCAGAAAGCCTATTTACATTTTGGACTGAAAGTACCAGTGGAACTTAACCCTGTAACACAATCCTTATTTGATGACTGATGAATACATTCACCTGGCCTGTGCGCGTTTATTATGAAGACACCGATGCCGGCGGCGTGGTTTTTTATGCCAATTATCTGAAGTTTTTTGAACGGGCCAGAACGGAATTTCTGCGTGCTGCAGGCTTTGAGCAGGATCGGCTAATGCAGGAGGCTGAAATTATTTTTGTGGTACGCTCAGTAGCGGTGGATTATTTGAAGCCAGCACGTTTCAATGATTTGCTGGACGTAACGGCAAGCGTTTCTGAAGCCAAAAAAACCAGTTTTAGTTTTACCCAGCAAGTGAAAAGACAAGGTGAAATATTGTCGCAAGGAAATATTCGTATCGCCTGTCTGGATATCAACACGATGCGGCCTAAAGTCATTCCTTCTGAAATCTTACAAGCGATAACGCATGAATAGTGAAATTTCCTTTATCGACCTGATTCTGAATGCCAGTTTTGTCGTTCAGTTTGTCATGCTGGTGTTACTGGCCGCATCCGTTGCCGCCTGGACATTCATTTTCAGTAAACGGGCGGAACTGAAACAAGCCGAAGCTATCACCGAGGAATTTGAAGAAGCCTTTTGGTCTGGTATCGAATTGAGCGATTTGTTTAAACGGCTGCAAAAACAGGAAGCGGATACGGAAGGTATCGAGACAATTTTTATGGCCGGTTACAAAGCCTACGCTCGTTTGAGTCAGCAGAAAGATGTCAGTGCCGATGTTAAGGTTGAAGCGGCTGAACGGGCAATGAAAATTGAACTGGCGCGGGAAATGGATCGCCTGGATGACGCGCTGCCTTTTTTGGCGACCGTGGGTTCTACCAGCCCATATATCGGTTTGTTCGGCACCGTGTGGGGTATCATGAATGCCTTTAGTGCATTGGGGAATATGAAACATGCCACCTTGTCAAATGTCGCCCCCGGCATTTCTGAAGCGTTGATCGCCACGGCAATGGGCTTGTTCGCCGCTATTCCTGCCGTTATCGCTTACAACCGGTTTTCCACTCAGCTGGACAGACTGGCGGGCCGATATGAATTGTTTATGGATGAATTTCTGGTGTTGTTACAACGACAGGCGCATCAATCATGAGTCGTCGTCAAAATCGCCGTAAACCGATGGCCGAAATCAATGTCGTCCCTTATATTGATGTAACTTTTGTATTGTTGATAATCTTCATGATCACAGCCCCTTTGGTGCAAACCGGCGTGGAGGTGGATTTACCGCAGGCCGAGGCGAAAACGGTCGATACACAGGAAATTCCACCATTGATTATTTCTGTCGATAAACAAGGTCAGTATTTTATTGATGTGGGTGACGATACAAACGAGCCGGTGGCGGCCGGAGAATTATTGATCCGGGTAGCGGCGGTTCTGCGTCAGCAGCCTGAAACCCAGGTTTACATTCGCGGCGATAAGCAGGTGGATTATGGTAAAGTCGTGTCCGTTATGTCAGCATTAAAAAATGCTGGCGTGAAAGTCGTTGGCCTGATGACACAGCCTGTCACATAAAGAAAAATGAAGAAATACGCTTATTATTTCGCCTGGTCGATTGCGCTGCATTTAGGTTTGTTGTTACTGTTCATTGTCGGTGCTGCCCCTCACACAACGCAACGGCAAAAGCCCGAACCAGAAGTCATTGAAGCGACCGTGCTGGATGAAGATAAAATAATCCAGGAAGTCAAAAAACTCAAACAACAGAAACTGGCCAAACAACGACAGTTGGTTGAACAACAGCGGCGCGAACAGCGTTTACTGGAACAGGCCAGGCAAAAACGCTTGCAGGAAGAGAAAAAAATTCAGCAACTGGCTGAAAAGCGTCAACAACAGGCGTTGGCGCTGAAGAAAAAGCAGGCAGAGTTAAAACGAAAACAGGCCGAAGAAAAAGTCCGGCTGGAAAAGATAAAAAAACAACGGGCCGAGGCGCAGAAAAAGCTGGAGCAACAGCGTTTGGCAAGGGAAAAAGCCAAACGTGAGGCGGAAAAGAAACGCCAGGCGGAATTAGCCCGAAAACAGGCCGAAGAAAAGCGTAAGGCCGAGTTGGCGAAACAAAAAGCCGAACAGGCCAGGCAAGCGGAATTGGCCAGACAACGCGCCGCCGCCGAAGCCAAGGCGCGGGAGAAAGCCGCTCAGCAAATGACTATCCGAATATCCCGGGCGATACAACAAAAAGTCAATAATAGCTGGATCCGGCCGATGACTTCCAGAAAGGGCCTCAGTTGTACGGTACGGGTTAAATTATTACCGAGCGGTGATGTGATGGATGCAAGGGTGGTTAAAAGCAGTGGCGATGCCATTTTTGACCGTTCGGCGGAAAATGCAGTCAGAAAGGCCTCGCCATTGCCAGTACCGAAGGACCGGGTAGTGTTCAACCAAAACTTTAGAACGTTTACCTTTGTTTTTAAACCGGAATAAGCCGATATGAAAAAAATCTTTATCTTGTTACCGTTGCTGCTGATGTTCGGTTTCAATCAGCTCAAAGCGGAAGGCTTGACGATAGAAATCACCAAAGGAACAGAATCTGCCATACCGATTGTGATTGTACCATTCGCCTGGCCTCAAGGAACCCTGCCCAAACTGGATATTGCCGCTGTCATTCAGGCGGATTTAAGCTCCAGCGGTTATTTTAAAACACTATCCCGGGCTGATATGCTGACCCGGCCATCTCAACCTCAGCAAGTCCGTTTCCGTAACTGGCAGGCATTGGGGCAGGATTATTTACTGATTGGCCAGGTCACGCCGATGGCGGGACAATATGAAGTGCGTTTTCAGTTGTTCGATGTTTATCAACAAGTACAGATTTTAGGTTATAAACTGACCGCCAGCCGTAAATTATTACGCCGGACAGCACATAAAATAAGCGACCTGGTGTTTGAAAAACTTACCGGTAAACCGGGTGTGTTCAATACCCATATCGCCTATGTCACCAGCAGCCGTCAGGCTGGCGGCAAGCGCTTGTACCGGCTGATGGTGGCTGATGCCGATGGCCATAACGCCCGGGTGATTACTTCGTCGAAACAGCCGATCATGTCGCCGGCCTGGTCTCCGGATGGTAAAAAAATTGCCTATGTGTCGTTTGAAAGACGGCGTTCGGCGGTTTATGTGCAGACACTGGCGACGGGAAAACGACAACGGATGGCGACCTGGCACGGTATTAACGGTGCACCGGCGTTTTCCCCGGACGGGCGAAAGCTGGCATTGACCTTGTCGAAAGATGGCAGTCCGGATATTTATATTCTGGATTTAGGCAGCCGTCGTTTGAGAAAAATAACCCGCAGTTATGCCATCGATACCGAAGCGACCTGGTCGCCGGATGGCCGCTATCTGGTCTTTACCTCGGACCGGGGCGGCAAACCGCAGTTGTATAAAATCCCCGTTTCTGGCGGTCGTGCTACACGCTTAACCTTCAGCGGCGATTACAACGCCCGGGCGCAGTTTTCCCGGGATGGAAGGCAATTGGTGATGGTGCATGGTAATCATGGTGATTATCGTATTGCGGTGATGGAACTGGCCAATGGGCAAATCAATGTATTGACCGGCGGGCCACTGGACGAGTCGCCCAGTTTCGCGCCCAATGGATCGATGGTGCTTTATGCTACGCGCAAAGGAAAGCACTCTTATTTGGCGACGGTTTCCGCCGATGGCAGTATGCATCGCAAGCTGGCTTTCAGAGGGGGAGAAGTCAGAGAGCCGGCCTGGGGGTTGTAAATAATACTCAATTAGTATGGTGAAAATAATGATGAAAAAAAATATCTGCCTGTTAGGTGCAACGCTTTTAATCTTGACGCTGACAGGGTGCAGTTCTACCGATGAGAAACAGGCCAGCCTGCTGGATAAAAGCCAGAATGCGGCGGTGGTCAGTCCCGATGGTGTAACGACCAGTGGCTATAGCGACGAAAATGAAATTGCCGGTACCGAGCTGACGGCGGAAGAATTGGGTGCGGAATTTAGCGACCCGGCCAGCCCGTTATCCAAGCGAACAATATATTTTCGTTACGACAGCAGCGACGTTCAGCAGGACTTTATTCCAGTTATCGCCTCCCATGCAGCTTTTCTATTGCAACATCCTCAATACAGACTGGTATTGGAAGGTCATGCAGACGAACGGGGTTCACCAGAATATAATATCGCTTTGGGTGAACAGCGCGCTAAAACTGTCGCCCGCTTGATGAAGGCGCAGGGCGTACCCGCCAGACAATTGAGCATCGTCAGCTACGGTGAAGAAAAGCCGGCTGTAGATGGGCATGATGAAGCGGCCTGGCAGCTCAATCGTCGTGTGGAATTGGTTTATGAAGGTGTTAAATGAATAAAAAATTACTGATCCTATTGCCTTTTTGTGGCTCGGTGCTGGCCGATGCCAGGCCTTTGCCACCGATTGTCGATAATTCCATGATGTCCAACGGTGCGGCATACACGCAGGCGGCTCCGGCTAACGGGGTGGTTTTTGAAATTCTGGGCCGGCTGGAACAGTTGCAACGGGAAGTCCAGGAATTGCGCGGTATTGTTGAAGAACAGGGGCATCAAATCAGCGAATTGAAAAGCCGGCAGAATAATATTTATACCGATCTCGATCAGCGCATTCTGCAACTTGGAGGGCAGCCGCAACCCTCACCAGTTGATGATGGCAAACGAGCCGGTTATCAGGCGCTGCAAAAGCCTGCGGCGTCTCAAACCCCAGCGACTGATGAGGCGGTAAAACCTGTGGCATCCGCCGCTGAGGAGAAAGCGCTTTACCAAAAGGCTTATGAACTGCTACGAAATGGTCATAACAGCCAGGCGATCAAGGCGTTCAAACAAGTGATTCAACAGTTCCCTTCAGGCGAATATGCCGATAACGCTCAATATTGGCTGGGAGAGGCATATAAAGTCAATCAACAGCCGGAATTGGCGAAAGCGGCATTCAATAAGGTTATTGACTTGTATCCGGACAGTCCCAAGGTACCGGATGCCTTGCTGAAATTAGGTTATATCGAAATCGAACAAAACAATCTGGCCAAAGCGCGGGAATATCTGACTCGGGTCAAAGTGGACTTTCCTGGCACCACCGCAGCCCATTTAGCCACTAAAAGATTGATGCGTCTGGATCAATTGATGTAATTTAAGATAAATCGATAACGGCTGAAAACAACGGGCAAATACCCCGTAACAGGCTGTTGATTTAATCCAACCTGGAGGCCGCATTGTTTCGTTGCCATAATTGGCATTTGATTACATAACTAATTGTTATTTATGGTAAAATGATTCAATCCATTTGATATTCCCCGATTTTTTATTTGTTATGCGCGGCATTGATTATACCCAAAACGAATTATTCAGTTATCGGACGCTGGAATCTAGAATTCCGAGTGATCATCCTTTACGCAAACTACGATATTTGGTCGATATTCTATTGACTACTTTGGATGAGGAGTTCGATGACCTGTATTCCCGACGGGGCCGGGCGTCAATTCCTCCCGAGCGTTTACTCCGTGCCAGTTTGTTGCAAATCCTGTTTTCCATTCGTTCGGAGCGGCAACTGATCGAACACATTGATTTCAATCTGCTGTATCGTTGGTTTGTCGGCTTATCAATGGATGATGAGGTTTGGGATCATTCAACGTTCAGCGCCAATCGTGACCGTCTATTGAATGAGCGCGTGAGTCGTTTGTTTTTTGATCGTGTGCTGTGCCTGGCCGAATGGCAGGATTTAGTCTCAGACGAACACTTTTCAGTTGATGGCACGCTAATCAAGGCCTGGGCTTCTGTGAAAAGCGTCAAGGCCAAAGATGGTTCGAGCCGGCCGCCGGAGGATTCCACCCGCAATCCGGGTGTCAACTTCAAAGGCGAGAAACGCTGTAACGACACGCATGAATCGACAACGGACCCGGAAGCAAGGATGTATAAAAAAAGTCAGGGCGATAAAGCCCAACTCGCTTTTCCGGGCCATGCACTCATGGAAAATCGCCATGGTTTGGTCATCGATGTTGAAGTGACCCAGGCGACAGGAACGGCCGGGCGGGAGGCGGCGACAAAAATGATCAAACGCAGCGTCAAAAAAGCGGGTGCCACAGTGGGCAGTGACAAAAACTATGATACCCAAAACTTCGTTGCCGAGCTTCGCGCCATGAAGGTGACCCCGCATGTAACTCAAAAAGCGAAAGGTTCGGCGATTGACAAGCGGACGACCCGACACCCAGGCTATACAGCAGTCTCAAAATCCGTAAACGGATCGAAGAAGTCTTTGGCTGGAGCAAAACTGTTGGGGGATTACGTCAAACCCGATTTCGCGGAGTGAAAAAAGTGACTGCCCAAACCGTATTCACCTTCGCAGCGTATAATCTGACCCGCCTGATGACCCTGTTACAATGGCGTTATTCAACTGCGCAGGCACCGTTGTGCCTGAAATCCGCCAGAAGGTGGAAATAAAGCCTCGAAAGGGCAATATAAACCGGCTGATACCGGAAAACCTGGCTAATCAGGCCATCCAGAGGTAAATTTAACCCAAAATGAAGGGCTGGAGCCGGAGGCATAGGGGCGTTTTTCAACAGCCTGGTAAGGGCGAACGGCTGATCGCCCTTACAACATTCGTCCCAACTGAAAGGATATATCACGGAGCAATGGAAAACTCTTTACGCATCAGCGAAATTTTTTATTCTCTTCAAGGTGAGGCGGACACCATCGGTTGGCCAACCGTTTTTATTCGTTTGACAGGTTGTCCATTACGTTGTCTATGGTGTGATACCGAATACGCATTTAATGGCGGAAGCCGGCAAACGATCGAGCAGATTTTGACGCATATAGCGCAATGGCGAACCCCTTATGTGACGGTAACTGGTGGTGAGCCGCTGGCGCAGCCGGCTTGTTTGCCTTTACTCACCCAATTAGCCGATCGAGGATATCAGGTTTCACTGGAAACCAGTGGCGCTTTGGACATATCGGGCGTCGATGAGCGGGTGGTTAAAGTGATGGATTTAAAACCGCCGGCTTCGGGCGAGGTGGAACGTAACCGCTATGAAAATATCGACTGTTTGAAAAGCCAGGATCAGGTAAAATTCGTCATCGCCGATGAGGGTGATTATGACTGGAGCAAGAGACAGGTCGACAAATATCAGTTAACCAGCCGTTGTCAGGTATTGTTTTCTCCGGTAACGGGAAAACTATCACCCACCTGGCTGGCGGACAAAATACTTCAAGATCAGCTGCCAGTCCGGTTTCAATTACAACTACACAAAATTCTCTGGGATGACGCCCAGGGGAAATGACAGATATTTATTCCAATGCAAAAAAAAGCCGTTATTCTGCTATCTGGCGGTCTGGATTCCATTACCGTGTTAGCGCATGCCAAACAGAAAGGTTACCAATGTTACGCCCTGAGTTTTGAATATGGCCAGCGACACAATGCCGAATTGAATGCAGCCAAAAAGATTGCTGAACATTATCAGGTCAGCGAGCATAAAATTATTCGTATCGATTTAGGCTCGATTGGCGGCTCGGCGCTGACCGATGAACATATCGATGTGCCGAAAACGCCTCAGCAGGGCATACCGGTTACCTATGTGCCGGCCAGGAACACCATTTTCCTGTCTTTTGCACTGGGCTGGGCGGAGGTGCTGGGTTCCACCGATATTTTTATCGGCGTCAATGCGGTCGATTATTCAGG
Source organism: Methylomarinum sp. (assembly GCA_965277025.1). Classification (GTDB taxonomy): domain Bacteria; phylum Pseudomonadota; class Gammaproteobacteria; order Methylococcales; family Methylomonadaceae; genus Methylomarinum. The sequence continues at coordinate 2,020,732 of OZ255706.1, forward strand.
TTATCCTGATTGCCGGCCGGAATTTATCGATGCTTTTCAGAATCTGGCCAACCTTGCCACCAAAACTACGGTGGAAGGGGAAAATATTTTGATCCATACGCCATTGATTCAGCTCAGCAAGGCTGACATTATCAAACAAGGGCTGGAGCTGGGTGTGGATTATCGGCAAACGGTTTCCTGTTATGCGGCAGACGAGCAGGGCAGGGCTTGTGGACAATGTGATGCGTGCAGACTCAGAGCTGCTGGATTCAGTGCGGCTGGAGTTGAAGATCCGACTCGTTACTATAAAAGTTCATAGGGGATGGTGTCAGCAATTTCCAAAATGAATATGAGCGTCCTGTGAAATATCCGGATAAACACTATCTTGTTTTTGCAGGTTGCCAACAGAGAAAAAATGTTTAATACTGGGAAACCAGTCAGGCCAAAAACAAAGCAATGGAGGATTCCTTTTTATGAAAAAAATGATCGTTTTGGGGTTAGGCGTCGTCAGCCTGTCTCTATTATCGAATACTGCAATGGCGACCAGCGATTATCCCGCTGCCGATTTTCAACCTAAAGTTGTTTATATCGATGAAGATGCCGTTGGCAAAGCCGATTCAAGTTCACAAAAACAAACTGCTTATGATTCTGAATATCCTGCTGCAAGTTTTCAGCCTAAAGTTGTTTATATCGACAAGGATGCGGTTAAAAAAACTGCACCAGTAATCACGTTTGACCCTGATTATCCTGCTGCCTATTTTCAGCCTAAAGTGATTTATCCTTGATAGGGTTATGGATTGATAGCATAACAAAGGCAGACTAAGCGTTTGCCTTTGTTATTTATAATCAGCGATGTGGTCATGCATTATTGCAGAAACAGATTTTATAGGCTATGCGGGAACACCCAATGAACAAGCAAGACTATTGGAAAAAACATTTTCCTGAATTTGCAGCGACTACGGATAAAAATTTAAAAAGCTTGATGGCATCGGCTACGCTTGTGACGATTCCGGCAGGCGAACAGGTATTTTATCCAGGCAAGCAATGTGAAAACTATGTTTTGTTATTGGAGGGCCGGATTAAAATCCAGCTGATGGGGGAAAATGGCCGTGAAATTTTATTGTATTGTGTCAACCCTGGTGATTCTTGCGTATTGACCACATCATGCTTACTGGGGAGTAATCAATATCCTGCTGAAGCGGTGACTGAGGCAGACTCAAAAGCCTTTGTCATTCCAAGTACGGCTTTTCATCGCTGTCTTGAATTATCATCGTTCTTCAGGGAATTCGTATTCCAGAATATGTCAGCCCGTCTCTCCAATGTCATCGGCCGTATGGAGCATGTGTTATTCGCCTCGGTCGAAAATCGTCTGGCGGAACAGCTTTTGGCTTTATCGGCAGGACAAAACCAAATCTCCAAAACGCATCAGCATCTGGCAGCGGAATTGGGTACAGCCCGGGAAGTGGTGTCCCGGCACTTAAAACGGTTTGAAAAATTTGGCTGGATCAGCTTAAGCCGGGGCAGCATTCAAATCCATAATCCTCATGCGCTAACCGAGCTTTCTAAATCGTTGTAAGATATATTTTTACAATTAAAAAGGGAACAATGCGATTAATGTAATGTTCCCTGTAACTACTCAGCGTAAATAAGTAAAAAACTGCTTGACACGATTTTAGCGTTATTTTTGATTTTCTAACGGCAACACCTGGCGCAAGAGGTTTACTGTATTAGCCTGCGTTAGTTGAGGCGTGTTGCCTTATAAGCAATGCCCGATAGCCCTGCTGCCGTGCATTTCTAAAATACGATAACGGGCAACACAGAGGCAAAAATTCGTATTTCAAAAGCCATGAGACAAGAGTCCTGTACTTAAACCCACAGGCCGTTTCATTGAAGATTGATTCCATTGATGTAGAGGCTGCCATTACCAATGCCCGGCAGCTGATTGAAGATGAAGCCGATTTATCTCCGGCGCTGCGGTCTTCGCTGGAGATATTGTTGTTGCTGGTCACGCTCTTGATGCATCGGCTCGGACTTAACAGCAGTAACAGTTCCAGGCCGCCATCAAGTGATCCTGATCGTAAAAGGAAAGCACGGGCTGGATCAAAAAAACCAGGTGGTGGACAGAAAGGGCATATTGGCACCACGCTGGTTAAAGTCGATGATCCCGATGACGTTATCTCCATCAAGATTGATCGCCGTACCTTGCCAGCCGGAAGCTACACGGCAGATGGCTTTGAAACCCGGCAGGTATTTGATATTGATATTTCACGGATTGTGACGGAATATCGTGCGCAAAGGCTTATCGATGAACAAGGTCGTCGGTTTGTTGCTCCTTTTCCCGAGGGCGTAACAAAAGCCGTGCAATATGGTGACCAACTCAAGGCGCACGCCGTGTATCTTTCGCAGTACCAATTATTGCCCTGCCAGCGCATCAAGGATTATTTTTCCGATCAATTACAGATCCCCATCAGTGAAGGTTCGTTGGTTAATTTCAATCAACCAGCCTTTGAGAAGCTGGCATCCTTTGAGCCGATTTGCAAGCAAAGACTGGCGGCAGCTTCTGTTGTACATGCCGATGAAACGGGCATTAACATCAATGGCGCCAGGTACTGGTTGCATTGTGCTTCTAATGATTTATGGACACATTATTTTCCCCATGTAAAACGGGGCAAGGAAGCGATGGATGTCATTGGCATCCTGCCTGACTTTCATGGCATTTTATGCCACGATCACTGGAAGCCTTACTACAAGTCCCCCTTCACTCATGCCTTGTGCAATGCGCATCATCTGCGTGAACTGACCCGTGCCCGGGAGCAGGATGGACAGCAGTGGGCCAAAGAAATGGAAACCCGGTTAAAAAAGATCAATCAGGTCGTCGATGATGCAGGGGGAAGCTTGAAGCAAGAAAAGCGGCCTGTTATCGACGACGATATCGAGATTTATTAGAGAAAGCACAAATTGAATGTCCGCCACCAACCCCGTTGCCCGGTAAACCCAAACATGGGCGCCTCAAGCGCAGTAAATCCAGAAACTTACTGGAACGGCTGATCAATTACCCGGATGATGTCTTACGCTTTATGAGAGAAATAGATGTGCCATTTACTAATAATCTCGGTGAGAATGATATCCGCATGACCAAGGTGCAGCAAAAAATATCGGGGTGTTTCAGGAGTGAGCAGGGTGCCATCACCTTCTGCCGTATTCGGGGATATCTATCCACTTGTCGTAAACATCATGTCAGTGCCTCTGAAGCGTTGGTACTGGTATTTAAGGGGAAATTACCAGGGCCAGCGCATAAAAACTCACCCAAATATCACTTGAGCCCTGAAGTCATCGCTGAGGGCTGCCTTGAAGCGCTTGCGCTTAATGCTCAGGCGCGACGGTTCGCGCTTGAGCAAATTGAGCGCCAATTGGCGGATGATAGTGAAGTTGCCCGGTGATTCGCCCTTGCGAATTCGTGACTCGTCTTCACGAAACGTGACATCCAATACCCAATGCAGGCTGTTCTCCACGCCCCAGTGGGAGCGCACAGCGTTGGCGAAGGTTTCAACACTATCAAGCGTGGTGATGTAGTAGCGACGCTCAATGGTTTGTCGTTCGCCGATCTGGCGTTCACACTCCACCATGCCAATGCCCTTGAGTCCTTGCCAGCGCCGGGGCGAAGGCAAGGTGTCCAGACAATCAGCCAGGTAGTAGCGGCGCTGTTCAATCCGGCCGTGTCCGACATCGACCTGTTCGTGGTGGCCCAGTAGCGCCTGACCGTCCTCAACACCGCCATCCACCGCCACGGCAAAGTAATCCACGATCGCTTCATGCAAGGACTTCTGGTTGCCCTTGACCGCCAGGGCGTAATCAGCCCCTTTCTCGACGATCTTGCCAGCAATCTTTTCCTGGCATCCCATCGCGTCAATGGTCACGATGCAGCCTTTAATTTCCAGCATGGCCAACAGTCGGGGAATGGCGGTAATTTCATTGGACTTCTCCTGTGTTTTGACCTGACCCAGGGAGAGCCCCGTCTGGCTTGCCCAGGCGCTGACCATGTGGATCGCGCCCATCTTGTCCTCCTGATCAAAGGACCGGCGCGCCGTTTTGCCGTCAATGGCAACCACTTCCCCCTCGGTCAGTCTGGCGACACTTTGCACCCAGCGACTGAAACAGGCGCTGACTTCCTCGGCCGGCAACCGTGACATCAGGCGGGCAATGCAGTCGTGCGAGGGGATTCCGTTTTCCAACGCTATCCATTGCCGCAGCCAGTCTTGTTTCTCTTTGCCGAAGGCTTCTATGGCCTCCCGGCCTTCAGCGCCACTGACCACCGCGCAGATGGTCAGTACGATAATATCCAGCAGTTGATGACGCTTGTGGCGTTCAATTCGCGGGTCTTCCAGGCTTGAAAAGGCTTCTTGCAGGCTCAGGGACATTTTGATTCCTCATACAGTTTTGCATGAATGATACTGAACTCGCTGTTTTAATAGGATCTTTTTATGCGCTGGCCCTGGGGAAATTACCGGAATTTACTCAGTGACCTGATGCTTTTGGTGAAATACGCTGAGTAGTTACTGTTCCCTTTTTATAATCACTATCTTGATTTGGTTTTTCCTGTCGGTTTTCATTGCCAATCATGGACAGAATGACAAAACCGATAATAAAACCGACGACGACGGCCATTAACAAAGGCATGGCAAAAGGAATTTCGTGATGATCACGCATATTCATTTGAAAAATACTGGAAAAGATACCTAATACAAAATCTAACATGGCATTACCTCAACGTTGTTTACAGGGTGTTTTGTGGTTTTTTATGTATCGCCAAAATAGCGAAATGTAATATTACTATTTAGTAAATTACTTATCAGTGATAAAGTCACATAGACCCAGTCTTGTAATTGCCGTGTTTTATGGGTGTAACCAAGGAAATGATTGATTTATCCCGGATAATTTATCAGTATCCGCAAAGCGTTGTGCATTTTGCTTACAAAATTAATGCTTTGTAACCATCATTAAAATTACCTGCTGTGATTGATGTTTTTTTCATAAAAAAGCCCGGGAGAAGATGCTTCCCAGGCTTTCTGGATAATTCGGTCAGGAGGTGAATTAACGCTTACTGCGTTTGCTTCGTTTCGCTGAGCTTTTACTCGTTTTGGCGGAATGCTCACTGATTCGGGAAATATTTAGTGCCTGGCCTGCGACCCTGACCTTTTTCAATGCTTGAAAAAGATCTTTCGGCATGCCGGTAGGCAATTCGACAGTACTGTAATTTTCTTCGAGCGATATGATCGCCATCAATACCGATTTCATTGGCGATTGCACCGACAATGTTACCAGGCTTGACGCCATGATGGTGGCCGACTTCGATGCGAAACAATTCCATATCGACGCCGTTGTTGCGAGCCTTTCGGCTTTTGCCTCCGCGATCGGATTTTTCACGTTTTGGTTGCTCGGGTGATGAGTCATTACGACGTGATGACTTTCGGCTGCTTTCTTTAAGCAATAGTATAGTGGACCCCGTAATCCGGACAATAGTTTAAACTATGACTATTGAAAAAAGAGGTACAAAAAATGAGCGAAAAAAAACGGAAAACCTTTAGCGGGGCGCAAAAGGCCAAAATCGCGCTGGAAGCGGTTAAGAACATCAAAACGATCAATGAGATTGCTCAAGAGAATGAAGTCCATCCATCTCAGGCAAGCCAATGGAAAAAGGAACTGTTGGCCAATGCGGGAAGCCTGTTTGAAGGCAAACGCGGGCCGAAAGCGGTGAAGGCGCAAGACAATCCGGACCGTCTGTACGCCAAAATCGGGCAGTTGAATATGGAACTGGATTGGCTTAAAAAAAAGTCCGGGATCAGCCTATGATCACGCGTCAAAGCTGGGTGGATCAAAAAGATGAGTTGGCGTTAAGTCGGCAATGCCAGTTATTGAACGTTACCCGCTCAGTAATCCATGAACAGAAAAAACGCCAACAACAGCCGGTGTCTGCTGAAGATCAGCAACTGTTGCGGTTGCTCGACGAAGAATATACCCGGCATCCTTTTTATGGCTCACGCCGTATGACAAAGTATTTACGCGGCCTTAACCATCAGGTCAACCGCAAACGGGTTCAGCGGCTGATGCGCATACTGGGGCTGGTCGGCATGGCGCCGGGCCCGAACACCAGTAAGCCGCATCCTGAGCATAAAGTCTATCCCTATCTGTTAAGAGGCGTCGAGGTGACACGCCCCAACCAGGTTTGGAGTACCGACATCACCTATATCCGGCTGCCGCAAGGATTTGTTTATCTGGTGGCCATCATGGATTGGTACAGCCGAAAAGTATTGGCATGGCAACTTTCCAATACCATGGACAGCGCGTTTTGCGTAAATTGTCTGGAGCAGGCCATCAAGACCTATGGCACACCGGAGATATTTAATACCGACCAGGGCGCACAGTTCACCAGCGCGGACTTCACCGGGGTATTGAGTCAGCATGGCGTGACCATCAGCATGGATGGCCGGGGACGGGCCCTGGACAATATCTTTGTTGAACGACTCTGGCGCACAGTGAAATATGAAGAAGTTTATTTGAAGCAATACGGCAACCTGCAAGCACTGTCAGCGGGGTTGACGGACTACTTTGCCTTTTACAACAGCGAACGACCGCATCAGTCGTTAGGCTATGAAACGCCAGACAGGGTTTATCAATTCGCCACGGGAGGTGGCGCTAAAATCGTGGATAAATATAATGCCGGCACTGCCAAGCAGACGCCGGGTGAAAATATGGGCCAGAGCCATTGAGCCTGACTGTTATGAGGGTTCTATCTTAAATTCTCTAATAATTTGTCTGGACAATGGGGTCCACTTTATGCTTTATGTGACCAACAGAAAGCAATAACGGGAAGTACTAACAATTTTTTGATCCGAAGATAACCGACTACACGCGTTTCCTCAAGTTTGAATCCCCGTCCTTTTAAACAGCCGAAAAGCGTTTCGATTTCCCAACGCAAGCCATAAATTTTAATCGCATCAGGGTTCAAATGCTGACAGACGATGATTAATAACTCACCATCACTCAGCCGTAACCCACTGAGATAAATTGAACAATTTCCCGAATAGCGCGCTGTTGAGAGGTGTCGTGTGCTACCCGGCTTAAGCCCATAAAACAAACGCTCTACGCGTATTCGCTGGCCTTGGGCATTGGTTGTCCAGGCGTTGTTGCGAATACGGATATAAAAGGGAATCTCTTGCTCAAACAACCAGCCCATCCATTCGTCTCCAATAAACTCCCGATCAGCCAAAAGACCTTTGATGTGATGTCGGCCAAACTGCGCAATAAAGCGTTTCATCAGCGCTATACGTTCCTTCGTATTAGAGTTGCCCCGCTTGTTTAAAGGCAACCAATACACAGGAATGGCGGCACCCCGATAAACCACGGCAAGCACCAGCAGATTAATATTGGTTTTACCCCACTTCCAATTCGTCCTGTCTAACGTCAGATAGTAATCCTGATCAGTGAAACCAAACAGTTTCATGATGAAATGAGCGACTTCATTGTAATCCAGCCAATGGTCACTGAAAAATCGTTGCATCCGTCGATATCGTGAGGAAATTCTTGCCCGACTGGGAAAGAATACGGCGAGCTGGGCCAGATTGACCGTGCTAACTGCCATCAAAGCAATTAACATACCCACAAAACAAACGATTCTTGCCTTGTTCCATTGAAAGTGCTCAGTTAATATGACGGTCAGCTCGTTGATTTGTAATGTCCCGTTATTCATATTCGCTAAAACAAAATGCGGTATTTAATTACATTTCAACGAGCTACGCTAGCTTTTAATATTTTTTGTCATGTACAGAGTAAAATTTTATAACTTGATATAAATATGAATACTGTTGTTGGCATTCTGGGGCAAAAGCTGGATCATGCCGGGTTTGGTAGCAAGCGCTGGTTTCGCTGGCGACCCACCCTGTCATTATTGATGCATCATGATTTTCCGGTTGATGAACTGGTGCTGCTGCATCACAAAGAAGACCAGGCTCTTGCAGATTTGACCATTCGTGACGCCGAGACCCTGTGTCTGAATATCAACATTACCACGCATATTGTTGATTATGATGACCCCTGGGATTTTGAACAGGTTTACAGTCAGCTACACGATTTTTCACTCAGCTACCCGTTTGATCCGGAACGCAACCAGTATTATTTTCATATCACAACAGGCACGCATGTTGCCCAGATTTGCATGTATTTGCTGACCGAAGCCAATTACTTTCCGGGAAAGCTGATTCAAAGCTCGCCCAGTAAATTTGGGTCCGACGGCAAAATCCAGATTATTGATCTTGATTTATCCCGTTACGACCAGATTGCCTCGCGTTTTCACCGGGAATCCCAGCAGGCAATCCAATACCTGAAAAGCGGCATTGAAACCCGTAATGAAGCCTACAATAAAATGATTGGTGGAATTGAACAGGTTGCTGTGCGTTCAACTTCCCCTATTTTATTGATGGGGCCAACCGGCGTGGGCAAATCGCATCTGGCCAGTAAAATTTATGCGTTAAAACGACAAAGAAGCCAGCTCAAGGGGCGTTTTGTCGAAGTCAATTGCGCAACCTTACGCGGCGATAACGCTATGTCGGCGCTTTTTGGCCATATCAAGGGAGCTTTTACCGGAGCTGCCAAAGACCGTGCCGGCTGCTGCTTGAAGCCCATCAAGGCCTCTTGTTTCTGGATGAAATCGGGGAACTGGGTCTGGATGAACAAGCCATGTTGCTGCGAGCCATTGAGGACAAAAAATTCATGCCGTTTGGCTCAGACCGCGAAGTTGAAAGCGATTTTCAGCTGATTGCCGGCACCAACCGCAATCTGTATGACCGGGTTGAACAAGGCCTGTTTCGGGAAGATTTGCTGGCGCGCATCAACCTCTGGCATTATCACTTACCATCATTAAAGGAAAGAAGGGAAGACATCGAGCCCAATCTGGAATACGAGTTGCACCGTTTTGCCCAGAACATGAACCTGAAAGTCAGTTTTAATCGCGCCGCAAAAACCAAATATCTGGCTTTTGCGTTAAGTTCTGATGCCAAATGGCGCGCTAATTTCAGGGATTTGAATTCCAGCGTGACGCGCATGGCGACCTTGGCTGTGAGCGGCAGGATAACCGAAGAAATTGTTAACGATGAAATTTCCAGACTGCGGCAGGACTGGCAAAGAGGGCAATCATCGACTGAAAGTGATGTCTTGAAACAAATGCTTGCCGCAGACAGCTATGACAACCTGGACTTGTTTGAACGAATACAGCTGGAAAAAGTTGTTCAGATTTGCAAGGAAAGTAAAAGCATGGCTGACGCGGGCAGAAAATTGTTTCATAAAAGCCGGTTGAAAAAAGCGGCCGGCAATGATTCCCAACGACTTCGGGCCTATTTAAAAAAGTATGGTCTTGATTTTAAGGTGTTATAAAACCAATAAAGCTATTTTTTTTTGCAATACACTTGTCTTTGACAATCAATTACTTGTTTCTTACTGCAAGCCAAATTTTTAGCAACTTATAACGATATTTTCTTCAACCTTGTCTGTGGTAACATTAGACACAAGGTCATTCATGACCGGACTTTACGCTTATTCGGATCAATGCCATGTCAACACCACATTATGATGTTATCGTTATTGGCGCAGGACCTGCTGGTTATGTCGCGGCAATCAGGGCCGCTCAATTAGGCCTCAAGACTGCCAGCATTGATGACTGGCAGAGCCCTGATGGCGAAACCAGTCTCGGCGGCACATTCGTCAACGCCGGCTGTATCGCCTCAATGGCCTTGCTCGAATCGGCGCGCCTCTACCATACCGTTCAGCATAAGCTCGCTCAGCATGGCATTAGCGTTGACAATGTTCAACTTGATGTCACTGCGATGATCAAGCGAAAACAGCAAACGATCAAAACCTTGAGTGAGCAGATTCAATCCATTTTCAACCACCTGAACATCGATTGTTTTCACGCCCGAGGTAAACTGATCAACAATCAGCAGGTAGAGCTGACCTCTTTGGCCGATCAATCCACTTCGCTGCTATCGGCAAGCAATATTGTGCTGGCGACAGGCTCAAGACCAATCAGGCTTGACTGCGCTTGCCATCAGCAAGATTTAATTATTGATATCAATGAGGCGCTCAATCTCACCGAAGTTCCAGAGCGTATCGGTATTATCGGCGCGGGCATTATTGGCCTGGAACTAGGCGAAATCTGGAATCGTTTGGGCAGCGAAGTCATTCTGCTCGAAGCACAGGAAAATTTCCTGACCGCACCGGATCAACAAATTGCCCAGGAAGCTTATTTATTGTTTTGTCAACAAGGCCTCGATATTCGACTTGGCGCACGGGTTATTTCCAGTCAAATCACCAATAATCGGGTGACTGTCGAATACGAAGACAGCGAAGGTGTGCACAACCTGGTGCTGGACAAACTGATCGTTGCCTCTGGCCGGCAACCCAATTCCGAAAACCTGACCAGTGATGAAATCGAATTATTGCTGGATGAAAACGGTTTTGTCCATGTCGATGAGAACTGCGCCACCAATTTGCCCGGTGTTTACGCCATTGGCGATTTGACCTTGCTCGGCCCCATGCTGGCCCACAAAGGGATTGAAGAAGGTGTATTTGTCGCCGAACACATTGCCGGATCGCATACTCCGGTCAACTACAACATCATCCCCAGCGTTATTTATACCGACCCTGAAATTGCCTGGGTCGGCCAGACTGAACAGGCATTAAAAGCGATTGGTGAAAATTATAAAGTCGGTATTTTCCCGTTCAAGGCGTCCGCCCGGGCCATCTCCCAGGACAAGACCGAAGGCTTTGTCAAAATCATCACGCATGCGGAAACTGATCAAATTCTTGGCGTCCATATTATCGGCTCCCAAGCATCCGATTTAATTGCCGAAGCTGTCCTGGCGCTGGAATTCTCGGCCAGCGCAGAAGATCTGGCCCGCACCATTCATGCTCACCCGACTATTTCCGAGGCCTTGCATGAAGCCGCCCTTTCCATCGCCAACCGCGCCTTACATTTACCACCGCATTAAAGCATGCATTACACCATTATTCCTGTAACAAATTACCAACAAAATTGCACTATTCTAGTTTGTGAACAAACCGGCCGAGCCGCCATTGTCGACCCTGGCGGCGACTTGTCATTGATTATCAATGCATTACGACAAATGAACGCCTCGGCAGAAGTCATTTTGATCACCCATGGACATATGGACCATATCGGTGGCGTCAAAGCCTTATCCGAGCAATTAAACCTTCCCATCTATGGCCCCCAACAGGAGGATGAATTTTGGATCCAGGCTTTAGAAGAACAATGCCGCTTGTTCAGTTTTCCACCCAGCGAACCTTTCGAACCTACTCGATGGCTGAATGATGGTGATTCTGTCCGCTTCGGAGAAACCCGATTGCAAGTTATCCACTGCCCCGGCCATACGCCGGGACATGTCGTGTTTTATCAACCTGAAGACAAGCTGGCAGTGGTCGGTGATGTTTTATTCAAAGGTTCGATTGGCCGCACCGATTTCCCCAAAGGCAACCATCAGGCTTTGATCGACTCCATCCAGCAAAAACTGTTTCCACTGGGTGAAGATATCCAATTTATTCCCGGCCATGGGCCGATGTCTACCTTTGGTGAAGAAATGCGCAGCAATCCATTTGTCTCTATTTATTAAACCATCATGAACAATCCACTTCCTTCCCGTCCACATAAAATCAGTATCACTTATTTATCCCAGGAGGATTTACTCGATGCCGGCTGCTTTGATTTACGCATGGCTATCGAGACGGCTGAAAAGACCATGCAGGCCTTTGAAGACCATCGTATTTTATTCCCGGAAAAAATCGTTCAGATATTTGACCCGGTCAGCCAGGATCGCATCAACTGTCTGCCCGCCACTCTGCTGGATGAAAAAATCTGTGGCATGAAATGGGTGTCGGTTTTTCCGCGTAATCCGCGAAAATTCGACATACAGAACCTGTCGGCTTTGTTTGTTTTGTCAGAAATCGAAAAGGGTTTTCCAGTCGCCGTAATGGAAGGTACGCTGGCCTCGAATATGCGGGTTGCCGCCATGGGTGCCATTGCCGCCAAACATTTAGCCAAGAAAGACAGTGAAACTATTGGTTTTATCGGTGCAGGTGAACAGGCCAAAATGCACTTACTGGCCATGACTGTGGTCAGACCGAGCCTGAAACAATGTCGAGTATCGGCCAAAACAGCGCTTGAGGAAGAGATATTTATCTCGGAACTTTCTGCCATACTGCCCAATATGGAATTTATCGCCTGTCACACATCAGCTAAAAAGGCGATGGATGGCGCTGATATTCTGGTTACCGCCACCAGTGCGCAAGCACCCTTGCTGAAAGCGGAATGGATGAAGCCCGGTGCATTCTACAGCCATATTGGTGGCTGGGAAGATGAATACGCAGTCGCCCTGCAATGTGATAAAATCGTTTGTGATGACTGGGATACCGTTACCCATCGAACACAGACCTTGAGCCGTATGTTCAAAGAAGGCCTGCTCTCACATAATGATATCTACGCCGATTTGCACGAACTGGTGTCCGGTCACAAAAAAGGCCGAAGCTCTGATGAAGAACGCATTTATTTTAATGCAGTAGGCCTGGCCTATGTCGATATCGCTCTGGCGCACGTCATGTTTCAACGCGCTAAAACAGCACATATCGGCCAGCAGCTCAGCTTGCAGGAATCGGTGGTGTTTGAACACGAAAATATTTGCCGTAAAATCAGATTGTAAACCATGTTCAAATCACTTCCAGATAGCGCCACTGAAACAGTTACTGTTTATATCAATGGGCAAAAAACACAGGTTGCTGCCGGCATCAGCGTTGCTGCTGCCGTACTTGAAAAAAAACTGCCATACACCCGAACAACACCCGTTTCTGGCGACAAACGCTTACCCTATTGCATGATGGGTGTTTGTTACGACTGCTTGATGATTATTGATGACATTCCCAATCAACGGGCCTGCTCATCGACTGTTCAGCAAGGCATGCGTATCGATATTCAGGAAAAAACCGGAGAGGAACTTTTACCTGGAGAATTCGCAAATGAATAAGCATTATCCCCTGCTGATTGTTGGGGCAGGTCCTGCTGGTCTTTCGGCAGCAACGCTGGCCGCCAATCATGGCCTGGAATGCGCGGTACTGGATGAACAACCGGCTCCGGGTGGGCAAATATACCGTAATATTGAACATATCCCGGATAGTACAGCCCAAACCTTAGGCCCGGACTACCTTCACGGCCGGCGCATCGCAGAAGATTTTCGTCATTCGGGCGCCAAATATTTTCCTGAAACCCGCGTATGGTCATTAAATCCCGAACGTGAAATCGGCCTGACCCGGCAAAACGAAAGCCGAATGATTACTGCAGACGCGGTACTGATCGCCAGCGGCGCCATGGAGAGACCCATCCCTTTTCCCGGCTGGACGCTACCAGGCGTCATGCAGGCAGGTGCCAGACAAATTCTGTTAAAAACCGCACAACTGATTCCAGAAAAAAATGTCGTTTTGGCTGGCTCCGGCCCATTGTTATTACTACTGGCCTGGCAATATTTGCGTTTAGGCGCCGATATAGCCGCATTACTGGACACTACTCCATTCAGCAATACGTTCAGTGCATTACCGAAACTGCCAAAGGCATTACGGGCTTTTCATTATTTAAGCAAAGGGCTGACATTACAAAAAGACCTGAAGCAAGCGGGGGTGTCCATCATCCCGTTTGTAGAAAAAATTGCCGCCATTGGCGATGACCAACTGGAAGCGATTGAGTATCAAAGAAACGGCAAAATTCAGCGTATAGAAACCGGCCTGCTGCTCACTCATTTTGGCGTCATTCCGCATATCTGGTTAAGTCAGGCGGCTGGTTGCCAACATCGCTGGGACGACTATCAACAATGCTGGCGACCAGTCACAGACAGGTGGGGGCGCACCAGTTTGGACAGCATATCGATTGCTGGTGACAACAGCGGTATTTTTGGCGCTAAATCAGCTGAATTTGCAGGCCAACTGGCAGCCCTGGCCTGTCTGCACAAGGCCGGTAAACTTTCCTTGGCCGAACGCGATCGACTCGCTAAACCAATCAGACAAAAACAACAGAAAGACCGAGCCATTCGTCCTTTTCTGGAGCGATACTTTCACCTGCCGCAACAATGGTTGCTGGCCGATGATGACACGCTGGTTTGTCGCTGCGAAGAAATCAGTGCAGGCGCCATCCGCCAGGTCATTCAACAGGGTCATGACGACAGCAATCAGGTTAAATATTTTACCCGTTGCGGTATGGGGCCTTGCCAAGGTCGCCAGTGCGCATTATCTGTCGCGCAAATTGTTGCCGCCGAAACCGGGCGCAGCATGACAGAAGTCGGCATTTTCCGTGGTCGCCCGCCTGTCACGCCAATAAATCTGAAGCAACTTTCAGTCTTGAACAGCGAGAATACCTGATGAAAACGGATGTCATTATAATCGGTGGTGGCTTGATTGGTACGGCTACTGCGCTTCAGCTTGCTATGCGAGGAATCCGTTCTATTGTGTTGGATAAAGACAGTCCGGGACGACATGCATCAGGCGCCAATGCCGGTGGATTGAGATTGCTGAATCGCGACCCGGCGGAAATCCCGCTTTCAGTGGAAGCGACAAAAATGTGGCATCACATGCCTGAATCAGTCGGCTCGGATTGTGACGCCCGCTTTCCCGGCGGGATGCGCGTCGCTGAAAATGAAAGCGATATGGACAAACTGGCCCAACGGGCAGCAATGGTTCGGAAGCTGGGTTACGACCACGAAGAACTGATTGATAAAAAAATGCTTTATCAACTCGTTCCCAGCCTCTCCCCACATTGTATCGGTGCCTTATATTGCAAAACCGATGGCTATGGCCGGCCTTACCATGCCCTCACGGCATTCCGTCTTAAAGCGGAATCACTGGGCGCGCAATTTATCTCGCGCAGTGAAGTGTTTCAGCTAAGACAAAACGACAATCAATGGAAGATCAGAGCATCCAGCGGCTGTTATTACGGTGAAATTCTCGTCAATTGTGCCGGAGCCTGGGGTAACCGACTGGCTGAGCAGCTCGGTGAAAATATCCCATTGACCGCTAAAGCCTTGATGCTGATGGTTACCGAACGCCTGCCACATTTTATTGACCCTGTGATAGGCGCTGCCAGCCGCAAGTTGTCCTTCAAGCAAATGCAAAACGGCACCGTCATTATTGGCGGCGCACTGGTGGCGAAACTGGATTTCGAGCACGAACACACCGACATAAACTGGGATCAGATGGCGCGCAGCGCTCAAACCGTTTTGGATTTTTTCCCGCAACTGGAAAATACGCGGATTGTCAGAGCCTGGGCAGGCATTGAAGGCTTTACTCCTGATAATCTGCCGGTTATCGGTGCCTCAAAAACACTTAAAAATGCTTATCACGCTTTTGGCTTTTCCGCCCATGGCTTTCAACTATCCCCGGTTATTGGCAAAATTTTGGCTGAGTTAATCGTTGACGGTAAAACAGCGTTACCCATCGACGCTTTTGCAATTGATCGATTCCAGGATGCTGCCGGATAACTGGAGGTCATGTGAAAAATCATTCGTCCTCCGTCAGCCGCCATTGCTCAATGAACGGCTGGTAGAAAGCGGCATCATGGCTGATTGCGCCCTGTATGCCAGCCACAGCGCTGGCGAACTGCTGGGCCCGTTCAAGAATCACGGTCACCAGCCACTGCCGGGAAAGCCCCAGCAACACAACACTGGAAAAGGCATCACCCGCGCCAACGGTGTCCACCACCGGAACCTGAGTATCCGGTCTCACCCTCACGCATTCTCCTTGCCCATAAATCCATTCAGCGCCTTTATCGCCCGCCGTTAAAATCAACTCGGCCGCAATCGATTGCAAGGACAATTCCTGCTGTTCCAGACGATTCAATTTAACCCAGCGCGCGCCATCCAGTAGTTTCTTTATGTCAGTTTCACTCCACCACGGCGCGCGTAAATTGACATCGACAAACCGGTCGCAATCACTGTTCAGGATGAACGCCAGACATTGCGCACTGACAGGCTGACGAAATGCCAGAGAACCATGATAAAGCAGGCTGGCGCTGGAAAAATCCGGCAATTGCCTGACATCGATAAAATCCCAGGCACTATCAGCAACAATGTCGTACTGCGGTTCACCATCATCAAAGCTGACTTCGACCTTGCCGGTCGGGTGCAACCAATCACGCTGCACATGAGTAACGCTCATTCCCCATTCGCGCATGGCGGCCAGAATTTTATCCCCGGCGGCATCACTACCTACCCGGGTAATCAATTCCGGCTGTAATCCAAAGGCCTGGCAATGCCAGGCTACATTGAACGGCGCACCACCTAACACTTGTTTTCCATCGGGGAAGCAATCAAATAACACCTCCCCAAAAATCATTATTTCCCGCTTGTTTTTCTGCATCAGAATAACCTTATAGAAGTTACGCATTGACAACAGATCGAAATTTTGGGTTTAAATGATTCATATTTGGCATAAAGGTGTCGATAAACGAAGCCATAACATCGTTGAATAAATTCCGCTGTACGCTATAGCAATTATTAATCACGTCTGCAAAGCTCAATTTTTGTAATTGAACAAAGCCACAAATTGCAGAAAAAATATGATTATTTATTGCTCTTTTATTGCGAACCTGGAACCGCTCAATATTACACACCTGCTTTATTGCCCGATGATATTGCTCAATCTGCCAATGCCTATCATGTTGTTCGGTAAATGCTTTCTTGTCAAAAACAGCGGTTTTTTCTTCATCAGGTAGTGAACTTATGTAATGGCGAACTTGTTCTTTCAAGGTCGTCCGAAATAATTTCACATACCCAAAATTTTTGAGCCAAACCATTAAGCCGTCTTCCGGGATTTCTAATTGCCTGACTTGAACCCATGAACCTTTTTCAACAGAGACTAATCGATTACCTTCCACTGCAAAGAATAATCCTGTCTGATGATTTCTTATCAATTTAAGATTATCCACGCAACTGTACCAGCTATCTCCTGTTACAAAACCAGGTTCTAGTCCCCAAGCTAATACTTCGGTCAGCATGTCTTGAAAATAGTCATTTTTTGTCTTTCCTTCCGCCTTATCGACCACCCGGAAATTCAGTGGTTGGTGTTTTCCTTGAATGTCTGTGTAGTACAACGTGACAAGATTGATTCCCTTGACTGCTCTATGATGTTTTCCCGACCAAAAATAACTGACATATGCCATATATTGGCTATAAGGTTTATCAAGAACACTATCGTCAACACTCAAGGTTCCGCCCTTTAAATTCAGGCTTGCGCTGGCTTCATTGTATAAATCTCGCCCAGTGTAATGCTCCCGATTTAGAAATCGATTTACGCTATCATGTGATATTGACATGACTTCTCCTAATCGTCGACAACCAGCTTGTTTCGGCTCACTTAATAAAAAACCAATATACATGGGTAATGTACAGCAGGCTGTTGAGGGGCGTGTTATTTCTCTTATCAAGGTTTGCCTTGCATTGACTTTGGGATTTTTTAAACCCATAGTTTAATATTGCCTGTCAATGCGTAACTTCTACCTTATCAACGATCTCCAATTCTGTTGTATTTTACAACACCTGGACAAGCGGTTTTATTCCCGTTATGTTTAACCTGAATCTATGACTTCAGGTTAAACTTATTCAAACTGACCAACAGGGAAAAATATGACTAAAGATATCGTGAACTGGGGCATACTGGGCGCGGCCCGGATCAATCAGCGCCTGATGCCGGCCATTATCGGGGCCGGCAACAGCCAGTTAGCCGCCATCGCCAGCCGTCGGCCGGGAGCGGCCGCCGAGACACTGGCGAAATACGGCACAGGCTCCAGCAATGTCAAAACCTATGATGACCCTGACGCTTTGCTGAAAGACCCTGATATTCAAGCTGTCTATCTGCCGATGGCGAACAATGAACATGCCGAATGGGCCTTGAAAGCCATCGATCATGGCAAACATGTTTTATGTGAAAAACCGATGGCCTTGACGGTCGCCGATATCGACGCCATTGAAAAAGCTGCCGCTGCAAAGCAAGTCAAAGTCATGGAAGGCTTTATGTATAATTTCCATCCTCAACATCAACGGGTTGCAGAAATCATAGCTTCCGGCCTAATCGGTGAAGTCCGTAATGTGCGCAGTTGCTTTTCATTCATGATGCAACCGGCCCGTTTATATCGACTGGAAAAAGATATCGCTCACGGCGGTGGAGCGATGTGGGACATTGGTTGTTACGCCATCCATACCATTCGTCGTTTTTTCGATAATCTGCCTGTCAACGCAACGGGGCTGGCGAAAACTATCGACAGTGGCGCTGACATCAGCCAAAGCGGTGTTCTGGATTTTGGTGATGGTCGATTTGCCCATTTTTATTTCAGTTTTGAACGCGCCCGGCGTGCCGAATACGAAATCATTGGCACTAAAGGTGGCATCAAGTGCCACAATGTCTGGGTTATGCCGAATGATGCACCGGTTATCTCCTGGTGGACAGAAGCAGGCCAGCAATGTGAAGAACGTTTGCCTCCCGCTAACCATTTCGTGCTGGAAATCGAACATTTCTCTGATTGCATACTAAATGACAAACAGCCTGATCTGAGCCTGGATGACGCCAAGGCCAATTGCCGTACCATCGTTGCCATACTTGAATCAGCCGCCAGTGGAAACACTGTTTCTGTTTAATGATTTAAGGAGTCTGTTTATGTCTGAATACAAACGATATCGTTGTCTTGAATGTGAACACGTTTATGATGAAGAAAAAGGCGACCCGGATAGCGGCATCGCGCCCGGCACCCGCTGGGAAGATATCCCCGATGACTGGGCCTGCCCGATTTGTGGCGCCCCGAAAAGCTTCTTCGCTTTAATTGAAGAGTAATATTCAAACGTTCTCTGATTCCCAAGCTCCCGCTTGGGGAATCGCTGATTTATTCGCGATTCCAGTGGCGCATGGATGCGCCACCAAAATCGATGACGACAAGCCATTGATTTTGTGAGCAAAGTGGAAATCGCATTTCCACTTTGCGGTTGCTGACAAATCAGGGATGATTTGTTCAGATGGAATGGACACCGCCTTCCCTTGACCGGCATCGATGTGCCATAGTTAAGGCAAGTTTTTTAACTAAAACGGAAGGAGGCATCCATGAAACAGATTAGCGTATTAGGCATTGATTTGGCAAAAAATGTTTTTCAGCTCCATGGTGTTAACGAACGAGGCCAGGTGGTACTGCGTAAACAATTGAAGCGCAGTCAAATACCGGCATTTTGCGCCAAACTTCCCCCTTGTCTGGTGGGTATGGAAGCATGCGGCGGTGCACATTACTGGGCGCGTAAGTTACAAGAATACGGTCACGAGGTCAGGCTGATGGCACCCGCTTTCGTTAAACCTTATGTGAAAATCCAACAAGAATGACCGAAACGATGCGGAGGCTATTTGTGAAGCGGTTACACGACCCAGCATGCGATTTGTTGCGGTCAAAAGCCCTGATCAGCAGGCGGTTTTTCATTGTCACCATGGCAGGCAGTTGCTGGTGAAACAGCGGGTGGCGCTGGAGAATCACATCAGAGGGGTTTTGCCGGAGTTCGGGATTGCGCTTCCTCGAGGCGTGAAAAACATCAAGCAACGCTTACCCGAGATTCTGGAAGATGCTGAGAATGACTTACCGGTGGATGTTCGGGAGCTGCTGGATACCCTGCAGGAAAGTCACACTGACCTGGAATCCCAGATTGACCGGCTGACCAAAACGATAACCGCCTGGCACCGACAAAATGCGGTCAGCCAACGCCTGGAATCTATTCCTGGAATCGGCGTATTGACGGCCACGCTGCTGGCCGCTTTGCTGGGTCAGCGTGGAGAAGGTTTTGCCAATGGTCGTCAGTTGGCAGCTTACCTGGGCCTGGTGCCCCGGCAATCGTCCTCGGGTGGTAAAGAGCGATTGTTGGGTATCAGCAAACGGGGGGATGGTTACTTGAGGAGTTTATTGATCCATGGCGCTCGAGCGGTCATTCGGCATGTCCGCAGGCGACAAGCGCTGGGTCAGCCGGGTGGTCATGCCCGGGTAGAACAACTGTTGACCCGTTGCCACCCTAACGAAGTGGCGGTTGCTCTGGCGAACAAGATGGCGCGAACTGCCTGGGCGGTAACGGCCCGGCAAACCGTCTGGCAACCCATGTACGAAACGATAGAAAGGCGCATGCCGGCATGAGATTCTGCCGGGTGGATTAATGCTTAACAAACAAGTGGCGAATTTTTCGCCAGATCTTCCCTGATATGTCGAAAAATCCGCGAGAGATAAAACCGATTTCAGGAGGCATACAACACCTGTCAACGATTGCATAGACAGTTTATGGCGAAACAGGTCAGACCGCGGCGGGTCAAACCCGGGGAAGCGCTTGAAGCACCGACTTCTTTGTTCAGACAGGGCCCCGCCGGCGAATTCCATAGAGGCCAGGAGTTATAAATACTCCAACAACAGGCCGGATGTAAGACTGCAACTGATTTTTATTTCGTCAAAATTGTACTTGCAAAACTGGCGGTGTCCATGTAAGCGTTTCCTTAGGAATCCTGATCCAGAAGCTCCGCCTCAACAAAGCTGGAGCTTGGGTTCTAAGCAAAAAATTCTTTGTTTTCGCGCTTCAGAACGCAAAGCGTGAAGTTTTGACGCACCCACGAAGGAGCATGGGCGCGATGTAAATGGCAGCCCCTCTCCGTGGAAAGCGAACAAGCTCCACCCTGAATCAAATACTTACGACAACATCTTTCCACAATATTGACAAAACCATCCCTAAATCGATTTTAATGGGTGAAAAGTCTCCCTCCTTATTCATTGACAATCATAACCTATTGATTTTTAACAACTAAAATAACTGTCTATTTTTTATACAATTTAATACCACTACAATAAAATCACGCCTTTAGAACGCTTTTTCGCATTTAATCCACAAACTTATCCACAGCTTTTGTGCACAACTTTTTTCCACCTTTTCTTTCCGGCAGTTACCCGAAGTCAAGTTTTTTTACACTTTTTTCAGAATAATTGAATCGATAAAAAACTTGCATTAACACGACCACCTCCGTATAATGCGCTTTCTTTCTTAAGGGTCGTTAGCTCAGCTGGTAGAGCACCGCACTTTTAATGCGATGGTCGAGCGTTCGAATCGCTCACGACCCACCATTCAATCTTTTCCTCCTGATTCTGCAATAATTAACAAGTTTGTCTTATCAAACCACGGCAGTGTGGAAGAAATATTGTATTGCCGAAGTTTAAATCACTTCTTCCTATGGAAACCGGTATAACACATCGATTTCTTCAAGCCTAGCAGAACAACATAAATGACAAACCCAACAAATCCTTCATTCCAAGACCTTGGTTTATCCGAACCAGTTTTACACGCATTAAAAAAAGTCGGTTACGAAACACCTTCCCCCATTCAAGCAGAAATAATCCCTCATATTATGGATGGCCGCGATGTGCTGGGACAGGCGCAAACCGGCACCGGCAAAACTGCCGCATTCGCCCTGCCATTACTTTCCCGCCTGGATATCAAGCAAAAAGACCCGCAAGTGCTGGTACTAGTGCAAACAAGCGCAAGTTCTCACTCTATTGAGTAAGTGGCTTAGCCTGATACGTCCAACGAAAAGGCTTAGCCATGGTTTCATTGAAATATTTTATGAAATCCGCTATTTTTTTGCTCTGTACATGACAAAAAATATTAAAAGCTGGCGTAGCTCGTTGAAATGTAATTAAATACCGCATTTTGTTTTAGCGAATATGAATAACGGGACATTACAAATCAACGAGCTGACCGTCATATTAACTGAGCACTTTCAATGGAACAAGGCAAGAATCGTTTGTTTTGTGGGTATGTTAATTGCTTTGATGGCAGTTAGCACGGTCAATCTGGCCCAGCTCGCCGTATTCTTTCCCCGTCGGGCAAAAATTTCCTCACGATATCGACGGATGCAACGATTTTTCAGTGACCATTGGCTGGATTACAATGAAGTCGCTCATTTCATCATGAAACTGTTTGGTTTCACTGATCAGGATTACTATCTGACGTTAGACAGGACGAATTGGAAGTGGGGTAAAACCAATATTAATCTGCTGGTGCTTGCCGTGGTTTATCGGGGTGCCGCCATTCCTGTGTATTGGTTGCCTTTAAACAAGCGGGGCAACTCTAATACGAAGGAACGTATAGCGCTGATGAAACGCTTTATTGCGCAGTTTGGCCGACATCACATCAAAGGTCTTTTGGCTGATCGGGAGTTTATTGGAGACGAATGGATGGGCTGGTTGTTTGAGCAAGAGATTCCCTTTTATATCCGTATTCGCAACAACGCCAGGACAACCAATGCCCAAGGCCAGCGAATACGCGTAGAGCGTTTGTTTTATGGGCTTAAGCCGGGTAGCACACGACACCTCTCAACAGCGCGCTATTCGGGAAATTGTTCAATTTATCTCAGTGGGTTACGGCTGAGTGATGGTGAGTTATTAATCATCGTCTGTCAGCATTTGAACCCTGATGCGATTAAAATTTATGGCTTGCGTTGGGAAATCGAAACGCTTTTCGGCGGTTTAAAAGGACGGGGATTCAAACTTGAGGAAACGCGTGTAGTCGGTTATCTTCGGATCAAAAAATTGTTAGTACTTCCCGTTATTGCTTTCTGTTGGTCACATAAAGCAGGCGAATGGAAACATGATTGCGAGTTACCAATAAAAACCAAAACACATCAGCGGCTCGCGCAAAGCCTGTTTCGATATGGATTAGATTGTATCCGCTCAACCTTGTTTAATGTCTTATCTCAATCAAAAAGGATGATTAGAAAAGTGATTGCTCTTTTGCAACCCATACCTTTTGTCACTGGAATACATGAGACTCATTTGTCATAAGTTAATTTTTGTCATGTACAGAGAAATAAATGACTACTTTAACCTTCAATTTATCAATATTGCCGCTATTGTTTGGTTTCGCCTGCAGTTTGGGAGTATTTTTCGGGGGCTGATGAAATATTCGGGTTAGACAGGCACAGCTCTCTTTGCTTTCGACTAAATGGCTAAAATTTGTTATAATCCAAGCTATTTAGCCCTTTGTGGTGGTTGTTTCAAGCTCTAATGCTTGGCGTTCATTACCTGGGGGATTTGTTGGCGGGAAAAGCGCTTACGTTAGGGATCCACAAAACCCACTCAAGAAGCCTGAATCGATTGGATACTGACTTACAGAGGCGGCAGGTTTGCCGTGTTGTTGGTATTGCACGCGTTTTTAGCTGTTATGTTGAGGTTTTGAGGTTACCGTTTGAATTGGATGTCACGGAGCTATGTCAGACTTCGCAAAAGAAATTGTACCTGTAAATCTTGAAGACGAGATGAGGCAGTCCTATCTGGACTATGCCATGAGTGTCATCGTTGGCCGGGCCTTGCCCGATGTCAGGGACGGTTTGAAACCGGTTCATCGCCGCGTGTTGTACGCCATGCATGTGCTGGGTAATGACTGGAACAAGCCCTATAAAAAATCTGCCCGTGTCGTTGGTGATGTGATCGGTAAGTATCATCCGCATGGTGATACTGCGGTTTATGACACCATCGTCAGAATGGCTCAGCCATTTTCACTACGTTATATGCTGGTTGACGGGCAAGGTAACTTCGGCTCGGTTGATGGCGACTCACCGGCGGCGATGCGTTATACCGAAGTCAGAATGTCGAAGATTGCCCATGAGTTGCTGGCCGATCTCGACAAAGAAACGGTCGATTTTATTCCCAACTATGACGAGTCCGAATCGGAACCGACCGTTATGCCAACCCGCATTCCGAATCTGCTGGCCAATGGTTCTTCGGGTATTGCGGTGGGGATGGCGACCAATATACCCCCCCATAACCTGACGGAAGTAATCACGGCTTGTCTGGCTTTGATGGATAACGCCGATTTAACGGTTGCCGATTTAATCAATATCATGCCTGGGCCAGACTTCCCCACGGCTGGTATTATCAATGGCGCTGCCGGTATTTATGATGCCTACAGTACCGGGCGCGGCAAGATCCATGTCAGGGCACGCTGTCATTTCGAGGAGATCGGCACGTCAGGCAGGCAAGCTATTATCACTACAGAGCTTCCCTACCAGGTCAATAAGGCGAGGTTGCTGGAAAAAATTGCCGAGATGGTCAAGGAAGGTAAAATCGAAGGTATTTCTGCGCTGCGGGATGAATCCGATAAAGACGGTATGCGCATGGTGATTGAATTGCGCCGCGGCGAAGTGCCGGAAGTCATCCTCAATAATTTGTATAAGCAGACCCAGTTGCAGACTGTATTTGGCATTAATATGGTGGCGCTGGATCATGGTCGGCCAAAATGCAGGAATCTGAAAGATATTCTGCAGGCATTTATTGACCATCGCCGTGAAATCGTCACGCGCAGGACTATTTACAATCTACGTAAAGCCAGAGAACGGGCGCATATTCTGGAAGGCCTGGCGGTCGCCTTGGCCAATATCGACGAGATGATCGAGTTGATCAAAACATCGCCGACTCCAGCCGAAGCGAAAAAAGGCCTGCTCGGCCGTAACTGGGATGCAGGCATGTTGCTGGCGCTGTTGGATCGCGC
Organism: Methylomarinum sp.; assembly: GCA_965277025.1. Lineage (GTDB taxonomy): Bacteria > Pseudomonadota > Gammaproteobacteria > Methylococcales > Methylomonadaceae > Methylomarinum. The sequence goes on from OZ255706.1 coordinate 2,045,349, forward strand.
CGATGCAAACCGTTCCCGGCCGGAAGATTTGCCACTGGAATTTGGTCTGGTCGATGGCCAGTACCGGCTGTCCGAAGTCCAGGCTCAGGCGATTCTGGATCTACGCCTGCATCGCCTGACCGGGCTGGAACAAGATAAAATCATCAATGAGTACAAGCAGTTGCTGGAGCAGATCGATGAATATCTGCATATCCTGGCCAGTGATGAGCGTTTGATGGAAGTTATCCGGGAAGAGCTTGAAGAGGTTCGGGAAAAATATGGCGATGAGCGGCGCACGGAGATTATTCAGGATTATCTGAACCTGACCGCAGAGGATTTGATCACCGAAGAAGATATGGTCGTTACCATGTCGCATGAAGGCTATGTCAAATCGCAACCACTGGATGATTACAAGGCCCAGCGACGGGGCGGACGCGGCAAATCGGCCACGGCCACCAAGGAAGAGGATTTTGTCGAGAAACTGATTATCGCCAATACTCACGATACCATTTTGTGTTTTTCTTCGATGGGTAAGGTTTACTGGTTGAAGGTGTTTCATTTGCCTGTCGCCAGCCGATCTTCCCGAGGCAAGCCATTTGTCAATCTGCTGCCATTGCAAGAAGGCGAGAAAATCAACGCCATGTTGACGGTACGCGAATACAGCGAAGATAAATATATTTTCATGGCGACTGGGGCCGGCACGGTCAAAAAGACGTCATTGAAAGAATTTGAGCGGCAACGGACGAATGGAAAAATCGCTATTGACCTGCGCGAAGGCGACACCCTGGTGGGCGTGGATATAACCGACGGCCAGCAGAATGTGCTGTTGTTCAGCAGTGATGGCAAGGCGGTTTGTTTTAATGAAACCGATGTCCGCTCGATGGGCAGAACCGCAGCTGGCGTCCGTGGTATTCGTTTGCAGCCCGGACAAAAAGTAATTTCCTTGATTGTCGCCAGCGAAGGAACGGTGTTGATCGTGACCGAAAATGGTTACGGAAAACGAACCCGGCTGGAAGAATTTACCCGACATAAACGTGGTGGCCAGGGGTTGATTGCGATTCAGACGTCGGAACGTAATGGCGCTGTGGTTGGAGCCGTATTGGTCAACGATGATGACGAAATCATGTTGATTACCGATGGCGGAACGCTGGTCAGAACCCGGGTTAGCGAGATACGAGTGATGGGAAGAAATACGCAGGGCGTAACGGTGATCAAGCCGGATAAAGGTGAAAAGGTCGTTGGGGTTGATCGTATCGATGCGTTGCCGGAAGATGAAAATGAAATACAAAATGAACAGGATGGAGAATAACACTGATGTCACGGATATTTAATTTTAGCGCAGGCCCTTCAACGTTGCCGGAAGCCGTATTAAAGCAGGCTCAGGAAGAAATGCTGGACTGGCGGGGCACTGGCATGTCGGTGATGGAGATGAGTCATCGCGGCAAGCAGTTCATGTCGATTGCACAGGAATTGATGCAGGACCTGCGCGATTTAATGCAAATTCCTGAAAATTATAAAATCACTTTTTTACAAGGCGGCGCTACGGCGCAGTTCTCATTTATCCCTCAGAATATCCTGGGCGATAACACCAAAGCCTGTTATGTGCATACTGGCGCCTGGTCAACCAAGGCGATAAAAGACGCGAAAAGATTTTGTGATGTCAATGTGGTGGCCAGTGCAGAAGGCAGTAAATTCACCACGATTCCGGCGATAAATGATTGGAAAATAGACGCATCGGCGGGTTTCTTACATTACACCAGCAACGAAACTATTCATGGCGTGGAATTCCAGGATATTCCAGATGTTGGAGACTTGCCGCTGGTGGTCGATATGTCCTCCAATATTTTGTCTCGGCGGTTGGATATCAGCCGTTTCGGTTTGATTTACGCCGGCACGCAAAAAAACATGGGACCTGCCGGCGTTACCGTAGTTATCGTTAGGGAGGATTTGCTCGGCCGTTGTAAAGACAGCGTGCCGCCCGTATTCAATTATCAGCAGCAAATCGATAACGATTCCATGCTGAATACGCCAGCCACCTATAACTGGTATCTGGTCGGACTGGTGCTGAAATGGTTGAAACAGCAGGGTGGCGTCGAAGCGATGGAAAAAGTCAATATCCGTAAGTCGGAAAAGCTTTACCAGGCAATCGATCAATCCAGTCTGTACAGTAACCCGGTCGATAAACCGTATCGGTCGCGGATGAATATTCCGTTTGTGCTGGCCGATAGCAGTCTGGACAAGGCGTTTTTGGAATTGGCTGAAAAAAATGGCCTGGGCAGTCTGAAAGGTCATCGCTCGGTTGGCGGTATGCGGGCCAGTATTTATAACGCTATGCCCGAGGCCGGCGTCGATGCGTTGATTGAATTTATGCAAGAATTCGAAAGAACCCATTAAATCGATGACTGAGATTATTCCGCTTCCACAATTACGGGAAAAAATCGATCAGCTGGATGAGCAGATTCTGGCTTTGATCAACCAGCGCGCCGAGTGCGCGATGGAAGTGGCCAAAACCAAGCTGGCCCAAGGCGAAACCGACAGTTTTTATCGGCCTGACCGGGAGGCTTTGGTATTGCGCCGCATCGAGGAAATCAACCCGGGGCCGTTATCCAATGATACTGCGAAATATTTTTTTCGGGAGATCATGTCGGCCTGTCTGGCTTTGGAAAAGCCGCTGGAAGTTGCTTATTTGGGGCCGGAAGGCACGTTTACCCAACAGGCGGCGTTCAAACACTTTGGCCATGCCGTAAAGGATATTCCGGTAGCGACCATTGGCGAAATTTTCAATGCGGTTGAAAACGGCCATTATCAGTTTGGCGTCGTGCCGGTGGAAAATTCCACCGAGGGCGTAATTGCGCATACGCTGGATCGCTTTATGACCTCTTCGTTGAAGATTTGTGGAGAGGTCGAGATTCGCGTCCACCATAATCTGATGGGAAAAATGGAAGATTTATCTCAGGTTACCGAAGTTTATTCGCATCAGCAGTCCTTGGCGCAATGCCGTCAGTGGTTGTCCAGCAATCTTGCCGGTGTGCCCTGCACAGCCGTCAGCAGTAATGCAGAAGCTGCTCGGCTGGCCAGTCTGGACCCGAGTAAAGCGGCAATTGCCAGTGCAGTGGCGGCGGAAATCTATCAACTCAATATTCTGGAAAAGAATATCGAGGATGATTGTAACAACACCACTCGTTTTATTATCATTGGTTCATTACAGCCGGATTCCACAGGGTCGGATAAAACCTCCATCCTGGTTTCAACCGGCAATCAATCTGGCGCATTGTATAAAATCTTGCGGCCATTCGCCGAGCATCATATCAGTCTGTCTCATATCGAATCACGACCTTCGCGGCAAGGCTTGTGGGAATATGTGTTTTTTATGGATATCAATGGCCATCAGCAGGATGAAAATGTCAAAAAAGCATTGCATCAGCTGAATGAAAATGTCCAGGTGATGAAAATACTGGGGTCTTATCCCAAGGCAGCAATTTAATGACATTGTTTGATCTGGCCCTGCCGGGCGTACAAAAACTGGTGCCCTACACACCGGGCAAACCGGTTGAAGAACTGGAACGGGAATTAGGTCTGAGTCAGATTGTCAAGCTGGCCTCGAATGAAAATCCTTTAGGCCCCAGTCAACGGGTTCAACAAGCGATTGAACAAGCATTACCGGAAATAAGCCGTTATCCGGATGGCAATGGTTTTAGATTAAAATCAGCACTGGCCGAGAAATACGGCATAGGTCTCGACCAGATTACCTTAGGCAACGGTTCCAATGAGATTCTGGAGTTGGTGGCGAGAACATTTTTAACGCCGCAGTTGAATGTCGTTTTTTCCCAGCATGCTTTCGCCGTTTATCCTTTGGTGACGCAGGCAGTGGGCGCAGCGGCTCATGTGACGCCGGCCAAAAATCATGGCCATGATTTGAACGCCATGCGGGCGGCGATCGATGTAAAGACGCGGCTGGTGTTTATCGCCAATCCCAATAACCCAACCGGAACATTGCTTAAATCTGCCGAGTTGGAAGCCTTTATCGCTGATTTGCCGGTGCATGTAATTTGTGTGCTGGACGAAGCCTACTATGAATATGTCGATGCGGCCGATCGGGCGGATTCGATTGCCTGGTTGAATCAATATCCGAATTTACTCATCACACGGACTTTTTCCAAGGCCTATGGTCTGGCTGGACTGCGTGTGGGATATGGGGTTGCCTCGGCGGAAATGACTGATTTGTTGAACCGGGTGCGTCAGCCTTTCAATAACAATGCTCTGGCCCTGGCTGCAGCAGAAGCAGCATTGGCAGACGATGATTATTTGCAGAAAACAGTGCGCCTGAATAATGCCGGCATGAGACAGCTGGAGCAGGCGTTTACCGAACTCAAGCTGGAGTGGATACCGTCTGCGGGTAATTTTGTCTCGGTGGATTTTAAACGCGATGCCCAGCCGATTTATCAGGCGTTGCTGGAAAAAGGCGTTATCGTCCGGCCGGTGGCCAATTATGAGATGCCGACATTCCTGCGTATCAGCATTGGGACAGAATCTGAAAACACGATGTTTATCGCCACTTTGAAAGAAGTATTGCAACATGGCTAGATTGGCTGATTTGATGCTTTCAAGAAGGTGTGCAGGTGATTGATACTGTATGCATCATCGGCGTAGGTTTGATTGGTGGCTCGGTCGCCAGAGCTGCTCGTCAGCGAGGGATCTGTAACAACATTATCGCTTACGGGCGGGAGCAGGATACGGGCTATTTACAGCACGCCGTGAAATTGGGTGTTATCGATGCTTTTTATACGGATATTGAACAAGCCACAGGGAATGCCGATCTGGTCGTTATCGCCACGCCTGTGGGGGCGGTTGAAACGCTTTTTGCCCAGCTGAAACCCGTCTGGAATCCACAAACGGTGTATACCGACGTGGGCAGCACCAAAGTCAGTGTCGTCAATGCGGCCAGGAAGGTATTTGGTCAGGTTCCTGAGAATTTTGTCCCCGCTCATCCGATTGCCGGTGCGGAAAACAGCGGCGTCGAGGCCGGTAAAGCTGATTTGTTTGCCGGTAAACGGGTGATTTTGACGCCTCTGGCTGAAAATACCGAATCGGCAGTCGATACGGTGCGGCAATTCTGGCAATCTTTGGGCGCTAATGTTGGCGAGATGGATATTGTTCATCATGACAAGGTGTTGGCGACCACCAGTCATTTACCGCATATTCTGGCTTTTGCTCTGGTCGATTTACTGGGTAGAAAAGATGAGCAGGAAGAAATTTTTGAATATGCGGCGGGTGGCTTCAAAGACTTCACCCGTATCGCTTCCAGTGATCCTACCATGTGGCAGGATATTTGTCTGGCCAATAAAGAAGAAATAATTCCTCTGATTCAGCAGCTACAAGCTGAATTAGGCAAAATAGAGCGCTTGTTGGCGGAAGAAAAAGGCAGGCAGCTTTTTGATATTTTTGCTTATGCCCGACAGGCGAGGCAACGTTTTCTTGATTTGTTTAAACATTAAAAAATGACACAAAAAATTACTTTTACCGTACAACCCGGCGGCCAACTGAAAGGCAATATACGCGTTCCTGGCGATAAATCCATGTCGCATCGTTCCATTATGCTGGGTTCGATCGCCGAAGGCACAACTCATGTAACAGGCTTTCTGGAAGCCGAAGATGCGCTGGCGACCTTAAAAGCGTTTCGCGCCATGGGGGTTGAAATTGAAGGGCCGGAAAATGGCGAAGTAACCATTCATGGTGTTGGCAAACACGGTTTAAAGCAATCCAAAGAGCCTTTGTATTTGGGTAATTCCGGCACGTCGATGCGTTTGTTGTCTGGCTTGTTGGCAGGACAGCAATTTGATTCGGTGTTGACAGGTGATCATTCATTGGAATCGCGCCCCATGCGGCGAGTTACCGAGCCTCTGGCTGAGATGGGGGCTAAGATCGAAACCCAGCCGGATGGCACCGCGCCATTAAAAATAGAAGGTGGCTGTCATTTAAAAGGGATTCATTACGATATGCCGGTCGCCAGCGCCCAGGTGAAATCCTGTCTTTTATTGGCGGGCATGTATGCTGAAGGGGAAACGGTGGTGACAGAACCTGCGCCAACCCGGGATCATACTGAACGCATGCTGAATGGTTTTTCCTATCCTGTCAAGCGCGAAGGGAACAAAGCGATTATTGACTCTAAAGGCACATTGAAAGCCTGTGATATTGACGTACCAAGTGATATTTCTTCGGCGGCTTTTTTTCTGGTCGGCGCCAGCATTGCGCCTGGTTCGGATGTAACCTTGCGGCATGTCGGCATCAATCCAACTCGTACCGGTGTGATCGATATTCTGAAAATGATGGGCGCCGATATTGAATTATTTAATGAAAAAATTGTCGGTGGTGAACCTGTTGCAGATATTCGTGTTCGCTATAGTCCGTTAAAAGGTATCGATATTCCAGAAGAACTGGTGCCTCTGGCGATCGATGAATTTCCGGTGCTGTTCATTGCCGCAGCTTGTGCGGAAGGACAGACCCGTTTGACGGGGGCGAAGGAATTGCGCGTCAAAGAATCCGACAGGATTCAGGCGATGGCCGATGGTCTTAAAATTTTGGGTGTGGATGCGACGCCGACTGAAGATGGCATGATCATCAATCAGTCTTCTATTGGCGGTGGCGAGGTCGATTCACATGGCGACCACCGCATAGCCATGGCATTTTCCATTGCCGGTTTGAGAGCGACAGACACAATCACTATTTTGGACTGTCAAAATGTCAATACCTCTTTTCCTGAATTCAAAACACTGGTGTCGGAATTAGGATTGAACTTGAAATGAGTATTCCTGTTTTAACCATCGATGGGCCGAGCGGTGCCGGCAAAGGCACTGTCAGTCGCGCTGTCGCTCAGCGTTTAGGTTGGCATTACCTGGATAGTGGCTCGATTTATCGTGCCTTGGCTATTGCTGTTTTGCAACAAGGCCTGGATTTGGAAGATATCGATGCTATCGTCAAGAAAGCTGAAAATATTCAGTTGGAATTTATCTGTGGCGATGAATTGACGGTCATGTTGAATGGTGAAGATATAACACCACAACTGGCCAGTGAGAAAACGGGCAACAGCGCTTCTATTATTGCTGCTTACCCTGAAGTTCGGCAGGTGTTGCTGCAAAAGCAAAAAGATTTCAGACAGCCGCCTGGTCTGGTTGCCGATGGCCGTGACATGGGAACCGTCGTGTTTCCGGATGCTGAATATAAAGTTTTTTTAACTGCCAGCGCAGCCGAGCGCGCAAAAAGACGATATAAACAGTTGATTGAAAAAGGAATAGATGCTAATATTGATAGAATTATCAATGACATCGAAGAGCGGGACCGGCGGGACCGTGAGCGCACAACCGCGCCCTTAACGCCAGCCCAGGATGCGGTTTTGCTTGATTCTTCTGATTTGAGTATAGAACAAGTCATTGAGCGGGTAATGCAGTTAGTTAATCACTAACTTCATAGGTGGTTGTCTGGAGTGGTTTCAGGCGACTTTATTTTTAACTTTATTGAAAGATTAAAATCTGCTTGCTTTAAAGTGGATTTGGGAAAGAAAAGATGAGCGAAAGCTTTGCAGAATTATTTGAAGAGAGTTTAGCCAAGACCGAAATGCGTCCTGGTGCTATGTTAACCGGTACCGTTCTGGATATCGAAAACGAGTATGTGATTGTCAGTACTCAAGCCAAATCTGAGGGAGTTATCCCGAAATGGCAGTTTTTGAATGCGGATGGCGACCTTGAAGTTGAAGTGGGTGATGAAACTGAGGTAGCTCTCGATTTATTCGAAGATGGATTAGGTTCCACCATTCTTTCCCGTGATAAAGCTAAGAAAAACAAAGCCTGGGCTGAGCTGGAAAAAGCTTACGAAAATGATGAAACGGTTGTCGGCCGCATCAATGGTAAAGTTCGCGGTGGTTTCACCGTTGCAGTTGGCGCCTTGCGTGCTTTCTTGCCAGGTTCTCTGGTTGATGTAAGACCTATTCGTGACACGTCTTTCCTGGAAGGTCGTGATCTGGAATTTAAAGTCATCAAAATTGATCAGAAGCGCAACAATGTTGTGTTGTCTCGCCGTGCAGTAGTCGAAAAAGAATACAGCGCAGAGCGTGAAGAACTGATGAAAACGCTGGAAGATGGTGCAGTAGTCAAAGGTATTGTCAAGAACCTGACTGACTATGGCGCATTCATTGACTTGGGCGGTATCGACGGTTTGTTGCATATTACCGATATGGCATGGCGCCGTGTACGTCATCCTTCCGAATGTGTTGAAATCGGTCAGGAAGTTGAAGTCAAGGTCCTGAAATTCGATAAAGAGAAAACCCGTGTTTCTCTGGGCATGAAACAACTGGAAGAAGATCCATGGCAAAACATTGCCCGTCGTTATCCTGCCGGTACTCGCGTATTCGGTAAGGTCAACAACCTGACAGACTACGGTTGTTTTGTCGAAATCGAAGAGGGTGTTGAAGGTCTGGTTCACGTTTCTGAAATGGATTGGACCAATAAAAATGTCAACCCTGCCAAAGTGGTTCAGTTGGGTGATGAAGTTGAAGTCATGGTATTGGAAATCGACGAAGAACGACGTCGTATTTCTCTGGGTATGAAACAATGCCGTCCAAACCCATGGGATGAGTTTGCCGCCTTGCATAAAAAAGGCGATAAGATTACTGGCAAAATCAAATCAATTACAGACTTCGGTATCTTTATCGGTCTGGAAGGTGGTATTGATGGTCTGGTTCATACTTCTGATATTTCCTGGAACGAGAGCGATGAAGAAGCTATTCGCAAATACAAAAAAGGCGATGAAGTTGAAACCGTTATCCTGGCAATCGACCCTGAGCGTGAGCGTATTTCATTAGGCATCAAGCAATTGGAACAGGATCCATTCCAAAATTACATTGCCGTGCATGAAAAAGGCAGTTTTGTTACTGGTAAAGTCAAAGAAGTTGATGCCAAAGGCGCAGTCATCGAACTGGATGAAAATGTCGAAGGCTATCTGAGAGCTTCTGAAATTCAACGTGACCGAGTCGAAGATGCTCGTACATTGTTGAATGTTGGTGATGAAATTGAAGCGAAATTTATCGGTGTCGATAAGAAAAACAAAACAATTTCCTTGTCAATCAAAGCCAAAGATCAGGAAGAGGAAGCTAATACTTTGAAAGATTTTAGTCAGCAAGCCGCTTCAGGTTCTGCAACTTTAGGTGATCTTTTCAAGCAACAGATCGATAAATAACCAATCGAAAAGGGCGGCATGAACTTCATGTGCGCCCTTTTTCTTTTTTCTGGATAGAGAGATTGTGACAAAATCAGAATTAATTGAAGCGCTTGCCAGAAAGCAGCCACATCTTGCCTTGAAAGATGTCGAACTGGCGGTTAAATGTATTATTGACCAGATGAGTGAAACATTGGCCGATGGTGAACGAATTGAAATTCGTGGTTTTGGCAGTTTTTCCTTGCATCACAGACCACCTAGAATTGGCCGAAACCCTAAAACGGGCGAGTCCGTTTCCTTAACCGAAAAATTTGTACCTCACTTCAAGCCGGGTAAGGAGCTGCGCGACCGCGTTGATGCCTCGCGAGAAAAGTACAAAATAATCGATTAGTAGTAAACTACGCAGCAATCACAAATGAGAATTTTAACAACAGCTCTTTTTATAGTGATTTTCTTTGTTGCGTTGATTTTTTCTGTCCTGAATTTCCAGACTGTAGAGATTGACCTCTACTTCTTCACACTTTCCCTGCCTCTAACGATTGCGTTAACCATTGAATTGTTTGCCGGTATCTTAATAGGATATTTGGTTGCATTGGTAAATATGATGAAATTAAAAGCGCAATATAGTCAATTAAGCCGAAAACTGGCCAAGGAAGAACGGCAAAAGTAAATTAAAATCAGTTTTTTATATTCCAAACTGTTTTATTAAGCAAGGGCCTGGATGAAGCTTGCGGAATCCGGGATAAACGGTGTATCTAAAGTCGGCTTTCATCCAATCCTGGCACTGTAAATCAATGCTCCAATATCGGCGCAACCGAGTGTTGGGCGCCAGTTATTTCTTTACCGTTGATTTGCGTAATCGAAAATCAACGATGTTAATCAGTTATGTTGATCCTTTACGTTGTCGAACGAAAGATACGTGATAAGAAACCATTTGCAAATCGAAGCGTGGATCTTATTGCCAGAGTAGTGCATGCCGTATCGACCTTGCCACCCGGCGATGCTGATTATTGCTCCCGTTGGCGATTGCTGAAAAGCCGTTTGATGCATCGGCTCACAAATTAAACCCGTCGGGCTATGACGAATAGCCATGCTCATTGGCTTCGATATTCCCGGATTCCACAAGCTTCATCCGGGCTACGTGCTAACTTAAGGGCAGGAAATCAGGTTTTGATATTCCCTGCATGTAAGCCACATTCTTTTTTCTGCTCGCCTTCCCACCACCAGCGGCCGGCGCGTTCGTGTTGATTGGGCAGTACCGGGCGGGTGCAGGGTTCGCAACCGATGCTGATGTAGCCGTGTTGGTGTAGTTCGTTGAAAGGTACTTGCCAGGCTTCGATGTAGTCCCATACCTGGGAGGAGCGCCAGTTAAGCAGTGGATTGAATTTAATCAGTTTTTTGTCATCGGTGGAAAATGCAGTATCGAGTTGTACTTCGGGAATATCACTGCGCGTATCCAGGCTTTGGTCTTTTCGCTGGCCGGTAATCCAGGCGTCAAGTTGGGACAGTTTGCGTTTTAATGGGGAGACTTTTCGGATGGCGCAACATTGCTGATGGTTGTCTTCATAGAAACTATACAGGCCTTTTTGTTTGACAAAGGGTTCCAGTTCGGTCGGGTCGGGGTTGAGTAATTCGATCTCTATTTGGTAATGCTGGCGAACCTTTTCGATAAAGCGATAGGTTTCAGGGTGCAGGCGGCCGGTATCAAGGCTGAAAACCTGGATATCAGGACGAATTTTAACCGCCATATCGATTAACACGACATCTTCGGCGCCACTGAAGGAAATGGCGATATTATCAAAAGACTCCAAAGCGGCTTTTAATATGGGCGCAGGTTTTTTATCTTTCAATAAGGCTTGATAATGCGGCAGGTCAAATGTGCTCATGGTTTTTGTGCGAAATAGCGTTGTAAAAATTCATCAAAACTTATCTCGTCGCTGTTTTCAATTTCTTTTTGTTTCAAATGCGACATACGGGCGAGTTCGGTAAAATACTCAATCCGGTTTTGGTCCAATGGTTGTTGCTTGAAAACCTGGCTATGTTTGGCAGAAACATCGAGACCGTAACAGCCAAACGGTTGTTGTTTATCGCGCATTTCCGTCAAAATCCTGGCTGAAGGAGTTTGCTCTGGATGGTTAACCAAGCTTTTATATTGTTTCAATGCTTGTTGATAAGGGGTGTTATTTTCCCCTTGGTCAAGAATCTCGCAGACAGGCTGCATTTCTTCAAGAATTTGTCTGGCCCAGTCTTGAAGGGCTATTTCCCCTTGCAGGTGTTCCAGTTTCAGACCGGGCTTTCTGCCTTCATGAGCCACTTTAAGCTGGTTTCGATTGTTGATGCTTTGTTCTTCAGCTCTATTCAACGGGCTGTCTTGCAGCAGACAGTGCAATAAGAAGGCTTCTAAAAACCTGGACTTGTGTTCGTCTATGCCAATCGGATTGAATAAGTCCAGGTCAAGTGATCGCACTTCCACATAGCGGACGCCGCGGCGTTTTAGCGCCAGGGTCGGTTTTTCCCCCGAGTTGGCGATTTGCTTGGGGCGAATGGTACTGTAGAACTCGTTTTCAATTTGCAGGATATTGGCGTTTAATTGTCGATATTCGCCGTTCACTTTGACGCCGATTTTTTCATAGTCGGGATAAGGGGTTTCAATGGCAGCGCTCAGCGTTTTGACGTAGGCCTTAAGGGAGTCGTAATCGATATTCAATTGTTCCTGGTTTTTGCTTTTATAGCCGATATCGCTCATGCGCAACGAGGTGGCGTAAGGATGATAGAGGGTGTAATCATCAAACTCATCAAATTGCGCCATCAAATGTGGACGGCTTTTGAAAAACTTTTTACAGATGGCCGGCGATGCGCCAAACAAATAAAGGATAAGCCAGCCCTGACGCTGAAAATTACGAATCAAGCCAAAATAGCTTTCGGAGATGAAATCGTCCAGTTTGTCAAAAGAACCCGATTGTTGATGCAATAATGGCCACAACTGCACCGGTACGGAATAATTGAAATGGATGCCAGCGATTGCTTGCATGGTGCGGCCGTAGCGATACCATAAGCCCTTCCGGTAAACATGTTTCATCTGGCCGATATTGGAACGGCCGTATTCGGCGATATGGATACTTTCATCGCCATCGATGCCGCAAGGCATGCTGGTGGCCAGCAGTATTTCATCATCCAGGTGCTGGTAGACAAATTGATGAATATGCTGCATCGAAGCCAGGGTTTCCTGAATGTCAGCAAACGGTGGGGTGATAAATTCCAGTAATGCTTCGGAATAATCTGTCGTAATATGCGGATGCGTCAAGGCGGAACCCAGCGCATGCGGGTGATCGGTTTGCGAGATACAGCCATTGGCGTCGATACGCAGGCTTTCTTTTTCAATACCTTTCAGGCCGTGTTTCAACAACTGCTGCTGTTGATGATCGATGATGTATTGTAAACGGGGAGAATGATGAGGTTTGTTCATTAAACAGGCTACGCGGTTGACGCGTCTTGATATAATCGAGCTATTATACCAGTTGGGGGCGCTTTGAGAACGTGATAATCACTGATGAATAATCAAAAAGAACAGGCATTGACGATTCTGCGAACCACTTTTGGTTATGAGCAGTTTCGTGGCCGCCAGCAGGAAATTATCGAACAGGTGATCGACGGTCGTGATGTGTTGGTGTTAATGCCGACCGGCGGTGGTAAGTCATTGTGTTTTCAGATACCGGCGCTGATCCGAAGCGGTGTGGGCGTAGTGATTTCCCCGCTGATTGCGTTGATGGAGGATCAAGTAAACAGCCTGCATCAGTTAGGCATCAGAGCGGCCTATTTGAACTCGACACTGAGCTACGAACAGGTTCTCGAGGTGGAGGCCCGCTTGCGGCAGGGCGACCTGGACTTGTTATACATCGCCCCAGAGCGATTGAATTCACAACGCACCTTGTCGCTGTTCAGTCAGATTGACATCGCCTTGTTCGCTATCGATGAAGCGCATTGTGTATCACAATGGGGTCATGATTTTCGTGCCGATTATCTGGAACTGTCGCTGCTGCATCAGCGTTTTTCAGAGATTCCCCGGATTGCATTGACGGCGACGGCTGATGACAAGACCCGGGCCGAGATGATCAAGCGTTTGAATCTGGAAAAGGCGAAAATATTTATCAGCAGTTTCGACCGGCCCAATATCCGTTATCGAATCGTGCAGAAAAAACAGGCCAAACAGCAACTCTTGCAGTTTATCAGGGCGGAACATGACGGCGATGTCGGCATTGTTTATTGTCTATCCCAGAAGAAAGTCGAGGCGACGGTCGCGTGGTTGAGTGAGCATGGAGTAACCGCCTTGCCCTATCATGCCGGCATGAGCAATGATCTTCGCCAGCGACATCAGCATCGTTTTTTAAAGGAAGAAGGGCTGGTGATTGTCGCCACTATCGCTTTTGGTATGGGCATCGACAAGCCTAATGTCCGTTTCGTCGCCCATCTGGATTTGCCCAAAAGCATCGAGTCTTATTATCAGGAAACCGGGCGGGCAGGGCGGGATGGTTTGCCCGCCAATGCCTGGATGGCTTATGGGTTGCAGGATGTGATCACCTTGCGGCAGATGATGGCGGCATCCAATGCCGATGAAATGCATCAGCGGGTCGAACTGCATAAACTGGACGCCATGTTGGCTTTGTGTGAAACCATTCATTGCCGGCGTCAGGAGTTGCTGGCTTATTTTGGCGAAACGCTGGAACAGCCTTGTGGCAATTGCGATACCTGTCTGGAGCCTGTTAAAACCTGGGATGGAACGCTTGCTGCGCAGCAGGCTTTGTCGTGCATTTACCGCACCGGACAGCGTTTTGGTGCCAGTTATCTTATCGATGTGTTGCGCGGCAAAAACACAGAGCGCATCAAACAGTTCGGCCATGACAAACTTTCCACCTATGGTATTGGCAAAGAACTCGATGAACAACGCTGGCGGTCTGTTTTCAGGCAACTGGTCGCCAGAGGATTGGTGAAAATTGATTTTGAGCATTATGGCGCATTCAAATTGACCGAAGCGTGTCGGCCGGTTTTGCGTTCAGAGCAGACCCTGGTGTTGCGCAGTGATATTCAGGCAGAAAAAATCCGCTCGAACAGTGGCCAGAAAAGATCGCTCGGCCAGGCCAGTCAGCCATTATGGGAGGCGTTGAAAGCGAAACGTCGGGAAATAGCCGATCGGCAGGATGTTCCGGCTTATGTTATTTTTCATGATGCCACCTTGATGGAAATGGTGGAGAAAATGCCGCAAACACATCAGGAAATGGCGCGTATTTCCGGTGTGGGGGAGCGTAAACTGGAACTATACGCCGATGAGTTCATCGAGGTTATAGCCGCTTTTGACGCGTCTGAAAAAACGTCCAAAAGCACCGATACCCAGGCTGAAACCATCGCCTTGTTTCGTTTGGGTATTCGCCTGAGCAGGTCGCCAGGCAAAGGGAACTAAAACCAGACACTATCTACCGGCATCTAGCCCAGGCGATCGAACAAGGCGCGGTGTTGTTAAATGAAGTGCTGGAACTGCCGGATGCGGAGCTCGATATGTTGCAGGAGGCGGTGTTGCAACAGGCACAGACGGGAAGCAACAGTCTAACAGGCTGTTGAAAAACGCCCCTATGCCTCCGGCTCCAGCCCTTCATTTTGGGTTAAATTTACCTCTGGATGGCCTGATTAGCCAGGTTTTCCGGTATCAGCCGGTTTATATTGCCCTTTCGAGGCTTTATTTCCACCTTCTGGCGGATTTCAGGCACAACGGTGCCTGCGCAGTTGAATAACGCCATTGTAACAGGGTCATCAGGCGGGTCAGATTATACGCTGCGAAGGTGAATACGGTTTGGGCAGTCACTTTTTTCACTCCGCGAAATCGGGTTTGACGTAATCCCTCAACAGTTTTGCTCCAGCCAAAGACTTCTTCGATCCGTTTACGGATTTTGAGACTGCTGTATAGCCTGGGTGTCGGGTCGTCCGCTTGTCAATCGCCGAACCTTTCGCTTTTTGAGTTACATGCGGGGTCACCTTCATGGCGCGAAGCTCGGCAACGAAGTTTTGGGTATCATAGTTTTTGTCACTGCCCACTGTGGCACCCGCTTTTTTGACGCTGCGTTTGATCATTTTTGTCGCCGCCTCCCGCCCGGCCGTTCCTGTCGCCTGGGTCACTTCAACATCGATGACCAAACCATGGCGATTTTCCATGAGTGCATGGCCCGGAAAAGCGAGTTGGGCTTTATCGCCCTGACTTTTTTTATACATCCTTGCTTCCGGGTCCGTTGTCGATTCATGCGTGTCGTTACAGCGTTTCTCGCCTTTGAAGTTGACACCCGGATTGCGGGTGGAATCCTCCGGCGGCCGGCTCGAACCATCTTTGGCCTTGACGCTTTTCACAGAAGCCCAGGCCTTGATTAGCGTGCCATCAACTGAAAAGTGTTCGTCTGAGACTAAATCCTGCCATTCGGCCAGGCACAGCACACGATCAAAAAACAAACGACTCACGCGCTCATTCAATAGACGGTCACGATTGGCGCTGAACGTTGAATGATCCCAAACCTCATCATCCATTGATAAGCCGACAAACCAACGATACAGCAGATTGAAATCAATGTGTTCGATCAGTTGCCGCTCCGAACGAATGGAAAACAGGATTTGCAACAAACTGGCACGGAGTAAACGCTCGGGAGGAATTGACGCCCGGCCCCGTCGGGAATACAGGTCATCGAACTCCTCATCCAAAGTAGTCAATAGAATATCGACCAAATATCGTAGTTTGCGTAAAGGATGATCACTCGGAATTCTAGATTCCAGCGTCCGATAACTGAATAATTCGTTTTGGGTATAATCAATGCCGCGCATAACAAATAAAAAATCGGGGAATATCAAATGGATTGAATCATTTTACCATAAATAACAATTAGTTATGTAATCAAATGCCAATTATGGCAACGAAACAATGCGGCCTCCAGGTTGGATTAAATCAACAGCCTGCTAAAGCCGGTTTATGAACATAGAAGTTACGCATTGACAGGCAATGTTAAACTATGGGTTTAAAAAATTCCAAAGTCAATGCAAGGCAAACCTTGATAAGAGAAATAACACGCCCCTCAACAGCCTGCTGTACATTACCCATGTATATTGGTTTTTTATTAAGTGAGCCGAAACAAGCTAGTGCACATAAGCGGAAACACCAATGCTATTTATGAGGAATATATTGTAATATGCTGAATAATACTATATTAAATTCAGCAGGTGATATCATTCCACGACTAACAGCAGCCCCAATCAGTTTAACAGAAGAACAACGCACGTTATTACAAGGCACAGTGCGTAAACATACAAGTCCTCAGAATTTGGTGACACGTTGCCGTATTATATTGTTGGCAGATGAGGGCATCAGTGTACATGAAACCATGCGCCAGTTAAAAACTGGACGGACAACTGTTCAAAATTGGCGAAAACGCTGGTTACAGAACAGTGAGCAAGAAAATCCTTTAGCCCGGCTTCAAGATGCACCGCGAAGCGGTGCGCCTGCTATCTATACGGCGGAGCAAATTTGCAGCATTATCGCGATAGCCTGCGAACGCCCAGAGGATAGTCAACGCCCGATCACTCATTGGACGCAACAAGAAATAGCCGATGAAGCGATAAAACGGGGCATTGTTGATTATATTTCACAGCGCTCTGTTGGGCGCTTTTTAAAAAGAAGCGGACCTGCAACCCCACCGGATGAAAGGCTGGTTGACGGCAAAAAAAGATGAATACTTCGACGAGAGGTGTCAAGATGTTTGCGAAACCTGCCAACGGGCTTTGGAGCGGGAAGAGCAAGGCATCAAAACGATTTCGATTGATGAAATGACAGGGATTCAAGCTTTAGAGCGAGCAGCGCAGACATTGCCGATGAAGAAAGGAAAAGTTGAACGACAAGAATTTGAATATATTCGACATGGTACCCAGACCTTGATTGCAGGTTTTGATGTGGCCACGGGTGAAGTAATGGGAAGTATAGGAGAAACTCGAACAGAGCAAGATTTTGCCGAGTTTTTGAACCTGCTTTTTCATCAACAACCCAAACAAACCCATTGGCATTTAGTCATGGATAATCTCAATACACATTGTTCAGAATCGGTGGTTCGATTAATTGCCGAAAAAATTTCGTATTCAGGAGAATCAGGGGTTAAAGGAAAAGAGGGTATTTTGAAATCAATGGAAAGTCGTACTGCTTTTTTGACTAACTCAAACCATCCGGTTGTTTTTCATTTTACCCCTAAGCATTGTTCATGGCTTAATCAGATAGAGATCTGGTTTTCTATTTTAATGCGTAAAGTAATCCGGCGCGGCAACTTTAAATCTAAAGAGGATTTAAACAAAAAAATAGCGGATTTCATAAAATATTTCAATGAAACCATGGCTAAGCCTTTTCGTTGGACGTATCAGGCTAAGCCACTTACTCAATAGAGTGAGAACTTGCGCTTGTTTGCACTAGTTGTCGACGATTAGGAGAAGTCATGTCAATATCACATGATAGCGTAAATCGATTTCTAAATCGGGAGCATTACACTGGGCGAGATTTATACAATGAAGCCAGCGCAGGCCTGAATTTAAAGGGCGGAACCTTGAGTGTTGACGATAGTGTTCTTGATAAACCTTATAGCCAATATATGGCATATGTCAGTTATTTTTGGTCGGGAAAACATCATAGAGCAGTCAAGGGAATCAATCTTATCACGTTGTACTACACAGACATTCAAGGAAAACACAACCACTGAATTTCCGGGTGGTCGATAAGGCGGAAGGAAAGACAGAAAATGACTATTTTCAAGACATGCTGACCGAAGTATTAGCTTGGGGACTAGAACCTGGTTTTGTAACAGGAGATAGCTGGTACAGTTGCGTGGATAATCTTAAATTGATAAGAAATCATCAGACAGGATTATTCTTTGCAGTGGAAGGTAATCGATTAGTCTCTGTTGAAAAAGGTTCATGGGTTCAAGTCAGGCAATTAGAAATCCCGGAAGACGGCTTAATGGTTTGGCTCAAAAATTTTGGGTATGTGAAATTATTTCGGACGACCTTGAAAGAACAAGTTCGCCATTACATAAGTTCACTACCTGATGAAGAAAAAACCGCTGTTTTTGACAAGAAAGCATTTACCGAACAACATGATAGGCATTGGCAGATTGAGCAATATCATCGGGCAATAAAGCAGGTGTGTAATATTGAGCGGTTCCAGGTTCGCAATAAAAGAGCAATAAATAATCATATTTTTTCTCCAATTTGTGGCTTTGTTCAATTACAAAAATTGAGCTTTGCAGACGTGATTAATAATTGCTATAGCGTACAGCGGAATTTATTCAACGATGTTATGGCTTCGTTTATCGACACCTTTATGCCAAATATGAATCATTTAAACCCAATATTTCGATCTGTTGTCAATGCGTAACTTCTAGAACAATTTGCTGGCAGCTATCATTATGGTGTGCTGCGCTGCGTTAAAGCGCATTTGAATCGCCTGGTGGAGACGGACTAAGGGAGCGTTGAACGACACTTGTATCGGAAGGAATCAAGAATAAACAAGCATTTTGCCGAAACCGAATCTCCAGCTTCACGAAAAACACGTTTCCAAGCCAAAACCATAGAAAGTCCTATCCAGTTTAGCTTGATCCTGCTTTGTTGAAGCGGAGCTTCTGGAGTAGAGTAGCTTGGGAATCAGCAAGAAAAGATGTGTAGATAGTTATGCCGATCAGGCGGGGATCGTTTCCGGCGGCGTGTTGGAAAAATGATAGTGATCCTTCAGGCAATGATCCAGCCACTTGTCCAGAAAAACATTGAGACGCCATTTATATTCCATGATGGCAACCGATTCACTGGCGGATTTATACACATGAAAAACCGTGTGACGAGCATGGTCGCTCAACACTTCGGCGAGTTGGGCGTCAAAATAGACACGAATCACCACATCGGGAAGCATAAAGGTTTCCAGCTCATCGCCAAAATAATGCGAGAGTTTGAAGGGCAGCGTGTAGGGGCTTCTTTCCAGGAGTTGCAGATGTAATCCCGGCCGGTTTTCGGATAACCCATAGAGGTCGGTCTGCAACTGTTTCAAACAGGGTATCAGCTGTAATAATTTCTGATAATTGGATTCACAAAGTTTTTCCAGACACCAGGAGGTATTGACATGTTGCACCAGACTCATCAGCTATACTTCCCGGTAGCAGGCGCTGGCGCTGTCGGTTTCCCACAGAACCACCTGATCGATATTGAAGCCCTGTTGTTTTAAATGGCGATAGATCATTTTGCTTAATACTTCAGCGGTAGGGTGTTCGTCCAGCAACATAAAGCGTTCATCATTGGCTTTCAGGGCGGGAACCAGCGGGTCATCTTTGTGCAGCAGAAAGTTATGGTCAAGTTGTTCGTCGATATAGCTTTTTACACTGGCTTTAATATCGGCAAAATCACAAACCATGCCTTGTTCATTCAAGCTTTCCTGGCGAATGGAGATAGCCGCTTTGACGCTATGACCATGAAGATTGCGACATTTTCCAGGGTGATTCATCAAGCGATGGCCATAGCAAAAATAAACTTCTTTGGTAATGATGTACATGAAAGCGTTTAGCCTTTTATATTTTTGATAATAGCGGCAATTTCATACTGGTTATCTTCTTTTGGGGTGCAACGCACCACTTCGATCAAAGCCGACATGGGGGGCGTCAATGATTTTTTGGGTTCCACACACACATCCATGGCCAATCCTGGCTCAAACGGGGAATCGGCGATAAATGACAGGCCAGCGCCGCTTAACGAGGTGCAATGGCCACGTTTTTCTTCGTTTGAATCAATCAGTTTGTAAGTGATGTCGCAATCGACATTCATGCGAATATAATTACGTTTTTCATCATAACTCAACATGGTTATTTCCTCCGCTTGTGCTGTACCTAAAACAAATCAAATATTCAACAGTAAATGCGCCGGCGCTTCCAGGCATTCTTTGATGGTGCCGAGAAACTGTACCGCCTCTTTGCCATCCACCAGACGATGATCGTATGACAGAGCCAGATACATGATCGGACGAATGACAATTTCGCCATTCTCGACGACAGGGCGTTCTTTGATGGCATGCATACCTAAAATAGCACATTGAGGCGGATTTAAAATGGGTGTGGATAGCATAGAGCCGAAAATTCCCCCATTGGTAATGGTGAATGTGCCGCCGGTCAGGTCTTCGACGCTGATACTGCCGTCTTTGGCTTTGCCGCCGAATTCCGCGATACTTTTTTCGATACCGGCGAAATCCAGCTGATCGGCGTCACGAATAACCGGCACAATCAGGCCGCGTGGGGAGGAAACCGCGATACCAATATCATAATAACCATAATAAATGATGTCATTGCCGTCAATGGAAGCATTGATGGCTGGGAAGCGTTTCAATGCTTCAATGGAGGCTTTGACAAAGAAAGACATAAAGCCCAGTTTTACTTGATGTTTTTGTTCAAAGCGTTCTTTGTATTGTTGGCGTAAATTGATGACCGCTTGCATGTTGACTTCATTGAAGGTGGTCAGCATGGCTGCATTTTGCTGCGCCTGTAATAAGCGCTCGGCTATTTTGGCCCGTAAGCGGGTCATCGGTACGCGCTGTTCTGGGCGGATGGGTGACGACCTCGGGTATACCGGCGTTTCAATATCGGCGGTAGTGGCTTTGCTGATGACTTTTTCCGTTTTTTCTTGTTGTTTTTCCGCCTGTTTTTCAAGATAAGCCAGCACATCTGTTTTTAAAATCCGGCCATGTTTGCCTGAACCCAGAATTTTATGCGGATCCAGGTTGTTTTCCTGAATCAATCGTCTGACGGCTGGGCTCAATGGAATATCGTCACCAGCCGATTCCGATGATGCCGGCGTTTTTTCGGGTACGGCGACTTCCTGCTCTTCCATGACAGCCAATAATTCACCGGCAGTGACGGTTTCGCCATCAGCTTTGACGATTTCTTTTAAAATACCGCTGGCTGGCACCGGCACATCCAGCACCACTTTGTCGGTTTCCAGTTCGACCAGGGTTTCATCTTTTGTCACCGCATCGCCCGGTTGTTTATGCCAGGCAACCAAAGTGGCGTCTGAGACAGATTCAGGTAAATCGGGGACCAGAATTTCATGCTTCATCGTTGTTTCCTGTTGAGCTTCCATAAAGGGCTGATTGCACTACAGCGCGTTGTTCTTGAATATGGGTTTTAAAACTGCCAACCGCAGGCGCAGCGGAAGCTGGCCGGCCAGCGTACTGAATATCGGCGTCAGCTTCAAGGTTATTATAAAAATGGTGTTTACTTTGATACCAGGCGCCCTGGTTTTTTGGTTCTTCTTGTGCCCAGATATATTGCTGGATATGAGTATATCGGCGAATAACATCTTTGAACGCTTGCGCCGGAAAAGGGTAGAGCTGTTCTATTCGTATAATGGCAACGTGTTCCAGCTTGTCACGACGGCGCGCCTCCAGCAAATCATAATAGACTTTTCCTGAGCACATGATTAAGCGGGTGATATTTGATTTGTCCTGGTCATCGATTTCGTCTATTACGGGTTGAAATTGCCCCAGGCTTAAATCTTCCAGTGACGAGACTGCCAGTTTGTGTCGCAGCAGACTTTTAGGCGACATAACAATCAATGGCTTACGGTACTGGCGCAGTATTTGTCGGCGTAACAAATGGAAAATCTGTGCTGGCGTGGTCGGGTAGCAAACCTGAATGTTCTGATCGGCACAAAGCTGCAGATAGCGTTCCAGCCGGGCTGAGGAATGCTCCGGCCCTTGTCCTTCGCAGCCATGGGGTAAAAACATCACCAAACCACTCAGTCGGCCCCACTTGGTTTCGCCGGAGCTGATGAATTGGTCGATGACAACTTGAGCGCCATTGGCGAAGTCGCCAAACTGTGCTTCCCAGATGACCAGTTTATGTGGTTCGGTGGAACTGTAGCCGTACTCAAAACCTAAAACACCTTCTTCCGATAACAAAGAGTCGAAAATCTGCGGACGGGCCTGGTTTTCATCCAGATGTTTCAATGGAATGTAGGGTTCACCATTGATTTGATTATAGATAATGGCATGGCGGTGAAAAAAGGTGCCTCGGCCGACATCCTGGCCAGTCAGGCGGACTTCATAGTTTTCCAGCAATAACGTCGCATACGCCATGGTTTCGGCAAATCCCCAATCCAAAGGCATGGCGCCAGCCGCCATTTTGTTACGGTTCTCCATGATTTTGGCTACCCGGGGATGCAGTTCAGATCCGGTCGGCAGGCATTGCAGCCGGTCGTTACAAAAACGGATTCTTTCCAGGGCGACGCGGGTATCAGTTGGTTCTGTCCAGTCTTTATTGAGAAACACATCCCATTGTCTGGAATAGGAATAATGAGCACTATCTAAAACCGGACGGGAAACGACCTGTTCCTGTTCTAGTTTTTCCTCGTATTCGCGCACCATCTGTTGAGCTTCATCCTCGCTGATGACTTCTTCTTCGATCAGTTTTTCCGCATAGATTTGCCGGGTAGTAGGATGGTTGTGAATGATTTTATACATCACAGGTTGGGTGACGGCCGGTTCGTCGGCTTCGTTGTGGCCGCGGCGACGATAACAAATCAGGTCGATAACGACATCTTCATGAAAACGCAGCCGGTATTCCAGCGCCAGTTGGGTGACAAAAATCACGGCTTCCGGATCATCGCCATTGACATGAAAAACCGGCGCCTGAATCATATTGGCTACATCGGTGCAATAGAGTGTCGAGCGGGCATCGAAAGGGTTGCTGGTGGTGAAGCCAATCTGGTTGTTGATGACCACATGAACAGTGCCGCCGGTTGAAAATGCGCGGGTTTCGGACATATTCAATGTTTCCATCACCACGCCTTGACCGGCGAAGGAGGCATCACCATGCATTAAAATCGGGATCACGGTATCGATACTGCCTTTGCCGCGGCGATCTTGTCTCGCTTTGACCGAACCTTGTACCACAGTGTCTATGATTTCCAGGTGAGAGGGATTGAAGGCCAGTGTGACATGGGTTGCCCCGCCGGGTGTCTGGATGTTGGAAGAAAATCCCATGTGGTATTTGACATCACCGGTCAATGCGCCGGGAGAGGAGGGGTGGGTCCCTTCAAATTCACTAAACAAGGCGGCCGGACTTTTGCCCAGAATGTTGACCAGAACGTTCAGTCGTCCACGATGAGCCATACCTAACACGACTTCTTTGGCCTGTTTTTCCCCGGCGCGCTGAATCAATTCATCCAGAATCGGGATCAGCGATTCACCGCCTTCCAGTGAAAAGCGTTTCTGGCCGACATATTTGGTGTGTAGATGTTTTTCTATGCCTTCCGCCGCAGTCAGTAGATGTAGCAGCCAGCGTTTTTGTTCGGGATCGCTCAGTCCAGGGCGGGTGCTTTCCAGCTTGGTTTGTATCCAGCGTTTGGCGTCGGTATCGACTATATGCATATATTCAGCGCCAATACTGCCGCAATAAATTTCTTTTAAGGTCGAGAGGATGTCGCGCAAAGACATTTTATCTTTACCGTAAAGATTGCCGGTATGGAACAAGGTATCCATATCCGGCTCGGCCAAGCCATAATAAGCAGGTTCCAGATCAGCCGGAACCTGAATATCTTTGCCAAGCGGATTGTTGTCGGCAATTTGATGGCCTTTAACCCGGTATTGATTGATTAGTCTGGCGACGGCGGATTGTTTTTTTACACTTTCCTCAGTAAAGCCTTGTAATTTAGCCAATCTGCCCGGTGAACTGATTGCCAATTGTTCAAAACGTTGGACAATTGGGCTATGAGGGATATCGTGCTGATAGGGGTGTTGAATTTCGCTGAACTTTTTTTGCCAGCTTTCCGGGACGGAATCTGGGTTTTCCAAGTATTGTTCATAAAGGTCTTCGACAAAGCTGGCATTGTTGCCATATAGGGCCGAAGTATCGTAAAACATTTTGACAAGACTCATGCAACACCAATTTTAAGCGAGTGATTCTCAGGAACGATGAGGTTATTTTATTCCCGTTCCTTAATGATAGGTTGAAAGCGATATATTACCAAGACATAGCCGCCAAGGTGGTAAAATTTAAGAGAATCACTGCTTGTTTCAGTGATTCCAGCGGTGCAGGGATGCGCCGCCAAAATAGATGGCGGTAAGCCATTGATTTTGTGAGAAAAGCGGAAATCGCATTTCCTCTTTGCGGACGCTGACAAATCATGGATGATTTGTTCAGCGTTTCCTTAGTAGAGCCTTTTTTTCGAAACAGGTATTATTTCGATAAGTTGTTGGCTTCTCATCCCTCTCGTAATCAAAACATGAGACTATCATGGCTGAAAAAAAGTTAGTGATCAAAATCAATCAGGAAAGAATAAAACCCAAACCGGATGCAGTTGACATGATAACCGAATGGAATATTCCAAGGCTGGTGATGGCAGCTATTTTTATCCTGCTGGTTATTTTTTTATTTGTTATTGTTTTTGCATGGGATTCAGGTCCAGATCAGGTGACAGGACAGGATATAACTCAATCAGGGAGCAGGCAATTGCCGGCTGTTATTGACAAGCCAGTTGATCAAAAACTTTTACCAGAAAGTAAAATAAAGAAAGAATCCAATTTTTTAATTTCTAAAACTAATAGTAGTGATACCAGTCTGGTTGATCCTGATGAGGAAGAAGTTAATCAATTCAGGTCTGCGAATAATAAAGTAACGATTCATATTTTAGATAAAAGAATCAGTCGGGCTGTTATTTCTGCAGGATTGTCTGAAAAAGAGCCGGTCAATATTATTACCGGTCCGGTTATAGCAAATAAAAACAAAGCGGTTGGCGTCTACTTTTTCAGTGAAATCAACAAAATGAAAGGAAAGGTTTTGTATCATGAATGGTATCGGAATAATAAGTTGATATTTAAGCGCAGGATTAACAGGCTGTTGAAAAACGCCCCTATGCCTCCGGCTCCAGCCCTTCATTTTGGGTTAAATTTACCTCTGGATGGCCTGATTAGCCAGGTTTTCCGGTATCAGCCGGTTTATATTGCCCTTTCGAGGCTTTATTTCCACCTTTTGGCGGATTTCAGGCACAACGGTGCCTACGCAGTTGAATAACGCCATTGTAACAGGGTCATCAGGCGGGTCAGATTATACGCTGCGAAGGTGAATACGGTTTGGGCAGTCACTTTTTTCACTCCGCAAAATCGGGTTTGACGTAATCCCCCAACAGTTTTGCTCCAGCCAAAGACTTCTTCGATCCGTTTACGGATTTTGAGACTGCTGGTATAGCCTGGGTGTCGGGTCGTCCGCTTGTCAATCGCCGAACCTTTCGCTTTTTGAGTTACATGCGGGGTCACCTTCATTGCGCGAAGCTCGGCAACGAAGTTTTGGGTATCATAGTTTTTGTCACTGCCCACTGTGGCACCCGCTTTTTTGACGCTGCGTTTGATCATTTTTGTCGCCGCCTCCCGCCCGGCCGTTCCTGTCGCCTGGGTCACTTCAACATCGATGACCAAACCATGGCGATTTTCCATGAGTGCATGGCCCGGAAAAGCGAGTTGGGCTTTATCGCCCTGACTTTTTTTATACATCCTTGCTTCCGGGTCCGTTGTCGATTCATGCGTGTCGTTACAGCGTTTCTCGCCTTTGAAGTTGACACTCGGATTGCGGGTGGAATCCTCCGGCGGCCGGCTCGAACCGTCTTTGGCCTTGACGCTTTTCACAGAAGCCCAGGCCTTGATTAGCGTGCCATCAACCGAAAAGTGTTCGTCTGAGACTAAATCCTGCCATTCGGCCAGGCACAGCACACGATCAAAAAACAAACGACTCACGCGCTCATTCAATAGACGGTCACGATTGGCGCTGAACGTTGAATGATCCCAAACCTCATCATCCATTGATAAGCCGACAAACCAACGATACAGCAGATTGAAATCAATGTGTTCGATCTGTTGCCGCTCCGAACGAATGGAAAACAGGATTTGCAACAAACTGGCACGGAGTAAACGCTCGGGAGGAATTGACGCCCGGCCCCGTCGGGAATACAGGTCATCGAACTCCTCATCCAAAGTAGTCAATAGAATATCGACCAAATATCGTAGTTTGCGTAAAGGATGATCACTCGGAATTCTAGATTCCAGCGTCCGATAACTGAATAATTCGTTTTGGGTATAATCAATGCCGCGCATAACAAATAAAAAATCGGGGAATATCAAATGGATTGAATCATTTTACCATAAATAACAATTAGTTATGTAATCAAATGCCAATTATGGCAACGAAACAATGCGGCCTCCAGGTTGGACTAAATCAACAGCATGTTAATGTGTTAGGTAATCACTGGCGAGCTTCGACCAGCAAATTGATTACTTATTCACAAAAAGGGGAGTGGCGTGTACTGTTAGTGAATAAAAAAAGTCAGAAACTGGCAGAAGGGAAGTTTATTGTTGAATCTCTGTACATGACAAAAAATATTAAAAGCTAGCGTAGCTCGTTGAAATGTAATTAAATACCGCATTTTGTTTTAGCGAATATGATAGAAGTTACGCATTGACAGGCAATGTTAAACTATGGGTTTAAAAAATCCCAAAGTCAATGCAAGGCAAACCTTGATAAGAGAAATAACACGCCCCTCAACAGCCTGCTGTACATTACCCATGTATATTGGTTTTTTATTAAGTGAGCCGAAACAAGCTAGTTGTCGACGATTAGGAGAAGTCATGTCAATATCACATGATAGCGTAAATCGATTTCTAAATCGGGAGCATTACACTGGGCGAGATTTATACAATGAAGCCAGCGCAAGCCTGAATTTAAAGGGCGGAACCTTGAGTGTTGACGATAGTGTTCTTGATAAACCTTATAGCCAATATATGGCATATGTCAGTTATTTTTGGTCGGGAAAACATCATAGAGCAGTCAAGGGAATCAATCTTGTCACGTTGTACTACACAGACATTCAAGGAAAACACCAACCACTGAATTTCCGGGTGGTCGATAAGGCGGAAGGAAAGACAAAAAATGACTATTTTCAAGACATGCTGACCGAAGTATTAGCTTGGGGACTAGAACCTGGTTTTGTAACAGGAGATAGCTGGTACAGTTGCGTGGATAATCTTAAATTGATAAGAAATCATCAGACAGGATTATTCTTTGCAGTGGAAGGTAATCGATTAGTCTCTGTTGAAAAAGGTTCATGGGTTCAAGTCAGGCAATTAGAAATCCCGGAAGACGGCTTAATGGTTTGGCTCAAAAATTTTGGGTATGTGAAATTATTTCGGACGACCTTGAAAGAACAAGTTCGCCATTACATAAGTTCACTACCTGATGAAGAAAAAACCGCTGTTTTTGACAAGAAAGCATTTACCGAACAACATGATAGGCATTGGCAGATTGAGCAATATCATCGGGCAATAAAGCAGGTGTGTAATATTGAGCGGTTCCAGGTTCGCAATAAAAGAGCAATAAATAATCATATTTTTTCTGCAATTTGTGGCTTTGTTCAATTACAAAAATTGAGCTTTGCAGACGTGATTAATAATTGCTATAGCGTACAGCGGAATTTATTCAACGATGTTATGGCTTCGTTTATCGACACCTTTATGCCAAATATGAATCATTTAAACCCAAAATTTCGATCTGTTGTCAATGCGTAACTTCTATATGAATAACGGGACATTACAAATCAACGAGCTGACCGTCATATTAACTGAGCACTTTCAATGGAACAAGGCAAGAATCGTTTGTTTTGTGGGTATGTTAATTGCTTTGATGGCAGTTAGCACGGTCAATCTGGCCCAGCTCGCCGTATTCTTTCCCAGTCGGGCAAAAATTTCCTCACGATATCGACGGATGCAACGATTTTTCAGTGACCATTGGCTGGATTACAATGAAGTCGCTCATTTCATCATGAAACTGTTTGGTTTCACTGATCAGGATTACTATCTGACGTTAGACAGGACGAATTGGAAGTGGGGTAAAACCAATATTAATCTGCTGGTGCTTGCCGTGGTTTATCGGGGTGCCGCCATTCCTGTGTATTGGTTGCCTTTAAACAAGCGGGGCAACTCTAATACGAAGGAACGTATAGCGCTGATGAAACGCTTTATTGCGCAGTTTGGCCGACATCACATCAAAGGTCTTTTGGCTGATCGGGAGTTTATTGGGGACGAATGGATGGGCTGGTTGTTTGAGCAAGAGATTCCCTTTTATATCCGTATTCGCAACAACGCCTGGACAACCAATGCCCAAGGCCAGCGAATACGCGTAGAGCGTTTGTTTTATGGGCTTAAGCCGGGTAGCACACGACACCTCTCAACAGCGCGCTATTTGGGAAATTGTTCAATTTATCTCAGTGGGTTACGGCTGAGTGATGGTGAGTTATTAATCATCGTCTGTCAGCATTTGAACCCTGATGCGATTAAAATTTATGGCTTGCGTTGGGAAATCGAAACGCTTTTCGGCTGTTTAAAAGGACGGGGATTCAAACTTGAGGAAACGCGTGTAGTCGGTTATCTTCGGATCAAAAGATTGTTAGTACTTCCCGTTATTGCTTTCTGTTGGTCACATAAAGCAGGCGAATGGAAACATGATTGCGAGTTACCAATAAAAACCAAAACACATCAGCGGCTCGCGCAAAGCCTGTTTCGATATGGATTAGATTGTATCCGCTCAACGTTGTTTAATGTCTTATCTCAATCAAAAAGGATGATTAGAAAAGTGATTGCTCTTTTGCAACCCATACCTTTTGTCACTGGAATACATGAGACTCATTTGTCATAAGTTAATTTTTGTCATGTACAGAGTTGTTGAATAGTAAAGTTTGAATATATTACTTGGAAAATCTAACGATCAGACTGGTTTGCAAAGAAATTAATGCCGGTAATACTTTTAAATTTAATAAGTTTGTATATAATGATAGCGGTATTTTTTAAACTTAAGAGGATAATATGACCGAGCTAATACATCTTTCTGAATCAGAGCTGCAGGCTATGATTGAAAATGCTGAAAAAGCATTAAAACAAAAGCAGGAAAGCAAAAAGAAAGAAGTTATCGCGCAAATTAAACAATTAGCGGCATCAATAGGCGTTAATGTAACCATTCAGGATGGCGCTAAAGAGTCTTCCCGTAAAGGTATTAAAGTACCGCCTAAATATCGTAACCCGGCTAATCCAGAGCAAACCTGGACTGGACGAGGTGTCGCTCCTAAATGGATGCAGGAATTAATTGCCGCAGGGCATGATAAATCTGAATTCGAGATTCAATAAAGAAATCTCTGAGTAATTCTGAAATGGCTATGGAGCTTTGTGCAGATTGAAAAGCTCCATAGTATGCTGTTGATAAACTTTTGTTGTAACTACTCAGCGTATTTTACCAAAAGCATCAGGTCACTGAGTAAATTCCGGTAATTTCCCCTTAAATACCAGTACCAACGCTTCAGAGGCACTGACATGATGTTTACGACAAGTGGATAGATATCCCCGAATACGGCAGAAGGTGATGGCACCCTGCTCACTCCTGAAACACCCCGATATTTTTTGCTGCACCTTGGTCATGCGGATATCATTCTCACCGAGATTATTAGTAAATGGCACATCTATTTCTCTCATAAAGCGTAAGACATCATCCTGGTAATTGATCAGCCGTTCCAGTAAGTTTCTGGATTTACTGCGCTTGAGGCGCCCACGTTTGGGTTTACCGGGCAACGGGGTTGGTGACGGACATTCAATTTGTGCTTTCTCTAATAAATCTCGATATCGTCGTCGATAACAGGCCGCTTTTCTTGCTTCAAGCTTCCCCCCTGCATCATCGACGACCTGATTGATCTTTTTTAACCGGGTTTCCATTTCTTTGGCCCACTGCTGTCCATCCTGCTCCCAGGCACGGGTCAGTTCACGCAGATGATGCGCATTGCACAAGGCATGAGTGAAGGGGGACTTGTAGTAAGGCTTCCAGTGATCGTGGCATAAAATGCCATGAAAGTCAGGCAGGATGCCAATGACATCCATCGCTTCCTTGCCCCGTTTTACATGGGGAAAATAATGTGTCCATAAATCATTAGAAGCACAATGCAACCAGTACCTGGCGCCATTGATGTTAATGCCCGTTTCATCGGCATGTACAACAGAAGCTGCCGCCAGTCTTTGCTTGCAAATCGGCTCAAAGGATGCCAGCTTCTCAAAGGCTGGTTGATTGAAATTAACCAACGAACCTTCACTGATGGGGATCTGTAATTGATCGGAAAAATAATCCTTGATGCGCTGGCAGGGCAATAATTGGTACTGCGAAAGATACACGGCGTGCGCCTTGAGTTGGTCACCATATTGCACGGCTTTTGTTACGCCCTCGGGAAAAGGAGCAACAAACCGACGACCTTGTTCATCGATAAGCCTTTGCGCACGATATTCCGTCACAATCCGTGAAATATCAATATCAAATACCTGCCGGGTTTCAAAGCCATCTGCCGTGTAGCTTCCGGCTGGCAAGGTACGGCGATCAATCTTGATGGAGATAACGTCATCGGGATCATCGACTTTAACCAGCGTGGTGCCAATATGCCCTTTCTGTCCACCACCTGGTTTTTTTGATCCGGCCCGTGCTTTCCTTTTACGATCAGGATCACTTGATGGCGGCCTGGAACTGTTACTGCTGTTAAGTCCGAGCCGATGCATCAAGAGCGTGACCAGCAACAACAATATCTCCAGCGAAGACCGCAGCGCCGGAGATAAATCGGCTTCATCTTCAATCAGCTGCCGGGCATTGGTAATGGCAGCCTCTACATCAATGGAATCAATCTTCAATGAAACGGCCTGTGGGTTTAAGTACAGGACTATTGTCTCATGGCTTTTGAAATACGAATTTTTGCCTCTGTGTTGCCCGTCATCGTATTTTAGAAATGCACGGCAGCAGTGCTATCGGGCATTGCTTATAAGGCAACACGCCTCAACTAACGCAGGCTAATACAGTAAACCTCTTGCGCCAGGTGTTGCCGTTAGAAAATCAAAAATAACGCTAAAATCGTGTCAAGCAGTTTTTTTACTTATTTACGCTGAGTAGTTACCTTTTGTTTTCAACAGCTTTGTCAGTCAATAAAGCGTTTCGTTAAATCTTGAAATGCATCAATCCTTCTGTCTCTGAAAAAAGGCCAGATATTTCTTACTTGCTGGCTCCTTGTTAAATCCAATTCCTGGATCAACAAAGTGTCTTGTTGATCATTGGCATGGGCAAGAATCTCACCTTGCGGGCCGACGATGAAGCTGTTTCCCCAGAACTGGATACCATTGATTTTATCGGGCGAGCTCTCGTAACCGATTCGATTACAGCTGATGACCGGCAGCCCGTTGGCAATCGCATGACTGCGTTGGATGGTGAGCCAGGCATCCAGTTGTCGTTGTTTTTCTTCATGGCTGTCATTTTCATCCCAGCCAATGGCGGTAGGATAGATGAGTAATTCAGCCCCTGCCAGGCTCATCAGTCGGGCAGCTTCCGGGTACCATTGATCCCAGCAGATTAAAACACCGAGTTTACCGATTGACGTTCCAATGGGTGTAAAGCCAAGATCGCCGGGTGTGAAATAAAATTTTTCATAATAGCCGGTGTCATCGGGAATATGCATTTTTCGATAACGACCAGCGATGCTTCCATCTTTATCGAACACGACGCTGGTGTTGTGATAAAGCCCAGGCGCACGTTTTTCGAACAGGGTAGAGACAATCACGATTCGATTGTCTCTGGCGACCCGGTCGAGCAGATCGGTGACAGGTCCCGGGATGGGTTCAGCCAGGTCAAATACGGCAGTGTCTTCGGTTTGACAAAAATATGGCCCGCAATGCAGTTCAGGAAGCACTAAAAGGTCGACATCTTGTTTTGCGGCCGTTTCAATCTGTTTGATGGAATAATCAAGATTGGCTTGCTTTTCCTGATTACAAGCCTGTTGAACGACGCAGACTTTCATAAATTAAGCTCCAGACTGGCGGGAAAGTGCATGCTCATGCAATGCAGGCTTCCATATTGATGGACGATAGGGAGGCTGGCAACGGGAATAATATCGCGGTCGGGGAAACATTGGGATAAACGACTCAGTGCAATTTCATCACTCGGGTCGCCATAAACCGGTACCAGTACAGCATGATTGAGAATTAAAAAATTTGCGTAATTGGCGGGTAAAGGCCGACCTTCATCATCAAATACCGGTTGAGGTAACGGTAAAGCGATTAACTGATAAGGTTTTCCCTCACGGGTAGTCAGTAATTCCAGTTGATGGCGCAGTGATTTCAGGCCTTCGAAATGAGGGTTGGCTGGATTATCACAAGCGCTATAAGCGATGGTTTCTGTGCCACAAAATCTGACCAGTGTGTCGATATGTGCATCGGTATCATCGCCTGCGAGGCATTCTTGTTGCAACATGAATACCTTCTCACAACCCAGCTCTTTTTCTAGGATGCGGCTGATGGCGTAGCGATTGTAATCAGGGTTACGATTGGGATTTAGCAGGCAGTTTTCTGTGGTCAGCAAAGACCCTTGTCCATCGGATTCAATACTGCCGCCTTCCAGCACAAAATCAATATGACGACAGTTCAGTCCCTGGAAAATGGGATGTTGCAATAATTGACGATTTAACTGATTGTCGTTTTGATGAGGATATTTGTTACCCCAGCCATTGAATTGAAAATCCAGCAAACAGGCTTGCTGGTCGTGTTCAACTGTCAGAAAAACCGTGTCACGTAACCAGATATCATCATACTGGGCATTGATGAAATAAATATTCTTGTTGTGCGGCAGGCTGGCTTCTATTTCCTGTTGGCTTTGTGAGTTATATAAAATAATTAGCGCCTGGTATTGACTGATCGTTTCTGCAATAAAACGATAGCTGGCTTCAACCTCGGATAAATTCTTGAAGTCTCCATCCGCTTCAGGCCAGGCGATCATGGTGGCGGATTGTGGTTCCCATTCGGCTGGATAACGGACCATGGTTATACATCTCCGGTTTGTAGCATTTCTTCGGCATGTTTCAGCGTATTTTCAGTGATATTGACGCCACCGAGCATTCGAGCTATTTCGGCCAGCCGGTCTTTTTCTGTCAACTCTTTTACCGATGAAGAGGTGACGGTATCGCTGGTATTTTTACTGACAAAAAGATGCTGGTGAGCTTGCGCGGCAACCTGAGGAAGATGGGTAACGCATAAAACCTGACGGTTGCCTGCCAGTTCACGCATTTTTCGACCGACAATTTCCGCAATGCCTCCGCCAATTCCGGAGTCGACTTCATCAAAAATCATGGTTGGGATAGTTTTGTCGCTACTGGTGGTGACTTGAATCGCCAAGCTGATACGGGATAATTCGCCGCCAGAAGCGACTTTCGCCAGCGGTTTAGCAGGCAAACCGGGGTTGGCGCTAATTAAAAATTCGATTTGATCGGCGCCATTCAGCTTAGGGGGCGCCGAAGCTGAATGACTTGTTTGCACGATAAATTCACCCTGCGCCATGCCCAGTTCCTGAATCATGGCGGAGATTTTTTCGGCCAGCACTTTTCCGTGCAGTTGACGACGGTCGGATAACTGAGTCGCCAATTCCTGGTATTGTTGCAGGAGTTGCTTACAAAGTGCCGTGAGCTCCTCGATGCGTTCATCACTATTGTTCAGTTTGTCGAGTTCTTCAGCGATTTTTCGGGCTTTTTCAGGAAGCTGTTCAGGTTCCACCTGGTGTTTGCGGCTCAGGTCCAGGATCAGGCTGATTTGATTGTCCAGCCAGTTGAGACGTTCAGGATCGAGTTCCTGAACTTCAAGAAAATGGCGTAATTGATGACTGGCTTCGGAAATCTGGATTTGCGCTTCTTCCAATAGCTGAGCGATTTCATTCAGTTCCGGTGCAAGGTGGGCCAATTCACTCAGTTGGTTGAATGTTTGGCTGAGTAACTGATTAACCGATTGCTCATCGTTATCATATAGCAATGCCAGCTGTTGTTGACCTTGGGATAAAATCTGACACAGATTGGCCAGTTTGCTGTGTTCTTCAGAAAGCGCTTTGAAATCGAAATGATCCAGATCCAGTTGTTGCAGCTCGTTTAGCTGGTAACGCAATAACTCTTCGCGGCCGTTTTGTTCCTGACCGGTTTGAATCAGTTGATTCAATTCCGTATTGGCTGTTTTCCATTGCTGGAAAACGCTGTTAAGCTGTTTAAGCAAGTTTGCATTGTTGGCGAAATTATCCAGCAAGCGGCGTTGTTCCTCGTTATTCAACAGCGTCAGATGAGCATGCTGACCATGGATTTCGATCAATAATTTGCCAAGTGCTGTCAGGCTTTGCAGTGTTACCGGACGATTGTTTATCCAGGCTTTCGAACGGCCATCCTGATTAATCGTGCGGCGAATGATACATTGGCCTTCGTCTTCCAGTTCATTTTCATGCAACCAATGCTGGGCTTGATCTGCGTCAGACAAATCAAAATCAAGAATGATTTCCGCACGTTGGCAGCCCGGGCGGATAAACCCTGAATCTGCCCGGTTTCCCAGCGCCAAACCGAGGGCGGTTAACAATATCGATTTACCGGCGCCTGTTTCCCCCGTCAGGGCAGACATGCCCGGCTTCAGCTCAAGCTCGAGATTTTTAACGACAGCCAGATCGATAATGTGAATGGTCGAAAGCATGGTCAGGACGAAGTCAAACAAGCATTAAAAAAAGTTTATCTCTGTACATGACAAAAATTAACTTATGACAAATGAGTCTCATGTATTCCAGTGACAAAAGGTATGGGTTGCAAAAGAGCAATCACTTTTCTAATCATCCTTTTTGATTGAGATAAGACATTAAACAACGTTGAGCGGATACAATCTAATCCATATCGAAACAGGCTTTGCGCGAGCCGCTGATGTGTTTTGGTTTTTATTGGTAACTCGCAATCATGTTTCCATTCGCCTGCTTTATGTGACCAACAGAAAGCAATAACGGGAAGTACTAACAATTTTTTGATCCGAAGATAACCGACTACACGCGTTTCCTCAAGTTTGAATCCCCGTCCTTTTAAACAGCCGAAAAGCGTTTCGATTTCCCAACGCAAGCCATAAATTTTAATCGCATCAGGGTTCAAATGCTGACAGACGATGATTAATAACTCACCATCACTCAGCCGTAACCCACTGAGATAAATTGAACAATTTCCCAAATAGCGCGCTGTTGAGAGGTGTCGTGTGCTACCCGGCTTAAGCCCATAAAACAAACGCTCTACGCGTATTCGCTGGCCTTGGGCATTGGTTGTCCTGGCGTTGTTGCGAATACGGATATAAAAGGGAATCTCTTGCTCAAACAACCAGCCCATCCATTCGTCTCCAATAAACTCCCGATCAGCCAAAAGACCTTTGATGTGATGTCGGCCAAACTGCGCAATAAAGCGTTTCATCAGCGCTATACGTTCCTTCGTATTAGAGTTGCCCCGCTTGTTTAAAGGCAACCAATACACAGGAATGGCGGCACCCCGATAAACCACGGCAAGCACCAGCAGATTAATATTGGTTTTACCCCACTTCCAATTCGTCCTGTCTAACGTCAGATAGTAATCCTGATCAGTGAAACCAAACAGTTTCATGATGAAATGAGCGACTTCATTGTAATCCAGCCAATGGTCACTGAAAAATCGTTGCATCCGTCGATATCGTGAGGAAATTTTTGCCCGACTGGGAAAGAATACGGCGAGCTGGGCCAGATTGACCGTGCTAACTGCCATCAAAGCAATTAACATACCCACAAAACAAACGATTCTTGCCTTGTTCCATTGAAAGTGCTCAGTTAATATGACGGTCAGCTCGTTGATTTGTAATGTCCCGTTATTCATATTCGCTAAAACAAAATGCGGTATTTAATTACATTCCAACGAGCTACGCTAGCTTTTAATATTTTTTGTCATGTACAGAGAAAGTTTATTATATATGGTAACCACTGCTCCAGTTGAGTTTATCACGTAAAACTTTAAAGAAATCATGATCTTCAGGGTGCAGGATAATCAGTTGTTTGCTCTCTTTTGTAATCGTGATAGTGTCACTGATCAAGACATCAGGAATTTCCAGGTGATCACAGGTTACCAGCGCATGGATTTGTTTGGTCTGGCTGAAACGGATTTCAATTTCACAACTGTCATCGATAACGACCGGGCGGTTGGACAAGGTATGAGGATTCAACGGAACCAGCACCAGAGCATTCAGGGACGGTTGAATAATCGGGCCACCGGCAGATAAAGAGTAAGCTGTTGAACCGGTTGGTGTTGCGACAATCAGGCCATCAGACCGTTGCGTGTTGAAATAGGCGCCATTGATTGAGGTGATGATTTCAATCATGCTCGGCGTCACCCAGCGATGGATAACGACTTCATTAACCGCAGTTTGTTGGTGAATGACTTCATTGTCGCGGATGATTTTGGCGCGTAGAATGCTGCGATACTCCTTTTTATAATGATCTTGCAGAATATGATCCAGACTGCTTGCCAGTTCATCGGGTGATATATCGACCAGAAAACCGAGCCGCCCGAGGTTGACGCCAATCAGCGGAATCTGGTCTTCGACTACAGCTCTGGCGGCAGCCAAAAAAGTGCCATCACCACCGACAACGATAACAACATCACAATATTTACTCAATTTATCCAGCGGACAAGCAGTAAATTCAAAATCAGACACATATTGTTGGCAATTGTCGGCCAGAAATAATCGATACCCTTTCTTTGACAAAAATCGACCCAGCCGGTTTAACGTACTGGTAATGGCGGGTTCGTTGGGTTTTCCGGTGATGCCGATAGTGTTGAAGTCAGGAGGCTGCATAGAGAGTTAAATGGTGGGATTATTCTGGTAATTCGATTATACAAAAAACCCTGTTGTTTCGTCGCTGTATTTCATGAAGTTATTGGCTTGGCCACAATTGGATAAGGTATATACTCTACGCATGTCAGTTTTTAAGCAATGGGATGATTATGTTTTATTATTCGCTACCAATCTTTATTGAGCATATCAAATGGGCTTCGCCTTATGAATTATTGGCTCTTGTGCTGTTTATCATTGCATTGTTATGGTTGGCTACGCCACGACCTGAAAATGACAGGGAGATTGAGCCGAATTTGATGGATGAAGATTATATTAAACACGTCTGGCTGGGTTTGAAACCTTTATGGACGGTTTTCTGGCCTTATTTTTTGTTCTTCAATATCTGTATTTTTGCACTGGATAGCGCGACTGTAGCCGGTCAGCTCAGTGTTTCAACCTGGGATGATGTTTATTTTATTCTGATCACACCAACTGTCATCTGGACAATAGCCGTCTGGCGCAACTCAGGCAACTGCCGTTTCCATTTTCTGGCTGTATTGGCGCGTTTTTTAGGTTTGGCTGTCTATTTTGAATACGCTTTGAAGTTACTGATTCGAATTGATTATCCACGACTGTTTTTTAATTGCAATGAAGTGGTGCTGGACTATGCAGCTTGTTTTTGATTCTGATTCGCAACTTATGAAAACGCTGAAGAAATTAGCGATTCCTTAGCCAGCAATCATGAAAAAAAATAGGCGTCACTGGATAAAAACGAAAATTTTAGCGGCTGGGTTGGCGGGCTTGCTAATTTTTTCGACGCTATTTGCAGTGACAAGAGTGAATGTCGGCTTGTTTTCAACGGGGAGTTTGACTGGTTGGGAAAAGAAATCATTTAAAGGTGAAACGCTGTACACCTTGAAACAAGACGATGGCAACCTGATATTATTGGCAACCAGTAATGCAACTGCATCAGGATTAGTAAAGCGGCAATCAATCAATTTAAAACAAACGCCTTTATTGCACTGGCGCTGGAAAATAGTTCGAAAGCCAGAAAAAAGAAATGAGCGCAGCCGGCAAGGTGATGATTATGCCGCTAGAGTCTATGTGATTAAAAGCGGTGGTTTGGCGTTTTGGTGAACGAAAGCAATTAATTATGTCTGGTCGTCAAATCAACCGAGAGGCGCTGTCTGGGAAAATGCTTTTGCCGGAAAGAATGCAATGATGATCGCCATTCGGGGCAAAGATGACCCGACAGGAGTCTGGTTTGAAGAAACCCGGAATATATTTGAAGACTTCAAGCAGCTTTATGGAAAAGAAACTTCAACGATCGATGCGGTGGCAATTATGACGGACAGCGATAATGCTGGCGGGCACGCAATAGCCGAATATGGGGATATTTATTTTACGGCGAATTGACATAAAACAGATTAGCTGATAGTTTGCCCGCTGGCACTCGTATGTGTTGAGTGCTAACAGGTGAGGTTATGAATACAGCTATCGATTCACAAAATCTGAATGACACAGATCATTATATCTACTGAAAATGCTGAGATCATTATATCTACTGAAAATGCTGGTAGAGCGTTATGTGCAGGACGGTCAGCCAGTCGGTTCGCGTGCATTGTCGAAAAACAGTGAGCTGAATCTGAGCCCGGCGACCATTCGCAATGTGATGGCTGATCTGGAAGAAATGGGCTTGATTTGGTCACCCCATACTTCTGCTGGACGGGTACCGACGGCCAGTGGTTATCGATTGTTTGTCGATAGCTTGTTGACTGTCAAGCCTATTGATAAAAACCTGTTGAACAAGCTTGGCGAAGAATTGCAAGGTGCCGAAGAAAATGAAGCCGTGGTGGAAAAGGCGTCAAAAATATTATCGGATGTTACACGGATGGCTGGAGTGGTTACTTTGCCAAGCCGGGATGTTATTCGTTTCAGGCATATAGAATTTCTGGCTTTATCCAATAACCGTGTTTTGGTTATTTTTGTTGCCGATGAGCAGGAAGTTCATAACAAAATTATACACACCGATCGGGTTTATTCAGCGGCGGAATTACAACAGGCCGCAAATTATCTGAATTCAATTTATACCGGGCAAAGTCTTGCCAAAGTGATAAAATCAATACTTGATGACCTGGAAAAAAACAAAAATCAGGTCAATGAAGCGATGATCAATGCGGTAAGCATGGCTCAGCAGGTTTTTGAAAAAACAGGGGATGAGGATTATATCGTCAGCGGCCAGACTAATCTGATGGATTTCTCAGAACTTGCCAATATGGAGCATTTGAAGCAATTATTTGAGGCATTCAACCAGAAACAGGCGGTACTGCATTTGCTTGAGAAGTGTCAGAAAGCCGATGGCGTACAGATTTTTATCGGTGAAGAGTCCGGCTATGAGCCTTTTAATCAATGTTCAGTTGTCACTT
Source organism: Methylomarinum sp. (assembly GCA_965277025.1). Classification (GTDB taxonomy): domain Bacteria; phylum Pseudomonadota; class Gammaproteobacteria; order Methylococcales; family Methylomonadaceae; genus Methylomarinum. Next base: position 2,084,733 of record OZ255706.1, read on the forward strand.
CGCCATATACCGTTGAGGGCGAGGTTCTTGGCGTGTTAGCGGTAGTGGGCCCGACCCGGATGGCCTATGAAAAAGTTATTCCATTTGTTGATGTAACGGCAAAATTATTAGGTTCGGCCTTGAAGAGTCGATAACCTATCCCCATTAAGCATTTACAAAAAAAATTTCATTGGAGCGAATGATTATGAGTAATGAACAAGCGATGCCTGAGGACGAACTGCCAAACCAGGAGGCAGGGTCTGACGAGCAAGAAAATCAGGCGGAAAATACAGCCGAGGATGATATTGAAACACTGAAGAGAAAACTGGCCGAGGCGGAAAAGAAAGCGGAAGAAAACTGGGACAAGGCGGTGCGTGCGGTCGCTGAAATGGAAAACATGAAAAAAAGAATTCAGCGGGATCTGGAGAATGCGCACAAATACAGCCTGGAAAAGATTGCCAAAGAGTTGTTAACGGTGATTGACAGTCTGGAACTGGGTATTATGGCGGCGAACAGCGATCATCCTGAAGTTCAAAAGCATAAGGAAGGCAGTGAGCTGACCAAAAAACAGCTGGAGACAGTGTTTGAGAAATTTAATATCAAAGCGATTAATCCAGTCGGTGAGCCCTTTGATCCAGAAAAGCATCAGGCCATGTCGATGCAGCCTTCGTCGGAAGTTGAGCCGAATACGGTGATGAATGTTTATCAAAAAGGTTATACCTTGAATGATCGTCTGATCCGGCCCGCTATGGTTGTCGTCTCAAAACCCGACGATAAAGGGGACCAGCAAAGTACAAAAATTGATGAGCAGGCTTGAAAAAATCATAAAGCATCCTCATATTTAAAGTAATTAAATTAAAGATAAACGGGAGAGATCAATGGGAAAAATAATTGGAATTGACTTAGGAACAACGAATTCCTGCGTAGCGGTGCTGGAAAATGGCAAACCGCGCGTGATAGAAAACAGTGAAGGGGCCAGAACGGCACCTTCAGTAGTCGCTTTCACTGACAGTGATGAAGTATTAGTTGGCCAGGCGGCGAAACGTCAGGCGGTCACAAATCCTGAAAACACCTTGTTTGCGATCAAGCGTTTGATCGGTCGTAAATTTGATGATGATGTCGTGCAAAAAGATATCAGCATGGTGCCTTACAAGATCGTCAAGGCGGCAAATGGTGATGCCTGGGTAGAAGTCCGCGGCAAAAAAATGGCGCCGCCAGAAGTTTCATCACGTGTATTGATGAAACTGAAAAAAGATGCGGAAGCATTTTTGGGTGAAGAAGTTACCGAGGCGGTGATTACCGTACCGGCTTACTTTAACGATTCACAGCGTCAAGCGACTAAAGATGCTGGACGTATTGCCGGTCTGGATGTCAAGCGTATTATCAACGAGCCAACGGCAGCAGCTTTGGCCTATGGTATGGATAAGACTCCAGGCGATGTGACGCTTGCAGTTTATGATTTGGGTGGTGGTACTTTTGATATTTCCATCATCGAAATAGTTGAAGTCGAAGGTGAGCATCAGTTTGAAGTGTTGTCGACCAATGGTGATACATTCCTGGGTGGTGAAGACTTCGACTTGAGAATTATCGATTATTTGGCTGGCGAGTTCAAAAAAGATACGGGCATTGATTTACATAATGATCCATTGGCATTGCAGCGTCTGAAAGAAGCCGCTGAAAAAGCTAAAATCGAATTGTCATCAGCCGAACAGACGGACGTTAATTTACCTTATGTCACAGCCGATGCATCAGGTCCTAAACACTTGAATGTAAAGCTGTCGCGGGCCAAATTGGAGTCATTGGTTGACGACCTGATTGAAAGAACGCGCAAGCCTTGTGAGCAGGCATTGAAAGATGCCGGTTTGTCAGCTTCCGATATCAATGATGTCATTCTGGTCGGTGGGCAGACTCGTATGCCGAAGGTTCAGGAAATGGTAAAAAACATCTTTGGCAAAGAGCCGCGTAAAGATGTCAACCCTGATGAGGCTGTCGCACTTGGTGCTGCGATTCAAGCGGGTGTTTTGGGCGGTGACGTCAAAGACGTATTACTGCTGGACGTAACGCCACTGTCTTTGGGTATCGAAACCATGGGCGGCGTCATGACCAAGCTGATCGAGAAAAACACCACCATTCCGACCAGTGCGTCGCAGGTGTTTTCGACTGCAGAAGACAACCAGACGGCGGTGACCGTGCATGTATTGCAAGGTGAGCGGGAAATGGCGTCAGCCAATAAATCGCTTGGCCGTTTTGATTTGACCGATATTCCACCGGCTCCTCGGGGCGTACCGCAAATTGAAGTAACCTTTGATATTGATGCCAACGGTATTTTGAATGTATCGGCTAAAGACAAGGCGACTGGAAAAGAGCAATCTATTGTGATCAAAGCGTCCAGTGGTTTGTCTGAAGAAGAAGTCGAACGCATGATCAAGGATGCTGAAATGCATGCCGAAGAAGACAGAAAACTGAAGGAACTGGTGTCAGCTCGGAACTCGGCTGAAGCGATGATTCATGCGACTGAAAAGTCTCTGGAAGAGCTGGGTGATCAGGTCTCGGCCGATGAAAAATCAGCGATTGAAACAGCCATCAATGACTTGAAAGAAGCTGTCAAAGGGGATGACAAGGATGCTATCGAAGCCAAAACACAGGCTTTGACAGAATTGTCCGGCAAACTGGCTGAAAAAGTCTATGCTCAAAAAGGAGCAGAAGCAACACCTGAAGGAACATCTGCGGGCGGTGAATCCGCTTCGTCTTCTGCAGCAGATGATGGGGTTGTCGATGCCGAATTTGAAGAAGTCAAAGATGATGATAAAAAATAAACTTTATAGAGTTTAATCCGTAAAAGAACTGCGCCATTCGTGGCGCGATTCTTTTTTATGGATAACGAAGAAAAAGTGTTAGAATTGTCCACTTTTTTAATTTTTAACCTTCAATGGGCATTGATGTGTTCATTGAAGGTTAAAAATAACGTGTTAGTAAGCTGGAGGCTGTCCGAGAATAGAAGCTTTTCCGTAGTAGGTTCTCTATTCTCGGACAGCCTCCTAGGTTTTCTGACGAATCTATATTCCAAGCAAAGGCAAAACAAAATCTCCTGGCGAATCAGAGAGGTTGGTTAAATCATGGCGAAAGAAGATTATTATCAAATTTTAGGTCTGGCCAAAACGGCTAGTGAAGTCGAAATCAAGAAAAGTTATCGCCGTTTGGCGATGAAGTATCACCCTGACCGTAATAAAGATAATCAGGAACAAGCGGAAATTAAATTCAAGGCAATCAAAGAAGCTTACGAAGTATTGTCCGACCCTAAGAAGCGTTCAGCTTATGACCAGTTTGGTCATGCCGGTGTCGATAATTCATTCGGTGGCGGCGCAGGCGGTTTTGGTGGAGCGGAAAGTTTCAGTGATATATTCGGTGATGTCTTCAGTGATATTTTTGGTGGCGGTGGTGGCCGTCAACGTAGTGGCGCGCAGCGAGGCGCCGATCTGCGCTATAACCTGGAACTGACTCTGGAAGAAGCGGTTGCCGGTACTGAAGCGACGGTCAAAGTACCAGTAATGGTACGCTGTGATGAATGTAATGGCAGTGGCGCCAAAAAAGGGACTTCGCCGAGCACTTGTTCGACTTGTCATGGGCATGGTCAGGTCAGAATGCAGCAAGGGTTTTTCTCTATTCAACAGACTTGTCCGACTTGTCATGGATCCGGCCAAAAAATCACCGATCCTTGTCGTAAATGTCATGGACAGGGACGAGTGCAGGATACCAAAACCTTGTCGGTTAAAGTGCCGGCAGGCGTTGACAATGGTGATCGTATTCGCTTGTCGGGAGAAGGTGAAGCCGGTGTGATGGGTGGTCCTTCAGGTGATTTGTATGTTCAGATTCAGGTTAAGGAACATCCTATTTTTACCCGGGATGGAGCCGATTTATATTGCGAAATGCCGATTAGTTTCCCTGTGGCTTGTTTGGGCGGGGAATTGGAAGTGCCTACACTGGACGGCAAGGTCAAATTGAAAATCCCAGCCGAAACACAGACCGGAAAATTATTTCGCTTGCGTGGTAAGGGTGTCAAACCAGTGCGGGGTGGCGCGGCGGGTGATTTATTATGTCGCGTCGTGATTGAAACGCCTGTCAAGCTGAATAAAGAGCAACGTGAATTGTTAAAACAGTTGCAGGAGTCTTTATCTGGAGGCGGCAAGCGACATAGCCCACAAGAACATTCTTTTACAGACAGTGTTAAAAGTTTTTTTGAAAAATTGACAGGGTAAACGATGATTAGAATAGCCGTTGTAGGTGCGTCGGGACGAATGGGGCTTTGCTTGATCAGAGCGGCCGCCTTATCGGATAAAACAGAATTGACAGCAGCTATATCCCGTCCTGGCAGCATTTCGCTGGGTAAAGATGCCGGAGAATTGGCCGGAATTTCGCATATTGGTGTTCCTGTGAGTGATGATTTGGCGAACGTTGTCGATTCATTTGATGTGTTGATTGATTTTACTCGCCCTGAGCCTTCGATGGACTTTATCGAAATCTGTCGACAGGCAGGAAAAAATATTGTCATTGGAACCACAGGTTACAGTGATGAGCAAAAACAACAAATCGCCAAGGCTGCTGAAGATGTTGCAATAGTTATGGCACCGAATATGAGTGTAGGGGTTAATTTAACCTTGAAACTGCTGGAAATGACGGCAAAAGTAATGGGTGATTACACCGATATAGAAATTATTGAGGCTCATCATCGGCACAAAATAGATGCACCTTCGGGCACAGCTTTGAAAATGGGTGAGGTGGTTGCCGAAGCGCTTGGGCGTGATTTAAAAGAGTGCGCTATCTACGGCCGCGAAGGAGTAACCGGCGAGCGAGATCGTAAAACCATTGGTTTTTCCACCATTCGTGCTGGCGATATTGTGGGTGAACATACCGTTATGTTTGCCGATGAGGGTGAACGGGTGGAAATTACCCATAAAGCCAGTAGTCGAATGACTTTTGCAAATGGCGCTGTGCGGGCAGCCGTTTGGTTACAGGAAAAAAAACAAGGGCTGTTCGATATGCAGGATGTATTAGGTTTGAAAGCCTGATTTTGCGCCAAAACAGATAACATCTTGAAACAAATTGTAATTTTCACCGATGATCCTGGCTGGCATGGAGAGCAGTTGCGCCTGTCATTTGCCAGGCGTGGCTATTTGGCGCAGTATGTTTCGCTGACGCAGTGCCGCTTTCAAATACAATCTGCGGCTTTTCCCATTCAAATTCCTGGATTTTCCAAAACTTTGCCGCTAGGGGCTTTTGTTCGTGGTGTACCTGGTGGTTCTTTGCAGGAAGTCGTTTTTTATCTCGATATTCTGCATGCGCTGAAGATTGCGGGAGTGCCTGTTTATAATGACGGGCGGGCGATTGAGCGCAGTGTCGATAAAGCTATGACCAGCTTTTTATTGCAACAAGCGGGCTTGCCAACGCCTCAAACCTGGGTGCTCAGAGAGCGGGAAGAAGCATTGCATATCGCCGAAACAGAACTCAAAGCGGGACATTTTCTGATCAGTAAACCACTGTTTGGTTCTCAGGGTGAAGGAATTCGGCGCATAGAAAAAATGACTGATTTGTTCTGGTTGACCGGGAGTGGAGGAGTTTATTATCTGCAGCGTTTTATAAAAAACATGAAGGATGAATACTCTGATATCCGCGCTTTTGTCATTAATGGCAAAGCGGTTGCAGCGATGCGGCGAAGAGGGCAAAGCTGGCTTAACAATGTTGCCAGAGGTGCTGTTTGTGAGCCGGTTGTCTTGACAGAAACATTGGCTGCTTTGTCAGTGCAGGCGACGAAAGTATTGAAGATGGATTATGCCGGCATTGATATTATTCAGGATGAACAAGGCCATTATAGTATTATCGAAGTCAATAGTATTCCTGCCTGGAAAGGCTTAGAGAAAACTTGCCGATTACCAATTTCCGATCTACTGGTGGAAGATTTTTGTCATCGTTATCTGTTAGATGATGCGCTAACAGTAAATGTAGTGAGTGAGAAAGTATGAGAGAAGCGCTAAGAGATGCATACTGCCGAGCTTGCGAAATTGAATTGCAGGCATTTAAACCGGGAAATGTCAGTGTTTACAGTGATGGGCATGACATGACCGTGGCTGATTTTAGAATCAGTCTTGACGTTAGCTCTGTACCTGTCACGGATCCATCCTATTCAGTCGGAGAAAAAATATTTTATGCGGTTGCGGCGACTCGGGAAGCGGTAGGGCAAAATACTAATTTGGGTATTATCCTGTTGGCTGCACCGTTGATTCATGCCATGCAAGTTCGACAAGAACGGCAATCATTGCGTCAATCTTTGCAACAAGTGTTAAATAATACGACGACAGAAGATGCAGATTGGGTTTTTCGTGCAATAACCCTCGCTTCACCAGGCGGGTTGGGCGATTCAGAGGAGGCGGACGTTACTGAAAAAGCTTCGGTAACACTGTTGCAGGCAATGGAAATTGCCAAAAATAAGGACAGAATTGCCTACCAGTTCACATCTTGTTATAAAGATATTTTTGAATTTACAATTTTTTTGTATAATTCCACTCTAGCGAAATTTGGTAATTTTAATTGGGCGGCTTTAGCTGTATATGCAGAAATGCTAGCCCAGTACCCCGATAGCCATATTGAGCGTAAGTTTGGTTCGCAGTATTCTGGCTGGGTTTCTGCAAAAATGCGGGAAGTTCAGCAGGCATTAGCCAATACCGATAATCCAGAGTCTTTGATTCCCTTTTTACACGAAGTGGATCATGAATTCAAGGCAAAAGGTATTAATCCGGGTACTACGGCCGATATGACAGTAGCAACTGTACTGGTGTTGTTTTTGGAGCAGTTGGTCAATAGATAGCTCTGTTGATTGGGCATAAAAGGATTTGCCGTTTTTTTGATTCATTCTTATTCTTGTTATTATTTTCTTTAGGAGAGAAAAGTAAAATGGCTAAAATCAACAATTTACGTGTTGGCGAGTCTCTGGTTGGTGAAGGTAACGAAGTTGCGCACATTGATTTAATGATTGGACCACGTGGTTCAGCTGCTGAGTCTGCATTTGCAAACTGCCTGACTAACAATAAAAATGGTTTCTCCAGCTTGTTGGCTGTTGTTGCTCCTAACCTGATGGTTAAACCTGCTACTGTTATGTTCAACAAAGTTACAATCAAAGGTTCTAAGCAAGCAGTTCAGATGTTTGGACCAGCACAACGTGGTGTTGCAATGGCAGTTGCCGATTGTGTTGAAAATGGCACAATTCCAGCTGATGAAGCAGATGATTTGTTTGTTTCTGTTGGTGTATTCATTCACTGGTTGGCTGATGACGATGCTAAAATCCAGGAATACAACTATAAAGCAACTAAAGAAGCTTTGGAGCGCGCTGTAGCAGGTTCTCCAACAGCTGCAGAAGTTGTCGCTCAAAAAGCTACTGCTGAGCATCCATTCGCTGCAAACTAAGTTTAGTTTTTCAGTCGAATAAAATGCCCTGCCTTTGGTGGGGCATTTTTTTGTCTGGCGTTTTTGGAAAACGCTGACAATTCATTGTTGCTTTTGGGGGTGTGCTGAATAAATCGTCCATGATTTATCAGCGCCACGCAATGTGGAAATGCGATTTCCACTTTGTTTACAAAAATCGATGGCTTGCCGCCATCGATGTTGGCGGCGCATCCGTACGCCACTTCGAATCGCGAATAAATCAGCGATTGTTTTGCAGCCAGGCAATTTGATTCGATGTAAGCCGCCCTGAATGAAGGCAGCTGGCGACCAGGGCTTTTTGGATGCCGATGTCTGACAAACGCGCTATATCTTCAAGGCCGCGAATACCGCCTGCGGCAACGAATTGTTTGCTTGGATAAGCCTGGCAATAATGATGTAATTTATTGAAATCCGGGCCATTATTCATGCCGATCTGGCTTAGAGTCATAATAATAATGGTATCTGGCCAGTATGTATCCCTGGAAAACAGGGATTGATCGCCCAATGCGGCTTTTTCTTTAAAATCCAGCGATAGAATGGCTTCGCGAGGGATTATTTTATTGCAACTTGCTTGAGATTCGCTGCCAATAATCGTTTTGTAATTTTTGGGGCGGGACTGTTTGTTGAAATCGGATATTTTTAAACCATTGTCAATCCAGAAAGTAATTTCCGGGTATTTCTCAAGTAAACAGTCAATAAGTGTATTATGCTCTCCTTGCCTCATAATGGCATCGAGATCAGCAATATAAAAAGCAGTGAAAGGATGCAATTCTAAAAATCGCTGCATGACATCAAACGGATCTGCCGATGGACATAAGGACGTTGAAATTGGCTGATAATTATTACGCTCACCCGATTTGGCCAGGACGACTTGCTGGTTTTTTAAATCAATAACGGGAATTATCTGCATAAGTGAAGATTATCATTGCTGAATATGTTTTAGGCGGGGGGATGGCGTCACAAACTGTTCCCCCTTCATTGGCGCGTGAAGCCAACATGATGCTACAAGCTTTGTTGACTGAACTCAAACAGTTAAATGTTGAAATTGGCGTGATGCTGGATTGGCGCTATCAGGATATAGTTGCTGATGATATGGAAAAAATCATTGTCTATCCAGAGGATGATTTTTTTACCCTGTTAAAAAACAATTTATATCAGTATGATTTTTTATGGCCTATTGCGCCGGAATCAGAGCAAGCTTTGACCAGGTTGATTGAAACAGGCAAGGATTGTAACGTGAAGATTCTTGCATCAGATTTGTCGGCCATTCAACTATGCAGTGACAAGTTAGCAACGATTAATCATTTATCTTCATTCATTAAAACGCCGACAACCTATCGGGTAGATGAATTTACGCCAGACTTTCCTGCTGAATGGGTGATCAAACCGGTCGATGGCGCCGGTTGTGAGCAAACCTGGTATGTGAAAGACGCGGCTGCTTATCAGTCGGTTTTGAACAAGCAATTGCCATCTAATTTTATTATTCAGTCCTGGTTGCCGGGCCAGGCTATCAGTCTGTCGGCTTTATTTCGGCAAGGCAAGGGCTGGTTGTTAACGGCTAATGAGCAAATCATCAATAATGAAAATGGCTGTTTAAGTCTGACGGCCTGTCGGGTGAATTGTTTATCCAGCAATGTAGATCGCTATCAACAATATATCGATAAGATTGCTGAAGCCATTCCTGAGTTGTGGGGCTATGTCGGGGTTGATTTGATAGAATCGGATAATAAAACCATGACACTGCTGGAAATCAATCCACGGTTGACGACCAGTTATGCCGGCATTTCTCAGACTATCGGTATCAATGTGGCCGAACAAATACTGGCTCTTTATCAGAGAGAGCCAGATTTGACCAGACAGACAAATAAAACCCTGACTATTCACCTGGATGCATGAGTAAAACAATTATTGGCTGGGATATTGGTGGTGCGCACATCAAAGCGGCCTTGTTAAGCCCTGATGGAAAATTGCTGGATTTGGCATTGCTTGCCTGTCCTTTATGGAAAGGCTTGGAGCATCTGCACCAGGCGGTACAGAAAGTACTGCAAGCCTTTTCTATTCAAGATGGCGCGCATGTATTGACAATGACAGGTGAACTGGTGGATTTGTTCGAAAACCGCCAGCAGGGTGTGGAGACCATTATTCAGCAGATGCTGCGTTTCATTCCGGCACAAAATCTGTTGGTTTATGCCGGTAAACAAGGTTTTCTAAGGCCAGAACAGGTTGGGCTGCCGCAATGTATGAATATCGCCTCGGCAAACTGGTTGGCCAGTGCCAGCTTTGTGGCTTCGGCTGTCGAGAATGGTTTGTTTGTGGATATGGGGAGCACCACAACCGATATCCTGATGATTGAAGCGCACAGGGTGCAGGCAAATGGTTATACTGATTATCAACGGCTGGTAGCTGAGGAGCTGATTTATACCGGCATGGTGAGAACACCCGTAATAGCGGTAGCGCAACGGGCCTTATTCAGGCAACAGGAAATGCCTCTGATGGCTGAGTTTTTCGCCAGCATGGCGGATGTCTATCGGTTGACTGGCGATTTGAACGAAGCGCATGATTTGTCAGAAACTGCCGATGGCGGGCCGAAAACAGTGTCAGGCAGCGCACGTAGATTATCCCGTCTGACCGGTTATGATTTTAGCCCGCAGGACATGAGTTTGTGGCGGACTTTTGCTTTAGACATAAAACAGCGACAAAAACAATTGATTGAGAAAGCCATACAAAAACAAATACAACGCATAACCAGCCGAGATATCAGCATTATTGGCGCTGGAATAGGCAGGGCGATAATCGAAGAAATCGCTGATGAGAATGGCTATCGCTATGTGGATTTTGATCAGTTGATCGAAACATGTGAATCCAGATTGGCGTTGAGCAGTTCTGATTGTGCGCCCGCGGCAGCGGTCGCCAGTTTGGCTTTACTATCGAGCCTGGTATAAAATTCGCTAATGAAATCAGAAAAACTTCAGATTCATCCGTTGCCATATTTTGCCGATTCGGCACAAATATTTTCCACCATTGCCCACAAGCCATGGGCTGTTTTTCTGGATAGTGGCTATCCTCATACTCACCAGGGCAGATTTGATATTATGGCGGCAGATCCTGTCGCAACTTTACAAACGAAAGGGCGGCAAACCACAATCAATGATGCCGGGAATGTTTCTGTTTCCAATGACGATCCCTTTCAACTGGTACAACGATTTCTACAAACGCCCCTCAGTTGTGAAGAAGATTTACCATTTAACGGTGGAGCGATTGGATATTTTTCCTATGACTTGGCCAGATGTCTGGAAAAGCTGCCTGAAATAGCCAAAGATGAGGAAAATATTCCTGAAATGGTGGTGGGGATTTATAACTGGGCAGTTATTGTCGACCACCATAAACAACAAACGCATCTGGTTGGTCATGGCCTGACAGAGGATATTTGGGAAACCGTAATTGACCAGTTCAGTCTGCTGCCTGTGGAAAAGGCTCAAGAGCCATTTGTTGTACTGGCTTCGCCTCAGTCGAATATGGATCACGACTATTACGCTAAAGCCTTCCAGAAAATACGGCATTATTTGACCGAAGGAGACTGTTATCAGGTTAATTTGGCCCAACGTTTCAGTAGTCCTTGTCAGGGTGACCCGTGGCAGGCATATAGTTATTTAAGAACGATAAATGCCGCACCTTTCAGTAGCTATCTGAATTTTCCTGACGTACAGGTACTCAGTTCATCACCCGAGCGTTTTTTAAGCGTCAACGATGGTGAAGTGGAAACCAAGCCGATTAAAGGCACAAGGCCGCGTAAACAATCCCAACAGCTGGACGTATTACAAATTGGCGCATTGATCGAAAGCCGGAAAGATCGGGCAGAAAATGTGATGATTGTCGATTTACTGCGCAACGATATCAGCAAATGTTGTAAACCTGGATCGGTTAAAGTTCCTCGCTTGTTCGATATAGAAAGCTATGCGACTGTCCATCATTTGGTCAGCACCGTCAAAGGTGAGCTTAAAGAAGACAGTGATGCCCTGGATTTGTTGCGCAGCTGTTTTCCCGGGGGCTCCATTACCGGTGCGCCAAAAATTCGGGCGATGGAAATTATCGAAGAACTGGAGCCGAACCGGCGTGGTGTTTATTGTGGTTCTGTTGGCTATATAGGTTTTAATGGCAACATGGATACCAATATTGCCATTCGAACCCTGGTGCATTCTAATGGGACGATTCGCTGTTGGGCCGGGGGAGGAATCGTTAATGATTCCAACCTGGAAGAAGAGTACCAGGAAAGTTTTGACAAGGCGGCGGCATTATTGAAAGTGCTGGAACATTTTAAAGCTCGATGACTAAAGTCATTAAAATTGGCGGAAGTTTGGCTAAAAATGGCAAGTTAAAAAAGTGTCTGGCTGGACTGGATCAATGCTTTCAAGATGATTTGGTCATTGTTCCGGGGGGCGGAGAATTTGCCGATACCGTGCGTAAGGTTCAACAGTACTGGCGGTTTGATGAACGAAGCGCGCATGAAATGGCGCTATTGGCCATGCAGCAAATGGCGTTGTTGATAAAGGCAATGCAGCCAGAGTGGCTCATTGTTTCAACCACTAAACAAAGCGTTCCCGAAGCAGGGCGGCGATTGATCTGGTCACCGCAAATCAAGGAACTGGATAAGGCGGGTATTCCGCCTGGTTGGCAGGTTACATCCGATAGTTTGGCGGCATGGCTGGCGGGAGTGATTAACGCAAAGGAACTTTTGTTAGTAAAATCAACTCCCATTGAACTCCACTCTGACCTGGTCAGTTTGCAGCGCAAAGGCGTGGTCGATTCGGCGCTCCAGGATTTTCTGCTTCCAGGCTGTCAGCTGAATGTTGTTTTTTATCAGGATATTTTGGCGAAGCGCTGATTAAATCAGCGCTTCCTTAGCGAGTATTAGTCGACCAGAAAATGTATTCAAAAATAAATCGTTTTGTACGAAAATTTATAAATCAAGCCTACTATAAAAGCCGCGAATCTTTGCTGGGGCATCACAAGCGCGATATTGTCGTGGTTCAAGTCGATCAGGCCTGTGAAAGCCTTGAGGATAGCCGAGAGCAATTTGAAGATGCTCTGGAGAAATTCAAGATGATTCTGACCTTGCCGGAATTATCGTTGGAATATCGCTATCAGCAATTGAAAAAGCAATACGACTTTTGTCGAATTAAAACAGATGAAGTCAGCTATCGTATCCGCTCGATTGAAGAAGTTGCGGATGCCTTGTTTGCAGAATGGGAACAGGAACTGGGGTTGTATAGTAATCGCAGTTTAAGAGTCCGCAGCAGACAGCAACTGGATAAATCACGCCGCCAATATACGAAATTGATCAAGATGATGAAAAAAGCCGAGGCTCGAATTTACCCGGTACTCAGCACTTTTCATGATCAGGTACTGTTTTTAAAGCATAACCTGAATGCCCAGGCTATTGCCGCTTTGCAGCAGGAATTCGCCGTTATCAGTCTGGATATTTCAAAATTGATCGCCATTATGGAGAAAACAATCGCTGAAGCCAGTGAATTTGTTTTGTTATTAACCGACCAGAAGCAATTATCCGGGCCGGGTCAGTAAAAAACCTTTGTGTCGAATGGGGTTACGTCACAAAGGTTTTTTGTCATGGACGATTAAACCTAGTGCAAACAAGCGTAAGTTCTCACTCTATTGAGTAAGTGGCTTAGCCTGATACGTCCAACGAAAAGGCTTAGCCATGGTTTCATTGAAATATTTTATGAAATCCGCTATTTTTTTGTTTAAATCCTCTTTAGATTTAAAGTTGCCGCGCCGGATTACTTTACGCATTAAAATAGAAAACCAGATCTCTATCTGATTAAGCCATGAACAATGCTTAGGGGTAAAATGAAAAACAACCGGATGGTTTGAGTTAGTCACTGATGTTACGCGCTACGCCGGATAATTGATAAAATTTGAGGATGAACAAAGAGAAATTAGACCTATACACAGACTATTTAATCAGCAATACGAGCTATGCGACGGCGACGGGTTTGTCGTCAATGTTAGATGGAGAAGTTAGCCATGATAGTGTCACGCGTTTTTTATCGTCCAGGACGTACACATCAAAAGACCTCTGGCTGGAGGTTAAACGAACAGTCCGGAAGATTGAAGAAGAATCAGGGTGTTTGATTTTTGACGATACAATCCAGGAGAAGCAATGGACAGACGAGAATGAAGTCATTTGTTGGCATTATGACCATTGCCAGGGGCGGTCAGTCAAAGGCATCAATCTATTGAATGCCTTGTATCATACGGGCAATGTTTCGATACCCGTAGCCTTTGAAGTGGTCAAAAAACCGATTCAGTTTTGTGATATCAAAACAAAGCAGGTTAAACGAATGGCTACGGTTATAGTGGACCCCGTAATCCGGACAATAGTTTAAACTATGACTATTGAAAAAAGAGGTACAAAAAATGAGCGAAAAAAAACGGAAAACCTTTAGCGGGGCGCAAAAGGCCAAAATCGCGCTGGAAGCGGTTAAGAACATCAAAACGATCAATGAGATTGCTCAAGAGAATGAAGTCCATCCATCTCAGGTAAGCCAATGGAAAAAGGAACTGTTGGCCAATGCGGGAAGCCTGTTTGAAGGCAAACGCGGGCCGAAAGCGGTGAAGGCGCAAGACAATCCGGACCGTCTGTACGCCAAAATCGGGCAGTTGAATATGGAACTGGATTGGCTTAAAAAAAAGTCCGGGATCAGCCTATGATCACGCGTCAAAGCTGGGTGGATCAAAAAGATGAGTTGGCGTTAAGTCGGCAATGCCAGTTATTGAACGTTACCCGCTCAGTAATCCATGAACAGAAAAAACGCCAACAACAGCCGGTGTCTGCTGAAGATCAGCAACTGTTGCGGTTGCTCGACGAAGAATATACCCGGCATCCTTTTTATGGCTCACGCCGTATGACAAAGTATTTACGCGGCCTTAACCATCAGGTCAACCGCAAACGGGTTCAGCGGCTGATGCGCATACTGGGGCTGGTCGGCATGGCGCCGGGCCCGAACACCAGTAAGCCGCATCCTGAGCATAAAGTCTATCCCTATCTGTTAAGAGGCGTCGAGGTGACACGCCCCAACCAGGTTTGGAGTACCGACATCACCTATATCCGGCTGCCGCAAGGATTTGTTTATCTGGTGGCCATCATGGATTGGTACAGCCGAAAAGTATTGGCATGGCAACTTTCCAATACCATGGACAGCGCGTTTTGCGTAAATTGTCTGGAGCAGGCCATCAAGACCTATGGCACACCGGAGATATTTAATACCGACCAGGGCGCACAGTTCACCAGCGCGGACTTCACCGGGGTATTGAGTCAGCATGGCGTGACCATCAGCATGGATGGCCGGGGACGGGCCTTGGACAATATCTTTGTTGAACGACTCTGGCGCACAGTGAAATATGAAGAAGTTTATTTGAAGCAATACGGCAACCTGCAAGCACTGTCAGCGGGGTTGACGGACTACTTTGCCTTTTACAACAGCGAACGACCGCATCAGTCGTTAGGCTATGAAACGCCAGACAGGGTTTATCAATTCGCCACGGGGGGTGGCGCTAAAATCGTGGATAAATATAATGCCGGCACTGCCAAGCAGACGCCGGGTGAAAATATGGGCCAGAGCCATTGAGCCTGACTGTTATGAGGGTTCTATCTTAAATTCTCTAATAATTTGTCTGGACAATGGGGTCCACTTTAGGGTTTGTCGTCAATGTTAGATGGAGAAGTTAGCCATGATAGTATCACGCGTTTTTTATCGTCCAGGACGTACACATCAAAAGACCTCTGGCTGGAGGTTAAACGAACAGTCCGGAAGATTGAAGAAGAATCAGGGTGTTTGATTTTTGACGATACAATCCGGGAGAAGCAATGGACAGACGAGAATGAAGTCATTTGTTGGCATTATGACCATTGCCAGGGGCGGTCAGTCAAAGGCATCAATCTATTGAATGCCTTGTATCATACGGGCAATGTTTCGATACCCGTAGCCTTTGAAGTGGTCAAAAAACCGATTCAGTTTTGTGATATCAAAACAAAGCAGGTTAAACGAATGGCTACGGTGACCAAAAATGAGCTGATGCGTGCGATGATTCAACAGTGTTTGAACAATCGGCTTCAATTTCGCTATGTGTTGATGGATAGCTGGTTTACGGCTAAAGAGAATCTGGAGTTTATTGTTGACAAAGACAAACATTTCATTGGGGCTTTAAAGGATAATCGTTTGGTGGCGTTGAGCGTAGACGACAAGAAACAAGGAAAATTTACCCGTGTCAGTGACATTGCATTAGAGGATAAACAAGCAGTACGCGGCTGGCTAAAAGGCTACCCACATGAAGTCCTGATTGTCCGGCGAATCTTTACAAACAAAGACGGCAGTACGGCAACCGTTAATCTGGTGTGCAGTGATTTAACATTAACGGGTGAAAAAGTTGCGGCAATCTATCAGAAACGATGGAAAGTCGAAGAATTTCATAAATCATTGAAATCCAATGCCGGGTTGGCAAAGTCGCCTACTCGTACCCCAACAACACAAAACAATCATATTTTTATGGCCATTATGGCGGTCTTTAAACTGGAGTGTCTCAAAATAAAACACCAAACCAATCATTTTGCTTTGAAGGCTAAATTATATATCAAGGCTATTCGGCAGGCTTTTGCTGAATTGCAACAATTCAAGACCGCGTAACATCAGATCCTTATAAAAGTGGCGATATTACAGGGCCGGGTTCTTTTACCTGCGACAAGTGTGGCAAAGTCATTGCTTTTAAACGCCCCAGTATTATCCCAAAATGCCCTGAGTGTGGCGGAGAGAATTTCAGCCGTATTCGGGGATGATATCTATCCACTTGTCGTAAACATCATGTCAGTGCCTCTGAAGCGTTGGTACTGGTATTTAAGGGGAAATTACCGGAATTTACTCAGTGACCTGATGCTTTTGGTAAAATACGCTGAGTAGTTACGTTTGCGTAAAGGATGATCACTCGGAATTCTAGATTCCAGCGTCCGATAACTGAATAATTCGTTTTGGGTATAATCAATGCCGCGCATAACAAATAAAAAATCGAGGAATATCAAATGAATTGAATCATTTTACCATAAATAACAATTAGTTATGTAATCAAATGCCAATTATGGCAACGAAACAATGCGACCTCCAGGTTGGATTAAATCAACAGCCTGTTAAAGGTATAATGACAGAAAACAAAAATAATCCACTAAATCCATTATCGAGGTTAACCATGAGAGTTCTACCTACTGTCCTGACAATATTTTTCTGTTTGTTTCTGACTGCTTGTAGTAAAGGCAATGAAATCAACGGCCGCAGCCTGCGCACCGCCAATCGCTCAGTCAGCTATATCAAAGACCGCCTGCCGGTTGAAAAACGCATTGAATTTGAAGTCTCTTACTGGTCTTTACGTGACGCCATTCGTGATAGAAAAGAATTTCTGGATGCTGTCGATGGTAAAACACCGGAAGAGCTGATCGAAGAGGGTAAAAAACTGTTTCAAGAACGTAAAAACGCCGGCTACAAAGGCTATGATCAATTTGATAGCTGGGAACAAATGGTTGCCGAATTTACCAAGCAGCGAATGGAACAGAACCGTCGTAAACGTGTTGATCCACGTGACCGGCAGAATAATGTTCTCTACCGTCTGGATCCCATGTAAAACCCTGCTGTTTTTCAAAACCGCTAGGAGGCTGTCCGAGAATAGAAGCCGTTGCGAGGGAAAGCTGATTTGGGTCAGGTTTTTTCATTCTTTGAGGCGAATAGTTGCGCTATTTAACGAAAAGAAAGGGAAAATCTGGCCAAATTCAGCTTTTCCGTAGTAGGTTCTCTATTCTCGGACAGCCTCCTAGTGCACATAAGCGAAAACACCAATGCTATTCATGAGGAATATATTGTAATATGCTGAATAATACTATATTAAATTCAGCAGGTGATATCATGCCACGTCTAACAGCAGCCCCAATTAGTTTAACAGAAGAACAACGCACGTTATTGCAAGGCACAGTGCGTAAACATACAAGTCCTCAGAATTTGGTGACACGTTGCCGTATTATATTGTTGGCAGATGAAGGCATTAGTGTACATGAAACCATGCGCCAGTTAAAAATTGGACGGACAACTGTTCAAAATTGGCGAAAACGCTGGTTACAGAACAGTGAACAAGAAAATCCTTTAGCCCGGCTTCAAGATGCACCGCGAAGCGGTGCGCCTGCTATCTATACGGCGGAGCAAATTTGCAGCATTATCGCGATAGCCTGCGAACGCCCAGAGGATAGTCAACGCCCGATCACTCATTGGACGCAACAAGAAATAGCCGATGAAGCGATAAAACGGGGCATTGTTGATTATATTTCACAGCGCTCTGTTGGGCGCTTTTTAAAAAGAAGCGGACCTGCAACCCCACCGGATGAAAGGCTGGTTGACGGCAAAAAAAGATGAATACTTCGACGAGAGGTGTCAAGATGTTTGCGAAACCTACCAACGGGCTTTGGAGCGGGAAGAGCAAGGCATCAAAACGATTTCGATTGATGAAATGACAGGGATTCAAGCTTTAGAGCGAGCAGCGCAGATATTGCCGATGAAGAAAGGAAAAATTGAGCGACAAGAATTTGAATATATTCGACATGGTACCCAGACCTTGATTGCAGGTTTTGATGTGGCCACGGGTGAAGTAATGGGAAGTATAGGAGAAACTCGAACAGAGCAAGATTTTGCCGGGTTTTTGAACCTGCTTTTTCATCAACAACCCAAACAAACCCATTGGCATTTAGTCATGGATAATCTCAATACACATTGTTCAGAATCGGTGGTTCGATTAATTGCCGAAAAAATTTCGTATTCAGGAGAATTAGGGGTTAAAGGAAAAGAGGGTATTTTGAAATCAATGGAAAGTCGTACTGCTTTTTTGACTAACTGATGTTACGCGGTCTTGAATTGTTGCAATTCAGCAAAAGCCTGCCGAATAGCCTTGATATATAATTTTGCCTTCAAAGCAAAATGATTGGTTTGGTGTTTTATTTTGAGACACTCCAGTTTAAAGACCGCCATAATGGCCATAAAAATATGATTGTTTTGTGTTGTTGGGGTACGAGTAGGCGACTTTGCCAACCCGGCATTGGATTTCAATGATTTATGAAATTCTTCGACTTTCCATCGTTTCTGATAGATTGCCGCAACTTTTTCACCCGTTAATGTTAAATCACTGCACACCAGATTAACGGTTGCAGTACTGCCGTCTTTGTTTGTAAAGATTCGCCGGACAATCAGGACTTCATGTGGGTAGCCTTTTAGCCAGCCGCGAACTGCTTGTTTATCCTCTAATGCAATGTCACTGACACGGGTAAATTTTCCTTGTTTCTTGTCGTCAACGTTCAACGTCACCAGGCGATTATCCTTTAAAGCCCCAATGAAATGTTTGTCTTTGTCAACAATAAACTCCAGATTCTCTTTAGCCGTAAACCAGCTATCCATCAACACATAGCGAAATTGAAGCCGATTGTTCAAACACTGTTGAATCATCGCACGCATCAGTTCATTTTTGGTCACCTAAAGTGGACCCCATTGTCCAGACAAATTATTAGAGAATTTAAGATAGAACCCTCATAACAGTCAGGCTCAATGGCTCTGGCCCATATTTTCACCCGGCGTCTGCTTGGCAGTGCCGGCATTATATTTATCCACGATTCTAGCGCCACCTCCCGTGGCGAATAGATAAACCCTGTCTGGCGTTTCATAGCCTAACGACTGATGCGGTCGTTCGCTGTTGTAAAAGGCAAAGTAGTCCGTCAACCCCGCTGACAGTGCTTGCAGGTTGCCGTATTGCTTCAAATAAACTTCTTCATATTTCACTGTGCGCCAGAGTCGTTCAACAAAGATATTGTCCAAGGCCCGTCCCCGGCCATCCATGCTGATGGTCACGCCATGCTGACTCAATACCCCGGTGAAGTCCGCGCTGGTGAACTGTGCGCCCTGGTCGGTATTAAATATCTCCGGTGTGCCATAGGTCTTGATGGCCTGCTCCAGACAATTTACGCAAAACGCGCTGTCCATGGTATTGGAAAGTTGCCATGCCAATACTTTTCGGCTGTACCAATCCATGATGGCCACCAGATAAACAAATCCTTGCGGCAGTCGGATATAGGTGATGTCGGTACTCCAAACCTGGTTGGGGCGTGTCACCTCGACGCCTCTTAACAGATAGGGATAGACTTTATGCTCAGGATGCGGCTTACTGGTGTTCGGGCCCGGCGCCATGCCGACCAGCCCCAGTATGCGCATCAGCCGCTGAACCCGTTTGCGGTTGACCTGATGGTTAAGGCCGCGTAAATACTTTGTCATACGGCGTGAGCCATAAAAAGGATGCCGGGTATATTCTTCGTCGAGCAACCGCAACAGTTGCTGATCTTCAGCAGACACCGGCTGTTGTTGGCGTTTTTTCTGTTCATGGATTACTGAGCGGGTAACGTTCAATAACTGGCATTGCCGACTTAACGCCAACTCATCTTTTTGATCCACCCAGCTTTGACGCGTGATCATAGGCTGATCCCGGACTTTTTTTTAAGCCAATCCAGTTCCATATTCAACTGCCCGATTCTGGCGTACAGACGGTCCGGATTGTCTTGCGCCTTCACCGCTTTCGGCCCGCGTTTGCCTTCAAACAGGCTTCCCGCATTGGCCAACAGTTCCTTTTTCCATTGGCTTACCTGAGATGGATGGACTTCATTCTCTTGAGCAATCTCATTGATCGTTTTGATGTTCTTAACCGTTTCCAGCGCGATTTTGGCCTTTTGCGCCCCGCTAAAGGTTTTCCGTTTTTTTTTTTGCTCATTTTTGTACCTCTTTTTTTCAATAGTCATAGTTTAAACTATTGTCCGGATTACGGGGTCCACTATAGTGTTTGCATTTTATAGCACCTGCCTTTATCTCCTCTTGGCAAAATGGGCATCTTGTTGTTTCCACGATGTGCTCCTTTTTTGAAGCCTAACAGTTAACTATACCGAATAGAAGAATAGACTATAATTGATCCAGTACAACACCATTTTTATATTAATGGACAGGTTTTCAGAAGTTCTTAATACCATAACTTATAATTCACTCAGTCCGACAAAGTAAAATGGGTGCTGCACTAGTTCCATGGTTTGTGTTTATTGTGCTGATCTATTCCAGCTTCTGTAATTTTATGCGGGAAAATTTGACGTGGTCAGGTGTTTTGTGACACCCCAGTTAAGCCGCTTTTTTCACTTTCAATAATTTCTTCTCGTAATCACAAGGACTCATATAACCCAAATGGGAATGGAGTCTCCGAGGATTATAGAACATGGTGATATATTCCAATATATCCTGCTGCGCTTCATGGCGAGTCTGGTAGTGCTGCCATTGCACTTGTTCCTGCTTCAAGCTACCAAAGAAACTTTCAACAACCGCGTTATCCCAGCAGTTACCCTTGCGGCTCATGCTGCCATGAAATCCATGCGCCCTGAGCAATCGCCGGAAGGCCTTGCTGGCATACTGCGAGCCCCGATCCGAATGATGGATCAAACCGGCTTCCGGCCTGCGTTGCCAGATGGCCGTCTTCAGGGCATCACAAACCAATTGGGCTTTCATGCGCGAACTCATGCTCCAGCCAACTACTCGACGTGAACACAGATCAATTACCACGGCCAGATATAACCAGCCCTCTTGTGTCCAAATGTACGTTACATCAGAGGCGTAAACCTGGTCGATTTGGGGTACATCAAACTGACGTTCCAACAGGTTGTCAAACACCGGCTGTTTGTGATTGCTGTTGGTCGTCACTTTGAACTTCTTGCGCTGTCGCGCCTTTACATCCGCTTCTTTCATCAATTTCCTTGTCTTGTTACGGCTGACAGGATAACCCAATGTATTTAACAGGCTGTTGATTTAATCCAACCTGGAGGCCGCATTGTTTCGTTGCCATAATTGGCATTTGATTACATAACTAATTGTTATTTATGGTAAAATGATTCAATCCATTTGATATTCCCCGATTTTTTATTTGTTATGCGCGGCATTGATTATACCCAAAACGAATTATTCAGTTATCGGACGCTGGAATCTAGAATTCCGAGTGATCATCCTTTACGCAAACTACGATATTTGGTCGATATTCTATTGACTACTCTGGATGAGGAGTTCTATGACCTGTATTCCCGACGGGGCCGGGCGTCAATTCCTCCCGAGCGTTTACTCCGTGCCAGTTTGTTGCAAATCCTGTTTTCCATTCGTTCGGAGCGGCAACTGATCGAACACATTGATTTCAATCTGCTGTATCGTTGGTTTGTCGGCTTATCAATGGATGATGAGGTTTGGGATCATTCAACGTTCAGCGCCAATCGTGACCGTCTATTGAATGAGCGCGTCAGTCGTTTGTTTTTTGATCGTGTGCTGTGCCTGGCCGAATGGCAGGATTTAGTCTCAGA
Source organism: Methylomarinum sp. (assembly GCA_965277025.1). Taxonomy (GTDB): domain Bacteria; phylum Pseudomonadota; class Gammaproteobacteria; order Methylococcales; family Methylomonadaceae; genus Methylomarinum. Next base: position 2,106,649 of record OZ255706.1, read on the forward strand.
TGAACACTTTTCGGTCGATGGCACGCTAATCAAGGCCTGGGCTTCTGTGAAAAGCGTCAAGGCCAAAGACGGTTCGAGCCGGCCGCCGGAGGATTCCACCCGCAATCCGAGTGTCAACTTCAAAGGCGAGAAACGCTGTAACGACACGCATGAATCGACAACGGACCCGGAAGCAAGGATGTATAAAAAAAGTCAGGGCGATAAAGCCCAACTCGCTTTTCCGGGCCATGCACTCATGGAAAATCGCCATGGTTTGGTCATCGATGTTGAAGTGACCCAGGCGACAGGAACGGCCGGGCGGGAGGCGGCGACAAAAATGATCAAACGCAGCGTCAAAAAAGCGGGTGCCACAGTGGGCAGTGACAAAAACTATGATACCCAAAACTTCGTTGCCGAGCTTCGCGCAATGAAGGTGACCCCGCATGTGACTCAAAAAGCGAAAGGTTCGGCGATTGACAAGCGGACGACCCGACACCCAGGCTATACCAGCAGTCTCAAAATCCGTAAACGGATCGAAGAAGTCTTTGGCTGGAGCAAAACTGTTGGGGGGATTACGTCAAACCCGGTTTCGCGGAGTGAAAAAAGTGACTGCCCAAACCGTATTCACCTTCGCAGCGTATAATCTGACCCGCCTGATGTCCTTGTTGCAATGGCGTTATTCAACTGCGTAGGCACCGTTGTGCCTGAAATCCGCCAAAAGGCGGAAATAAAGCCTCGAAAGGGCAATATAAACCGGCTGATACCGGAAAACCTGGCTAATCAGGCCATCCAGAGGTAAATTTAACCCAAAATGAAGGGCTGGAGCCGGAGGCATAGGGGCGTTTTTCAACAGCCTGTTAAAAAAAGTAACTATGCCGTTAAGGAATCACTGATTTATTTACGATTCCTTGCGACATAGGGATGTGTCGTCAAAATCAATAGCGATAAACTATTGATTTTTTTAAGTAAAGTGCAAATCACACAATGCTTTGCGGGCGCAGAACAAATCAAGGGGGATTTGTTCAGAGCTTCTTTAAGAAACATCATCGGTTTTTTACGGTTATAATGTGATAAGCCTAGTGCAAACAAGCGTAAGTTCTCACTCTATTGAGTAAGTGGCTTAGCCTGATACGTCCAGCGAAAAGGCTTAGCCATGGTTTCATTGAAATATTTTATGAAATCCGCTATTTTTTTGTTTAAATCCTCTTTAGATTTAAAGTTGCCGCGCCGGATTACTTTACGCATTAAAATAGAAAACCCTCTGTACATGACAAAAAATATTAAAAGCTAGCGTAGCTCGTTGAAATGTAATTAAATACCGCATTTTGTTTTAGCGAATATGAATAACGGGACATTACAAATCAACGAGCTGACCGTCATATTAACTGAGCACTTTCAATGGAACAAGGCAAGAATCGTTTGTTTTGTGGGTATGTTAATTGCTTTGATGGCAGTTAGAAGTTACGCATTGACAACAGATCGAAATTTTGGGTTTAAATGATTCATATTTGGCATAAAGGTGTCGATAAACGAAGCCATAACATCGTTGAATAAATTCCGCTGTACGCTATAGCAATTATTAATCACGTCTGCAAAGCTCAATTTTTGTAATTGAACAAAGCCACAAATTGCAGAAAAAATATGATTATTTATTGCTCTTTTATTGCGAACCTGGAACCGCTCAATATTACACACCTGCTTTATTGCCCGATGATATTGCTCAATCTGCCAATGCCTGTCATGTTGTTCGGTAAATGCTTTCTTGTCAAAAACAGCGGTTTTTTCTTCATCAGGTAGTGAACTTATGTAATGGCGAACTTGTTCTTTCAAGGTCGTCCGAAATAATTTCACATACCCAAAATTTTTGAGCCAAACCATTAAGCCGTCTTCCGGGATTTCTAATTGCCTGACTTGAACCCATGAACCTTTTTCAACAGAGACTAATCGATTACCTTCCACTGCAAAGAATAAATCCTGTCTGATGATTTCTTATCAATTTAAGATTATCCACGCAACTGTACCAGCTATCTCCTGTTACAAAACCAGGCTCTAGTCCCCAAGCTAATACTTCGGTCAGCATGTCTTGAAAATAGTCATTTTTTGTCTTTCCTTCCGCCTTATCGACCACCCGGAAATTCAGTGGTTGGTGTTTTCCTTGAATGTCTGTGTAGTACAACGTGACAAGATTGATTCCCTTGACTGCTCTATGATGTTTTCCCGACCAAAAATAACTGACATATGCCATATATTGGCTATAAGGTTTATCAAGAACACTATCGTCAACACTCAAGGTTCCGCCCTTTAAATTCAGGCTTGCGCTGGCTTCATTGTATAAATCTCGCCCAGTGTAATGCTCCCGATTTAGAAATCGATTTACGCTATCATGTGATATTGACATGACTTCTCCTAATCGTCGACAACCAGCTTGTTTCGGCTCACTTAATAAAAAACCAATATACATGGGTAATGTACAGCAGGCTGTTGAGGGGCGTGTTATTTCTCTTATCAAGGTTTGCCTTGCATTGACTTTGGGATTTTTTAAACCCATAGTTTAACATTGCCTGTCAATGCGTAACTTCTAGCAGTTAGCACGGTCAATCTGGCCCAGCTCGCCGTATTCTTTCCCAGTCGGGCAAAGATTTCCTCACGATATCGACGGATGCAACGATTTTTCAGTGACCATTGGCTGGATTACAATGAAGTTGCTCATTTCATCATGAGACTGTTTGGTTTCACTGATCAGGATTACTATCTGACGTTAAACAGGACGAATTGGAAGTGGGGTAAAACCAATATTAATCTGCTGGTGCTTGCCGTGGTTTATCGGGGTGCCGCCATTCCTGTGTATTGGTTGCCTTTAAACAAGCGGGGCAACTCTAATACGAAGGAACGTATAGCGCTGATGAAACGCTTTATTGCGCAGTTTGGCCGACATCACATCAAAGGTCTTTTGGCTGATCGGGAGTTTATTGGAGACGAATGGATGGGCTGGTTGTTTGAGCAAGAGATTCCCTTTTATATCCGTATTCGCAACAACGCCAGGACAACCAATGCCCAAGGCCAGCGAATACGCGTAGAGCGTTTGTTTTATGGGCTTAAGCCGGGTAGCACACGACACCTCTCAACAGCGCGCTATTTGGGAAATTGTTCAATTTATCTCAGTGGGTTACGGCTGAGTGATGGTGAGTTATTAATCATCGTCTGTCAGCATTTGAACCCTGATGCGATTAAAATTTATGGCTTGCGTTGGGAAATCGAAACGCTTTTCGGCTGTTTAAAAGGACGGGGATTCAAACTTGAGGAAACGCGTGTAGTCGGTTATCTTCGGATCAAAAAATTGTTAGTACTTCCCGTTATTGCTTTCTGTTGGTCACATAAAGCAGGCGAATGGAAACATGATTGCGAGTTACCAATAAAAACCAAAACACATCAGCGGCTCGCGCAAAGCCTGTTTCGATATGGATTAGATTGTATCCGCTCAACGTTGTTTAATGTCTTATCTCAATCAAAAAGGATGATTAGAAAAGTGATTGCTCTTTTGCAACCCATACCTTTTGTCACTGGAATACATGAGACTCATTTGTCATAAGTTAATTTTTGTCATGTACAGAGTAGAAAACCAAATCTCTATCTGATTAAGCCATGAACAATGCTTAGGGGTAAAATGAAAAACAACCGGATGGTTTGAGTTAGTCAAAAAAGCAGTACGACTTTCCATTGATTTCAAAATACCCTCTTTTCCTTTAACACCTGATTCTCCTGAATACGAAATTTTTTCGGCAATTAATCGAACCACCGATTCTGAACAATGTGTATTGAGATTATCCATGACTAAATGCCAATGGGTTTGTTTGGGTTGTTGATGAAAAAGCAGGTTCAAAAACCCGGCAAAATCTTGCTCTGTTCGAGTTTCTCCTATACTTCCCATTACTTCTCCCGTGGCCACATCAAAACCTGCAATCAAGGTCTGGGTACCATGTCGAATATATTCAAATTCTTGTCGTTCAACTTTTCCTTTCTTCATCGGCAATGTCTGCGCTGCTCGCTCTAAAGCTTGAATCCCTGTCATTTCATCAATCGAAATCGTTTTGATGCCTTGCTCTTCCCGCTCCAAAGCCCGTTGGCAGGTTTCGCAAATATCTTGACACCTCTCGTCGAAGTATTCATCTTTTTTTGCCGTCAACCAGCCTTTCATCCGGTGGGGTTGCAGGTCCGCTTCTTTTTAAAAAGCGCCCAACAGAGCGCTGTGAAATATAATCAACAATGCCCCGTTTTATCGCTTCATCGGCTATTTCTTGTTGCGTCCAATGAGTGATCGGGCGTTGACTATCCTCTGGGCGTTCGCAGGCTATCGCGATAATGCTGCAAATTTGCTCCGCCGTATAGATAGCAGGCGCACCGCTTCGCGGTGCATCTTGAAGCCGGGCTAAAGGATTTTCTTGTTCACTGTTCTGTAACCAGCGTTTTCGCCAATTTTGAACAGTTGTCCGTCCAATTTTTAACTGGCGCATGGTTTCATGTACACTGATGCCCTCATCTGCCAACAATATAATACGGCAACGTGTCACCAAATTCTGAGGACTTGTATGTTTACGCACTGTGCTTTGCAATAACGTGCGTTGTTTTTCTGTTAAACTGATTGGGGCTGCTGTTAGTCGTGGAATGATATCACCTGCTGAATTTAATATAGTATTATTCAGCATATTACAATATATTCCTCATACATAGCATTAGTTTTTTCGCTTCTGCGCACTAGGAGGCTGTCCGAGAATAGAAGCCGTTGCGAGGGAAAGCTGAATTTGGCCAGATTTTCCGTAGTAGGTTCTCTATTCTCGGACAGCCTCCTAGTGTGGCGTTAGCCCGATATTACTCTGTACATGACAAAAAATATTAAAAGCTAGCGTAGCTCGTTGAAATGTAATTAAATACCGCATTTTGTTTTAGCGAATATGAATAACGGGACATTACAAATCAACGAGCTGACCGTCATATTAACTGAGCACTTTCAATGGAACAAGGCAAGAATCGTTTGTTTTGTGGGTATGTTAATTGCTTTGATGGCAGTTAGCACGGTCAATCTGGCCCAGCTCGCCGTATTCTTTCCCAGTCGGGCAAAAATTTCCTCACGATATCGACGGATGCAACGATTTTTCAGTGACCATTGGCTGGATTACAATGAAGTCGCTCATTTCATCATGAAACTGTTTGGTTTCACTGATCAGGATTACTATCTGACGTTAGACAGGACGAATTGGAAGTGGGGTAAAACCAATATTAATCTGCTGGTGCTTGCCGTGGTTTATCGGGGTGCCGCCATTCCTGTGTATTGGTTGCCTTTAAACAAGCGGGGCAACTCTAATACGAAGGAACGTATAGCGCTGATGAAACGCTTTATTGCGCAGTTTGGCCGACATCACATCAAAGGTCTTTTGGCTGATCGGGAGTTTATTGGAGACGAATGGATGGGCTGGTTGTTTGAGCAAGAGATTCCCTTTTATATCCGTATTCGCAACAACGCCAGGACAACCAATGCCCAAGGCCAGCGAATACGCGTAGAGCGTTTGTTTTATGGGCTTAAGCCGGGCAGCACACGACACCTCTCAACAGCGCGCTATTTGGGAAATTGTTCAATTTATCTCAGTGGGTTACGGCTGAGTGATGGTGAGTTATTAATCATCGTCTGTCAGCATTTGAACCCTGATGCGATTAAAATTTATGGCTTGCGTTGGGAAATCGAAACGCTTTTTGGCTGTTTAAAAGGACGGGGGTTCAAACTTGAGGAAACGCGTGTAGTCGGTTATCTTCGAATCAAGAAATTGTTAGTACTTCCCGTTATTGCTTTCTGTTGGTCACATAAGGTAGGCGAATGGAAACATGATTGCGAGTTACCAATAAAAACCAAAACACATCAGCGGCTCGCGCAAAGCCTGTTTCGATATGGATTAGATTGTATCCGCTCAACGTTGTTTAATGTCTTATCTCAATCAAAAAGGATGATTAGAAAAGTGATTGCTCTTTTGCAACCCATACCTTTTGTCACTGGAATACATGAGACTCATTTGTCATAAGTTAATTTTTGTCATGTACAGAGCCGATATTATAAAATTTTAGCCTAATATGTTGGAATTTATCCAAATTTTAAAACAGCGTTATCAAGTGGTGTTGAGCCAGTATGATAACCATCATCCGCAGTTCTTCGAATATCAACGCCGTATTGAGCAATTGATTTATGCTGAAGCATTTATTCGAAAAGGCGAACTTCTCGAGCAACAGGCTGACTTTCCATTGCAAATTGCAGTTATAGGGTCTACCCAGGCGGGGAAAAGTTCCATCGTCAATGTTTTACTCGATAACAAAATGGCAGGAGTCAGCCCCTTAGCCGGCTATACGGTTCATCCACAGGGTTTTTGCAATCAGTGTTCGATTGCCGATTGCCAGGGATTACAATACTATTTCGGTCGTTTTCAACAATTATCGGCCGAACAACTCAGTCCCCAGCGTTACGATTGTTATTCATTAGCTGAAAACCCTACGGCCTCCAGATTTTTGCCTCCAGCCGTTTTATGGGATACTCCTGATTTCGATTCAATCGATGCGGCTGATTATCGTGAAGGCGTGATACGTACCATTGCACTGGCGGACGTTATCGTACTGGCGGTCAGTAAAGAAAAATATGCCGACCAGTCGGTTTGGGACATGATGGCGACCATTGAAAAGTTTGCTCAGCCAACCGTAATATGTCTGAATAAACTGACACCAGACAGTGCTGCGTTGATTATTCCTTCATTAAAGGAAAAATGGTTGCAAACTCGCCAGGATGCTTTTCCATCACTGGTTCCAATGTATTTTGATAAACATCATGGCAGACCTGGTTGGCCGGAAGATAGCCTGGATATGATCAAACAGGCTGCAGAACAGGTTGAGAGGAATAAACATCCGCTACATGTGCACCAATTGCTCAGTCGTTTCTGGGATGAGTGGCTGGAGCCAGTCAATGCTGAATTGGAAGCGGCTGAAAAATGGCGGGAAATGGTTGATGACAGTATCGAACAGGCATTAAAAGAATACCAGCGCGATTACCTCAATCATCCGCATTATTATGATACCTTTCAGGATGCCTTGGTCGAATTATTGAATTTACTCGAAATTCCAGGATTGTCCAGAGTTATCAGTTCAACCCGGCATCTGGTTACTTGGCCGGTTCGCAAGATGATGAGTCTGGGTAAAAAGAATTCACTGGAGAGTGTCCCGCATGAACTGGCTTTGTTGGAACAATTAGCGACCCATGTGCTCATCCAGTTGAGCGAAAAAATCCTCGAGCAGACTGACAGCGATACACTGAACCGGACTTGGTGGCGGGATGCTGCTGCTGTCATGCGTAATCAAGAAAATAAATTGCAGGGCAAATTCATTAACGAGGCGGCAAGATATCATGTGGATTTTCAGCAGGATGTCGAAGAAACGGCGCAGAAATTGTATCGGGAATTACAACAACATCCTGTTTTGCTGAACACGTTGAGAACTACGCGGGCGACGACAGATGCGACAGCATTGGCTGCCGCTATATACAGTGGCGGCATAGGCGTGCATGATTTGATTATTACCCCGGCTGTTTTATCCTTGACATCGATGCTGGCAGAAAGTGCTGCAGGCAGTTATATGTCCCGGCAGGAAGCCGAGCTTAAACGTCATCAATTGAATACCGTCAGGCAACGTCTGTTTGAGGACCAGTTGAAACATGCACTCTATGTTATTCCTCAACAACTGCCTGTTGATCATCATTTTAATATTTCCCGGCAGCAATTGAAGCAGGCTGAAAACCAGTTGAATGAGAGAAGAAATGGTTTACGAATACTCTGAATGTATCGAGCAAGTCGAACATTGGCGGCAACGCGCATTGTCCAGGCAGCGTCTAACGGATGAGAACGCGCAATTATTAAGCAACCTTGACAGCAGAACGCCGGATGAATTGTTTCATCAGGATTCAATTAGGCCGTTAGTGGTTGCATTTATGGGCGGGACCGGTGTCGGTAAAAGTTCTTTATTGAACCGTCTGGCCGGTCAGCCGATTGCTCGCACCGGGGTAGAACGACCAGCATCGCGGGAAGTGACCTTGTACCATCATCAGGGCTTGAGTATTGCCCAGTTGCCGGAAGGTTTGCCGCTGGAGAAAATAAATATCAACAGCCATCAGAATTCAGAATATCAGAATATATTATGGATTGATATGCCTGATTTTGACAGCGTGGAGCAGGCTAATCGTCAACTAGTGCTGGAATGGCTGCCTCATATTGATATTTTGATTTATGTCGTCAGTCCAGAACGTTATCGGGATGACAAGGCCTGGCGTTTGTTATTACAGGAAGGTAATAAACATGCTTGGCTGTTCGTCTTGAATAAATGGGACCTGGGGGACAGCGTTCAGTATGAAGACTTTAAAAAACAATTGAAACTGGCCGGTTTCAACTCGCCGGTTATTTTCAGGACCAGTTGTGCCGGTAATGGCCTGGATGATGAATTTGACGCCCTGGTTGAACACCTTAAAACATTGTCCAATCAACATACAGTGGCGTTTCTGGGGCAACGGTTGAAAGGAGCGCGGGTTAAAGAACTGCTGGAAAAACTTGAGTCGGTCAAGGCCGACTTTAGCGATGAGAAATACCAGCAACTGCAGGATTTTATTCAACAAGAATGGCGAAAAAACGAAACCATGTTTCGCGATGCCTTCGCCTGGCCGCTAAAACAAGCGGCCAAAGACTATGTGGCGAAAGTCGGCAGTCGATCCGATATCGAAGTGTGGGACGCCTGGGCGCAAAGCCGTTTTGATGATTTTCTTGACGCCATACAATTCAAAGCGGCCCAGTTACAGATTCCATTAGCACCGTTAAAAGAAAAACTGACCGAAATTTCCATCCAGACAAAACAGAATCTGCAAAACCAGATTGAACTGAATTGTCGTAAGGCATTGATCAACCCGGGTAATCGCTTACAGCGCTGGACACTTAAATTATTAAAAGTTGCTGAATTTGTGTTGCCATTTTCAGCCATGGCTTATGTCAGTTATCAGGTATTCATTGGATATTATGAAAGTGTTGAACAGGGGCAACCATTTTTAGGCGTCAATTTTGTTGCACACAGTATTTTATTGATTTTGTTAAGTTGGTTGATTCCTTTCTTCTTGCACAAAAAATTACAGCCATCATTACAGAAAACCGCTGAACGCGGTCTGGAAAAAGGCGCTGATATTGGCTTGGTGCAATTGGAACAACAGATTTTACAAGTGGTCGACAGCGAAAAGCAGCAGAATCAGGTCTTGCGAGAAGAACTGGAGCAGATAATACAAAACTGCAGGGAAGAGCAAGACGCCATTACAATGGCAACACCAGAGAGTTTGCGTTCGATGTTGGTGCATGAGAAATCGTGATATGTTAGCCCTGCGGCCAACAGCATCATTTTTTATGCCGATGACTTAAATTACACCGCTTCTTGAGGCTATTAGACTTACAAGCTCATTCAATTCGAACTTGAAAAATGGGTGCTGTACCAGTCCGGGTCAATCAAAATGAACAAAATCCGGCTTTTCCTGCTTTAACTTTTTGTTGATGGCCGGAATCAGCAAAAAACCTACCAGAAATGTCATACCCGCCAGTGCGGCAAACAGGTTATTGGCTTGTTGTTCCAGTATCTTCATGCCCAAGCCATAAAACAGCGCGGAACATAAAATAAAGACCCAGTTAAACCAATTGACGGCGGCAAATACCCGGCCTTTATCGGCTAATGGAGGCCTTGCCTGAATAAAGGCCAACAGAGGGACGGAATAAAACCCCGAAGCCACACCCAGTAAAAAACACAAACTAAAAGCAGCATAGCGAACCGCCAGTGGTGCAAGTGGGAAAACAGAGGGCAGCTGTTGTAACTCCGGGGAGTTTTTTATTTTCTGAAACAGGGCCAGTTCTTCACTGTTTGGCTGATGAACGGGTAACCAGGCTAATGCGACAAGACAGATAATCAGTGCAATAAGGGCGGGCTTCAATAAACTTAAACGGACTTTACCAAAAGACAAGCGGCCAACCAGAACACTGCCTATGGCTATACCTAACGAGGTGGCGGCAACCATCAGGCTGGTTTCAAAATTATTCAAGCCTAATTGAAATCGGCCAAAGGCATTGATGGCCGTCAAGGCGACACCTCCGACAAACCAGAACCAGGAATAGATAATCATGATACGAAACATTAATTTATCTTGATGGAAAACTTCCATCAAAGTCGTCAGCATACTGATGAATGAGCGATGGTTGATTTTACGTTGTGGGTCAGCGGATGGCTGGCGGCGAATAAAAAATGCGCTAATTGTCCCTAACAGAGCGATCGATACAGTAATCAGCCCAGCCAGGTACATTTCTCCGACCAGTAAATCGGCCAAAAGACCTGCCACGGCAACACCGACAATAATCGATAAAAAAGTCGTCATTTGGGTTAAGCCTGTGGCCTCTGACAAATCTTCTGAACGAACCAGTTCAGGCAGGCCACCATATTTTGGCGGACCGAAAAAAGCGCTTTGCGCGCCCAGCAAGAACGTTACACCGGCTAACAACCATAAGTACAGTGGTGTTTGCTGTAACAGATTGACAGAATCATTCATCATCAAAAAGGCGCCTACGCCCAGTAAGGCAATCACGATTTCAGCAATTTTGCAGGCAATCATCAGTTTGCCTTTGCTGAATTTATCGGCCAGATCACCAGCCAGACCGGAAAACAATAAAAAAGGCAAGGCAAACAGAAACTGCACCAGCGCTTGATATTCAACGCCCAGAATTAAATAGCCCACACCCAGCAATAAAACCAGCTGTTTGAATACATTGTCATTAAAAGCGCCTAAAGCCTGGGTGATCAAAAAAGCCCAGAAAGAACGATTTTTGCGTAAGGCCGGCAGGGCTTGGTTGGTTGAAGGCTGGGAATGGGAGGTCATGTTGAGCCATTTTGGTAAGATGGGTGAAAGAAAGATCTAAAAAAAAGCAATGATCATACCTTGTACCACTGATTCATTGATATTGACCAGACCAAATTTGTGATGCCAATAGCTGTATTCGACGCCTAGATAAACCTTATCCTGTCGCCACCCGGCAAGATCCCCGGCATCAAACAGAAATTGCGGTTGTGCCAAAATGGTAAAATTTTCCTGGCTGTTGGTGGCGCCAAAACGAAAATCGGTAAAACCACGAAACTTGAATCGAATATCCGCCAGTTTGAATGGAACACTCCAGACCGGGGTGACTTGCAGGCCATATTTACCCGAGATATTATCATTTTTGTAAGCTGTGATATCCAGTTGTAAATAATCGACATACTGATTATTCAAATCAAAACTGATGCCGCCCAGCCAGGCTTTAAAATTATCCGCTTCCGGCTCATTACTGATATTTAGATCTGCGACCAGTGAAATATCTTTGATTAAGCCTAATGATCCTTGAAATTGGCTTATTTTTTTCAGGCTTAAATACGAATATACTTCTGCATAGATCTGCACGCCGATGTCATCGAGGAAGGCGGTATCGACAAAGAAGAAATTTGTACCATATTTCCAGCCATCGGCGTGTTCAACTGTTATGGTAGAACGTGAAGCATCACCCAGTTCGAAATCACTGCCATATAAAAATTGAATATTTTGGCTGGTCCAGTCTATGGCCGTGGCCGATGTGATAAAACTGATACCGGCCAACATGCCTATCGCTTTAATGAATCGCATTGTTTGTTGCATCCTGCACATGAATTCCTTCCAGATAACGGATAATCTTTATTATTTGCTCGGTTGATAACACGTTTTTAAAAACCGGCATTTTTGTTGTTGGGTTAAATTTTTTGGCATTGAGTATGCGTTGCATGAGTATTGATTCAGCATAGATAGTCGTCGGGTTTGGAGATGTCAGATCAGGCCCGACTGTTCCACCTGAGCCATTAATAGTATGACAACGAATACAAAATTGGCTAAATAAACCAAAACCTTCCAGGATGGTTTTATTCGGAGACTTTGGCGCGGCGTCTTTATAAATGAGCCGGCTTGGTTTTAATTGAATCGAAGCCAGTTGAAATGGCCAGGCAAAACGCCATTTTTCCTGTTTTTGAAGATCTGGCCAAACCAGATAAAACGGGGCAGGCATGATAGAGTGCTGGCCAAAACGAAAAGGGATCCAGTTTTTAAGCTTAGCTGCCAAGTCTTTGAAAGCGAGAAAACCTTCTCGCTCAAGCACTGTAGAATACGGCATTACAGCTTGATATCCATCCAGTGCAGTAAATACCACTGCAGCGTCTTTCAGTGTGTCGGGATAATGTTCAGCCAGTGTTTTTACTAAAGGTTGCAGTGCAATCGCCAAGTATTTTTTATCGCGTTGATAGACCGGGTCTTTGCTAATTTCAACGCTTACCGTTGGATAATGCTGCGATAAATTGTCGAGTGATAATTTAATGCTTGGCCACTCAACGGAGTTGTCGCTTGCAAAGCCAATGTTTAGAACCAACAGTAAAAGAAACGCAAATTGTAACTACTCAGCGTATTTTACCAAAAGCATCAGGTCACTGAGTAAATTCCGGTAATTTCCCCTTAAATACCAGTACCAACGCTTCAGAGGCACTGACATGATGTTTACGACAAGTGGATAGATATCCCCGAATACGGCAGAAGGTGATGGCACCCTGCTCACTCCTGAAACACCCCGATATTTTTTGCTGCACCCTGGTCATGCGGATATCATTCTCACCGGGATTATTAGTAAATGGCACATCCATTTCTCTCATAAAGCGTAAGACATCATCCTGGTAATTGATCAGCCGTTCCAGTAAGTTTCTGGATTTACTGCGCTTGAGGCGCCCACGTTTGGGTTTACCGGGCAACGGGGTTGATGGCGGACATTCAATTTGTGCTTTCTCTAATAAATCTCGATATCGTCGTCGATAACAGGCCGCTTTTCTTGCTTCAAGCTTCCCCCCTGCATCATCGACGACCTGATTGATCTTTTTTAACAGGGTTTCCATTTCTTTGGCCCACTGCTGTCCATCCTGCTCCCGGGCACGGGTCAGTTCACGCAGATGATGCGCATTGCACAAGGCATGAGTGAAGGGGGACTTGTAGTAAGGCTTCCAGTGATCGTGGCATAAAATGCCATGAAAGTCAGGCAGGATGCCAATGACATCCATCGCTTCCTTGCCCCGTTTTACATGGGGAAAATAATGTGTCCATAAATCATTAGAAGCACAATGCAACCAGTACCTGGCGCCATTGATGTTAATGCCCGTTTCATCGGCATGTACAACAGAAGCTGCCGCCAGTCTTTGCTTGCAAATCGGCTCAAAGGATGCCAGCTTCTCAAAGGCTGGTTGATTGAAATTAACCAGCGAACCTTCACTGATGGGGATCTGTAATTGATCGGAAAAATAATCCTTGATGCGCTGGCAGGGCAATAATTGGTACTGCGAAAGATACACGGCGTGCGCCTTGAGTTGGTCACCATATTGCACGGCTTTTGTTACGCCCTCGGGAAAAGGAGCAACAAACCGACGACCTTGTTCATCGATAAGCCTTTGCGCACGATATTCCGTCACAATCCGTGAAATATCAATATCAAATACCTGCCGGGTTTCAAAGCCATCTGCCGTGTAGCTTCCGGCTGGCAAGGTACGGCGATCAATCTTGATGGAGATAACGTCATCGGGATCATCGACTTTAACCAGCGTGGTGCCAATATGCCCTTTCTGTCCACCACCTGGTTTTTTTGATCCAGCCCGTGCTTTCCTTTTACGATCAGGATCACTTGATGGCGGCCTGGAACTGTTACTGCTGTTAAGTCCGAGCCGATGCATCAAGAGCGTGACCAGCAACAACAATATCTCCAGCGAAGACCGCAGCGCCGGAGATAAATCGGCTTCATCTTCAATCAGCTGCCGGGCATGGGTAATGGCAGCCTCTACATCAATGGAATCAATGGAATCAATGGAATCAATGGAATCAATGGAATCAATGGAATCAATGGAATCAATGGAATCAATGGAATCAATGGAATCAATCTTCAATGAAACGGCCTGTGGGTTTAAGTACAGGACTATTGTCTCATGGCTTTTGAAATACGAATTTTTGCCTCTGTGTTGCCCGTCATCGTATTTTAGAAATGCACGGCAGCAGGGCTATCGGGCAGTGCTTATAAGGCAACACGCCTCAACTAACGCAGGCTAATACAGTAAACCTCTTGCGCCAGGTGTTGCCGTTAGAAAATCAAAAATAACGCTAAAATCGTGTCAAGCAGTTTTTTTACTTATTTACGCTGAGTAGTTACCGCAAATTTAGCTGATTTCATAAGCTTGAAAATGATGGTTAATAATTTTTGCCAGTTTGTTGATATCGACAGGTTTCGTCAAATAATAGTCAAACCCCGAATTAAGCGCCATATCAATTTTATTTTGTTCGGCGAAAGCACTGATGGCGATGGTAGTTACCGGAATATCCTGGCGTTTGATTCGTTTGATCAATTCCAGACCCGATAAAACAGGCATGTTTAAATCGATCAGCGCCAGTTGGTAGGTTTTTTGTTGCAGTTTTTCCAAGGCTTGCTGACCATTTTCGGCCGTGTCATACTGGCAGTTAAGCTGATCCAGAATATTTTGCAGCAGCAGGATATTGATACTGTTATCTTCCGCAATCAGAACGGATAAACAGTCTTTATTGTTTGGGCTGTGATGTTGTTTGGCGGGTGGTTGAATAGTATTTTCTAGCGTTTGCTGCTGATTGGGCAAGGTGACGATAAACACACTACCTTTATTCAGTTGACTCAGCACTTTGATAACCCCACCGAGCAAACGGATCAATTCCTGGGTGATGGTCAAGCCGAGTCCTATGCCTTCTTTTGAAAAGTCCTCTTCATCAATTTGAATGAATGGGGTAAAAATTTTATTCTGATCACCTTCCGAGATACCGCAGCCGCTATCTTTAATAACAATTTTGAGTTGGTTGGTTTCATAACTGACCTTTAATTTTACATACCCATAATCGGTAAACTTAATGGCGTTATTGAGTAAATTGACGACGATTTGACGCAGCCTTTTCTCATCGGTGTAAATCATTTTCTGTGAAGTATCAATTTCGCTGTAAAAACGAATATTTTTTTCTTCGGCCTTTAGCTTGAAAATGGAAATGATGTCATCCCAGAAACCAGCGCTGTCAAATGATTGATATTGAATGGCGATTTTTTTGGTTTCAATACGGGAAATATCCAAAAGCTCATCGATCAGCGTCAATAAATGCTGGCTGCAATGCTCGATGATCTGGATTTGCTGTTTGTCACTGTTTGATAAGGTGGCATTTTTTTGTAGTAATTGGGTAAAGCCGATAATGCCGTTCAATGGCGTTCTCAATTCATGACTGATGTTGGAAATAAAGCGTGATTTCGCTTGGCTGGTCGCCTCGGCATGATTTTTGGCGGCCTGTAATTCCGCGGTTCTTTCGTTAACAATGGCTTCACTGGAAAAATAACGGCCGCTTAACAATAGCAGTCCTACACCTAAGAAACTGACGAACAATAAACCACTGATAATGACCCACCAAAAGGTCCAGTGGGTCGAGTTATCGATATGTTTCTCAAAGCGGTAATTGAGCATCCAGTTCAGATTAAAAATCTTGAGAGGATAATCGATCGTGATTGCATCGCTTTTGGGTTTGTCACTGCCAAAGATAATCTGCTGAGTGTCGATGTCCTTGATCACCAATGCATGAGGGTTCAGCAAATGGGTGAATTGCAGGATATTGTTAACCAGGGTTCGTGGGTTGATAACCAGATCAATCAACGTCCATTGATGGACAGGATATCGGATGGGAATTAAATAATGTAAAGCGCCCTGACTGACGATATAGGGACTGAAAACGGAGGCTTGGGAGTTTTTTATCGCCTTATCGATGACAGGTTGGTCTAAAGCCAGTGTCTTGCTTTTATCATCGAACAGACAGGTTTTGACCTTGGGATCAAAACCGATGGGATCGAGGCTATACCAGCAGATTTGCTCAATTTCCGAGAAATCCTGAACGAACATCCGGGTGAAGGACTTGAATTCATTGTTTTCGATATTTTCGGAGCTGTTGAACAGGCTGTATATGGAACGGGCATTGCGTAACTGGTCATCGAGCCGGTGTTCAATATGGTCAGTAATGAAATGCGATTGCTGGACAAAATGCTGGTATTGACGTTTATATTCCATTTGTTGAATAAAAAAGAAAAAAAGCGTGACCAGAATAAAGGTCACCAGCATGGGGATGCCCAACAGAGTGCGTCGACGTTTCCAGACAGGGCTGTTGACCAGAAAAAGGGTCAACAATAGCGGGGCGAAAATGAGTACACCAATCGTGTCGCCTACCCACCAGGTTGCCCAGTTTGTCAAAATATCGTCAGGGCCAAGAATCCCTGCCAGATACATGCTGCTGATACCAATGCCGGATGAAAGCAAACAAGCCAATGGCCCGCCAAGCACCATGAACCAGACAATATCGCGCGTGTTCAACAGTTCATTCGGAAAACCAATGATGCGTTTGATCAGATAACTGGCTGTTGCCGCCGTCATTGTCGCGCCCAAGCCGGTGGCGATATAAATGGGGAGAATGTCTGGCTGAAAGCCGAATGCCCAGGCGCTGACAATAAAATTACCCAGAAAAATCCCCGGCCAGACCCGATAACCCAAAATCAGCATGGAGACCAGCGCAATGCCGGCCGGCGGCCAGACAGCACCCGCCTGACTGGGCGGGACGGCTAACTGCAGACCAATTAGTCCAAGGATAAAATAAATGACTGCAATGCCCAGAATTTGCAGTAAATAGTGAGAGATTTTCTTCAGCATGAGGACATCGAGTTTTGTAGATTCAAGGTCAAAAAGGACTTAAATTATAGCTGAAACCTCGTGGATATTGAGATTAACCGAGGAGGCTGTCGAATTATGGATGATTCTACTGCGACAGCGGGTGCGACGTATTTTTCCGCTCTTTTTCGTTGCGTAGCACCACGTAGCGCTACCATAAGAGCAAAAAAAATCCACTCGATTTCCCTCTCGTCTCGTCACGAACCCCATAACCCGACAACCTCCTAGTGCACATAAGCGAAAACACCAATGCTATTTATGAGGAATATATTGTAATATGCTGAATAATACTATATTAAATTCAGCAGGTGATATCATGCCACGTCTAACAGCAGCCCCAATCAGTTTAACAGAAGAACAACGCACGTTATTGCAAGGCACAGTGCGTAAACATACAAGTCCTCAGAATTTGGTGACACGTTGCCGTATTATATTGTTGGCAGATGAAGGCATTAGTGTACATCTCTGTACATGACAAAAAATATTAAAAGCTAGCGTAGCTCGTTGAAATGTAATTAAATACCGCATTTTGTTTTAGCGAATATGAATAACGGGACATTACAAATCAACGAGCTGACCGTCATATTAACTGAGCACTTTCAATGGAACAAGGCAAGAATCGTTTGTTTTGTGGGTATGTTAATTGCTTTGATGGCAGTTAGCACGGTCAATCTGGCCCAGCTCGCCGTATTCTTTCCCCGTCGGGCAAAAATTTCCTCACGATATCGACGGATGCAACGATTTTTCAGTGACCATTGGCTGGATTACAATGAAGTCGCTCATTTCATCATGAAACTGTTTGGTTTCACTGATCAGGATTACTATCTGACGTTAGACAGGACGAATTGGAAGTGGGGTAAAACCAATATTAATCTGCTGGTGCTTGCCGTGGTTTATCGGGGTGCCGCCATTCCTGTGTATTGGTTGCCTTTAAACAAGCGGGGCAACTCTAATACGAAGGAACGTATAGCGCTGATGAAACGCTTTATTGCGCAGTTTGGCCGACATCACATCAAAGGTCTTTTGGCTGATCGGGAGTTTATTGGAGACGAATGGATGGGCTGGTTGTTTGAGCAAGAGATTCCCTTTTATATCCGTATTCGCAACAACGCCAGGACAACCAATGCCCAAGGCCAGCGAATACGCGTAGAGCGTTTGTTTTATGGGCTTAAGCCGGGTAGCACACGACACCTCTCAACAGCGCGCTATTTGGGAAATTGTTCAATTTATCTCAGTGGGTTACGGCTGAGTGATGGTGAGTTATTAATCATCGTCTGTCAGCATTTGAACCCTGATGCGATTAAAATTTATGGCTTGCGTTGGGAAATCGAAACGCTTTTCGGCTGTTTAAAAGGACGGGGATTCAAACTTGAGGAAACGCGTGTAGTCGGTTATCTTCGGATCAAAAAATTGTTAGTACTTCCCGTTATTGCTTTCTGTTGGTCACATAAAGCAGGCGAATGGAAACATGATTGCGAGTTACCAATAAAAACCAAAACACATCAGCGGCTCGCGCAAAGCCTGTTTCGATATGGATTAGATTGTATCCGCTCAACGTTGTTTAATGTCTCAATCAAAAAGGATGATTAGAAAAGTGATTGCTCTTTTGCAACCCATACCTTTTGTCACTGGAATACATGAGACTCATTTGTCATAAGTTAATTGTAACTACTCAGCGTAAATAAGTAAAAAAACTGCTTGACACGATTTTAGCGTTATTTTTGATTTTCTAACGGCAACACCTGGCGCAAGAGGTTTACTGTATTAGCCTGCGTTAGTTGAGGCGTGTTGCCTTATAAGCAATGCCCGATAGCCCTGCTGCCGTGCATTTCTAAAATACGATGACGGGCAACACAGAGGCAAAAATTCGTATTTCAAAAGCCATGAGACAAGAGTCCTGTACTTAAACCCACAGGCCGTTTCATTGAAGATTGATTCCATTGATGTAGAGGCTGCCATTACCCATGCCCGGCAGCTGATTGAAGATGAAGCCGATTTATCTCCGGCGCTGTGGTCTTCGCTGGAGATATTGTTGTTGCTGGTCACGCTCTTGATGCATCGGCTCGGACTTAACAGCAGTAACAGTTCCAGGCCGCCATCAAGTGATCCTGATCGTAAAAGGAAAGCACGGGCTGGATCAAAAAAACCAGGTGGTGGACAGAAAGGGCATATTGGCACCACGCTGGTTAAAGTCGATGATCCCGATGACGTTATCTCCATCAAGATTGATCGCCGTACCTTGCCAACCGGAAGCTACACGGCAGATGGCTTTGAAACCCGGCAGGTATTTGATATTGATATTTCACGGATTGTGACGGAATATCGTGCGCAAAGGCTTATCGATGAACAAGGTCGTCGGTTTGTTGCTCCTTTTCCCGAGGGCGTAACAAAAGCCGTGCAATATGGTGACCAACTCAAGGCGCACGCCGTGTATCTTTCGCAGTACCAATTATTGCCCTGCCAGCGCATCAAGGATTATTTTTCCGATCAATTACAGATCCCCATCAGTGAAGGTTCGCTGGTTAATTTCAATCAACCAGCCTTTGAGAAGCTGGCATCCTTTGAGCCGATTTGCAAGCAAAGACTGGCGGCAGCTTCTGTTGTACATGCCGATGAAACGGGCATTAACATCAATGGCGCCAAGTACTGGTTGCATTGTGCTTCTAATGATTTATGGACACATTATTTTCCCCATGTAAAACGGGGCAAGGAAGCGATGGATGTCATTGGCATCCTGCCTGACTTTCATGGCATTTTATGCCACGATCACTGGAAGCCTTACTACAAGTCCCCCTTCACTCATGCCTTGTGCAATGCGCATCATCTGCGTGAACTGACCCGTGCCCGGGAGCAGGATGGACAGCAGTGGGCCAAAGAAATGGAAACCCTGTTAAAAAAGATCAATCAGGTCGTCGATGATGCAGGGGGGAAGCTTGAAGCAAGAAAAGCGGCCTGTTATCGACGACGATATCGAGATTTATCAGAGAAAGCACAAATTGAATGTCCGCCACCAACCCCGTTGCCCGGTAAACCCAAACGTGGGCGCCTCAAGCGCAGTAAATCCAGAAACTTACTGGAACGGCTGATCAATTACCAGGATGATGTCTTACGCTTTATGAGAGAAATAGATGTGCCATTTACTAATAATCCCGGTGAGAATGATATCCGCATGACCAAGGTGCAGCA
Organism: Methylomarinum sp.; assembly: GCA_965277025.1. GTDB lineage: Bacteria > Pseudomonadota > Gammaproteobacteria > Methylococcales > Methylomonadaceae > Methylomarinum. Next base: position 2,126,701 of record OZ255706.1, read on the forward strand.
AAAAATATCGGGGTGTTTCAGGAGTGAGCAGGGTGCCATCACCTTCTGCCGTATTCGGGGATATCTATCCACTTGTCGTAAACATCATGTCAGTGCCTCTGAAGCGTTGGTACTGGTATTTAAGGGGAAATTACCGGAATTTACTCAGTGACCTGATGCTTTTGGTAAAATACGCTGAGTAGTTACAGTTAATTTTTGTCATGTACAGAGAGTGTACATGAAACCATGCGCCAGTTAAAAATTGGACGGACAACTGTTCAAAATTGGCGAAAACGCTGGTTACAGAACAGTGAACAAGAAAATCCTTTAGCCCGGCTTCAAGATGCACCGCGAAGCGGTGCGCCTGCTATCTATACGGCGGAGCAAATTTGCAGCATTATCGCGATAGCCTGCGAACGCCCAGAGGATAGTCAACGCCCGATCACTCATTGGACGCAACAAGAAATAGCCGATGAAGCGATAAAACGGGGCATTGTTGATTATATTTCACAGCGCTCTGTTGGGCGCTTTTTAAAAAGAAGCGGACCTGCAACCCCACCGGATGAAAGGCTGGTTGACGGCAAAAAAAGATGAATACTTCGACGAGAGGTGTCAAGATATTTGCGAAACCTGCCAACGGGCTTTGGAGCGGGAAGAGCAAGGCATCAAAACGATTTCGATTGATGAAATGACAGGGATTCAAGCTTTAGAGCGAGCAGCGCAGATATTGCCGATGAAGAAAGGAAAAATTGAGCGACAAGAATTTGAATATATTCGACATGGTACCCAGACCTTGATTGCAGGTTTTGATGTGGCCACGGGTGAAGTAATGGGAAGTATAGGAGAAACTCGAACAGAGCAAGATTTTGCCGAGTTTTTGAACCTGCTTTTTCATCAACAACCCAAACAAACCCATTGGCATTTAGTCATGGATAATCTCAATACACATTGTTCAGAATCGGTGGTTCGATTAATTGCCGAAAAAATTTCGTATTCAGGAGAATTAGGGGTTAAAGGAAAAGAGGGTATTTTGAAATCAATGGAAAGTCGTACTGCTTTTTTGACTAACTCAAACCATCCAGTTGTTTTTCATTTTACCCCTAAGCATTGTTCATGGCTTAATCAGTATAGTGGACCCCGTAATCCGGACAATAGTTTAAACTATGACTATTGAAAAAAGAGGTACAAAAAATGAGCGAAAAAAAACGGAAAACCTTTAGCGGGGCGCAAAAGGCCAAAATCGCGCTGGAAGCGATTAAGAACATCAAAACGATCAATGAGATTGCTCAAGAGAATGAAGTCCATCTCAGGTAAGCCAATGGAAAAAGGAACTGTTGGCCAATGCGGGAAGCCTGTTTGAAGGCAAACGCGGGCCGAAAGCGGTGAAGGCGCAAGACAATCCGGACCGTCTGTACGCCAAAATCGGGCAGTTGAATATGGAACTGGATTGGCTTAAAAAAAAGTCCGGGATCAGCCTATGATCACGCGTCAAAGCTGGGTGGATCAAAAAGATGAGTTGGCGTTAAGTCGGCAATGCCAGTTATTGAACGTTACCCGCTCAGTAATCCATGAACAGAAAAAACGCCAACAACAGCCAACAGCCGGTGTCTGCTGAAGATCAGCAACTGTTGCGGTTGCTCGACGAAGAATATACCCGGCATCCTTTTTATGGCTCACGCCGTATGACAAAGTATTTACGCGGCCTTAACCATCAGGTCAACCGCAAACGGGTTCAGCGGCTGATGCGCATACTGGGGCTGGTCGGCATGGCGCCGGGCCCGAACACCAGTAAGCCGCATCCTGAGCATAAAGTCTATCCCTATCTGTTAAGAGGCGTCGAGGTGACACGCCCCAACCAGGTTTGGAGTACCGACATCACCTATATCCGACTGCCGCAAGGATTTGTTTATCTGGTGGCCATCATGGATTGGTACAGCCGAAAAGTATTGGCATGGCAACTTTCCAATACCATGGACAGCGCGTTTTGCGTAAATTGTCTGGAGCAGGCCATCAAGACCTATGGCACACCGGAGATATTTAATACCGACCAGGGCGCACAGTTCACCAGCGCGGACTTCACCGGGGTATTGAGTCAGCATGGCGTGACCATCAGCATGGATGGCCGGGGACGGGCCCTGGACAATATCTTTGTTGAACGACTCTGGCGCACAGTGAAATATGAAGAAGTTTATTTGAAGCAATACGGCAACCTGCAAGCACTGTCAGCGGGGTTGACGGACTACTTTGCCTTTTACAACAGCGAACGACCGCATCAGTCGTTAGGCTATGAAACGCCAGACAGGGTTTATCAATTCGCCACGGGAGGTGGCGCTAAAATCGTGGATAAATATAATGCCGGCACTGCCAGGCAGACGCCGGGTGAAAATATGGGCCAGAGCCATTGAGCCTGACTGTTATGAGGGTTCTATCTTAAATTCTCTAATAATTTGTCTGGACAATGGGGTCCACTTTACCATGGCTAAGCCTTTTCGGTGGACGTATCAGGCTAAGCCACTTACTCAATAGAGTGAGAACTTACGCTTGTTTGCACTAGGCTTTGGCTATGCCTTTGAGTCAAAAACAAGATGTTCAGCGCTTTCTTAGGTTGTCATAAAAATGACATTAGTTGCTAACGTTTTGATATAAAAGGATTATCCATGTTGGTTCGGTTTTTGCTTGGGCTTTGGTGACTGTCAAACAATGGTGCGTGGAAATGGAATCACTAACAAACAAGCCGATTGATAAAACCGAGCAGCTAACTGATGCATTTAAGTTGTTCAATCAATTATCCGAAAATTTGACTCAGGCTTATCAAGGGCTCGAGGCGCAGGTCGTGCGTTTGAACAGGGAACTGAGCACGGCCCGCAGTGAGCGGTTACAGACTTTGGTGGAGAAAGAAAAACTGGCCGCCCGTCTACAACAAATTCTGGCTGCTTTGCCTGCGGGCGTTATCGTATTGAATGGCAATAACCAGGTGATTGATTGTAATCAGCTGGCCATCGATTTTTTGGCCGAGCCATTACTCGGACAGGATTGGCATGATGTTTTGGCGAGAAGCCTGTCGTCTGTTGCTGGATGCCCCCAGGAGCGTATGCTGGCTGATGGTCGCAGGTTGAACCTCAGCTACAACAAGCTTTCGGATGATGCCGGGCAAATTGTATTGTTGTCAGATATCAGCGAACTGCGTTCCTTGCAGGATCTTCTGGCTCAGCAAAAACAACTTTCCGCCATGGGCGAAATGGTGGCGAGTATGGCACATCAAGTCAGAACGCCATTATCTACCGCTATTTTATATGCTTCGCATTTGAAAAAAGCACATCTATCCGAAAACCTGCGGCAACAATTCGCTGGAAAAATCATGGAAAGATTACAGTACCTGGAACGGCAAGTGAATGACATGCTGATTTTCGCCAAACAGGGCAAGATGACCATGGAATCATTTTCCTTAAAACATTTGTTGACACAGCTGATTGAAAACTGTGAAGCAAAATCCATTAAATTTCAGATTGAAGATAACAGTGGCATTGATGAAATGCAGGGCAATGAGGATGCATTGTTGGGAGCCTTGATGAATTTGATCAACAATGCCGAAGAAGCTTGTGGCGGAGAAGGGCTGGTTCAAATCAAGATCGGAAAATCTGCTGGAGGAAGTGTAAAAATCAGCGTTCATGATAATGGCCCTGGTATCACGAAGGATGATCAGCAGAGAATTCTGGAACCTTTTTATAGCACAAAAGCAAGTGGAACCGGACTGGGGCTGGCGGTGGTCGATAGCGTTGTCAAGGCGCATGGTGGGCAACTTTATTGTCAATCGGAACTTAATGAAGGCACCGTATTTACTTTGATTCTACCCTGTGAATCAGCCGATCAAATGTCTTTGTCAAGGGGGGATAAAATGGAGAAGCAATATGAAGCAGCATAATATTTTGATTGTAGAGGATGATAAAGACTTGGCAGAAGCACTGGCGACGACTCTGGAACTGGAAGGCTACCAGGTAACAACGGCGGGGAATGGTACCGAGGCGCTGGTTTGTCTGAATAGGAAGGCGTATCGTCTGGTTGTCAGTGATGTACAGATGCCAGTAATGGATGGGTTCCAGTTGTTGGGTAATATTCAACAAAAATTCGATCATATTCCTGTGTTGTTGATGACAGCTTACGGCACGATTCCAAAAGCGGTTGCGGCGATGCGGGCCGGGGCTGTGGATTATCTGATCAAACCTTTTGCCGCCGAAGTTCTGGTTGAAAAAGTGGCAGGCTTGATTGGCGCAACCGATACTGAATTGGCCGATACTGTCGTCGAGGCTGAAAACATGCAGAAGCTTTATGCCTTATGTCGAAAAGTGGCAAAGACCAATGTTTCGGTTTTGCTGGAAGGCGAAAGCGGTGTCGGCAAGGAAGTGTTGGCGCGTTATATTCATCAGTATTCAAGTCAGCAACGAGGTCCTTTTGTCGCAATCAATTGCGCCGCCATTCCGGAAAACATGCTGGAAGCGATGTTGTTTGGCTATGAGAAAGGCGCATTTACCGGGGCGGTGCAGGCCAGTGCCGGTAAATTCGAGCAGGCCCAGGGTGGAACCTTATTACTGTAGAAGTTACGCATTGACAGGCAATGTTAAACTATGGGTTTAAAAAATTCCAAAGTCAATGCAAGGCAAACCTTGATAAGAGAAATAACACGCCCCTCAACAGCCTGCTGTACATTACCCATGTTATATTGGTTTTTTATTAAGTGAGCCGAAACAAGCTAGTGCAAACAAGCGTAAGTTCTCACTCTATTGAGTAAGTGGCTTAGCCTGATACGTCCACCGAAAAGGCTTAGCCATGGTTTCATTGAAATATTTTATGAAATCCGCTATTTTTTTGTTTAAATCCTCTTTAGATTTAAAGTTGCCGCGCCGGATTACTTTACGCATTAAAATAGAAAACCAGATCTCTATCTGATTAAGCCATGAACAATGCTTAGGGGTAAAATGAAAAACAACCGGATGGTTTGGGTTAGTCAAAAAAGCAGTACGACTTTCCATTGATTTCAAAATACCCTCTTTTCCTTTAACCCCTGATTCTCCTGAATACGAAATTTTTTCGGCAATTAATCGAACCACCGATTCTGAATAATGTGTATTGAGATTATCCATGACTAAATGCCAATGGGTTTGTTTGGGTTGTTGATGAAAAAGCAGGTTCAAAAACCCGGCAAAATCTTGCTCTGTTCGAGTTTCTCCTATACTTCCCATTACTTCACCCGTGGCCACATCAAAACCTGCAATCAAGGTCTGGGTACCATGTCGAATATATTCAAATTCTTGTCGCTCAATTTTTCCTTTCTTCATCGGCAATATCTGCGCTGCTCGCTCTAAAGCTTGAATCCCTGTCATTTCATCAATCGAAATCGTTTTGATGCCTTGCTCTTCCCGCTCCAAAGCCCGTTGGCAGGTTTCGCAAATATCTTGACACCTCTCGTCGAAGTATTCATCTTTTTTTGCCGTCAACCAGCCTTTCATCCGGTGGGGTTGCAGGTCCGCTTCTTTTTAAAAAGCGCCCAACAGAGCGCTGTGAAATATAATCAACAATGCCCCGTTTTATCGCTTCATCGGCTATTTCTTGTTGCGTCCAATGAGTGATCGGGCGTTGACTATCCTCTGGGCGTTCGCAGGCTATCGCGATAATGCTGCAAATTTGCTCCGCCGTATAGATAGCAGGCGCACCGCTTCGCGGTGCATCTTGAAGCCGGGCTAAAGGGTTTTCTTGCTCACTGTTCTGTAACCAGCGTTTTCGCCAATTTTGAACAGTTGTCCGTCCAATTTTTAACTGGCGCATGGTTTCATGTACACTAATACCTAAAGTGGACCTCATTGTCCAGACAAATTATTAGAGAATTTAAGATAGAACCCTCATAACAGTCAGGCTCAATGGCTCTGGCCCATATTTTCACCCGGCGTCTGCTTGGCAGTGCCGGCATTATATTTATCCACGATTTTAGCGCCACCTCCCGTGGCGAATTGATAAACCCTGTCTGGCGTTTCATAGCCTAACGACTGATGCGGTCGTTCGCTGTTGTAAAAGGCAAAGTAGTCCGTCAACCCCGCTGACAGTGCTTGCAGGTTGCCGTATTGCTTCAAATAAACTTCTTCATATTTCACTGTGCGCCAGAGTCGTTCAACAAAGATATTGTCCAGGGCCCGTCCCCGGCCATCCATGCTGATGGTCACGCCATGCTGACTCAATACCCCGGTGAAGTCCGCGCTGGTGAACTGTGCGCCCTGGTCGGTATTAAATATCTCCGGTGTGCCATAGGTCTTGATGGCCTGCTCCAGACAATTTACGCAAAACGCGCTGTCCATGGTATTGGAAAGTTGCCATGCCAATACTTTTCGGCTGTACCAATCCATGATGGCCACCAGATAAACAAATCCTTGCGGCAGTCGGATATAGGTGATGTCGATACTCCAAACCTGGTTGGGGCGTGTCACCTCGACGCCTCTTAACAGATAGGGATAGACTTTATGCTCAGGATGCGGCTTACTGGTGTTCGGGCCCGGCGCCATGCCGACCAGCCCCAGTATGCGCATCAGCCGCTGAACCCGTTTGCGGTTGACCTGATGGTTAAGGCCGCGTAAATACTTTGTCATACGGCGTGAGCCATAAAAAGGATGCCGGGTATATTCTTCGTCGAGCAACCGCAACAGTTGCTGATCTTCAGCAGACACCGGCTGTTGTTGGCGTTTTTTCTGTTCATGGATTACTGAGCGGGTAACGTTCAATAACTGGCATTGCCGACTTAACGCCAACTCATCTTTTTGATCCACCCAGCTTTGACGCGTGATCATAGGCTGATCCCGGACTTTTTTTTAAGCCAATCCAGTTCCATATTCAACTGCCCGATTTTGGCGTACAGACGGTCCGGATTGTCTTGCGCCTTCACCGCTTTCGGCCCGCGTTTGCCTTCAAACAGGCTTCCCGCATTGGCCAACAGTTCCTTTTTCCATTGGCTTACCTGAGATGGATGGACTTCATTCTCTTGAGCAATCTCATTGATCGTTTTGATGTTCTTAACCGCTTCCAGCGCGATTTTGGCCTTTTGCGCCCCGCTAAAGGTTTTCCGTTTTTTTTCGCTCATTTTTTGTACCTCTTTTTTCAATAGTCATAGTTTAAACTATTGTCCGGATTACGGGGTCCACTATATTTTCTTCCCCATGTTTTTTGTTATTTTTTAGGGAATCGCTGATTTATTCGCGATTCCTACGACACAGGAATGTGCCGTCAAAATCGATAGCTGCAAACTATTGATTTTGTGAGCAAGGCGGAAATTGCACAGTCCTTTGTGGTCGCTGATTTGTTCATCGCTTCTTTAGGTGAGTTTGGAATGGCTAAAATAGAACCATTTGAAAAATATGTTGAAGACTACGATGAATGGTTCAATAAGAATTATGACTGGTATGATGCCGAACTGAATGCTATTCGATGTTTTATTCCTGAAGCAAAGTTAAAGGGAATGGAGGTAGGAGTAGGTACGGGGCGATTTGCTCAGCCATTAGGCATTAATCTGGCTATTGAGCCCTCAATGCAAATGCTGAAAAAAGCGAAACAACGGGGTATTCAGGGATGTTTGGCGGTTGCAGAGGCGTTACCTTTCAGCGATAAGGTTTTTGACTTCGTGTTGATGGTTACTACCATTTGTTTTATCGATAACGTAAAACAGTCATTCCAAGAAGTTTATAGGGTATTAAAACCCGAAGGCTTTTTTCTTGTAGGCTTTGTAGATAAAGAAAGTAAATTGGGACAGCATTATCTGAAAAAAAAGAAACAGAGCCGATTTTATCAGGAGGCCACTTTTTTTTTCTGTATCAGAAGTACAAAGTCCAGGACGACGTCATCTAAATCGCCTCTCCCCCGGCCACACCTTAACCAGCCTGATCCAAGGCCTTGGCGTAGTGAGGTTTCCCGGCTTGAAGCGGGATATTCGGTCGATTGGGCTGCAAAAAGCCGCCGAATGGCGGTTTGCCATGGTCATTGGCCATACCGGGGCCTGGCCGATCACCGTCGGCCCCGATGACGACCTGGGCCGGCCGTGTCAGCGCAGGAAGACAGCGAGCGCCTGCGCAGGATGGGCCGCAAAATGGCGGATCATGCTGGCGATGGATTGCCGCGGCTGACGGATCAGGCGACGCAGCAGGCCGATGACGGCGTTTCGCAGGCAGGCGAGCACCTGGGGGCCATGGCCCTTTCGAACCTGGCAGCGGTCCTCATCGAACGTGACATCGCGGACCCAATGGAGGCGGTTCTCGATACTCCAGTGCCCCCGGTTGAGGGCCAGCAGTTGCCCGGGGTCGGCCTGTTCCGGGGTGAGATCAGTGATGCAGAAGATCTGTTCTGTGCGTGTCCTGCCGGTCTTGGACACGGTGACCTGGCGTTCGATCCGGCAGACCTGGCCCACATGGGGGAAATCGAGATAGGCATTGAGCGCAACGGTGGTGCGAAGGGTGCGCTGCTCGATCCGACCGTGTCCCTTGTCCACCGTGGTGTGCTCAGGGGGGAATGGATTCCCGGTCGAAAGCCTTGAGATCGTTGGCCAGGGTTTTCTGGTTGTCCTTGACCGTGAACAGGTAGTGCGCGCCCTTTTCCTCGACCAGGAAGCGGGCGGTCTCGCGTTGGGTGTGGAGCGCATCGGCGGTGACCACACGCCCCTCGATGGAGAGGGGATCGAGCAGCTCCCGCAGGGCCGGGATCTCATTACTCTTGGTCTCGACCGCGCGCTGTGCCAGGACGGTGCCCTGCCGAGGGAACAGGGCGGCGAGCAGATGCGTCTGGCGGCCATCGCCCCGGCGAGCGCCCTTGAGGGTCTTGCCGTCGATGGCCAGGGGTTCGTCGGCCGGGGCGCTGGCCTGGACCCAGGCGGAAAAGGCCTGCTCCAGCGCCACCGGATCCACCTGCTGGAGCACGCGGCGGAAGGTGGGCTCGGAGGGGGCCACGAAGCGTTGCTGTCTGCGATCGAAATAGGCCCGCAGGCGCTTGAGCTGCGTCTGGGTCAGGCGGGCGGCGTACTCACTGATGGCCAGATAGCCCCGGGCGCCGGCCAGGGTGGCCGCCAGGGCGATGGTCAGCACCGTCGGCAGGGGGTGCAGCTGACGGCGTCCACTGCGGGGTTCGGGTAAGCGGCCCAGCTGTTCGCGCAACCGGGCCATCTCCAGGTCGCTCAGATTGATCTTCTGCATCGGTGTGCTCCAATCGGGATGAGGGATCGGGTGGCGCAGCCAGTGGCGCGCCCGCTCATGGCGCTGTATCGGCCGCACGATGACATCGGACAGCGGCAGGGATCATGGTAAATCCACTTCGATCATGGTGATTGAATTCAAGCATGATCTGAGGTGAACGTCCAGCAATTATCCAATAGTGCAGGTTTGTCAGTGGGTTATCGGATTAGATGACGTGGCCCTGGTACAAAGTTATTTTGAAAAAACAGGTTTTCAAACCGTGCAGATCAAGCAGACTTTAATTCCAGACATGCCGACAAAAACTATTATGAATGGCTATGGAAAAGGTTCTTTTGTAGTTATAAAAGCGGTTAAGCAGGTAAAAGGGTGATAGCGATGCATCAGTGCATACAGGATCGCTGATTTATTCGTGATTCCCATGGCACAGGTACAACATCCATTTTTCATTGTCGGATTGAATAAGTTTTAAGTTGAGGCAACATCAAATAACTATGCAAACTTATCCGGTAAGTAGTCAGGCAAAAGTTGAATTGTGTTAATGTTAAACGCTATCTTCCCACGAAGCCCAATCTTAACAGGATAAAAAAATTATCTAAGGCAAACAAATTTGTGTCTGATCACTTAGCATGAAAATGGTGCTGTACAGGGATGTGTCGTGGAAATATATAGCTGCAAGCTATAGATTATGTGAGCAAAGCGGAAATCGAACAACACTTTGTGGGTGCTGGCAGTATGGATGATTTGTTCAGCATTTCCTTAAGTTACCAGGAAAAATTATGAAAATTGCAGTGACAAGTCAGAATCGTAAAACTATTACTGATCATGCTGGAAAATGTCGCAAATTTTGGCTGTTTGATATTGACGATCTCTGTACATGACAAAAAATATTAAAAGCTAGCGTAGCTCGTTGAAATGTAATTAAATACCGCATTTTGTTTTAGCGAACATGAATAACGGGACATTACAAATCAACGAGCTGACCGCCATATTAACTGAGCACTTTCAATGGAACAAGGCAAGAATCGTTTGTTTTGTGGGTATGTTAATTGCTTTGATGGCAGTTAGCACGGTCAATCTGGCCCAGCTCGCCGTATTCTTTCCCCGTCGGGCAAAAATTTCCTCACGATATCGACGGATGCAACGATTTTTCAGTGACCATTGGCTGGATTACAATGAAGTCGCTCATTTCATCATGAAACTGTTTGGTTTCACTGATCAGGATTACTATCTGACGTTAGACAGGACGAATTGGAAGTGGGGTAAAACCAATATTAATCTGCTGGTGCTTGCCGTGGTTTATCGGGGTGCCGCCATTCCGGTGTATTGGTTGCCTTTAAACAAGCGGGGCAACTCTAATACGAAGGAACGTATAGCGCTGATGAAACGCTTTATTGCGCAGTTTGGCCGACATCACATCAAAGGTCTTTTGGCTGATCGGGAGTTTATTGGAGACGAATGGATGGGCTGGTTGTTTGAGCAAGAGATTCCCTTTTATATCCGTATTCGCAACAACGCCTGGACAACCAATGCCCAAGGCCAGCGAATACGCGTAGAGCGTTTGTTTTATGGGCTTAAGCCGGGTAGCACACGACACCTCTCAACAGCGCGCTATTTGGGAAATTGTTCAATTTATCTCAGTGGGTTACGGCTGAGTGATGGTGAGTTATTAATCATCGTCTGTCAGCATTTGAACCCTGATGCGATTAAAATTTATGGCTTGCGTTGGGAAATCGAAACGCTTTTCGGCGGTTTAAAAGGACGGGGATTCAAACTTGAGGAAACGCGTGTAGTCGGTTATCTTCGGATCAAAAAATTGTTAGTACTTCCCGTTATTGCTTTCTGTTGGTCACATAAAGCAGGCGAATGGAAACATGATTGCGAGTTACCAATAAAAACCAAAACACATCAGCGGCTCGCGCAAAGCCTGTTTCGATATGGATTAGATTGTATCCGCTCAACGTTGTTTAATGTCTTATCTCAATCAAAAAGGATGATTAGAAAAGTGATTGCTCTTTTGCAACCCATACCTTTTGTCACTGGAATACATGAGACTCATTTGTCATAAGTTAATTTTTGTCATGTACAGAGATTGACGATAATAAAATAGTCAATAAAACTCTGTTTGAGCTTCCTAAAGAGCAGTCTTTTCACGAAAGTTCACCACATGAGCCACATCCTTTGGATGGTATTGATGTGTTGATTACTGCCGGCATGGGCCAGGGGTTAGTTGGTCGTCTTGCTCAAAAGGGGATACAAGGGGTGGTAACAAAAGAAACCGATCCTGAAACAGCGGTATTACATTATTTGAATGGCACGCTAGACGTTTGATTGACAGATTTTACATCTGATCACCTGTGTGTTTGTAGCCGATGATTTCTATATTGACTTAACAGTCAAAATAAAAAATGGAGTAGAAAGTTCTTATCAGGTCATCCACGACATACTTAGGGAATCGATGAATGCAACTCATTGACTTTGTGAGCAAATAGAAAATCGCACAATATACTTTGCGATCTCTGACAGTAGGGATGAATTGTTCAGTGTTTCCTTATAATGCAAAAAGAGAAACTGCCGCTTATCTGTTTTTTCTCAAATCAATCTAAATACAGGCTATTAGTTTTGACGACACACCCTTGTATCGTTGGAACCTCTGAATTAATTAGAGGTTCGTTTTAACCGGGAAAGTGGCCAGGGCCAGCGCATAAAAAGATCCTGTTAAAACAGCGAGTTCAGTATCATTCATGCAAAACTGTATGAGGAATCAAAATGTCCCTGAGCCTGCAAGAAGCCTTTTCAAGCCTGGAAGACCCGCGAATTGAACGCCACAAGCGTCATCAACTGCTGGATATTATCGTACTGACCATCTGCGCGGTGGTCAGTGGCGCTGAAGGCCGGGAGGCCATAGAAGCCTTCGGCAAAGAGAAACAAGACTGGCTGCGGCAATGGATAGCGTTGGAAAACGGAATCCCCTCGCACGACTGCATTGCCCGCCTGATGTCACGGTTGCCGGCCGAGGAAGTCAGCGCCTGTTTCAGTCGCTGGGTGCAAAGTGTCGCCAGACTGACCGAGGGGGAAGTGGTTGCCATTGACGGCAAAACGGCGCGCCGGTCCTTTGATCAGGAGGACAAGATGGGCGCGATCCACATGGTCAGCGCCTGGGCAAGCCAGACGGGGCTCTCCCTGGGTCAGGTCAAAACACAGGAGAAGTCCAATGAAATTACCGCCATTCCCCGACTGTTGGCCATGCTGGAAATTAAAGGCTGCATCGTGACCATTGACGCGATGGGATGCCAGGAAAAGATTGCTGGCAAGATCGTCGAGAAAGGGGCTGATTACGCCCTGGCGGTCAAGGGCAACCAGAAGTCCTTGCATGAAGCGATCGTGGATTACTTTGCCGTGGCGGTGGATGGCGGTGTTGAGGACGGTCAGGCGCTACTGGGCCACCACGAACAGGTCGATGTCGGACACGGCCGGATTGAACAGCGCCGCTACTACCTGGCTGATTGTCTGGACACCTTGCCTTCGCCCCGGCGCTGGCAAGGACTCAAGGGCATTGGCATGGTGGCGTGTGAACGCCAGATCGGCGAACGACAAACCATTGAGCGTCGCTACTACATCACCACGCTTGATAGTGTTGAAACCTTCGCCAACGCTGTGCGCTCCCACTGGGGCGTGGAGAACAGCCTGCATTGGGTATTGGATGTCACGTTTCGTGAAGACGAGTCACGAATTCGCAAGGGCGAATCACCGGGCAACTTCAATATCATCCGCCAATTGGCGCTCAATTGGCTCAAGCGCGAACCGTCGCGCCTGAGCATTAAGCGCAAGCGCTTCAAGGCAGCCCTCAGCGATGACTTCAGGGCTCAAGTGATATTTGGGTGAGTTTTTATGCGCTGGCCCTGGGAAAGTGGCGAAATGTTTTGTTATTAGTGGTTACCACGTTATAATAAGCAGTTTTATGGGATGTTGCCAAAGGTAGCTTCTCATCCTTGCTTCACCATGGTTGCTTAAACATGGGAGGCTTAACCCCGAAAGGAGAAAACATGCGACATTATGAAATTGTCTTTTTAGTCCATCCTGACCAAAGTGCTCAAGTCCCGGCAATGGTCGAGCGTTACAAAACCTCAATTGCCGAAGCTGGTGGCCAAATCCATCGTCTGGAAGACTGGGGCCGCAGGCAGTTGGCTTATCCAATTAAAAAAATTCATAAAGCTCATTATGTGTTGATGAATATCGAATGCGATCAAGCAACACTTGAGGAGCTGGAAAGTGGTTTTCGCTTTAATGATGCAATCTTGCGTAGCCTGACCATTGCACAAAAAGAAGCGGTGACCGAACCTTCAGCCATTGTCAAAGCAGAAAACAAAGCCCAGGCAGCCAAGACTGAGGAAACAAAAACAACTGAAAAACCTGCAGCTCCTGAAGCGGAAGCACCGAAAGCTACGGCCGACGAACCCGCTGCGAATGCAGAGTAATTTATAATAATTGGATAAAGAGAAAATATTATGGCACGTAATATAAGACGTAAAAGATCATGCCGTTTTAGTAGTGACGATGCGGCAGTTATTGATTACAAAGATTTGGATTTATTAAGCGAATATATCACTGAAACGGGAAAAATTGTTCCCAGTCGGATAACCGGAACCAGTGCGAAATACCAACGCCAGTTGGCGACTGCTATCAAGCGGGCACGTTATATCGCACTGTTGCCTTATTGCGACGCGCATAAATAAGCAAAAAACAGGAATAACATGAAGTTTCTTGCCAGTTATATTATGCAGGGGCGCATCCAGGCGATGGTTGTCGCCTCCTCGCTGGCATTTATTTCTTTGTTTTTTCCACCTGTTAGTATTGTAAGTTCAGCCGCTGTTGCGTTGGTGACATTGCGGCGTGGCGCCGGCGATGGTTTGACCATTCTGATCATTTCTTGCCTTGCGACTGCACTGTTAGGCTATATCAAATTTGGTAATTTTCAATTCGCATTAATGTATGGATTGATTTTGTGGTTACCGGTATGGCTGATTTCAATCGTATTACGAGAAGGCCGTCATTTGGCTATTGCGGTTGAAATTGCGGTTGTGTTGGGCATGTTAGGCGTGATTGGGTTTTATTTGTTCACTTCGGAGCCAGCCAAATTGTGGCATTCGGTGTTGTTACAAATGGTCCAGCCAATGCTCGATAGCGGCATGGATGTTCCAGCCGACACAGTCCGTCAGCAGATTAATGTCTTGTCGCGGATCATGACCGGCGCTATAGCGGCGGGTATGGTTTATAGCATGCTGTTTGGTTTGTTTCTGGGGCGATGGTGGCAATCGCTGCCATATAACCCTGGTGGTTTTCAGGCAGAGTTTTTGTCACTGAAAACACATAAACCATTGGCAATCGCAACCATTGTAATTTTGCTGATGGCTTTTTTGCTATCAGGCCAGATTGCTGAAATGTGTTGGAATATCGTGGTGCTGTTATTTGTGTTGTACACCATTACGGGTACTGCCGCTATACATGATACCTTCGCCAGAATGAAACAGGCGCGTTTTTTGGTGCCGTTTCTATATATTACTTTGTTGCTCATCCCACAGATTGCTATTGCTGTAGCTTTGTTTGGTGTGGCTGACACTTGGTTGAACTTACGCAATAAATTTTCAAATCAAGAGAATCAATAGGATTCTTGCTCGACAACAGTCGAAAAATACGAGGTATTGAACGATGGAAGTCATTCTTCTGGAAAAGATAGCGAACCTGGGTGACCTGGGTGAGAAAGTAAACATTAAGGCCGGTTACGGTAGAAATTATTTGATTCCACAAGGTAAGGCTGTGGCCGCTACCGAAGAAAAAATCAAAGAATTTGAAGCGCGTCGTGCAGAACTTGAAAAACAGGCGGCTGAAAAACTGGCAGCAGCTCAGGCTCGTGCCGAAGCAATTGGTAAACTGGAAATCACCATTACCCATAAGGCGGGTGAAGAAGGCAAATTATTTGGGTCCATAGGTACCCACGATATTGCCGAAGCGATTACTACTGCTGGCGCCGCTGTTGAAAAAAGCGAAGTTCGCATGCCAGATGGTGTGATTCGTCAAATCGGTGAATATGAGATTGATATCAATCTGCATACCGATGTTAATGTCACAGTACCGGTAAAAGTTGAAGCTGAGTAATCTTTATTGCTTGTATTTCATCCGTAACAGGATTTAAAGGCCGTTTTTTACAAGTTTACGCTTGTGATAACGGCCTTTCTCCCCTCTGACAGGATAGAGTCCCATCCTATAAAATGGAATTCTAAAAGAATTCCCGAAGGGGCATGAGATAAGACAAAATGCGTTATCCGAAAGAGAGAAAAGAAGCTGTATTGAAAAAGATGCTGCCACCGAACACAAGCCTATTCGGGAATTGGCGCGGGCAGAAGGCATTAGTGGAGCCACCTTGTACAATTGTCGGTGGCTAGAATTGGAGTAATTGGTTCAATTGTTATTCTCTTTCAGAGACCCAGCTGGAAATTTGATAGAAGTAGCGAGTTACGCAAAAAATACATAAGTTGTAATGATCTCGACTTGCTATCTATGACAAATATTCTTTAAAAAATTCCTCTGTACATGACAAAAAATATTAAAAGCTAGCGTAGCTCGTTGAAATGTAATTAAATACCGCATTTTGTTTTAGCGAATATGAATAACGGGACATTACAAATCAACGAGCTGACCGTCATATTAACTGAGCACTTTCAATGGAACAAGGCAAGAATCGTTTGTTTTGTGGGTATGTTAATTGCTTTGATGGCAGTTAGCACGGTCAATCTGGCCCAGCTCGCCGTATTCTTTCCCAGTCGGGCAAAAATTTCCTCACGATATCGACGGATGCAACGATTTTTCAGTGACCATTGGCTGGATTACAATGAAGTCGCTCATTTCATCATGAAACTGTTTGGTTTCACTGATCAGGATTACTATCTGACGTTAGACAGGACGAATTGGAAGTGGGGTAAAACCAATATTAATCTGCTGGTGCTTGCCGTGGTTTATCGGGGTGCCGCCATTCCTGTGTATTGGTTGCCTTTAAACAAGCGGGGCAACTCTAATACGAAGGAACGTATAGCGCTGATGAAACGCTTTATTGCGCAGTTTGGCCGACATCACATCAAAGGTCTTTTGGCTGATCGGGAGTTTATTGGAGACGAATGGATGGGCTGGTTGTTTGAGCAAGAGATTCCCTTTTATATCCGTATTCGCAACAACGCCTGGACAACCAATGCCCAAGGCCAGCGAATACGCGTAGAGCGTTTGTTTTATGGGCTTAAGCCGGGTAGCACACGACACCTCTCAACAGCGCGCTATTTGGGAAATTGTTCAATTTATCTCAGTGGGTTACGGCTGAGTGATGGTGAGTTATTAATCATCGTCTGTCAGCATTTGAACCCTGATGCGATTAAAATTTATGGCTTGCGTTGGGAAATCGAAACGCTTTTCGGCGGTTTAAAAGGACGGGGATTCAAACTTGAGGAAACGCGTGTAGTCGGTTATCTTCGGATCAAAAAATTGTTAGTACTTCCCGTTATTGCTTTCTGTTGGTCACATAAAGCAGGCGAATGGAAACATGATTGCGAGTTACCAATAAAAACCAAAACACATCAGCGGCTCGCGCAAAGCCTGTTTCGATATGGATTAGATTGTATCCGCTCAACGTTGTTTAATGTCTTATCTCAATCAAAAAGGATGATTAGAAAAGTGATTGCTCTTTTGCAACCCATACCTTTTGTCACTGGAATACATGAGGCTCAATTGTCATAAGCTAATTTTTGTCATGTACAGAGAAAAAATTCGATAAACGCTACGACTTGTCTGGGTAAATATTTGCGGCTTGGATAAATAAACTGCAATCCATTGTTTTTGTCATCGCCATGCTGAAAACCGCACACAAAGTCATCCAGTATAGTGACCAATTTTCCATCTGAAAGGTCATTTTTAACATCCCAGATCGATTTATATGCGATGCCACAACCAGATATAGCCCATTGCCGAACAATTGCACCATCGTTACTCGTAAGCGCTTGGTTTACTTTGATCATCTGATGTTTATCATCAAGATAAAAATGCCATTTATTGAGAGGCTCACCCAGACGTTCCATAATAAGGCAACGGTGGTGTTCCAGGTCCTTTGGTTGTTTGGGCATTCCGTATCTTTCAAGGTAGGCTGGTGACGCAACTAATACACGATGATTTTCTGCAAGGCGGCGAACAATCAAGCTACTGTCCGGTAAATTCCCATATCGAATACCCAGGTCATATCCATGTTCAACCAGATTAATAATTCCATCCGTAAGGTGTAAATAGGGCGTAATGGAAGGGTATTGGGCAACAAATGCTGTCAGTGCAGATGCAACATATTGCCTTCCAAAATCAGAAGGCGCTGTAATACGTAACCGCCCAGACAAATCTTTTTTGTCATATTGTAAAAGCATTTCTGCATGTTGAACTTCTTCTAGCACACGTAGACATGCCTCGTAAAATTGTTGTCCAGCATCGGTTAAAGTAATTTTACGTGTAGTGCGGTGTAAAAGCCTTGTGTTGTAATTCTTTTCCATGGCATTGATGCGTACTGTCATACTCGCTGGCGATAACCCCATTTGCCGACCAGCAGCTGCCAGACCGCCCGCCTTTACGACCTCAACAAATAACAGCATGTCATCTATTTTACTCATATTTTGTTTCACCTCGGCATTCAACAAGTATCAACTCACAGAAATATTATTTATTTTTACTAAATAATAATTTCACTATTTAACCCATTATCAAAGTATTTCTCAAGTATATAATTCGGTCATGGATAATAAACAGGTAAGAATATGAAGCTGGAAATTAATCATGTACTGATACGTACTGCCAATATTGATGCCATGATCCATTTCTTTAAACGTGTGTTGGGATTGAAAAATGGCAAACGTCCACCTTTTGCATTTACAGGAGCATGGTTGTGGTCTGATGACAAACCATTGATACATCTTAGTGAAGTCAATCCGATTGATAAAGGGCAGCTAGATTATCTGGGAGATAAAAAAATGATTAGTCATTCAGGAACAGGCATTATTGATCATATTGCTTTTACGGGTCGGGATTACAAACATTTGATTAAATCATTGCATAATCATCAAATCCATTATTTTGAACGAGATGTGCCTTTGACTGGCGAGCATCAGGTGTTTGTAGAAGGGCCAGAAGGTTTACGAGTGGAAATTCAGTTTAAATAAGGTGTGGAAGAGGATAGAGCATGACACATTCAATTATCGAAGATTTATTATGGCGACATACGACAAAGAAATATGACAGCACTCGGAAAGTCTCTGAAGAAGATCTGAACACTTTTTTTGAAGCCATTCGATTATCGCCATCATCGATCAATTCGCAGCCTTGGAAGTTTATCGTCATCGAAAGCGATGAGGCAAGGGAGCGCATGAGCAAAACCTTTGCGCATAAATATCAATTTAACCAACCCCATATTTTTGATAGTTCGCACATTATTTTATTCGCGCATAACCCACACTATACACGTGATGATTACGCTGAGGTTGTAGATAATGGCATTGAAGATGGGCGAACCAAGCCTGAAGATAGAGAAAGTGCTTTTGGCGGCTTTATGTTTGCCGAGCTAAATACTGATGAAACAGGAAATACGAACCCTTGGACAAAAGCCCAACTCTATATTGCTTTAGGCAATGCATTGCATACATTGGCTAGACTTAAAATTGATTCCACGCCGATGGAGGGTATTGATACCGATCTCGTCAATGAGGCGTTTAAAATAGAACTTGATGGTTATTGGTGCGATGTCGCTTTGGCGATTGGCTACCATCACCCAAGTGAAGACTACAATGCAAAATTGCCTAAATCACGTCGCCGTTTGGACAGTATCTTATTACGCATATAATATTTGAGAAAGCAAATGGAGAAATTATGAAGACATTATTAGTAACAGCAGGTTATTCAATTTTTGATGCAAAGGGGCATCTAAATAGCTTTCTTGCTTATTTAACGGAAAAAAATCTCTCTGAAAAAGGGCATAAAGTAAAAATTTCTGATGTCTGCAAAGACACCTGGGATGTAAACAGAGAAGTTGAAAAGCTGCTTTGGGCGGAAACCATCATATACATCACGCCTATTATGTGGTTCAACATGCCAGCACCGATGGTCAACTGGCTAGATAAAGTGCTTTTATATGAAAAAACATTTGTGATTACTGAAGAGTATGGCGAAGGTGGCCAAGTCCCTGCAAATAACTTCATGATAGTTACCACGTCTAACCTTAAAAAAAGTAACTTAGGAAAAGGATATGTGCTGAAAAATGCTCCTCATATCGACGATGTTCTACAACCTTTAATCATGACGAATAACTATCTTAGTATCCGCAACCAAATTCTTACATTCCATGCAGATAATGTGATCGCTGGGGATACAAGCTGGATTGAAGATGCCTATGTAAAACACCTCAACGCCCATTTCAGGTAAACACAAGGATATAACCAGATGCTCCAGCGGATGGAAGAAAGCGTCACAGTTTCTGCTGACGCAAAAAACTGTGACGCTTTCCGAAATATTCGAGTCCGTTACGGTGCTGTCCAGACGAATGACTTGTCTGTGCTCCACGCCTGCCTCCCTGGCCTGTCCCCGCATGGCTGGCTTGATCTTCCCCCAGGTCGTATCACGGATACGGTTGATAGGCCAATGTAAAACCGCTTTTTTGGGAATGATTTCCAGGGGCAATCGGACAAATGCCAGAAATGGTTGCGAATCCAACAGCTAGAAGGCCAGTTCCTCGTAACTTACTCGCAGGTATTGCTTGAGAATTGAACAGCGTACACTGACTCTACTGGCAATCCTTTGCGGCCACAATCTTTGATCTTTGTTGCCTCCTTAAGATCTGTTGTCTCTCATTCCAGCACCTCAGGATGATCATCCAGCTAGGAGGTTGTCGGGTTATAGGGTTCGTGACGAGACGAGTGGGAAATCGAGTGAGTTTTTTTGCTCTTTTGAGGCGCATAGTGGTGCTACGCAACGAAAAAGAGCGGAAAAACACGCCGATTTCCCGCTGCCGCAGTAGAATCATCCATAATCCGACAGCCTCCTAGTGCAAACAAGCGTAAGTTATCACTCTATTGAGTAAGTGGCTTAGCCTGATACGTCCAACGAAAAGGCTTAGCCATGGTTTCATTGAAATATTTTATGAAATCCGCTATTTTTTTGCTCTGTACATGACAAAAATTAACTTATGACAAATGAGTCTCATGTATTCCAGTGACAAAAGATATGGGTTGCAAAAGAGCAATCACTTTTCTAATCATCCTTTTTGATTGAGATAAGACATTAAACAACGTTGAGCGGATACAATCTAATCCATATCGAAACAGGCTTTGCGCGAGCCGCTGATGTGTTTTGGTTTTTATTGGTAACTCGCAATCATGTTTCCATTCGCCTGCTTTATGTGACCAACAGAAAGCAATAACGGGAAGTACTAACAATTTTTTGATCCGAAGATAACCGACTACACGCGTTTCCTCAAGTTTGAATCCCCGTCCTTTTAAACAGCCAAAAAGCGTTTCGATTTCCCAACGCAAGCCATAAATTTTAATCGCATCAGGGTTCAAATGCTGACAGACGATGATTAATAACTCACCATCACTCAGCCGTAACCCACTGAGATAAATTGAACAATTTCCCAAATAGCGCGCTGTTGAGAGGTGTCGTGTGCTACCCGGCTTAAGCCCATAAAACAAACGCTCTACGCGTATTCGCTGGCCTTGGGCATTGGTTGTCCTGGCGTTGTTGCGAATACGGATATAAAAGGGAATCTCTTGCTCAAACAACCAGCCCATCCATTCGTCTCCAATAAACTCCCGATCAGCCAAAAGACCTTTGATGTGATGTCGGCCAAACTGCGCAATAAAGCGTTTCATCAGCGCTATACGTTCCTTCGTATTAGAGTTGCCCCGCTTGTTTAAAGGCAACCAATACACAGGAATGGCGGCACCCCGATAAACCACGGCAAGCACCAGCAGATTAATATTGGTTTTACCCCACTTCCAATTCGTCCTGTCTAACGTCAGATAGTAATCCTGATCAGTGAAACCAAACAGTTTCATGATGAAATGAGCGACTTCATTGTAATCCAGCCAATGGTCACTGAAAAATCGTTGCATCCGTCGATATCGTGAGGAAATTTTTGCCCGACGGGGAAAGAATACGGCGAGCTGGGCCAGATTGACCGTGCTAACTGCCATCAAAGCAATTAACATACCCACAAAACAAACGATTCTTGCCTTGTTCCATTGAAAGTGCTCAGTTAATATGGCGGTCAGCTCGTTGATTTGTAATGTCCCGTTATTCATATTCGCTAAAACAAAATGCGGTATTTAATTACATTTCAACGAGCTACGCTAGCTTTTAATATTTTTTGTCATGTACAGAGATTTTTTTGTCTAAATCCTCTTTAGATTTAAAGTTGCCGCGCCGGATTACTTTACGCATTAAAATAGAAAACCAGATCTCTATCTGATTAAGCCATGAACAATGCTTAGGGGTAAAATGAAAAACAACCGGATGGTTTGAGTTAGTCAAAAAAGCAGTACGACTTTCCATTGATTTCAAAATACCCTCTTTTCCTTTAACCCCTGATTCTCCTGAATACGAAATTTTTTCGGCAATTAATCGAACCACCGATTCTGAACAATGTGTATTGAGATTATCCATGACTAAATGCCAATGGGTTTGTTTGGGTTGTTGATGAAAAAGCAGGTTCAAAAACTCGGCAAAATCTTGCTCTGTTCGAGTTTCTCCTATACTTCCCATTACTTCACCCGTGGCCACATCAAAACCTGCAATCAAGGTCTGGGTACCATGTCGAATATATTCAAATTCTTGTCGTTCAACTTTTCCTTTCTTCATCGGCAATATCTGCGCTGCTCGCTCTAAAGCTTGAATCCCTGTCATTTCATCAATCGAAATCGTTTTGATGCCTTGCTCTTCCCGCTCCAAAGCCCGTTGGCAGGTTTCGCAAATATCTTGACACCTCTCGTCGAAGTATTCATCTTTTTTTGCCGTCAACCAGCCTTTCATCCGGTGGGGTTGCAGGTCCGCTTCTTTTTAAAAAGCGCCCAACAGAGCGCTGTGAAATATAATCAACAATGCCCCGTTTTATCGCTTCATCGGCTATTTCTTGTTGCGTCCAATGAGTGATCGGGCGTTGACTATCCTCTGGGCGTTCGCAGGCTATCGCGATAATGCTGCAAATTTGCTCCGCCGTATAGATAGCAGGCGCACCGCTTCGCGGTGCATCTTGAAGCCGGGCTAAAGGATTTTCTTGTTCACTGTTCTGTAACCAGCGTTTTCGCCAATTTTGAACAGTTGTCCGTCCAATTTTTAACTGGCGCATGGTTTCATGTACACTAATGCCTTCATCTGCCAACAATATAATACGGCAACGTGTCACCAAATTCTGAGGACTTGTATGTTTACGCACTGTGCCTTGCAATAACGTGCGTTGTTTTTCTGTTAAACTGATTGGGGCTGCTGTTAGTCGTGGAATGATATCACCTGCTGAATTTAATATAGTATTATTCAGCATATTACAATATATTCCTCATAAATAGCATTGGTGTTTTCGCTTATGTGCACTAGTTGGACATGGTTTGTCATTCTTATCCGATCTCGTGATCTACGAAAAAATGGAATATACTGCTCTGGAAAATTGTCGCAGTGTGTTTTTCTAGCATTGTTACCTACGGTGTTGGAAAGGTTTTATTATATTTCAATCGCTTGGCGTTAATAGACGGGAACTAGTTACAAAATATCATCTAAAAAACGCCACGCTTTTTACGGTCGCAAGGGTTCTGTAACTTTTTATGACAAGTGTTTGAGTGGTTCAGCGATTTCTCAAATAAATAACAAGGTGCTCAAGAGAAATAATACAAGATAAATCTCGGAGCGGATTATTTTTTTTCGCGACAAGCCATTGATTTTGGCTGAATATTTTATAAAAAGATGGCGAAAAACCAGTAAAGATATAATATCGAAAGCAATTTGAAAGTTGCCATTGATGCCCACCATTTCCACGAAAGCCATATCCTTTTTGGGAAACAGCACCCCCCAGAGCAGAAAAAAGAGGGTGGCTATGGAGTTATTGATTATGGCCAGCAAACAGAGATAATTGGTCATAATATTTTCATATTTTATTCCGCCTGTTTCCTTGATTATCAGGAAGAATAATGAAAATATCAAAAACATATCAAATATAAAAAACTCTTCAAAAGGGATGGCCTCTTCAAGCCAGAAGAAGAAATTTGATATTTGAGCAAAGAGCAAGCCAAAAAAAGAAAAAATTTTTTATTTTGGTTAAAGCAGGGTTCTCGCTGATTTCATCTGTATTCATTATTATTGGTTTGCTGATGATTGGAAATCACGGGATGATGCTTTATAAGCAAAGCGAAAATCGTCACGCGTTCTGCGGTCACAGGCAGTATGGATAATTTGTTCAACGCTTCTTAAAAAATGTAGCCTGTTTCACGGGACCGCACAGCTTTACGATATTTTGATGCGCATGCTAACACTACGCAAGGAAAATATCGAGTTGGGCGCAGATTTTTCACTGTTACGATAAAAATCAATCCTGTTCTGATCGATTTTCCACTTTGTGTCTGTTGTAGACCAATCAGGAATGATTTGTTCAGCGTTTCCTTAAAAAAACGGTAAAATAGCCAATTTGCTTCCAGGCTGTTCAGTCGATGCGCTTTATCTATACCTCACTGTTTTTTCTGCTTTTGCCTTTCGTTTTGTTGCGCTTGTATTGGCGTGGAATGAAACAGCCGGCTTATCGTGATCGTTGGTGGGAGCGCCTGGCGTTTTTTAAAACACAATACCCTGCAGGCTCCGTATGGTTTCATGCTGTTTCAGTCGGTGAGGCCGAGGCCGCGTTTCCGTTGATTCGCCGCTTGCAAAAACAGCACCCGAATACCCCTGTTCTGGTGACGACGACGACTCCGACCGGGTCTGCCCGGGTTCAATCAGTTTTGGGTGAAAGCGTTTACCATGTTTATTTACCTTATGATATTCCCGTTATTCTCAAACGTTTTTCTCAAACCTTCAAACCCGCTATGCTGGTGGTATTGGAAAAAGAAATCTGGCCTAATTTATTCAGGCAATGCGGCGAAAATGATATTCCATTGCTGATCGTCAATGCTCGTTTATCAGCGCGGTCCGCCCGCTCTTATCGATTGATTCAGGCTTTGGTGAAGCCGGCCTTGTCCCAGGTAGTCAAGATTCTGGCACAGACGGAAGAAGACCGAATGCGTTTTATCGAGATTGGCGCCGATCCTGGCAAGGTCGAAGTCAGTGGAAATCTGAAATTTGATATCGATGTTCCACAAGCCTTGATTGAACAAGGTCAGCAGCTGCGTCGAGAACTGTTTCCTGGTCGTTTTGTCTGGATTATCGCCAGTACCCATGCATGTGAAGAAAAATTATTCTTTGAACAATATTATGAGCTGAAAAACTATATCCCTAAGCTTTTGCTGCTACTGGTTCCAAGACATCCAGAGCGGTTTGAGCCAGTGCGGCAATTGGCTGAACAACATTCGTTGAAAGTGGTCAAACGCAGTGAAAAAAAACTGGTTAATACGAAAACCGATGTTTATCTGGCCGATACCATGGGCGAGTTGAAAATGCTGTATGCGGCGGCCGATGTTGCGTTTGTCGGTGGCAGTCTGGTGCCTGTGGGTGGACATAATATATTGGAGCCACTTGCGATTGGGGTTCCTGTCTTGTTTGGTCCTGATATGATCAATTTCAAACAAATTGCCCGGAATGTGTTGCAGCAGCAGGCGGCCATCCAATGTCAGTCAGCTGAGGCAAGCAGTGAATATTTGTTGAAACTTTATCGCGATCCAGACATGCGGCAGAAAATGATAGAGCAGGGCTATCATTTTATTCGGCAAAATCAGGGCGCCTTACAAAAAAGTTGTGCAGTAATACAAACATATTGGCCAGGGAAAGAGGAGTAAGTCATGCAAACTAATACTCAGCATTTACAGTTGAAGTCCTTGATTCCGGTTATTTTGCTGGTTATTTTACTGTGGCTTAGTTATCAGGTGCTGGGAGCGTTTTTGTTATCACTGGCCTGGGCATTTATTTTGGCTTATGTCACTTGGCCGTTATACGAGCTTGTACTGGAAAAATTACGGGGCCAGCGCCTATGGAGCGCCACATTGATGACTGCGGTTATATCAATCATTATCCTGAGTTTGATATATGGTTTGGCCGGGTTGCTGCAAAACGAGATTCGTACCGGTTATCAGGCCCTTTATCAAACATTGCAAAAAGGCGATTTAACCCTGGCGGCGGATATTCGCAAACTGCCAGGCATTGGTCATTATTTACAGCACTGGATTGATCAGATCAATCAGGATAAAGCCAAAATGATGCTGCAAGTAGTCAACTGGTTAAAGCAATGGGTTGGGAATTTTGCTTCGTTTCTAGGCAGTATCGGCCAGTATTTTTTTCGGCTGGCTATTGTTTTGGTAACGTTATTCTTTTGTTATCGTGATGGAGAAGAGGCTATTCAACAATTGCGTAGAGGTTTATTGCAATTTCTAGGTGAAGATCAGGATGTTTATTTAAAAGCGGCAGGTCATACCACTCGGGCTGTGGTTTATGGCATGGTATTAGCGGCCTTGTCGCAAGGTGTGTTAGCCGGCGTTGGTTATGCGTTTGCAGGAGTCCAGGCGCCGTTACTGTTCGGCGCGATTACAGCACTATTGGCTTTGGTGCCAATGGGCGCGACATTGGTTTGGGTACCGATTGGCATTGCATTGATTTTGACAGGCCATATATGGGCGGGAGCCGGCTTGTTGATTTGGGGCGTCACTGTCGTCAGTACTGTGGATAACTTGATCCGCCCCATTGTAATCAGCGGCGCCAGTAAAGTTCCTTTTCTGATTGTGATGTTCGGTGTGTTAGGTGGTTTGACGGCTTTTGGCGCTATCGGAATATTTTTAGGCCCGGTCATTCTGGCCGTGTTGCAAGCTGTATGGCAACAGTGGTTGAAGAAATGCTGACCGATAACTGAAAGTAATGGATTATGATTAAAAAGTAATGTGTCTGCTGAACAAATCATGGAAGATTTGTTCAGCGTTATGATAAATAACTCCGGCTAAAACGGAGTAACAATGAGTGGAGAAAAATGTCTTTAGAACAGGATTTACAAAACAGAAGCGGATCAAAATGTGAATTATGCGGCAGCGAGCAGGTTCTGGCCGTTTATAGCGTTCCTTTCAGCCCCAGTGATGATGTGGAGGGGCATGTTTTGCTTTGTCAGCAATGCCGCCAACAAGTGGACGCTGAACAGGAACTGGATGCGCATCATTGGCATTGTTTAAATGACAGCATGTGGAGTCAGGTTCCCGCCGTGCAAGTCATGGCCTGGCGTATGTTGAACAGATTATCCGGCGAACAGGGCTGGGCGCAGGATTTGTTGGATATGTTGTATCTGGAAGATGAAACCCTGGCCTGGGCGAGGACAGGCGTTAGCGCTGCGGAAGGCGACGAAATCAAACATCTGGACAGCAATGGCGCAGTGCTGGAAGCCGGTGATACAGTGACTTTAATCAAGGATCTGAATGTTAAAGGCGCGAATTTTATCGCCAAACGGGGCACTGCAGTGCGCGGTATCAATCTGGTTGCTGACAATCCAGAGCAGATCGAAGGGCGCGTCAATGGCCAGCAAATCGTTATTTTGACCCAGTTTGTCAAAAAAGCTAAATAATCGATTTTGTCACAGCTACATCAGATACCGACCAACCTGATTTTAGGTTTTTTGGGCAGTGGCAAAACCACCGCTATTTTACATTTGCTGGAACAAAAACCGGCACAGGAAAAATGGGCGGTGTTGGTCAATGAGTTTGGTCAGGTCGGTATCGATGGCGCGATCTATCAGTCGGCAGGCGTAACTGTCAAGGAAGTGGCGGGAGGCTGCTTATGTTGTGCCGTCGGTTTGCCCTTTCAGGTCAGCGTCAATCAGCTTTTGCGGCAGGCCCGGCCAGATCGCTTGCTGATTGAACCTACAGGCCTTGGGCATCCTGCCCAGCTGTTAAAGCGGCTGCTCAACAACATTACACCCGGCGTTCTCGATGTCCGGGCCAGTGTTTGTCTACTGGATCCACGTCATTTGCTGGATGAACGATACAGGCAAAATGAAAGTTTTGTTGATCAGATGGCGCTGGCGGATGTGTTGATCGCCAATAAAACCGATTTGGCGGATCAGAAGGCAATGGAGGCTTTTTATCAACATGCCGCCAGTTATCGGCCAGAAAAAGCACTGATTTCAACAACCCGATATGGCGCATTGTCGCTGGACTGGCTGGATCTACCCCGGCATAAACAACGGCAGGCCGTTTACCCGAATGCGCATAACAGCCGGAAATCGGCTGATGTTTGGCAAACAAGCGGCTGGGTATATGATAAAAATATCTGTTTTGACTACCAGGGCTTGTTGGCTGTATTACAGGCCATCAATGCCGAAAGGGTTAAGGCTATTGTCAATACCAACCAAGGGGGGGTTATTGTCAATGGCGTTACACGAAATCTTGAAGTGACGGCCATTAAGGTTTGTCATGAAAATCGCATCGAAATTGTTGCCGAAAAGCTGGATCGCCGTTGGAAGAGTCAAATAGAGAAATGTATTGTCAAGCAATGAAAACAGAGGAAGGGGAAGATGTTTGATTTTGAAGAACTTATTTCCTGGGCGGATAAACATGGCCTGGATGAGCAGGTTTTTCCCAGGGATAAGCGGCAATTGGCAGCGCTGGAAGAGCTGATGCTGATTGATTGCCAGTTGACGGAACTCCCTGAGAGTATTGCGTTATTGAGTCAATTAAAAAAATTGAACATCAACAAGAATCAGATCACTGAGTTGCCGGATTCCATCGGGCGGATGCAGAATCTGACGCAGTTGTACCTGATGGGTAATCAGTTAACGGAAATACCACCGTCAATTGGCCAATTATCCGGGGTGAAGGAACTGTTGTTAGGCCGTAACCAGTTAACGGAATTACCTGCAAGCATTGCCAATCTCAAGCAATTGGAGATTTTATCACTATGGCGCAATGCTTTTACCGAGCTGCCTGCTGTCGTGGCTGAATTGCCGCAATTACAGCAACTGTTTTTGTCCTGGAATCAAATCAGTGAAATTCCGGCTTTCATCGGCCGCTTGCAGCAACTCAAGGGATTGGAGCTGGGCGCCAATCAATTAACGGCTGTTCCTGAATTTATCGGCCAGTTAACTGAATTGGTCGAGTTATCCCTGTGGCAAAACCAGATTAGCGAATTGCCTGAATCATTGGGTAAATTATCCAAGCTGAAACTGCTGATGCTGTCCGGCAATCAAATTTCATCGTTACCGGCATCATTGACGCATTTGACCTCGCTGGAAACGCTTTCGTTAGCGGATAACCCCATTCAGGCTGTGCCTGCGGAATTAAATGCAATAGAAAAAGCCGTTGTTATGGAGTAGTCGGCTTTATAGGTCGAATAATCCGTAAAAAGGCAGTATGCTCACCATTTCGCCAGCTTTAACCGGGCCGCGATCATGTTCCAACTGGATAAAACAATTCGCCAGGCTCATCGAACGCAAAATGCCGGAGCCTTGTTTGCCGGTCGTTTTCACCTGCCACTCGCCTTGTTCGTTTTGCGATAAAATTCCCCGGACAATTTCCGTTCTGCCAGGTTTCTTGCGGATATTTTCTACCGTCTTGACTTTCAAAGCGGGCTGAACCGGCAGCGGGTGAATGCCCAGTTTCTGCATCAATGCAGGTTTTACGAACAGATAAAAGATTACCAGCACAGCGACCGGGTTTCCCGGCAAACCAAAAAACAGACAGTCTCCCAAACGCCCGAAAGCCATGGGCCTTCCCGGCTTGATCGCCAGTTTCCAGAAATTGATCTGGCCATTGGATTGTAACGCGGTTTTGGTATGGTCGGCTTCGCCCACCGAAACGCCGCCAGAAGAAATGATCACATCGGCGAACCCGCTGGCCTGTTGAAAGCGGCTTTGTAACTGTTCAGGATCATCTTTGATAATTCCCAGATTGATCACTTCGATGGTGGGGGATTGCAAAGCGGCCGCCAGCGAGTAGCGATTACTGTCGAAAATACCGCCATCGGTCGGTTTGTCGCCTATGTCGAACACTTCATTGCCGGTTGAGGCGATGGCCACCCGCAGTTTACGCTTGACCTTGATTTCACCAATACCCAATGACGCCAGCAAGCCAATATCGGCGGCGCATAGCTGTTTGCCCGGCCGGAGAATGATGTCGCCCTGACGCAAATCTTCACCGGTTTGTCGAATGTTATCGCCCGCCTTGCCTTGGTTATCGATGATGATAAAGCCATCGCCTGTTTCGACATGTTCCTGCATCAGTACTGTATTATTCACCCCGGCGGGAATTTTTGCGCCGGTCATGATGCGAAAACAATGGCCGGGACGGAGTGAGTAATCAGCCTGGTCGCCGGCATGAATGGAGTGATCGACAATCAGCTTGCAGGTTCCAGTCTCAGGAATATCATTTGCCGACAGTACAAAACCATCGACAGCAGAATTATCATGCGGTGGAACATTGAATGGAGCGATAACAGCTTCCGCCAGTACCCGCTTAACTGCCTGATTGATGGAGACGGTCTCGCTGAGGGTTAAAGGTGCAATTATCGAGGTGATGCGGGATTTTGCTTCATCGACAGGCATCAGGCCTGATTCAAAAATATCCTGACAGCTGGGTTGTTTGTCGATCATGACTAATGTGTAAGGGTTGAAAAACGTTATGCCGGTATGACAGCCTCCTGAGAAGCCTGCTATTTAATCACATGATCACGGCTGTCGCGAATGCCTAAATTATCCACCCAACTGACAGTGACTCTATCGCCCGCTTTTACCGGATTCAACACGAAACTGAAATAAGGGTCTTTGGAGATACTGCCGCTTAAATCGACTTCAATAGCCAGTTGCCCATTCAGACTGATAGTTAACTGCTGGATGAAATGGGCAGGGATAAAACTACCGGTCTCAGGGTCTCGGTGACGGCCGTTTTCCATCGGATGCGCTATCA
The DNA here is from genome assembly GCA_965277025.1 of Methylomarinum sp. Classification (GTDB taxonomy): domain Bacteria; phylum Pseudomonadota; class Gammaproteobacteria; order Methylococcales; family Methylomonadaceae; genus Methylomarinum. Next base: position 2,157,023 of record OZ255706.1, read on the forward strand.
AAATGCGAATCTGCGCTTTCTCTTTGCGGCGCTTGCTGCGAATACGAATGCTGGAGTTAGCCACCACACCCTCCAACAGTCACTTTGACGAATTTTTTAGCCTGAAACAATTTGCCAGTGGCATCTTCGGCAATAACGATAACATTACAACTTTTCGCCATTTTCAAGCGTAATGAAAGCTCAGCTTCAGCGAAGGAGGAGAGATGGAATTGAGCTGATAATGGTCGTGGATTTTTTTCAACCAATACATAGAATTTTTTAAGATCCGCCAGAGTGCTGCTAATAGTGAGGGGGACAATTGCACCGTTTTCAGCTACTCTTGGTAATTTAAGGTGGATTTTATCGCTATCGACAATCTCTTTGTCAGCAAACAGTATTTTGATAGTCTGTTCATAAGTTCCGTCAGAAAAAAACTGCTTGGGCCAGTTAGCCAAGGCTAACGCCGAAGTCAGCCAGGCAGTCGGAAACAATGCCAGGCTACTGATATGGGCAAGTGTTTTTAGAAATGTGCGGCGCGTTTTTTTCACGAGTCAACTTTTTGTTTTTAATTGATTTAATTATAGCAAGCTACCTGGATAGCGTGAATCGTTGGTTTTTTAGGAAAATTACCACACCAGAAGTGCATCCATTTATTCTTTGCCGGATTGAATGAATTGTAAGTTGCGGTAAGTTCAAAGAATATTTGGAAACTTATCCATCAATATAAAAATGTTGCTGTGTTAGTTGGAATATCTCTTCAGGGTCTGGGCGAGGAAATAGAGCTATTGAAAGTATTGCAGCGCTCCATGTCTCCAGTTGTCAGACCGACTTTGAACCATTTTACCCGTTGCTGGGATGTGCCGTGGGTGAATGCATCGGGTCTTACCCGGCCTGAGGCCCTGCGTTGCAAGGCATCATCACCAATTTTACTGGCTGCGTTCAAAGCTTCTTCCACATCGCCCGATTCCAATAATTGCCGGGTTTTGTCGGCATGGTAGCCCCACACTCCGGCGAAGCAATCGGCCTGAAGCTCCTGGCGTACAGAGAGTTTGTTGGCTTCAGTTTTATTCAAGCGTAAACGGGCTTGATGAACTTTTGCTGAAATGCCCAGCAACGTTTGAATGTGATGGCCAATTTCATGGGCAATCACATAAGCCTGGGCAAAATCACCAGGAGCTTGTAATTGTTCTTTTAATTGCTGATAAAAACTCAAGTCTAAGTAGACTTTTCGGTCGCCCGGACAATAGAAAGGACCCATCGCTGATTGCGCCAGACCACAGGCGGAACGGACTGATTGTCTGAATAACACCAGTTTCGGTGGTTGATAACGCATATTACGCTGCTTGAACAGTTCACTCCAGGTATCTTCTGTATCTGCCAGCACCACGGCGATAAAATCCACCAGTTCCTTTTCTGCATCGCTTTGTTGGACGGGGGTTGTTGTAACCGCCTGATGGCTGACTTGTCCCTGAGCAGTCAAGCCGGACAACATTTTGTCCAGGTTGCCGGTCATCAGGCCGTAGGCGAAAAAACCGGCTACGACGATGGCTGTTCCTTTAAATCCCAGGAATTTGAAAACAACAGGCAAAAGCCTCAGCAAGCCGCCGCCGGAATTCCCCAAAGAGGAAGGCCGCATACCTCGGCGGTCTTCAATGTTATTGCTTCGTCTATTGCCTTTCCAGCGCATAATACCTATTCCTCTTCGAGTAAATTTCCAGGTTTTGGTTTGTTATGCATTAACAGGAAATAAACCACGGGTATCACCACCAGGGTAAACAGGGTCGAGGCGATAATGCCGAATACAAAACTCCAGGCCAGTCCTGAGAAAATGGGGTCCAGTACAATGATGGCCGAGCCGAAAACAGCCGCTGCCGCCGTCAGAAAAATAGGCGTGCTTCTAACCGCGCCAGCTTCGATCAATGCTTCCGCCAGGGTGGTTTCTTCGTCCCGGTTCCAGGTGCGTTCGATAAAGTCGATCAGAATAATTGAATTTCGCACCACAATACCGGCCAGGGCGATCATGCCGATCATCGCTGTGGCGGTGAAATAAATCGGCGTTCCGTATTCGCCCACAGGCTCGGTAAATAAATTGATCAACCAAAAACCCGGCATGATGCCGATGACGGTCAGGGGGATGGCGATCATCATGACGCCGGGAATGCCGAGGGAACCTGTCTGTCCGACCAGTAAAACATAAATCATCACCAATGCGGCGGCGAAAGCCAGCCCCAAATCACGGAATACATCGACGGTGATTTTCCATTCCCCTTCACCGGACATATTGATGCGATAACCGTCAGGCAATGGTTTTTCATCCAGGCTGCCAAACATATCCAGTACGGCTTCGACTGGTGCTCGTCCCGCCATTTCAGCAGTGACATACATAACCCGCTGCAAATTTTTATGATAGATGGTCTGATCGCCCCATTCGTTACGAATCGTGCCGATTTCACTCAATGGAATCAGTTTACCGGAGCGGGTTTTGACCCGTAAGGTCAAAAGGTCTGTGGGTGAAGAACGGACGGCTCGCGGCAGTTGCACATTGATCAATAACGGTTTGCGCTCACTGACGATATGCACGGTTCCGGCAATATTGCCGTTCAGGGCGGTTTTCAATGTATTGGCGACCTGTTCGACCGTTACTCCATGTTGAGCCGCTTTTTCCCGGTTAAGGATAAAGTGGATTTGTTTATGCGGTTCATCGATTAAATCATCCAGATCGACTACACCGTCAAATTGTTGCAGGCGTTGCCGGATATCGGTCGCCACATGCAAAATATCGTCATAACTAGCTTGAGGCGGGCCATAGACTTCCGCAACAATGGTGGCCATAACCGGAGGACCAGGCGGTAATTCCACAATCTTGATGTTGGCGCCATATTGTTGTTCGATTTTATCGATCGCCGGACGAATTCGCAGTGCAATCTTATGGGAAGATTGCTCCCGTTTTTCTTTTTCCACCAGATTGATGCGAATATCGCCGACAAAGCTGCCGTGACGCAGATAATAATGACGCACCATGCCATTGAAGTCCATTGGCGAAGCCAAACCGATATAAGATTCAAAATCGGTGATTTCGTTGACTGTCGCCAGGTACTGTTCAAGCGTATGGGCGACGGCGTCGGTTTCCTCCAGCGTCGAGCCACGCGGCATATCGATAATCAACTGCAATTCAGTTTTGTTATCGAATGGCAATAATTTCAGTGGAACGACGCGCGTCACCGCCAGCATGCTGGCGCCAACGAAGGCCAGAAATACAGCGACCAAAAATCAGCGGCTACGCGCAGGCGTGACCAGAATCGGGCCCAGGATTTTGTTATAGAGGCGATAAGGCAAAGATCTTTCCAAATCAAATGGCTCGCCATGTTTTTTGCCGTATTCTTTTTTCAGTAATCTGTAACTGGCCCAGGGCGTGATGGTAAAGGCAATGATCAACGATAACAGCATGGCGATCGGCACATTGAAGGCCATAGGCGCCATATAAGGTCCCATCATGCCGGTGATGTAAAACATCGGGAGAAAGGACAGGATTACGGCGAAGGTGGCGACAATCGTCGGTGGACCAATTTCATCGATTGTCGTCAACAAGGCGCGTAATGGTGGTTCTTTTTGTAATTTATAATGACGGTGAATATTTTCGACATCGACAATCGGGTCATCGACCAGGATGCCTAATGACAGTATCAAGGCAAATAATGTTACCCGGTTGATGGTGTAACCAAAAACCAGATCACAGAATAAGGTGATGGCGAAGGTGACCGGCACGGCGATGGAAACGATAAAAGATTCCTTCAAGCCCAAACTCAAAGCCAGTAAAACGACGATGGTGATAATCGCAATACCAAGATGATCAACCATAGAAGTTACGCATTGACAGGCAATGTTAAACTATGGGTTTGAAAAATCCCAAAGTCAATGCAAGGCAAACCTTGATAAGAGAAATAACACGCCCCTCAACAGCCTGCTGTACATTACCCATGTTTTTATTAAGTGAGCCGAAACAAGCTAGTTGTCGACGATTAGGCGAAGTCATGTCAATATCACATGATAGCGTAAATCGATTTCTAAATCGGGAGCATTACACTGGGCGAGATTTATACAATGAAGCCAGCGCAAGCCTGAATTTAAAGGGCGGAACCTTGAGTGTTGACGATAGTGTTCTTGATAAACCTTATAGCCAATATATGGCATATGTCAGTTATTTTTGGTCGGGAAAACATCATAGAGCAGTCAAGGGAATCAATCTTATCACGTTGTACTACACAGACATTCAAGGAAAACACCAACCACTGAATTTCCGGGTGGTCGATAAGGCGGAAGGAAAGACAAAAAATGACTATTTTCAAGACATGCTGACCGAAGTATTAGCTTGGGGACTAGAACCTGGTTTTGTAACAGGAGATAGCTGGTACAGTTGCGTGGATAATCTTAAATTGACAAGAAATCATCAGACAGGATTATTCTTTGCAGTGGAAGGTAATCGATTAGTCTCTGTTGAAAAAGGTTCATGGGTTCAAGTCAGGCAATTAGAAATCCCGGAAGACGGCTTAATGGTTTGGCTCAAAATTTTGGGTATGTGAAATTATTTCGGACGACCTTGAAAGAACAAGTTCGCCATTACATAAGTTCACTACCTGATGAAGAAAAAACCGCTGTTTTTGACAAGAAAGCATTTACCGAACAACATGATAGGCATTGGCAGATTGAGCAATATCATCGGGCAATAAAGCAGGTGTGTAATATTGAGCGGTTCCAGGTTCGCAATAAAAGAGCAATAAATAATCATATTTTTTCTGCAATTTGTGGCTTTGTTCAATTACAAAAATTGAGCTTTGCAGACGTGATTAATAATTGCTATAGCGTACAGCGGAATTTATTCAACGATGTTATGGCTTCGTTTATCGACACCTTTATGCCAAATATGAATCATTTAATCCCAAAATTTCGATCTGTTGTCAATGCGTAACTTCTAAACCAGTTCATTGACTTTATGATTGGCGGTTTCTCCATAGTTTCGAGTAATGTTGACCAGAACATCATCTGGAATCAGGCTGCCTTGCAACGCTTCAGTCAGCTTCAGTACATCTTCGGCGACCGTTACCGCATTACTACCTTTGCGTTTGGCGATGGCGATGGTGACCATTTCTCGGCTTTCAGCAGTGGTCGGCGTCTGGCCTAAAGCATGCCCCACGGTTTTCATTTCTTCCACTGCGGGGCCAAAACCAATTCGGGTGTAATGATCAGGGTCTTCCGGGCCATCGCTGATTCTGGCGACATCGCGCAAATAAACCAGCCGGCCGTTGACGCTTTTGATGACCGTGGCGCTGACTTCATCAGGCGTTTTGAAATGCGGGCCTGCTTCCAGCAGGATTTCTTCATTATTGCGTGAGAAAGCGCCCGCCTGGATATTGACATTGGTGTTGGCCAAGGCTTGCTGGATCTCCAGCAAGGTGGTTTTGCGCGAGACCATTTTGGCCGGATCCGGATAGACTGATATCTGTCTGGCCGCGCCGCCAACCACCCAGCTTTTGCCGACATTATCGACTGTTTTCAAGCGTTCCAGCAGTTCATCGGCGATACGCCGGATCGCCATCGAATCATAAACAGGGTTTTGTGGCGACAAAGTCAACAAGACAATGGGCACATCGTCTATTTCAACCGGTTTGACGATCCAGTTAGTTACACCCGGAGGAACCAGGTCGGCATTGGCCATGATTTTGTCACGTGTTTTGATCAGGCTTTTTTCCAGATCTTCGCCGACATAATAGCGCACTGTCACCAAGGCTTGTCCCGGTCCTGAAACCGAATAGACATACTCAACCCCGGGTATCTGATAGAGCAGTCCTTCCAGCGGTGTGGTCACCAGCATTTCGATTTCTTCGCTGGACGCGCCTGGATATTGGACAAAAACATCCATCACCGGCACCACAATCTGCGGAGCCTCTTCCCGTGGCGTCAATAACAGGGCGGCCGCCCCTGCCAGAATGGATATGATTAAAAACAGTAACGGAAGCTGGGATGTGGTGAACAATCTGACAAAGCGAACGGTCAGACTGTCGTGCTGCTGTTCGCTCATTTCTGTAATCCTGTGTTGATCAGAATAGTTTCACCTTCGCGTAAACCGGAAAGCATTTCGACCTTGTTGCCATATTGCTTGCCGGTACGAATATGACGGGTGTAAACATGGTCATTTTCGACAATCTTGACCGCTTCCAGTTGACCAAAATGCATGACGGCCGATTGTGGAATCAGCACAATCTGACGGTTGTCTTCACAGCTTTGCTCCAGCCAGGCGAAAAGACCGGGTACCAGACTTTCATCCTGAGGCAGAGCGGCTTTGATCAATTGGGTGCGGGTCAATGGGTCGATTTCAGGAGTGATTTCATCGACGCTTCCGGTGAAAGTTTTGTTGACCGCATCGACGCGAACATGGATTTTCATTCCCAGGTGAATGCGTTTGGCGCAGTGGGTCGGAATGGCGGCTTCCGCGCGTAAGTCATCTGCTTTCTGGATGACGACGACAGGAACGCCCGGCAAGCCCATATCGCCGGGTTCCTGAAGACGTTCACTGACAACCCCGTCAAAAGGGGCCTTGAGAATGTTTTCATTCATGTTGGCGCGGATTTTTTTTACCGCGCCCAGTGCTTGACTGACCATGGCGCGAGCGCTGCGCGCCTGAGCGATGATGGCGTCATAAGATTGGCGTGTGGCTGCGCCTTGTTTGAACAGTTTGACAATGCGTTTTTCATCGGCGTTGGCGCGGGCCGCCTGAGCGCGGGCGGCATTCAACGCCGATTGCGCTTCCTGAAAGGCGGCTTCCTGATCGGATTTGTCCAACACGGCGACAATATCGCCTTGTTTGACGCGGTCGCCGGCATTGACGTTGACTTCAAGGATGCGGCCACTGAATTTAGGCGCGATTTTGGCGACGCTGCGGGACTTTATCGTGCCAGGCCAGGAAATCCGGTTGTCGCCTAACGTTTTACCGACCGTCAGTGTTTTGGCTCCGGTGGGTAAAGGGTTTAAATTGTTTTCAGTGTTGCCCGGTGAAACTTTGTCCGGTCCGCCAATAATTCCCTGCGAAAAAAGAATGGCGATAAGTAGAAAGGCGATGGCGGCGCTGCCGACCAGCCATTTATTTTGAAGTAACTGTTGCATGGTTTAATCCCTGAATGATCCGATTGCTTGGTTAAGTTGGGCTTGGGCACTGAGTGCGTCATAAAAAGCTGCGATTTTACGGGCGTAGGCCTGGTCGCGGGCTACTTGCGCTTCCAGATAACGGGTGACGGTGACAATGCCGGCGTCCCGTTGCGCTTTGACCATTCGTAACGCTTCTTCGGCCGATGCGACCGAGGCTTTGGTGACATTGACGCGATTAAGCGCTTCGATCAGTTTCAACTGGGCTGATTTGACTTCGTTTTCAATTTGTAACTGGGTTTTAGTCAGGTTTTTTCGTGCGATAGCCAATTGATGTTTCGCCTGTTTGATTCGGGCGCTGTCACGAAAACCGGAAAAAAGCGACATTTCAACCATCACGCCAGCGGTGACATTGTCGCGATTGGTGCTGAAATCAAGGTTTTTACTGTCCGAGCCATAATTGACATAGGCATTGGCAGTCGGCAGATGAACGCCTTGCGCCGCTCTCAGTTGTTGTCAGGCCATTTCCAGGCGCTGATTGGCCGCCAGGAAATCCGGCCGTTGTTGTTTGGCCTTTGACAGTAATTGTTGAAAACTTTCAGGCGTGTCGGGTAAAGGCAGAGTGGTTTTTGAATCTAACGAAAAAGCTTGGTCGGCATTCAGTCCCAGCAAGATTTTCAGACCGGTCTTGATCAATTCCACTGCATTGGCGGCGTGAATTTCCTGGTCATGCGCCGCCGCCTGAACTTCCAGTGACAAGACGTCTGATTTTAACTCGCTGCCGGCTTCATAACGGAGCCGGCTTTGCTTCAGTTCACTTTCGACCGCTTCGATCGAACGGAGCGTGACTTTATGATTTTCCAGTGCGGCCAGATAATGATAAAAAGTGGTAGTGACCATTTCAATCAGCCGATTATGCATATCCAGTTCGTCATACTGGGCGGCGTTCACGGCGGATTTTGCCGCCTTGCTGCCGTAATAATCCTGGCCGCCCCGAAACAACGAATACTGCAAACTGACTTCCGGGAGGTAATTGTCTACGCCGCCTGGATGGTTAAAATCTCAGGGCCAGCGCATAAAAAGATCCTATTAAAACAGCGAGTTCAGTATCATTCATGCAAAACTGTATGAGGAATCAAAATGTCCCTGAGCCTGCAAGAAGCCTTTTCAAGCCTGGAAGACCCGCGAATTGAACGCCACAAGCGTCATCAACTGCTGGATATTATCGTACTGACCATCTGCGCGGTGGTCAGTGGCGCTGAAGGCCGGGAGGCCATAGAAGCCTTCGGCAAAGAGAAACAAGACTGGCTGCGGCAATGGATAGCGTTGGAAAACGGAATCCCCTCGCACGACTGCATTGCCCGCCGGATGTCACGGTTGCCGGCCGAGGAAGTCAGCGCCTGTTTCAGTCGCTGGGTGCAAAGTGTCGCCAGACTGACCGAGGGGGAAGTGGTTGCCATTGACGGCAAAACGGCGCGCCGGTCCTTTGATCAGGAGGACAAGATGGGCGCGATCCACATGGTCAGCGCCTGGGCAAGCCAGACGGGGCTCTCCCTGGGTCAGGTCAAAACACAGGAGAAGTCCAATGAAATTACCGCCATTCCCCGACTGTTGGCCATGCTGGAAATTAAAGGCTGCATCGTGACCATTGACGCGATGGGATGCCAGGAAAAGATTGCTGGCAAGATCGTCGAGAAAGGGGCTGATTACGCCCTGGCGGTCAAGGGCAACCAGAAGTCCTTGCATGAAGCGATCGTGGATTACTTTGCCGTGGCGGTGGATGGCGGTGTTGAGGACGGTCAGGCGCTACTGGGCCACCACGAACAGGTCGATGTCGGACACGGCCGGATTGAACAGCGCCGCTACTACCTGGCTGATTGTCTGGACACCTTGCCTTCGCCCCGGCGCTGGCAAGGACTCAAGGGCATTGGCATGGTGGCGTGTGAACGCCAGATCGGCGAACGACAAACCATTGAGCGTCGCTACTACATCACCACGCTTGATAGTGTTGAAACCTTCGCCAACGCTGTGCGCTCCCACTGGGGCGTGGAGAACAGCCTGCATTGGGTATTGGATGTCACGTTTCGTGAAGACGAGTCACGAATTCGCAAGGGCGAATCACCGGGCAACTTCACTATCATCCGCCAATTGGCGCTCAATTGGCTCAAGCGCGAACCGTCGCGCCTGAGCATTAAGCGCAAGCGCTTCAAGGCAGCCCTCAGCGATGACTTCAGGGCTCAAGTGATATTTGGGTGAGTTTTTATGCGCTGGCCCTGGTTAAAATCTGTTCCGCCAGTCAAGTTGAGGCGGCGTTGTGAGATAATCATGGAGAATGCCCGAGCCGGGTTGTCCGTATGTTCATAACCCAGGCGCGCTTTGATCTGCGGATAAAAAGCCGACAACGCCTGGTCCAATTGCGACTCAGCCTGTTGAATCCGGTCCGCCATGATTTGTAAATCAGGATTGTGTTGCAAGGCGTAAGCGACTGCTTGCTGTAGATTGAATGATTCTGTCGTGGGTGTTTCGGCCAGTGCGAAACTGTTTATCCCAAAGCAAAGGCTGACAGACAGCAGGATTTTTTTACGCTGTGCATGATGGTTTTCCGAAAAACAGTATTTTAATAAATATTAATATTCTATCACATCGATGATCAAGCTCAACAATTACCCTCAACGTTTTATCAAACTCAACCTGATAATGATAGGTCTTGGTTTATTTTTTGTCATGTCTGTGTCAGTAATGGCCAGGCCGATCGATAACGCCTGGAAGATGCCACCTTTGGTTCTCAATGATCTGGCGGGGCAAAAGCGTCAATTATATGATAGGCATGGACAAATCATTTTGTTGAATTTTTGGGCGACCTGGTGTGGTCCATGCCAGATTGAAATACCGGATCTGATTCGCTGGCAACAACAGTATGGCGGCAAAGGCTTTAAGATCGTCAGCGTTGGCCTGGATGAAGTGCGTAAATTACGCAATTTCGCCCGAACGGTTGGCATCAATTATCCTGTGCTGGTGGCAGACCCTGAACAGCAATTTACCTTGCTGAAGCAATGGGGAGACCCATTCGGCGTTTTGCCTTTCACCGTTATCATTGGGAAGGATGGCCACTTTATATTTATGCAACGTAACTACTCAGCGTATTTTACCAAAAGCATCAGGTCACTGAGTAAATTCCGGTAATTTCCCCTTAAATACCAGTACCAACGCTTCAGAGGCACTGACATGATGTTTACGACAAGTGGATAGATATCCCCGAATACGGCAGAAGGTGATGGCACCCTGCTCACTCCTGAAACACCCCGATATTTTTTGCTGCACCCTGGTCATGCGGATATCATTCTCACCGGGATTATTAGTAAATGGCACATCCATTTCTCTCATGAAGCGTAAGACATCATCCTGGTAATTGATCAGCCGTTCCAGTAAGTTTCTGGATTTACTGCGCTTGAGGCGCCCACGTTTGGGTTTACCGGGCAACGGGGTTGGTGGCGGACATTCAATTTGTGCTTTCTCTAATAAATCTCGATATCGTCGTCGATAACAGGCCGCTTTTCTTGCTTCAAGCTTCCCCCCTGCATCATCGACGACCTGATTGATCTTTTTTAACCGGGTTTCCATTTCTTTGGCCCACTGCTGTCCATCCTGCTCCCGGGCACGGGTCAGTTCACGCAGATGATGCGCATTGCACAAGGCATGAGTGAAGGGGGACTTGTAGTAAGGCTTCCAGTGATCGTGGCATAAAATGCCATGAAAGTCAGGCAGGATGCCAATGACATCCATCGCTTCCTTGCCCCGTTTTACATGGGGAAAATAATGTGTCCATAAATCATTAGAAGCACAATGCAACCAGTACCTGGCGCCATTGATGTTAATGCCCGTTTCATCGGCATGTACAACAGAAGCTGCCGCCAGTCTTTGCTTGCAAATCGGCTCAAAGGATGCCAGCTTCTCAAAGGCTGGTTGATTGAAATTAACCAGCGAACCTTCACTGATGGGGATCTGTAATTGATCGGAAAAATAATCCTTGATGCGCTGGCAGGGCAATAATTGGTACTGCGAAAGATACACGGCGTGCGCCTTGAGTTGGTCACCATATTGCACGGCTTTTGTTACGCCCTCGGGAAAAGGAGCAACAAACCGACGACCTTGTTCATCGATAAGCCTTTGCGCACGATATTCCGTCACAATCCGTGAAATATCAATATCAAATACCTGCCGGGTTTCAAGGCCATCTGCCGTGTAGCTTCCGGCTGGCAAGGTACGGCGATCAATCTTGATGGAGATAACGTCATCGGGATCATCGACTTTAACCAGCGTGGTGCCAATATGCCCTTTCTGTCCACCACCTGGTTTTTTTGATCCAGCCCGTGCTTTCCTTTTACGATCAGGATCACTTGATGGCGGCCTGGAACTGTTACTGCTGTTAAGTCCGAGCCGATGCATCAAGAGCGTGACCAGCAACAACAATATCTCCAGCGAAGACCGCAGCGCCGGAGATAAATCGGCTTCATCTTCAATCAGCTGCCGGGCATTGGTAATGGCAGCCTCTACATCAATGGAATCAATCTTCAATGAAACGGCCTGTGGGTTTAAGTACAGGACTCTTGTCTCATGGCTTTTGAAATACGAATTTTTGCCTCTGTGTTGCCCGTCATCGTATTTTAGAAATGCACGGCAGCAGGGCTATCGGGCATTGCTTATAAGGCAACACGCCTCAACTAACGCAGGCTAATACAGTAAACCTCTTGCGCCAGGTGTTGCCGTCAGAAAATCAAAAATAACGCTAAAATCGTGTCAAGCAGTTTTTTTACTTATTTACGCTGAGTAGTTACAATTAACTTATGACAAATGAGTCTCATGTATTCCAGTGACAAAAGGTATGGGTTGCAAAAGAGCAATCACTTTTCTAATCATCCTTTTTGATTGAGAGAAGACATTAAACAACGTTGAGCGGATACAATCTAATCCATATCGAAACAGGCTTTGCGCGAGCCGCTGATGTGTTTTGGTTTTTATTGGTAACTCGCAATCATGTTTCCATTCGCCTGCTTTATGTGACCAACAGAAAGCAATAACGGGAAGTACTAACAATTTTTTGATCCGAAGATAACCGACTACACGCGTTTCCTCAAGTTTGAATCCCCGTCCTTTTAAACCGCCGAAAAGCGTTTCGATTTCCCAACGCAAGCCATAAATTTTAATCGCATCAGGGTTCAAATGCTGACAGACGATGATTAATAACTCACCATCACTCAGCCGTAACCCACTGAGATAAATTGAACAATTTCCCAAATAGCGCGCTGTTGAGAGGTGTCGTGTGCTACCCGGCTTAAGCCCATAAAACAAACGCTCTACGCGTATTCGCTGGCCTTGGGCATTGGTTGTCCAGGCGTTGTTGCGAATACGGATATAAAAGGGAATCTCTTGCTCAAACAACCAGCCCATCCATTCGTCTCCAATAAACTCCCGATCAGCCAAAAGACCTTTGATGTGATGTCGGCCAAACTGCGCAATAAAGCGTTTCATCAGCGCTATACGTTCCTTCGTATTAGAGTTGCCCCGCTTGTTTAAAGGCAACCAATACACAGGAATGGCGGCACCCCGATAAACCACGGCAAGCACCAGCAGATTAATATTGGTTTTACCCCACTTCCAATTCGTCCTGTCTAACGTCAGATAGTAATCCTGATCAGTGAAACCAAACAGTTTCATGATGAAATGAGCGACTTCATTGTAATCCAGCCAATGGTCACTGAAAAATCGTTGCATCCGTCGATATCGTGAGGAAATTTTTGCCCGACTGGGAGAGAATACGGCGAACTGAGCCAGATTGACCGTGCTAACTGCCATCAAAGCAATTAACATACCCACAAAACAAACGATTCTTGCCTTGTTCCATTGAAAGTGCTCAGTTAATATGACGGTCAGCTCGTTGATTTGTAATGTCCCGTTATTCATATTCGCTAAAACAAAATGCGGTATTTAATTACATTTCAACGAGCTACGCCAGCTTTTAATATTTTTTGTCATGTACAGAGACGCTGAGTAGTTACTATGCAACAAGGTATTTTCCGACAACAAGCTTTTGACGCTATCGTCAAACCGTTGTTAAACACCGGGGATAAAGAGCGTTAAGCGCTTAAAACTTTTAGGTGTTCGAGTTTAAATTCGCGTAAAATTAGCCGCTCAATGTCCATAAACCATGGAGAAATCAATGAAAAAGTTTTTAATGCTTGCCCTTTTCGCTTTCAGCGTTAATGTTTCAGCCAAGACGGATGACAGCAAATGGGACGGATCAGTGCTGGATGAGGCAACGATCAAAAAAATACAAGGCGCACAGTTCGACTATAAACGCTGCATTGTTAAGGAAATGCAGAAAAAAGGCTATGCCAGCATCGAGAGCCGTACAGCGACTGGCGCAATTATCAAGCAATGTGAGCCAGCCTTGGCGGATATGCGCAAGGTTTATCTGGATGCCAAGGTGCCAGGTGTCATCGCCGATCGGCATCTAAAGAAAATGCGCATTCAAATGACGCGCAGATTACTTAAGCAAATGATGTTTCAGGAAGCCGCTAAAGCTGCGGGAAAATAAAAAAGGCTCTGTACATGACAAAAAATATTAAAAGCTGGCGTAGCTCGTTGAAATGTAATTAAATACCGCATTTTGTTTTAGCGAATATGAATAACGGGACATTACAAATCAACGAGCTGACCGTCATATTAACTGAGCACTTTCAATGGAACAAGGCAAGAATCGTTTGTTTTGTGGGTATGTTAATTGCTTTGATGGCAGTTAGCACGGTCAATCTGGCCCAGCTCGCCGTATTCTTTCCCCGTCGGGCAAAAATTTCCTCACGATATCGACGGATGCAACGATTTTTCAGTGACCATTGGCTGGATTACAATGAAGTCGCTCATTTCATCATGAAACTGTTTGGTTTCACTGATCAGGATTACTATCTGACGTTAGACAGGACGAACTGGAAGTGGGGTAAAACCAATATTAATCTGCTGGTGCTTGCCGTGGTTTATCGGGGTGCCGCCATTCCTGTGTATTGGTTGCCTTTAAACAAGCGGGGCAACTCTAATACGAAGGAACGTATAGCGCTGATGAAACGCTTTATTGCGCAGTTTGGCCGACATCACATCAAAGGTCTTTTGGCTGATCGGGAGTTTATTGGAGACGAATGGATGGGCTGGTTGTTTGAGCAAGAGATTCCCTTTTATATCCGTATTCGCAACAACGCCTGGACAACCAATGCCCAAGGCCAGCGAATACGCGTAGAGCGTTTGTTTTATGGGCTTAAGCCGGGTAGCACACGACACCTCTCAACAGCGCGCTATTTGGGAAATTGTTCAATTTATCTCAGTGGGTTACGGCTGAGTGATGGTGAGTTATTAATCATCGTCTGTCAGCATTTGAACCCTGATGCGATTAAAATTTATGGCTTGCGTTGGGATATCGAAACGCTTTTCGGCTGTTTAAAAGGACGGGGATTCAAACTTGAGGAAACGCGTGTAGTCGGTTATCTTCGGATCAAAAAATTGTTAGTACTTCCCGTTATTGCTTTCTGTTGGTCACATAAAGCAGGCGAATGGAAACATGATTGCGAGTTACCAATAAAAACCAAAACACATCAGCGGCTCGCGCAAAGCCTGTTTCGATATGGATTAGATTGTATCCGCTCAACGTTGTTTAATGTCTTCTCTCAATCAAAAAGGATGATTAGAAAAGTGATTGCTCTTTTGCAACCCATACCTTTTGTCACTGGAATACATGAGACTCATTTGTCATAAGTTAATTTTTGTCATGTACAGAGTAAAAAAGGTTTAAATGAATGAATAGTGTTTACACCATAGATTTATCACTAAGACCAACAACATTCGATTTGTGGCATGTCTGTCTGGCCGCAACGGTTGTATTGCTGGCCTTTATTTTAATTGCCGTATTGTTGTCCGTTTTACTGGGCTACAAGCGCTGTGTTAAAAAAGCCGAAGAAAAACGTCAGCAGCCAGAGCCAGTGGTTGAAGCAGAGCCGGGAGTTGTCGAGAAAATCGTCGAAGTGGAAAAAATTGTCGAAGTTCCAGCCCCAGCGCCAGAGCCAGTCGTGTTGAAAGAAGCAACGCCTGAAGCGGCGTTGCAATTACTGGGCATGCTGCAAAAAGAAGCCCGTTTTATCGATTTTATCAATGAAGATGTCAGTCAATATAGTGATGCCGATGTGGGTGTTGCCGCGCGGGTGGTGCATGAAGGCTGCAAAAAAGTCATCGATGAACATTTCACCTTGAAGAATATTCGTCAGGAAACTGAAGGCAGCAAAATTACCTTGCAAGAAGGGTTCAATTCGGCCGAAATCCGGCTGGTGGGTAATATAGTCGGTAAGCCACCGTTTACCGGCACGTTAGTGCATAAAGGCTGGCGTGTGGTTGAATATAATCTGCCCAAGCTGACAGAAAAACATGATCCTAAAATCGTTGCGCCGGCTGAGGTTGAGTTATGAGTGAATTATTCGGATCTATGAATAATCAGGATGGCGGCGAGCAATCGCCTGATTCAGTCACGCAGGAAGAACAAAGTCAGGTTCAAACAGAAGCGGAGGGTCCCCGCTATTCGGTAGGCATCGATTTGGGCACCACGCATTGTGTGTTGTCCTATGTCGATTTGCATCAGTCAGAAGATGACGTGGTGCAGGAAGTGATGGCCATTCCCCAATTGATCGAGCCTGGCGAGGTTGAGGAAAAACAGCAACTGCCGTCATTTATGTATTTGCCGCATGAAGCAGAAATTCCGGAAGGCTCGACTGTCTTGCCATGGACAGAGAGCCCTGGCTTTCTGGTTGGTGAAATTGCCCGTAATCTGGGTGCTAAAACCCCGATTCGGCTGGTTGCCAGCGCCAAAAGCTGGCTCTGTCATGCCGGGGTGGATTGTAAGCAGGCGATTTTGCCTGTCGATGCGCCAGAAGAAATTGAAAAAGTATCACCTTTTCAAGCGACCCAGGCTTATCTGCAACATTTGGTTGATGCCTGGGGTTTTAAACATCCAGACGCTGATTTGAGTCAACAGGATGTTACCTTGACAGTACCGGCCTCATTTGACCCAGCCGCGCGGGAATTGACTGTCGAAGCTGCCCGCTCGGTTGGTTTGAATCAGGCAATTTTGCTGGAAGAGCCGCAGTCTGCCTTGTATAGCTGGATTGAAAACAGCGAAGGGGATTGGCGCAATCATGTTCAGGTCGGCGATATTATTCTGGTCGTTGATATTGGTGGTGGTACCACGGATTTATCCCTGATTGCGGTGACCGAAGAAGATGGCAATTTGCAGCTGACGCGAGTGGCGGTTGGTGATCATATTCTGCTTGGCGGTGATAACATGGATCTGGCCTTGGCCTATCATGTCAAAGCCAAGCTGGAAAAAGACAGTGGTAAACGATTGGAAGCCTGGCAGATTCAATCACTGACACATGCTTGTCGCGATGCCAAAGAAAAACTGTTCAGTGATGAAGAGATTGACAACATACCACTGGTCGTCGCCAGTCGTGGTTCATCACTGATTGGTGGAAGTCTTCGGACCGAATTGACCCGGGATGAAGTCAACCAGATTCTGGTCGAAGGATTTTTACCCAAGGTTTCTGTGGCTGAAAAGCCAGTATCCCGACCACGATCAGGCCTAAGAACAGCCGGCCTGCCATATGCGCAGGATGCGGCCATTACCCGGCACCTGGCGGCATTTTTAAGCAAACAGATTGCCGCTACCGATGATTTGGCCGACATTAAATTGGCTGAAAATGCTTCATTTTTGCATCCCAGCGCCGTGCTGTTCAATGGTGGGGTGTTAAAGGCTCAGCAACTGGCTGATCGTTTAATGGATGTCATCAACGATTGGTTGCGTACTGAACAAGCGCCCGATGCACGCTTATTGGCTGGCGCCGATCTGGATTTGGCGGTGGCGCGTGGAGCGGCATATTATGGATTCGTCAGAAAAGGCAAAGGTGTTCGCATCAAAGGTGGAACTGCCGCAGCCTATTATGTCGGTGTGGAAAGCGCCATGCCTGCCGTACCCGGCATGCCACCAGAAATAGAAGCATTGTGTATTGCACCATTCGGCATGGAGGAAGGCACCGAGGAAGCACTGCCGGATGATGTGTTTGGCCTGGTGGTGGGTGAACCGGTGCGATTCAGGTTTTTTGCCTCCAAGAGCCGACGTGAAGATACCGTTGGGACCCGGTTGGATTACTGGACCGATGATGAGCTGGAAGAGCTGGATGAAATCGAAATCACTCTGCCGGAAGAAGGGCATAAAATTGGCGAAGTGGTTCCTGTACATCTTTCTGCGGCAGTTACCGAAGTGGGTACTTTAGAATTGCATGCAGTTTCTGAACAAGACGGGCAGCGCTGGAAAATCGAATTCGATGTCCGCGCTGGTGAAGAATCGGATTCCGATTGAAACCGAGGGTAGGAGTGGTCCTGGCTCAGCCGGGACTACGCTATTTATTGGAATTTGTCTGACCCGCTTGTCGCTGCTCTTTTTTATCATAAACAGCCTCCTAGCGTATGCTTCGTAATCGGCTTTGCTGCTATTGTTTCTTCTTGGCCGTCTGCGCGTGGTGGTGCTTTTGGGTGACACATCCTTGTGCCACCTGGCGTCGCAGATAAATCAGCAGTTTTCATTTTTTTAGCCAGTCCCTTGGTTTCAAGTAGTTTTCATATAAATCCGCTTCTGGCGTATTAGCCTCCGGCGTCCAGTTATATCGCCATTTCACCAGTGGTGGCAATGACATCAGGATGGATTCGGTGCGTCCACCAGACTGCAATCCGAACAATGTACCACGGTCATAGACCAGATTGAATTCCACATACCGTCCCCGGCGATAAAGCTGAAAATCTCGATGATGTGGCTCGTAGTTAATGTCTTTACGCTTTTCAACAATGGGCAAGTAGGCATCGATATAATGATCGCCGACACTTTGCATAAAAGCGAAACTTTTTTCAAACCCCCATTCGTTCAGGTCATCAAAAAACAAGCCGCCAACGCCACGCGTTTCATTACGGTGTTTCAAGAAGAAATAGTCGTCACATTGTTTTTTGAATCGGGGATAAACATCCGGGCCAAAAGCTTCGCAGGCTTTACGGGCAGTCTGATGCCAATGAATGACATCTTCATGATAAGGATAGTAGGGGGTTAGATCAAAACCGCCGCCAAACCACCAGATAGGCTCTTCGCCAGGCTGTTCGGCAACAAAAAAACGCACATTGGCATGCGAGGTGGGCACAAACGGGTTGTTTGGGTGTATGACCAGTGAAACCCCCAGCGCCTGGAATTGCCGGTTCGCCAGTTCAGGTCGGGCTGCAGTCGCTGAAGCGGGTAATTGCTGGCCAAAAACATGGGAAAAATTAACGCCTGCTTGTTCAAATGTCTGGCCTTCTTGCAACACCCGGGTGCGGCCACCACCGCCTTGTGGGCGTTGCCATTTATCTTCGATAAAACGCTTATCCGCTTCTTGGGATTCCAGTTGCTGACAAATGCTGTTTTGAAGCTCCAGCAGATATTGTCGAATCTCGTTTATTTGTTTTTCCATTTTTTTAGCCCTGATCAAAATAGGAGTCATTTTACAATGGGCTGAAGTTGTACTTTCAATTATTTTTCAGCATTTTGCTTGTTTTTTAAGAGGCTTGTCGCAATATCTTAGTTGCAGTATCGATCTTAACTTTACGAGGAGAAAATATGAAAAATTCAATCTATGCATCTTTTTTGATGTTGGGCATTATGAGTGCGGGGCCGGCCATTGCTGCCGATGCTATCAAAGCTCAAAAGCCGTCTGAGGCTTCGCAGTCAGTTCAATCACAAGTCGATAAAAATATTGCTGACAAGACGGCAGAAAAAAGGAAAAAGATACTCAAGGAAGCGGTAGAAGCCGTGTTGAATACGGAAAAAGCATTAGTTGCATTGGAAAATAACAAAACCGATGAAGCGCTGAAACTATTGGAAACAGTGACGGGCAAGCTGGATTTGATTATAGCGCGCGCCCCGGATCTGGCTCTGGCGCCGGTGGCTATAGAAGAGACAATTATCGATGTTTATACGGATATAGACAGCATCAAGGCGATGACCAAGGAAGCGAAAAAAGCACTGGATAAAGGCCGTTTACAGGATGCCAGGGATTTAATCAAAGGGCTGGCCAGTGAGATTATTATCTCGACCACCAGCATTCCACTGGCGACTTATCCGGATGCAATCAAAATGATTGCGCCATTGATCGATGAAGGTAAAGTGGACGAGGCAAAGGTGGCCTTGCATGACTTGTTGAATACTTTGGTGGTGACAGAGCATGTCATTCCATTGCCGTTGTTACGTGCTAATTTGCTAATGGCGGAAGCAGAAGCCTTGACCGAGAATACCAAGCGGACGGATAAAGAAAACAAGGTACTTGATGGTTTGTTAAAAGCGGTCAGACATCAATTGAAACTGGCGGAAGCGCTGGGTTATGGCGATAAAAAAACGTTTGAACCTATGTATGATCAAATCGATGAAATTGAAGAAAAGATTTCAAATGGTAAAGGCGGTAAAGGCTGGTTTGATAAATTGAAACAGCAATTTTCGTCGGTATTTAAAAAATAATACTTAGGGAAGCGCTGATTAAATCAGCACTTTCATGGCGTGGCCGGGCTGCAGACCCGGTCACATTAAAAGAGGAGAGGAAAAATGACTGAAGAAAATAAAAATAATGAGTAACTACTCAGCGTATTTTACCAAAAGCATCAGGTCACTGAGTAAATTCCGGTAATTTCCCCTTAAATACCAGTACCAACGCTTCAGAGGCACTGACATGATGTTTACGACAAGTGGATAGATATCCCCGAATACGGCAGAAGGTGATGGCACCCTGCTCACTCCTGAAACACCCCGATATTTTTTGCTGCACCCTGGTCATGCGGATATCATTCTCACCGAGATTATTAGTAAATGGCACATCTATTTCTCTCATAAAGCGTAAGACATCATCCGGGTAATTGATCAGCCGTTCCAGTAAGTTTCTGGATTTACTGCGCTTGAGGCGCCCACGTTTGGGTTTACCGGGCAACGGGGTTGGTGGCGGACATTCAATTTGTGCTTTCTCTAATAAATCTCGATATCGTCGTCGATAACAGGCCGCTTTTCTTGCTTCAGGCTTCCCCCCTGCATCATCGACGACCTGATTGATCTTTTTTAACAGGGTTTCCATTTCTTTGGCCCACTGCTGTCCATCCTGCTCCCGGGCACGGGTCAGTTCACGCAGATGATGCGCATTGCACAAGGCATGAGTGAAGGGGGACTTGTAGTAAGGCTTCCAGTGATCGTGGCATAAAATGCCATGAAAGTCAGGCAGGATGCCAATGACATCCATCGCTTCCTTGCCCCGTTTTACATGGGGAAAATAATGTGTCCATAAATCATTAGAAGCACAATGCAACCAGTACCTGGCGCCATTGATGTTAATGCCCGTTTCATCGGCATGTACAACAGAAGCTGCCGCCAGTCTTTGCTTGCAAATCGGCTCAAAGGATGCCAGCTTCTCAAAGGCTGGTTGATTGAAATTAACCAGCGAACCTTCACTGATGGGGATCTGTAATTGATCGGAAAAATAATCCTTGATGCGCTGGCAGGGCAATAATTGGTACTGCGAAAGATACACGGCGTGCGCCTTGAGTTGGTCACCATATTGCACGGCTTTTGTTACGCCCTCGGGAAAAGGAGCAACAAACCGACGACCTTGTTCATCGATAAGCCTTTGCGCACGATATTCCGTCACAATCCGTGAAATATCAATATCAAATACCTGCCGGGTTTCAAAGCCATCTGCCGTGTAGCTTCCGGCTGGCAAGGTACGGCGATCAATCTTGATGGAGATAACGTCATCGGGATCATCGACTTTAACCAGCGTGGTGCCAATATGCCCTTTCTGTCCACCACCTGGTTTTTTTGATCCAGCCCGTGCTTTCCTTTTACGATCAGGATCACTTGATGGCGGCCTGGAACTGTTACTGCTGTTAAGTCCGAGCCGATGCATCAAGAGCGTGACCAGCAACAACAATATCTCCAGCGAAGACCGCAGCGCCGGAGATAAATCGGCTTCATCTTCAATCAGCTGCCGGGCATGGGTAATGGCAGCCTCTACATCAATGGAATCAATCTTCAATGAAACGGCCTGTGGGTTTAAGTACAGGACTCTTGTCTCATGGCTTTTGAAATACGAATTTTTGCCTCTGTGTTGCCCGTCATCGTATTTTAGAAATGCACGGCCGCAGGGCTATCGGGCAGTGCTTATAAGGCAACACGCCTCAACTAACGCAGGCTAATACAGTAAACCTCTTGCGCCAGGTGTTGCCGTTAGAAAATCAAAAATAACGCTAAAATCGTGTCAAGCAGTTTTTTTACTTATTTACGCTGAGTAGTTACAATAATGATTTGCTAAACGACTCAGTGGTGATGAATCATTTACCGGAATCCTGGGGTGCATTATTGGCGCTGGGAATGTTAATGATCGTGTTGGGTGCGGTTGGTTTGGGAATGAGTTTCACCTTCACGATTACTACCGTGATGTTTTTCGGCTTTTTTATGTTGCTGGCTGGCTTGACCCAATTGGTGCATGCCGTTGTGTCAGAAAAGTTGAAATCCTGGAAAAGCCGGGGGTTATATATAGTCACGGCAGTGCTTTATACCATTGGCGGTCTGGTGTCCATTTTTAATCCGGTGCTGGCTTCGATCGGTTTTACTATTTTACTGGCCGGTATGTTTTTGGCGATTGGTATTTACCGGATTAAAGAAGCGATCAGAATCCAGCAGGAAGGTGAAAAATGGTGGCTGATGATTAGTGGCGTCACCAGTTTGATTTTTGCCATTGTTGTTACGGTAGGTATGCCGTGGACGGCGTTAAAGGCCGCTTTGGATGAATTAAAAAAGGCTTTCGGTTGAAAGCCTTTTTTATGTAAGTTGTGTCGTGAAAATTACGATAAGATATGATTTGTATGGCTTAAATTGCCTGTTTAATTCGCTGAAGTGCATTACTCAGGTTTTCCATGCTGGTCGCGATGGAAATACGAATATGTCCAGGAGCACCAAAAGCAGTACCGGGCACCAGAGCGACACCAGCTTTTTCAATCAGGTATTCGGCAAAATCCAACTCAGACTCAATACCGTCCAAACGATTCAGCAATTTTTCAATATTCGGAAAAACATAGAAGGTGCCGTCAGTTGGTAGACAGTCCACGCCGTCGATGGTGTTCAACTCGGTAACGACAAAATCGTGGCGTTTCTTGAATTCTGTCATCATTTGGTCGATACAGCTTTGGTCGCCAGTGATAGCGGATTCAGCAGCTACTTGCGAAATTGATGTTGGGTTTGAGGTGCTCTGGGATTGAATTTTACGCATGGCGGTAATAATCACGACCGGCCCAGCCGCATAGCCTATACGCCAGCCAGTCATCGAATAGGCTTTGGATACGCCATTCAGCACCATGGTGCGGTCATACAGTTCAGGGCAGGCATTCAAAATATTAACAAAGCTGCCTTTTTGCCAGAGGATATGTTCATACATGTCATCGGTGGCGATAACAATATCAGGGAAATCCGCCAATACATCGCCGAGGGCTTTCAGTTCAGCTTCCGTATAGGCCACGCCGGTCGGGTTGGACGGGCTGTTGATAACCATTAAGCGGGTTTTATCCGTGATGGCGGCACGGAGTTGTTGCGGAGAAATCTTGAACTGTTGCGCTTGGGTGGTTTCGACAATGACCGGTTTGGCGCTGGCCAACAATACCATATCCGGATAAGACACCCAATATGGCGCCGGGATGATGACTTCATCACCAGGGTTAAGCAATGCTTGGGCCAGATTGAAAAAACTCTGTTTGCCGCCACAGGAAACCAGAATTTGATTGAGTTGATATTCAAAACCATTATCGCGTTTGAACTTATCGATAATGGCTTGTTTCAGACTGGGGATGCCATCGACTGCCGTGTATTTGGTAAAACCCCGGTTCAAGGCTTCAATGGCAGCGGCTTTTATATGCTCAGGTGTATCGAAATCGGGTTCGCCCGCACCCAGGCCAATAATATCTTTGCCTGCTGCACGCATTTCGGCGGCTCTGGCAGTGATTGCCAGGGTTGGGGAAGGTTTAACGGCTTTGACGCGGTCTGAATGTTGAATGGTCATGATTCTCAATCCAAAACATGTTAACTAACAGACTATTATAACTGAAGATGTAATATAATGTCCCAATTTGCAAGGCGCTTTTGAGTGAAAAAAGCATTTGATATTCAAAGTCGTTATCAGCCGGCCGGTGACCAGCCTGAGGCGATCAGCCGCCTGGTAGAAGGCCTGTCTGATGGGGAATTGCATCAGACACTGCTGGGGGTGACGGGGTCCGGCAAGACCTTTACCATGGCCAATGTCATTCAACAGACGCAACGTCCGGCCATGATCCTGGCGCCCAATAAAACCCTGGCGGCTCAGCTTTATGGTGAGATGAAGGAGTTCTTCCCTAAAAACAGCGTTGAATATTTCGTTTCTTATTACGATTATTATCAGCCGGAGGCTTATGTACCGGCCTCCGATACTTTCATCGATAAAGACGCCTCGTTGAACGAACATATCGAGCAAATGCGTTTGTCTGCAACCAAGGCCCTGATCGAGCGGCGCGATACCATTGTGGTGGCGACTGTTTCTTCCATCTATGGACTGGGCGAGCCGGCTTCCTATTTTAAAATGGTCTTGCATCTGGTACGAGGAGATTTGATCAGCCAACGCGATATTCTCAGGCGTCTGGCTGAAATGCAATACACCCGCAACGATACCGAATTACGCCGCGCCACTTATCGTGTGCGCGGTGATGTAATCGATGTGTTTCCGGCAGAATCGGAAGAACAGGCGCTCAGGATCGAGCTGTTTGATGATGAAATTGAACGCTTGTCGATGTTTGATCCATTAACCGGCGAAGTGCTTTACAAATTGGCGCGTTTCACACTTTATCCAAAAAGTCATTATGTGACTCCCCGAGAGCAATTACTCAGTGCTGTCGACTCAATCAAGATCGAACTGAAAGAGCGGTTGGAGCAGCTTCGCTCGATCAATAAACTGGTCGAGGCGCAGCGGCTGGAGCAACGGACCTTGTTTGATATCGAAATGATTCTGGAAGTTGGCTATTGTTCCGGTATCGAAAACTACTCTCGCTATTTATCCGGCCGGGGGCCTGGGGAGTCGCCGCCGACCATGTTCGATTATTTACCGGATGATGCCATTGTTTTCGTTGACGAAAGCCATGTCACTATTCCACAAATTGGCGCTATGTACAAAGGCGATCGCTCGCGTAAGGAAACCCTGGTGGAATATGGTTTCCGGCTGCCTTCGGCGCTGGATAACCGGCCATTGAAGTTTGATGAGTTTGAACAGAAAGCCGGGCAAAGGATTTATGTTTCGGCTACGCCGGGGCCGTATGAAAAAGAGCATTCTGGCGTTTTTGTCGAGCAGGTGGTGCGTCCGACCGGATTACTCGACCCTGAGATTGAAGTTCGGCCGGCTACCACCCAGGTTGATGATTTATTGTCAGAAATTAAAATTCGGGTGGAGCGTCAGGAACGCGTGCTGGTGACGACATTGACGAAAAGAATGTCGGAAGATTTAACCGATTATCTGATGGAGCATGATGTCAAGGTGCGTTATCAGCATTCAGATATCGATACCGTGGAGCGGGTCGAAATTATTCGTGATTTGAGGTTAGGGCTGTTTGATGTGCTGGTCGGAATTAACTTGTTGCGGGAAGGGCTGGATATTCCTGAAGTATCACTGGTGGCTATTTTAGATGCCGACAAGGAAGGCTTTTTGCGGTCGGTTGTATCGCTGGTGCAGACCATTGGCCGGGCGGCGCGAAATGTCCATGGCAAGGCTATTCTCTACGGTGACAGGGTTACCCGCTCTATGCAGCAAGCGATCGACGAAACGGTGCGGCGGCGGGAAAAACAAATCCAATATAATAAAGAACAGGGTATAGAACCCAAGACTATTTATAAATCGGTTACCGATATTCTGGAAGTCGCCATTCCAGGAGCAGGGGCGCCGCTTGCCAAGGTTAAGGACAAAGTAGCGGAAACGTTGACAGAATATCATGCTCTGACGCCAAAACAGGCAGCAAGGAAATTGAAACAACTGGAAGATCAGATGTATCAGGCGGCAAAAAATCTGGAGTTTGAAGAGGCCGCCCGCATTCGTGATGAAATCAAGTTATTAAAGGGCGAAATCGTCGTATAACTATTCCAAAAGTTTTCGCCTTGTCTCCTTCTCCAGAGGGAGAAGACTGGGATGAGGGGAAAAATAGAATTCAAGAGTTTTTGGAACGATTGATAAAAATGGAAGGAGATAAAATGAAAACCATATTGATTACCGGCGCCAATCGAGGCATAGGTTTGGCATTTAGCCGACTTTATTCCGAGCAAGGCGCACAAGTATTAGCGTGTTGTCGGCAGCCAGAAAAGGCAGATGAGCTCCAGCAACTTGCCGTACAGCATGAACATTTGCATATTTATCAGATGGATGTACTGGATCGGGATGGTATTGACCAGTTAGCGGAAGATTTGGCGCATCAAGCAATCGATATTTTGATCGCCAATGCCGGCATTTATGGCGATAGCCGAGAGCATCCTTTCGGTAATCTGAACTACGAAATCTGGTTGAAAACACTGGAAACCAATGTGTTAGGGGCGGTTAAGGTAACCGAGGCGTTTATGCCTCATTTAAAGCAGGCTGAAAAACCTGTCGTTGCCGCCATCAGTAGTTTGATGGGGAGTATCGCCGATAACAGTAGTGGTGGTAGTATTTGTTATCGCAGCAGCAAAGCGGCGCTGAATGCTGCAATGAAAAGTATTGCTGTTGATATTAAACCAGATGGCATTGGTGTAATGATTTTTCACCCTGGCTGGGTACAAACCGATATGGGTGGCCCTGGTGCATTGATCGATACGGATACTAGCGCCAAAGGCATGATGGCGCAAATCGATCAGTTTGATTTATCCCAAACCGGCCAGTTCATCAAATATGATGGAACGCCGATGCCTTGGTAGGGTGTTGCGACATCAAGCCGCGCTGTTATATTTGAGTACATAATCTTCAAACTGGTCTAATGGCAGCGGTTTGCTGAACAAATAGCCCTGAGCATAATGGCATTCATCACCTAACAGTGTGAGTTGTTGCTGCTTTTCTACGCCGGTGGCGACAACTCTGATTTTCAGACTGTTAGCCATCACCAGGATACTGTTGACAATAGCGGCATCACTATTGCTTTCGGCCATTCTTTGGATAAAGGAACGATCAATTTTCAGATAATCTGTTGGTTTTTGTTGCAGACATGTTAAAGAAGAGTAGCCGGTGCCGAATTTATCCAAAGCAATCTTGATGCCTTCTTTTTGCAGTATTTCAATTTTATGCTGATATTGTGTGTTCTTGTCCAGAAACAACGATTCGGTGATTTCAAAGATCAGTTTATGGGCGGGTACTTGTTTCTCGCGCAAAATTGCCAGCCATTGCTGATGGCATTCGGCTGAATTGTATTGGCTGATCGATTGATTGATCGAAACTGACAATAATGGCAAATTGATTTGATTCCAGCGCTGAAAATGTTCAGCGATTTGTTTGATGACCCATAAGCCAATTTCTTTGATGATGCCACTTTCTTCAGCGATGGGCAGGAATTCTTCCAGCGGAATATTTCCTCGTTCAGGATGTTGCCAGCGTAACAATGCTTCGGCAAAAATTACCCGGCGGTTACTGATGTCGATAACCGGCTGATACTCCAGATTGAATTCCTCGTTACGTAAAGCCAGTTGAATGCTAAGGATTACTTTTTGCCGATGGAGAGTTTCCTGTTGTAATGCCGGAGTAAAAAAATAATAGCCATTGTTCTGATGCGCCTGGTTTTTAGCCATATACATCGCCTGGTCGGCATTCTTTAATAATTCATCGGTTTTTTTGCCATCATCGGGATAGGTAGCGATACCTATGCTGCCTGAAATAGTGATTTCCTGGTTTTCAAAAATAAATGGTTTTGAAAATTCAGAAAAGATCTTTTGCACAATCAATTCAGCATCGCTGGCTTTTTCAAGATCCGGCAGCAGGATAACGAATTCATCTCCGCCCAGGCGGCCAATACTATCGGATTCTCTCGTGACAAGTTGCAGTCTACGGGTGGTTTCTTTCAGAATCAAATCACCGGCGGCATGACCAAAATGATCATTGATCCATTTGAATTTATTTAAATCCAGTAACATGACCGCCAAATAAGTCTTGTTACGATGGGCCAGTTTCAAGGCGTTTTTCAAGCGATCCAAAAACAAAATACGGTTGGGGATTTGAGTCAGAGGGTCATAATTAGCCTGAAGTTTTATTGCTGCCAGGCGGGCTTTTTGAGCGCTGATATTGCGGATGACCGAAATCATTTGTTGAATCTTCCCGGATTCATCGCGTAAAACAGCTGTCGATTGCCACACACTGATAGAGCCGTACTGTGTTTTAAGCTGGCTTTCCCCTTGCCAGAAGGAACGGTTTTTTAATGTATTTTCAGGGTTGAGCCAATCGAAAACGCTTTCATCAGACATTAAACACTCAGGCGTTTGAAATAAAACGCTGGCTTCCGGGTAGTCTGTCAATTGCGTGAATGCACGGTTGACCGAAACAATACGATAGTTGTCATCACACAAAATAACCGCATCCGTGGTCAGTCTAAAATAGGAAAGTTTTATTTGCTTAAAGTTTTCCTTGGCGCTGAGATTAATCTCGCCAATGATGTGCTGGATTTTTCCCTGCTGATCCATCTGCGGCTTGAGGCGTAAATGAAAATAACTGATGGTGTTATCAGCCTCCAGGTAGCGAAAAGTATAACTGACGGCTTGATGAGCGAACAAACAGAGGTTGTTTTGATTTTTGACCAGCTCCCGGTCTTCTGGATGAATGCGTTGAATAAAGCCTAAATAACTTAATGTTTCGGTATGATTTGTTTTGGGATGTTTCCAGATGATACTGTCTCTGGCAGGTGACCATTTCCATGAAGCGCTTGTTTTTATTGGCAGGAATGTTTTTTGTTTTGCATTCATGGAGGTATTTTTTTTTTGACTCTTTAAAAAGAAATAATTTCAACAGCAACTGATAAAAAAAGCTTTGCGGGACTTGGTCCTTGACCAGGAAATCCACACAACCATAACGCATTGCTTTAAGCGCCAGTGTTTGATTTTGCTGACTGCTGACGACAAAAACAGGCAGCGTTTTTTGCAGTGATTGTAATTTTTCCAATAAAGTGAAGGTTTTATCGGCCTGCTGTTCAATATCCAGTATCAGAAAATGATAATGATGGCGAAATAATTTTGTCCAAAACTCCTGTACGTCTTGCGCTATGTCAAGCTGATAGCCTTCACAGGCCAGGCGCAGCTTTAATTGTGTGAGGATAAGATCATTTTCATCCGCATATGAATCCAGATAGAGTATTTGAGCGAACCCATTCATTACCATTCAATTGCTTGTTGATACAAAATATCGTTAGAACGCTTATTTTAAGATTCGTAAACCCCAAAAAGGATAGCATTATTGATGTGAATAACTGAATAGTCGCTGAATTCTGTATTTTCTACTCACTTATGAAGCGCTGGCTGTTGATGTGATCAGTTGTAATAACATAGTGATGAAAAATGCGATGGCTAACAGTAATAAACCCAATGCCAGCCCTAATTCAAAGTTGCCTTTACTCGTTTCCAGGGCTATCGCGGTAGTCATGGTGCGCGTGATGCCTTGAATGTTGCCGCCGAGCATCATGGCGGCGCCGACTTCGCCAATAGCGCGACCAAAAGCGGTGATGACCGCTGCCAGTAGCGCATATCGGCATTCAGCCAGGATAGTGAGAATTTGTTGCCAGGTATTGGCGCCGAGGATTTTTAACGTATGCAACAGGCGCGGGTCGGCTGAAGTGACGGTGACGCTGCTCATGTTGATAATCAAAGGCAAAATCAACACAGTCTGTCCCAGAATAACTGCTGTTTCGGTGTAGAGCAGTCCCCAGTCTCCTAATGGTCCACGGCGGCTCAACAAGCCATAAAAAATCAAACCAACCATCACGGTGGGCATAGCCGTCAGGGTTTGTAGAATATAGTTGATGAGTCGTTTGCCGGGAAATTGTTTAATGGCGAGTAATATTCCGGCGGGTACGGCAATCAAGCTGGCATATAGGCAGGCCTGGAGAGAAATATTCAGTGAAGTACGGACAATTTGCCAGATTTCGGCATCAAAGCTGAAGATCAGCTTGAGGGCCGGGTAGAGTGCAGTCAGGAAATAATCCATTTGTAGCGTCAGCGTTGCCAGTGGCCTGATTTGCCGCCGGATTTCTCCAGCAACTGGATGCTGTGAATAACCATACCCCGATCGACTGCTTTACACATGTCGTAAATCGTCAACAGGGCGATTTGGGTGGCTGTCAATGCTTCCATTTCTACGCCAGTCTGACCGCGTGTTTTAACCGTGCTCAAACAATGAACGTGGTTTTTGTTAATGTCAGCCACCAGTTTGATATCAACATGCGTAATTGGCAAAGGATGACATAGCGGAATCAAATCGGCGGTTTTTTTACTGGCCATAATGCCGGCAATACGTGCAATACCCAATACATCGCCTTTTTTATGTTCGCCAGACAAGATTAATGCCAGGGTTTCCGGCTGCATGCTGATGAGGCCTTCGGTCACGGCAGTGCGGGAAGTAATCGCTTTATCTCCCACATCGACCATGTGGGCGTCACCAGATTGATTAAAATGCGTCAGTTCAGTCATTGTCAGATAAAATAGGGTAATTGTTTATCCTAGGAGGCTGTCCGAGAATAGAGAACCTACTACGGAAAAGCTGAATTTGGCCAGATTTTCCCATTCTTTTCGTTAAATAGCACAACTATTCGCCTCAAAGAATGAAAAAATCTGACTCAAATCAGCTTTCCCTCGCAACGGCTTCTATTCTCGGACAGCCTCCTAGTACAGCACTCATTTTATGGATGAATAAGTTTGTATAGTTATTTGGGAAATGCTGAACAAATCAGCGATTCCTTTGATCTTACCTTACAACTCATGCAAGCTGACAATGAAAAATGGATGCTGTATAAGCTTTGGAAGAGTCATTATGTCGATTAAAGTCCGTTATTTTGCCAGTTTAAAAGAAAGTGTGGGTCGTGCCGATGATGATATAGATTATGTCGAGGGGATGACAGTTTCCAGTATCTGGCAACAGTTAAATCCAGACTTTCCTTTGCCGGATAATGTGTTGATGGCATTGAATATGGCCTATGTCAACGCAGATACTCCGGTGCATGATGAAGATGAGGTGGCATTTTTTCCACCCGTTACAGGCGGATTACGATGAAAGTCATTCTCGAAGACTTAGCTTTTGACCCTTGGCGGCAAGTCTCGCAGTACCAGCAGGCTTTTTCGTCGTTAAAAGGTAAATATGGGGCGATGTGCTTGTTTGTCGGCACCATGCGTGATTTTAATGAAGGTGATGATGTAAAAGGCATGTTTCTGGAGCATTATCCTGGGATGACCGAACGACAATTACTGACTGTTTTGCAGCAGGCACAGGATAAATGGCCCGTGTTGGACGCCTTGCTGTTGCACCGTGTGGGGGATATTTTTCCAGATGAGCCGATTGTAGCGGTTGCAATCTGGACATCGCATCGAGGCGATGCCTTTGATGCTTGTCGTTTTGTTATGGAGGCATTGAAGACGCAAGCACCATTTTGGAAAAAAGAGTTATTGCAGTCCGGTGAAGCGCGTTGGGTGGAAAAAAACACTGATGGTTATGCAAAAAAGTGAGGAAGCTCTGCTTATCCAGAACTTACTTGTTATTCGTAAGCATTCCCACGCAGGAGCGTGGGAACGATAAAGACTCCCTCGTCATCGCGCCCACGCTCCTGCGTGGGCGCGCTAAATGCCCCTATAATCCGATTACCCCTTATTTTTACAAAGCCGGTTCGACAATCAACTCCTGATAGCGCTGGATGCTGTCAAGAATTTCTTGCTTGGCTTCGTCAGGGCCGACCCAACCATCCAGTTTTACCCATTTTCCTTCTTCAAGATCTTTATAATGCTCAAAAAAATGCGCTATTTTGGCCAGTTTTTCTGGCTGAATGTCTTGATAGGAGTGTACGTGATTATAATAGGGTGATAACTCGGGAACTGGAACAGCCAACAATTTGGGGTCGGGGCCTGCTTCATCGTGCATCATCAGCATGCCTACCGGACGACAACGAATGAAGCAACCACTCAGAACGGGTGAAGGGGTAATGACCATTACGTCAACCGGGTCACCATCTTCAGACAGGCTTTGAGGTATATAACCATAATTACTGGGATACTGCATGGACGTCCCCATAAATCGGTCGACTTCCAGTGTGCCGCTGTATTTATCGACTTCATATTTGACCGGATCGCTGAAAGCCGGAATTTCAATAACGACATTGATAATATCGGGAATATTACTCCCGGGCAAAATTTGTGCAAAAGACATCGTATTCCTTTTACGTTAATAAACTGCAATGGTTTATTATAGCAGCTCATTAAACCGATTTTAGCGGCCTGATGAATAACAATGGTATTTGTAGCTTTGATATAAAAATGGAGAAAGCAGTGAAAGGCAGTTTGCGAAAAATGGAGGCAACATTAACGGAGCCAGTCAGTTACCGGTTGCCGGTCGGGGATCAGCGAGTAGAGTTGAATCCTTTGATCGGGAAAAAGATTCGCTTGCTTCATACCGGACAGATTTTCTGTATTCATTGCAACCGTAAAATCAACAAAGGCTTTAATCAAGGCTATTGCTATCCATGTTTCATTACCTTGGCGCAATGCGATATGTGTATCATGAAGCCAGAAACCTGTCATTATGATCAAGGCACTTGCCGTGAACCTGATTGGGCGGAGCAATTCTGTTTTCAACCCCATTATGTCTATTTGGCTAATTCTTCAGCAATCAAGGTAGGCATTACCCGGGAAACACAGATCCCAACACGCTGGATCGATCAGGGAGCCGTGCAGGCGCTGCCTGTTCTTAAGGCTAAGTCCCGTTATATCTCAGGATTGGCGGAAGTCATTATCGCTCAGCATGTCAGTGACAAGACCAGTTGGCAGAAAATGTTGAAAAGTCAGGCCGAAGGTATCGACCTTAAGGCCCAGAGGGATGTATTGCTAGAAGAATGTCAAACAGAGCTGGCCGGGATTGAACAACGATTTGGTGAGAACAGCCTGGAATATTTACCCGATGCTGAAGTGGTGGATATCCATTTTCCAATTTTGGCTTATCCTTTGAAGGTCAAGTCGTTCAATTTCGATAAAAATCCCGAAGTTTCAGGCGTTTTGGAAGGGATTAAAGGCCAGTATTTATTACTGGATAGCGGGGTGATAAACATTCGTAAATTTGGTGGCTATGAAATTGAATTTTTTAGCGGCGAAGAATAAAAACTTTTGTTTTACCTGTTTAACGATATCTCTTACAATTAAGCTGTTGTTCATCAACAAAAACCTTGAAGATTTTGTTTGTTTGCATTGGCCCTTTGCCGTGTATGTCACGGATTCTGGTCAAAACAGATTACACAGAAGCGCTGAACAAACCATCCATGTTATGTTCTCGCTTCCTTAGGGAAACGCTTACATGGACACCGCCAGTTTTGCAAGTACAATTTTGACGAAATAAAAATCAGTTGCAGTCTTACATCCGGCCTGTTGTTGGAGTATTTATAACTCCTGGCCTCTATGGAATTCGCCGGCGGGGCCCTATCTGAACAAAGAAGTCGGTGCTTCAAGCGCTTCCCCGGGTTTGACCCGCCGCGGTCTGACCTGTTTCGCCATAAGCGGCAATTGATGAGATTTTCGAATCACTGGGGTGGTTGAAATGAGCGATATAAACAGTGATGAATTTTATGATTATAGAAGTTACGCATTGACAACAGATCGAAATTTTGGGATTAAATGATTCATATTTGGCATAAAGGTGTCGATAAACGAAGCCATAACATCGTTGAATAAATTCCGCTGTACGCTATAGCAATTATTAATCACGTCTGCAAAGCTCAATTTTTGTAATTGAACAAAGCCACAAATTGCAGAAAAAATATGATTATTTATTGCTCTTTTATTGCGAACCTGGAACCGCTCAATATTACACACCTGCTTTATTGCCCGATGATATTGCTCAATCTGCCAATGCCTGTCATGTTGTTCGGTAAATGCTTTCTTGTCAAAAACAGCGGTTTTTTCTTCATCAGGTAGTGAACTTATGTAATGGGGAACTTGTTCTTTCAAGGTCGTCCGAAATAATTTCACATACCCAAAATTTTTGAGCCAAACCATTAAGCCGTCTTCCGGGATTTCTAATTGCCTGACTTGAACCCATGAACCTTTTTCAACAGAGACTAATCGATTACCTTCCACTGCAAAGAATAATCCTGTCTGATGATTTCTTATCAATTTAAGATTATCCACGCAACTGTACCAGCTATCTCCTGTTACAAAACCAGGTTCTAGTCCCCAAGCTAATACTTCGGTCAGCATGTCTTGAAAATAGTCATTTTTTGTCTTTCCTTCCGCCTTATCGACCACCCGGAAATTCAGTGGTTGGTGTTTTCCTTGAATGTCTGTGTAGTACAACGTGACAAGATTGATTCCCTTGACTGCTCCATGATGTTTTCCCGACCAAAAATAACTGACATATGCCATATATTGGCTATAAGGTTTATCAAGAACACTATCGTCAACACTCAAGGTTCCGCCCTTTAAATTCAGGCTTGCGCTGGCTTCATTGTATAAATCTCGCCCAGTGTAATGCTCCCGATTTAGAAATCGATTTACGCTATCATGTGATATTGACATGACTTCTCCTAATCGTCGACAACTAGCTTGTTTCGGCTCACTTAATAAAAAACCAATATACATGGGTAATGTACAGCAGGCTGTTGAGGGGCGTGTTATTTCTCTTATCAAGGTTTGCCTTGCATTGACTTTGGGATTTTTTAAACCCATAGTTTAACATTGCCTGTCAATGCGTAACTTCTAGATTATATTGACTGGGTATTCGATAATATCAGTGAGGATATGATTGTTGAAGAGATACAGAAAAAATACCCGAATGCGGATACAGAATTGATATTCGCCATGCTCGAGATTCATTCGGGCGGTGACGTTATTGAATCAGACAGTCATGATTGAAATAAAGACAGACTCTCGGCAAGTCAATGAGGCGCTGAAGAAACTGCAGGAAAAGGTCAGTGATACTGTCTATGCAATCGTTGACGCTAAATGTCAACCAACCTGTCGTAATTTTAACACTAATTCACGAAGTAATTGTTGCTGCAACTTGACATTTAGAGGATTCTGATTTCTCCTTGTTTGGGTTGAGATACACCTGACCAACCGGGGTTAAATTTCGTGTTTTTCGTCCATTCCACCGCTCGGGGTTATCTTTTTTCGCCTGTTCGATCACGCGCTTTCTATGCTCAAGTATGGCCTTGTCCAAGCCATTATGGCGCTGGTTAGGCGTCACAAACCTGATGGCGCTGTGTTTGTGCTCATCGTTGTACCAGCTGACAAAACCATCTACCCAGGCTCTTGCTTCGGTTAATGTTGTAAACGGGTTTTCCGGAAAGGTGTAGTAGTATTTGATGGTTTTAAACAATGATTCAGAATATGGATTGTCATTACTGACACGGGGCCTGCTGAATGAGCTGGCAATGTCTAAATCGATCAGTCTGGCTCTTAAGGTTGCGCCTTTCATCGGGCTGCCATTGTCGGAATGGATGACTAATTGCTTTTTCTCGATGTTTTCCCGGCGGACGATATCTTCTATTAAATCAGCTGCATAGCTGCTCGATTCGATATCATGAACCTGCCAGCCGACAATTTTTCGGCTGTAGATATCCATCACCATGTACAGGTAGTAATACTGTCCTTTGATCGGGCTTGATAAATAGGTAATATCCCACGAGTAGAGTTGATTGGGTCGGGTGGCTTTGAGCGGCTGTGGTTTGTGACGCTGGCCGGCCGACTCTTTCGCTCTATGCTTTAACTGGTTGTGCGCTTTCATGACCCGGTAAAAGCTTGATTCCGAGGCGATATAGCGCCCTGAATCCAAAAGGGCCGGAACGATTTGATGCGGTGTCAAGTCGCGGTATTCCGGTTGGTTTACCAGGTTGATAATTTCTTGCCTGGTCGCCTCGGGCAATCGATTATGCACAGGCGCGGTATTGTGCAGCCTCAGGTCTTCTGAAATCGCATCGCCACGGTTCCAGCGCTGGTAGGTTCTGGCGGATATGCCCAACAGTTCGCAGGCGGATTGTTGCCGTGCGCCACTGCTGACAGCTTCATCAATGAGCGCGCTGTAATGTTTGCGATCTGAGCAGGCGATCAGTCGTCCGCCTTTTCCCCCCGGATCGCCTGGCACTTTTTTGATAACACCAGTAAGGCCGCTGTTTCCGATAACGCTTTTTCTTTACGGTTCAGCTCTTTTTGCAAGCGCTTGTTTTCTTGTTTGAGTTGCTTTTTTTCTGCTCGGCTGGCTGAGAGGTCTGCCGATTGAGCAGCGGATAAAAATTCTGTTCTCCAAGCGTCCGGATGGTGCAAATAGATGCCTTTTTCCCGGCAATAGGCGCTGGCCTGTTCGTCTGTCAGATGATGGCAATGAGCAATGGCGTCAAAACGTTCCGCTTTCGTCCAGGCATGAGGGCTTTTTTCTTTTGACATACTTGATGTTGAGATTTCGAGTTGATTGTCCCTGGCTAAACGAATCCACTTTTGAAGCGTGGAGTAACCCACACCTAAATCGTTGGCAAGGGCTTTCAGCGATTGCTCTGGATTTCTGGATAGCGCTTTTTCTACCGATTGTACTTTAAATTCCTGGCTAAATACCGCCATTTTTGTCTCCTGATTTAAAAAAGTTTCAGGCGACAGGTATGTTGACATAGGGGGGAAATGGAGAAAATGGGAATTTTCTGGCTTTCAACCAGACAACTAAAGACATCGATCATCGGCACATCGGTGCGAATCATTTTCGATGCCAACAAGCGTTTGACCGGATTCACCGTCACAGACTCGATCGATACTTTAGGATCTGGCTCCAGGTTAGAGCCACCATCGATTGGTTCCCCCACGCCATTGAATATCCGCCCCAAAATATTGGCCGAATAAGTGACCTGCATGGAATGGCCTAAAAAAAGAATGGAGGCATGGGTTGAAATTCCCTGGGTACCAGAAAAAATCTGTAACGAAACCTCGTCACCGACAATCTTGATCACTTGAGCCAGCGTTGAAACGCCATTTTCATCTTCCACCTTGGCTAAATCACCAAAACATGGCGCAATATCTTGTAATTGCTCAATATCGGTAATTCTAACTTTCATGATATTACCGATTATGGCGATAATGCGCTGATGGCGAATCATATGCTGAATCATAGCCTTGGCCTAATCATTGGTATGAAAATAAACAAGCGCAATGCGCTGTCTTTTGCTGGACTTCGCTACATTCAGCCCAAACTACCTTCAAAGCTATTCTCATCCCGCTGATAACATTGTGCAACATATTTTTTGCTCTGCATTTCCAGCAACCGTGAAACAGTACGCTGAAATTCAAATACGCCTTCGCCTTCGCTATAGATGTCAACGGGCGCCACTTCACTACTGTAAATCAACAACACTTTGTTTTCATACAAGGCATCGACCAGCGTTTCAAAACGTCGGGCGGCATCGAATTCATCGGCAGATAGTTTGGGTATCTCACCTAACAAAACAATACTGAACTGCTGAGCAATAGTTAAAAAATCTCCCACACCCAGAGCTTGACAGCACAATTGGGGGAAACTCGCCAATAAAACCCGTCCATTTCTGGCAGAAATCTGTACAGAACGGCCAGATAACTGCAAAAAATTATTTTCTTCAGGCGGGCTCCCTGTTAATTGTTCGAAAATTTCGTGTAATTGTGACCAGTTTTCCTGCGTGGTTGACTGAATAGTCTGAAAGTGATCGGATTTCTCGCCTTGTTGACGATAATCTACTTTGCCGGAAAGTTTAACCACATCCACAGTTTCCATAAATAACTTGACAAAGCTTAACAGGCTGTTGATTTAATCCAACCTGGAGGCCGCATTGTTTCGTTGCCATAATTGGCATTTGATTACATAACTAATTGTTATTTATGGTAAAATGATTCAATCCATTTGATATTCCCCGATTTTTTATTTGTTATGCGCGGCATTGATTATACCCAAAACGAATTATTCAGTTATCGGACGCTGGAATCTAGAATTCCGAGTGATCATCCTTTACGCAAACTACGATATTTGGTCGATATTCTATTGACTACTTTGGATGAGGAGTTCGATGACCTGTATTCCCGACGGGGCCGGGCGTCAATTCCTCCCGAGCGTTTACTCCGTGCCAGTTTGTTGCAAATCCTGTTTTCCATTCGTTCGGAGCGGCAACTGATCGAACACATTGATTTCAATCTGCTGTATCGTTGGTTTGTCGGCTTATCAATGGATGATGAGGTTTGGGATCATTCAACGTTCAGCGCCAATCGTGACCGTCTATTGAATGAGCGCGTGAGTCGTTTGTTTTTTGATCGTGTGCTGTGCCTGGCCGAATGGCAGGATTTAGTCTCCGACGAACACTTTTCGGTTGATGGCACGCTAATCAAGGCCTGGGCTTCTATGAAAAGCATCAAGGCCAAAGACGGTTCGAGCCGGCCGCCGGAGGATTCCACCCGCAATCCGAGTGTCAACTTCAAAGGCGAGAAACGCTGTAACGACACGCATGAATCGACAACGGACCCGGAAGCAAGGATGTATAAAAAAAGTCAGGGCGATAAAGCCCAACTCGCTTTTCCGGGCCATGCACTCATGGAAAATCGCCATGGTTTGGTCATCGATGTTGAAGTGACCCGGGCGACAGGAACGGCCGGGCGGGAGGCGGCGACAAAAATGATCAAACGCAGCGTCAAAAAAGCGGGTGCCACAGTGGGCAGTGACAAAAACTATGATACCCAAAACTTCGTTGCCGAGCTTCGCGCAATGAAGGTGACCCCGCATGTGACTCAAAAAGCGAAAGGTTCGGCGATTGACAAGCGGACGACCCGACACCCAGGCTATACCAGCAGTCTCAAAATCCGTAAACGGATCGAAGAAGTCTTTGGCTGGAGCAAAACTGTTGGGGGGATTACGTCAAACCCGGTTTCGCGGAGTGAAAAAAGTGACTGCCCAAACCGTATTCACCTTCGCAGCGTATAATCTGACCCGCCTGATGTCCTTGTTGCAATGGCGTTATTCAACTGCGTAGGCACCGTTGTGCCTGAAATCCGCCAAAAGGCGGAAATAAAGCCTCGAAAGGGCAATATAAACCGGCTGATACCGGAAAACCTGGCTAATCAGGCCATCCAGAGGTGAATTTAACCCAAAATGAAGGGTTGGAGCCGGAGGCATAGGGGCGTTTTTCAACAGCCTGTTAAAGTAGTCATTTAACCGATTATTCCATTTTTCAGGCACACTTCCCCTTACCCCATTATTTATAGCGTGCCGGGAACAGCACTGTTTCAGCACTATTCCGGACAAAGGCGTTGGCTGATGGTTTGGAATAATGATTGATAAGGATAATAACTTGAGAATAGCAGTCGAATACGGCGTGTATTACGGATAACGACTGCACCGATTTTAAATAGTTTCAAGCGAATAGTGGCACACGTTGCGTGTGCCAGTTCCGTCTTAAGCGTTGTGTTTTTTGTTCTGTTTGATATTGCCGTTTGGCCTGTTCAATCCAGGATTGGCTTAACCGTTGCAGGCGTTGGTTTTTAGCCAGACCCACAATATAGTTAATGCCATGTCGCTCACACCAGTTCAGCATCTTATGGCGGCAAAACCCACCATCTCCCCGGAAGGTAATGGACACATCAGGCCAGGCCTGACGTAATCGCTTCACCAGTAAAGCCAGAATCGCCCAGCTGTGTTTGGCGCCATCAATATTACCGGGCCGCAGATAACTCACCAGACACTGGTGTCCACAAAAAACATACAACGGTAAAAAGCAATAATGCCGATCTCTGTACATGACAAAAAATATTAAAAGCTGGCGTAGCTCGTTGAAATGTAATTAAATACCGCATTTTGTTTTAGCGAATATGAATAACGGGACATTACAAATCAACGAGCTGACCGTCATATTAACTGAGCACTTTCAATGGAACAAGGCAAGAATCGTTTGTTTTGTGGGTATGTTAATTGCTTTGATGGCAGTTAGCACGGTCAATCTGGCCCAGCTCGCCGTATTCTTTCCCAGTCGGGCAAAAATTTCCTCACGATATCGACGGATGCAACGATTTTTCAGTGACCATTGGCTGGATTACAATGAAGTCGCTCATTTCATCATGAAACTGTTTGGTTTCACTGATCAGGATTACTATCTGACGTTAGACAGGACGAATTGGAAGAGGGGTAAAACCAATATTAATCTGCTGGTGCTTGCCGTGGTTTATCGGGGTGCCGCCATTCCTGTGTATTGGTTGCCTTTAAACAAGCGGGGCAACTCTAATACGAAGGAACGTATAGCGCTGATGAAACGCTTTATTGCGCAGTTTGGCCGACATCACATCAAAGGTCTTTTGGCTGATCGGGAGTTTATTGGAGACGAATGGATGGGCTGGTTGTTTGAGCAAGAGATTCCCTTTTATATCCGTATTCGCAACAACGCCTGGACAACCAATGCCCAAGGCCAGCGAATACGCGTAGAGCGTTTGTTTTATGGGCTTAAGCCGGGTAGCACACGACACCTCTCAACAGCGCGCTATTTGGGAAATTGTTCAATTTATCTCAGTGGGTTACGGCTGAGTGATGGTGAGTTATTAATCATCGTCTGTCAGCATTTGAACCCTGATGCGATTAAAATTTATGGCTTGCGTTGGGAAATCGAAACGCTTTTCGGCTGTTTAAAAGGACGGGGATTCAAACTTGAGGAAACGCGTGTAGTCGGTTATCTTCGGATCAAAAAATTGTTAGTACTTCCCGTTATTGCTTTCTGTTGGTCACATAAAGCAGGCGAATGGAAACATGATTGCGAGTTACCAATAAAAACCAAAACACATCAGCGGCTCGCGCAAAGCCTGTTTCGATATGGATTAGCCTGTTTCGATATGGATTAGATTGTATCCGCTCAACGTTGTTTAATGTCTTATCTCAATCAAAAAGGATGATTAGAAAAGTGATTGCTCTTTTGCAACCCATACCTTTTGTCACTGGAATACATGAGACTCATTTGTCATAAGTTAATTTTTGTCATGTACAGAGAATGCCGATAATAGCCGTGAAAAAAACGCCCCTCCTGTTCACCATGAACCGGATCATCGGTGGCATCAAAATCTAAAATCAACGATTCGGGTGGTTTTTCATAAGAGGCAATGAATTGGTTCAACAGCTCTTCATGAATGGACCAGATTAATCGTCTATCTGCAGATTGCTCGAATCGACACAATGTAGAAGGACTTCCCAAGGCCAAATCCTTTTCTACCGCAGTCTGAAAAGCAATATCGTTTCTGAGCGTTTCATGATCATTCAAATCATCATACACAAGCCAAGCCATAAACCCTTTGTCGGAGCAGATCAACCAACTGATGCTGAACTCGATTGGGACCTCGAAAATCATGCATCTTTTCAGCAATACGTTCAGTTAACCCTACTCGTTGATCAACCGCTCTTAACAACATGACACCGCCATCGCTCGTTATGGCTCCTCCACTAAATTGAGCTTCAATTTTACGACGCTTAAAAGAAGGAAATTCTATCTGTGTTGGGGTACAATTTGGCATGGGCAAGTTCTTGTTAAATTCCATAACCAACTGAATTTTAACAAAATCAAAAGAACTTGCCAGTTTTTTTATGAAATATCCGGGCTAATACACCTTGCTATCTGGAACTCTATGTCACAATCAGCGAATCGTTTATCTCAAACAGTCGACATGGTCTTGTGTTATCAGGAACTGGTGCGAGAAAAAGAGTTGATTTTTGACCTGGCCCAGTTAAATGTCGTGCAATATCTGCAGACTCTTGTGGAAAATCTTCAGCAAGAAGAAAACAAACGTAAACGATGGCTGAATTTTGGCAAAACCTGCAAAGTCCGTCATTTATATATCTATGGTGGTGTCGGGCAAGGAAAATCCATGTTGATGGACTTGTTTTTCAGAGCCTGTCCGGTAAAAGAAAAAACGGGTACATTTCCATAGTTTTATGCAAGATGTGCATGGATTTATTCATGCCTGGCATCAACAAGGCTGTGTGATGACAGCATTAGCCAAGGAAATTCGACAAAATAATCGTTTATTGTGTTTTGATGAATTTCATGTCACCGATATTGCCGATGCCATGATTATGGAGCGATTGTTCCGAAGTCTTTTCGAACAGGGTGTTTGTATTATGATGACATCTAACCGTCACCCTGAAGAGCTATATCAAGGTGGTTTGTTGAGAGAGCAGTTTTTAACAGGCTGTTGAAAAACGCCCCTATGCCTCCGGCTCCAGCCCTTCATTTTGGGTTAAATTTACCTCTGGATGGCCTAATTAGCCAGGTTTTCCGGTATCAGCCGGTTTATATTGCCCTTTCGAGGCTTTATTTCCGCCTTTTGGCGGATTTCAGGCACAACGGTGCCTACGCAGTTGAATAACGCCATTGTAACAAGGTCATCAGGCGGGTCAGGTTATACGCTGCGAAGGTGAATACGGTTTGGGCAGTCACTTTTTTCACTCCGCGAAATCGGGTTTGACGTAATCCCCCAACAGTTTTGCTCCAGCCAAAGACTTCTTCGATCCGTTTACGGATTTTGAGACTGCTGGTATAGCCTGGGTGTCGGGTCGTCCGCTTGTCAATCGCCGAACCTTTCGCTTTTTGAGTTACATGCGGGGTCACCTTCATTGCGCGAAGCTCGGCAACGAAGTTTTGGGGTAACTACTCAGCGTATTTTACCAAAAGCATCAGGTCACTGAGTAAATTCCGGTAATTTCCCCTTAAATACCAGTACCAACGCTTCAGAGGCACTGACATGATGTTTACGACAAGTGGATAGATATCCCCGAATACGGCAGAAGGTGATGGCACCCTGCTCACTCCTGAAACACCCCGATATTTTTTGCTGCACCTTGGTCATGCGGATATCATTCTCACCGAGATTATTAGTAAATGGCACATCTATTTCTCTCATAAAGCGTAAGACATCATCCTGGTAATTGATCAGCCGTTCCAGTAAGTTTCTGGATTTACTGCGCTTGAGGCGCCCACGTTTGGGTTTACCGGGCAACGGGGTTGGTGGCGGACATTCAATTTGTGCTTTCTCTAAT
Organism: Methylomarinum sp.; assembly: GCA_965277025.1. Classification (GTDB taxonomy): domain Bacteria; phylum Pseudomonadota; class Gammaproteobacteria; order Methylococcales; family Methylomonadaceae; genus Methylomarinum. Next base: position 2,199,541 of record OZ255706.1, read on the forward strand.
AAATCTCGATATCGTCGTCGATAACAGGCCGCTTTTCTTGCTTCAAGCTTCCCCCTGCATCATCGACGACCTGATTGATCTTTTTTAACCGGGTTTCCATTTCTTTGGCCCACTGCTGTCCATCCTGCTCCCAGGCACGGGTCAGTTCACGCAGATGATGCGCATTGCACAAGGCATGAGTGAAGGGGGACTTGTAGTAAGGCTTCCAGTGATCGTGGCATAAAATGCCATGAAAGTCAGGCAGGATGCCAATGACATCCATCGCTTCCTTGCCCCGTTTTACATGGGGAAAATAATGTGTCCATAAATCATTAGAAGCACAATGCAACCAGTACTTGGCGCCATTGATGTTAATGCCCGTTTCATCGGCATGTACAACAGAAGCTGCCGCCAGTCTTTGCTTGCAAATCGGCTCAAAGGATGCCAGCTTCTCAAAGGCTGGTTGATTGAAATTAACCAACGAACCTTCACTGATGGGGATCTGTAATTGATCGGAAAAATAATCCTTGATGCGCTGGCAGGGCAATAATTGGTACTGCGAAAGATACACGGCGTGCGCCTTGAGTTGGTCACCATATTGCACGGCTTTTGTTACGCCCTCGGGAAAAGGAGCAACAAACCGACGACCTTGTTCATCGATAAGCCTTTGCGCACGATATTCCGTCACAATCCGTGAAATATCAATATCAAATACCTGCCGGGTTTCAAAGCCATCTGCCGTGTAGCTTCCGGCTGGCAAGGTACGGCGATCAATCTTGATGGAGATAACGTCATCGGGATCATCGACTTTAACCAGCGTGGTGCCAATATGCCCTTTCTGTCCACCACCTGGTTTTTTTGATCCAGCCCGTGCTTTCCTTTTACGATCAGGATCACTTGATGGCGGCCTGGAACTGTTACTGCTGTTAAGTCCGAGCCGATGCATCAAGAGCGTGACCAGCAACAACAATATCTCCAGCGAAGACCGCAGCGCCGGAGATAAATCGGCTTCATCTTCAATCAGCTGCCGGGCATGGGTAATGGCAGCCTCTACATCAATGGAATCAATCTTCAATGAAACGACCTGTGGGTTTAAGTACAGGACTATTGTCTCATGGCTTTTGAAATACGAATTTTTGCCTCTGTGTTGCCCGTCATCGTATTTTAGAAATGCACGGCAGCAAGGGCTATCGGGCATTGCTTATAAGGCAATACGCCTCAACTAACGCAGGCTAATACAGTAAACCTCTTGCGCCAGGTGTTGCCGTTAGAAAATCAAAAATAACGCTAAAATCGTGTCAAGCAGTTTTTTTACTTACTGATGTTACGCGCTACGCCGGATAATTGATAAAATTTAAGGATGAACAAAGAGAAATTAGACCTATATACAGACTATTTAATCAGCAATACGAGCTATGCGACAGCAACGGGTTTGTCGTCGATTCATGCGTGTCGTTACAGCGTTTCTCGCCTTTGAAGTTGACACTCGGATTGCGGGTGGAATCCTCCGGCGGCCGGCTCGAACCGTCTTTGGCCTTGACGCTTTTCACAGAAGCCCAGGCCTTGATTAGCGTGCCATCGACCGAAAAGTGTTCATCTGAAACTAAATCCTGCCATTCGGCCAGGCACAGCACACGATCAAAAAACAAACGACTCACGCGCTCATTCAATAGACGGTCACGATTGGCGCTGAACGTTGAATGATCCCAAACCTCATCATCCATTGATAAGCCGACAAACCAACGATACAGCAGATTGAAATCAATGTGTTCGATCAGTTGCCGCTCCGAACGAATGGAAAACAGGATTTGCAACAAACTGGCACGGAGTAAACGCTCGGGAGGAATTGACGCCCGGCCCCGTCGGGAATACAGGTCATCGAACTCCTCATCCAGAGTAGTCAATAGAATATCGACCAAATATCGTAGTTTGCGTAAAGGATGATCACTCGGAATTCTAGATTCCAGTGTCCGATAACTGAATAATTCGTTTTGGGTATAATCAATGCCGCGCATAACAAATAAAAAATCGGGGAATATCAAATGGATTGAATCATTTTACCATAAATAACAATTAGTTATGTAATCAAATGCCAATTATGGCAACGAAACAATGCGGCCTCCATGTTGGATTAAATCAACAGCCTGTTAACCTTCAATTTATCAATATTGCCGCTATTGTTTGGTTTCATCTGTAGCTTGGGAATATTTTTCGGGGGCTGATGAAATATTCGGGTTAGGGAAACGCATTTCCGCTTTGCTTACAAAATCAATGGCTTGCCGCCATCGATTTTGGCGGCGCATCCTTGCGCTGCAAAGAATCGCGAATAAATCAGCGATTCCTTAGATAATTATAGCCGGATTGACTGAACAGAAACCCAGCTATTTCTGAGCATCCACGAAGTTATCAGAAATACTGGTTTTGGCAGGACGCCAGATGGTCGGGGGCTTTAATATTCGAGGAATATCATGAACAGGATTGATAGAAAAGGGGAAATCACTTCATGCGATTTTATGATCCAGCTGCCGACTGATAGGTGCAATCCTGCCACCATTTTCAATCCGGTTACGGCCATTTTCCTTCGCCAGATAAAGAGCAGAATCGGCTTTTTTGATCAGCGCCTCGGCAATATCCGATGACGTACAGGAAAAGGAGGAATCAGGCTGATAGGAGGCCGAACCAATGGAAATAGTGACCGGTATCGGTTGGTCATTATAACTTAACGTCAATCGGTCGATTGCCAAACGGATACGTTCAGAAATCTCATTTGCCCGATTTTCATCGATGTTGGAAAGTAACGCAACAAATTCTTCCCCACCATAGCGAGCCAGCACATCATTACTGCGCAGCTGTCGTTTGATCGCTCCAGCCACTTCCGCCAGAACATAATCCCCAGCCTGATGGCCGAATTCGTCATTGACCTTTTTAAACCAGTCAATATCCAAAAAAAGACAAGTCAATGGCTGACCATTGCGGTTACTGCGATCCAGCTCTTCATCGATACGTTGTTCCCAGAAGAAACGATTATTGACGCCTGTCAACGTGTCGATCAGAGTGGTGCGTCGCATGGTCTCGAAATTCAGATTATTTTCCAGACAAATACTGATCACCGAAATCATATGTTCGATAAAATCGGTCGCCATCCCTAAGGAAAATCTATCTTCCTGAAAACTACCCAGATTCAACGACCCTAATACCCTACCTCGACGATTAAGCGGTAAAATAGCGACTGAAACAGGTTTCTGCTCATGATGCGAAAAAAATTGCTCACACAATTCTGTTCGGTAATTACCCAGATAAGGTTTGACCAACAATCCTAACCGGTCGTAATAAAAATCTTTTTCGGTCAATAATACCAAGCCTTCACGATTCTGATAATCATAGCGGTCTTCCACCAGATAGCGGCTGATTTCCGCATTTTCATCGATCAAGCAAAAACTGACGTGATCCAGCTCGAAAAAACTCTGCGTGTAACTCAAGACATACTCGATCATTTCGGCAAGCGTATTGAGGCCCAACAGTCCCATTTCGAAGCGCTGAAATCTTTTTAATGCAATACTGTTCTGGTGTACTCGCTCCAGCATCCCATCCAGATGGCTTTCGAGTAGCACTAGCCCCATTGATAAATCTTTTTCCAAAAGCAGATTCTCGTATAATCTTGAATAATTTCTCATAATATTAGCAGTTTGCTGACAAAAAACCATGCTGTTTTGTCATCAAACTACCTTCCTTTTCTGAAACATTACTTAAGCAAAAATAACAATTTTATTTATTTGAACCCGTTCACATTATGCTGACTGATTCCCAAAAAAAAATCCTCCAGAATGCTGGCATCTCCCTTAAAACATTGTCTGAAGGTGATTTAGTCAATCTTATCGAAAACCCGGACAAAGCTTCTGCGTTAAGCGATGACCAACTTCTGGAATTATTGAATATTACCAATGCGTTATATCGCGCAGGAGAACAAATCGTCAGCGATGCTGTGTATGATTTTTCTTTTTTGGCCGAGTTAAAAAAACGCCATCCCCAGCATCCCTATATACACCAGGTAGAACCTGAACCACCGCTGGCCGGTAAAACGGTTAAATTGCCCGTCATAATGCTATCGACTGACAAAGCCTACAGTTTTGAAGAAATTGAAAACTGGGCCAAACGGATAGAAAAAACTGCTCTACAGATGGGTAAGGATTTTAATCAGCTGATTTTTCGGGTCACACCCAAACTAGACGGCTACGCCGCCTATGATGATGGCAAAAAACTTTATACTCGCGGCGATGGCCGTTATGGCTCGGATATCAGTCGGGTTTTTGCGCGGGGCCTCAAAGTGGCTAATGGCGGGAAAAGAGGTTTGGGGGCAGGAGAAATTGTCGTCAATAAACATTATTTTGACCAATATCTGTCTCCATATTTTGATAATAGCCGAAATTTTCAGGCCAGCATCATCAAAGAAAAAGAGCTGGCAGAACCCGTATTAAAAGCCATTCAAACTGGCGCTGCCGTCTTTTATCCCTTTGCCCTGTTACCCGCTTGGGAAGGCCGCTGGAAAGATCTGGAGGAACATTTTGAAGACATTGTTCAGGATGTCTGGAACAGTGTCGACTACGATGTCGATGGCGTTATCCTGGAAGTTACCGATGAAGAAATAAAACAGGCCATGGGGGCAACCCGTCATCACCACCGTTGGCAGATCGCCTATAAAGCCAATACCGAGAGCGCTGAAGTGAAAGTCCTTAAAGTGATCCCCCAAACGTCACGCTCTGGCCGCGTTACACCTGTTGCCGAACTGGAACCGGTACGTTTGAGTGGTGCGCTGTTATCCCGCGCCACTGCCCACCATTACAAGATGGTGCTGGAAAAAGGTATTGGTCCGGGCGCCATCATTCGTCTGACCCGTTCCGGAGAAGTCATTCCCAAAATCGAAGAGGTCATCAAACCCGTTAAACCAGAAATTCCAACCCATTGCCCCAGTTGCGGCACAGAATTGATCTGGGATAACGATTATTTAATCTGTACCAATAACCTGGAGTGTCCGGCTCAAATCACCCACAGCATGGAACATTTTTTTAAAGTGCTGAAAAACAACGATGGTTTTGGCCCAGCCACCATCAAAAAACTCTATGAGCACGGTATCAAAAATGTTTACCAAATTTACCAGCTAACGGCACAGGAATTTGAAGCGATGGGTTTTGGCCCAAAACAATCGACCAACCTGGTGGAGCAACTGCTGCGCAGCCGTACAGAACAGATTGAAGACTGGCGCTTCCTGGCTGCCTTTGGCGTTTTCCGCATGGGGCCTGGTAACTGCGAAAAACTGCTGGCACATTACCCGCTGGAAAGTATTTTCTCATTAAGCAAAGAAGATATTGTCAGTGTTGAGGGCTTTGCCGAAAAAACCGCCGATGTCGTCATCAAAGGCTTTAAAAAAATCCGGCCTTTATTTGAGAAACTTTATGCGCTGGGTTTCAATCTGGAGAAAACTACCCGTCAACAAGAGCAGACAACTGACCCCCCCCTGGCAGGAAAAACACTGGTGTTTACCGGTACCATGCAGCATGGCAGCCGCGATGCAATGAAAAAAGAGGCCAAAGCCTTCGGCGCAAAAGTAGCCAGCAGTGTTACCGGCAAAACCGACTACCTGATCATCGGCGAAAAAGTCGGACAAACCAAGTTGGATGCCGCTCAACAAAAAGGCGTAAAAATTCTGACCGAACAAGAATATTTACAAATGATTGGTCAATAATTGTTAATAAAAAAGGGTGTAACCAACCGGATACACCCTTTTCTTTAGCGTTAACGTAGAACGATTTTGCCTCGGCAAACCGCTACAGATCTAAGGAATCGCTGATTTATTCGCGATTCTTTGCGGCGTAGGGATACGCCGCCAAAATCGATGGCGGCAAGCCATTGATTTTGTGAGCAAAGCGGAAATCGCATTTCCGCTTTGCGGGCGCTGACAAATCATGGATGATTTGTTCAGTGTTTCCATAAGGAAGCGCTGATTTAATCAGCACTTCCCTAACCGTCAGTTAAAAGTACGGCCTGGCATGCCCGGCAGTCTTGGCATTTCCTGTTTAGGAAATTCGCCCGTCAATGCATTCAAGAATGCAACGATATCGGCCACTTCTTCATCAGACAATTCTTTGTCTAATTGCAGTTTGGCCATCAACCATACCGCTTTATCCAGGGTTTTGACCTTGCCATTATGAAAATAAGGTGCAGTCAACGCGACATTACGCAAAGTCGGTACTTTCCAGAAGTTTTCATCTTCTTTTTTACCCGTCACTTCGGCACGGCCTTTGTCATCACTTAAGCTGTATTGTGCTTCGAAATAGCCATTTTTAATGATTGGGAATTTCTGAAAAGTTCCAGGGCCATTGAATGCAGGCCCGCTATGACAACCCGTGCAACCCAGTTCAACCGCTTTGTTCATGCCGCGAATCTGTTGTTCGGTCATCGCGGATTTATCGCCTTTTACATAACGATCAAATGGGCTGTTAGGGGTAATCAGGGTACGCTCATATGCGGCAATGGCTTTTGTCGCAGTATCTTTGGAAATTGAATCTTTGCCAAACGCTTTTTCAAAAGCCTGTTGATAGCCTTCTATGCTTTTCAAACGTTTAACCACGTCATCCCAGCTTTTCATACCCATTTCGATCGGATTGGTGACAGGACCTGCCGCCTGCTCTTCAAGACTGGCCGCACGACCGTCCCAGAACTGCACTTTATTGAATGCCGAGTTCCAGACCGTTGGCGCGCTACGTCCGCCAACCTGTCCACCAACACCAACAGAGCCTCCCCGGTTGTCTTCGCCACCTAACATGGTGTTATGGCAAGAGGCACAGGAAACTGTGCCACTGGATGATAAGCGCGGATCATGGTAAAGCATTTTCCCTAATGCAACTTTTTCCGCTGTGGTTGGGTTGTCGGCTGGTGCAGGAGCCGTAGTGGGTAATGCTTCCGCAGCCATTACGGACATACTGCCCGCCAGCAACGATGCAGATACCAGCAATCGAATTTTTAACATACTATCCTCCGGGTATTTTTATAATGAAAACCTAAGGAATCGCTGATTTATTCACGATTCTTTGCGACACAGGGATGTGTCGTCAAAATCAATAGCACCACGCTATTGATTTTGTAAGCAAAGTGGAAATCACATTTCCACTTTGTGTCCGCTGACAAATCATGGATGATTTGTTCAGATGGAATGGACACCGCCTTCCCTTGACCGGCATCGATGTGCCATAGTTAAGGCAAGTTTTTTAACTAAAACGGAAGGAGGCATCCATGAAACAGATTAGCGTATTAGGCATTGATTTGGCAAAAAATGTTTTTCAGCTCCATGGTGTTAACGAACGAGGCCAGGTGGTACTGCGTAAACAATTGAAGCGCAGTCAAATACCGGCATTTTGCGCCAAACTTCCCCCTTGTCTGGTGGGTATGGAAGCATGCGGCGGTGCACATTACTGGGCGCGTAAGTTACAAGAATACGGTCACGATGTCAGGCTGATGGCACCCGCTTTCGTTAAACCTTATTAGAAGTTACGCATTGACAACAGATCGAAATTTTGGGTTTAAATGATTCATATTTGGCATAAAGGTGTCGATAAACGAAGCCATAACATCGTTGAATAAATTCCGCTGTACGCTATAGCAATTATTAATCACGTCTGCAAAGCTCAATTTTTGTAATTGAACAAAGCCACAAATTGCAGAAAAAATATGATTATTTATTGCTCTTTTATTGCGAACCTGGAACCGCTCAATATTACACACCTGCTTTATTGCCCGATGATATTGCTCAATCTGCCAATGCCTGTCATGTTGTTCGGTAAATGCTTTCTTGTCAAAAACAGCGGTTTTTTCTTCATCAGGTAGTGAACTTATGTAATGGCGAACTTGTTCTTTCAAGGTCGTCCGAAATAATTTCACACACCCAAAATTTTTGAGCCAAACCATTAAGCCGTCTTCCGGGATTTCTAATTGCCTGACTTGAACCCATGAACCTTTTTCAACAGAGACTAATCGATTACCTTCCACTGCAAAGAATAATCCTGTCTGATGATTTCTTGTCAATTTAAGATTATCCACGCAACTGTACCAGCTATCTCCTGTTACAAAACCAGGTTCTAGTCCCCAAGCTAATACTTCGGTCAGCATGTCTTGAAAATAGTCATTTTTTGTCTTTCCTTCCGCCTTATCGACCACCCGGAAATTCAGTGGTTGGTGTTTTCCTTGAATGTCTGTGTAGTACAACGTGACAAGATTGATCCCCTTGACTGCTCTATGATGTTTTCCCGACCAAAAATAACTGACATATGCCATATATTGGCTATAAGGTTTATCAAGAACACTATCGTCAACACTCAAGGTTCCGCCCTTTAAATTCAGGCTTGCGCTGGCTTCATTGTATAAATCTCGCCCAGTGTAATGCTCCCGATTTAGAAATCGATTTACGCTATCATGTGATATTGACATGACTTCTCCTAATCGTCGACAACTAGCTTGTTTCGGCTCACTTAATAAAAAACCAATATACATGGGTAATGTACAGCAGGCTGTTGAGGGGCGTGTTATTTCTCTTATCAAGGTTTGCCTTGCATTGACTTTGGAATTTTTTAAACCCATAGTTTAATATTGCCTGTCAATGCGTAACTTCTAATGAATTCGAAAATGCAGAGAATTATTTTTGCAATCGCACTTTTTAGTTTCTTTAATCTGCCTACAGCGCTGGCAGGTAATGTGTTACCGGCTCTTGTTGATGGACATTCCTTGCCTTCACTGGCGCCAATGCTGGAAAAAACCATGCCCGCTGTCGTCAATATATCGACGACAAAAGCGGTGCGTAACAATCCTATGTTGAATGATCCGTTTTTCCGCCATTTTTTTCAGCGGCCGGGACAGCCAAGGCAGCAGCGTAACAGCTTGGGGTCGGGCGTGATAATTAATGCCAGGAAAGGCTATATTGTAACCAATAATCATGTCATCGATAAGGCCGATAAAATCCGTGTGACATTACGTGATGGTCGGCAATTTCAGGCTAAATTACTTGGCGCGGATGCATCGGCCGATGTGGCGGTGATTAAAATACCGGCCGATGGCCTGACGGCATTGAAAATTGCTGACTCCAATCGTTTGCGCGTGGGTGATTTCGTTGTGGCGATCGGTAACCCATTTGGATTGGGGCAAACAGTTACTTCCGGCATAGTCAGTGCTTTGGGTCGTTCGGGCCTGGGCATCGAAGGCTATGAAGATTTTATTCAAACTGATGCGTCAATTAATCCTGGAAATTCTGGTGGCGCCTTGGTGAATTTGCGCGGTGAATTTGTCGGTATGAATACCGCTATTTTGGCGCCTGGTGGTGGCAACGTTGGCATTGGTTTCGCCATTCCGTCAAATATGGTGATGACCCTGGTGGAATCATTGGTGGAGCATGGTGAGGTTCGTCGTGGTCGATTAGGGGTGACTACTCAGGATTTGACCGCTGATTTAGTCAGTGCATTTGGTTTGAAAAGCAAACATGGCGCGATTGTCAGCCGGGTCGAGGCGGATTCTGCTGCCGCAAAAGCGGGGCTGGAGCCAGGTGATATTATTGTCGCCGTCAATGGTCGGTCGATTAAAAACAGTTCCCAGGTGCGGAATATGATTGGTCTTATGGAAGTTGGGGACACGGTTGCTATCGATGTTATTCGTGGCAATGAGAAAAAGACTTTGAAAGCGGTGGTTGGCAAGCCCAAAAAACGGGAAATAGCCGGTGAAAAGCTGCATGGCCGTTTGGCGGGAACTGTGTTGATGAATAGTCAGAAAGGCCAGATTGAAGGCGTGATGTTCGAGCGTATTCACACGGGTTCTTATGTATGGTATGTTGGTTTGAGACCAGGCGATATTATTGTCTCGGCCAATCGATACCGGGTGCATAATCTGAATGAATTACAACGCGTGGTCGTCCCCGACAAACCGCTATTGATCAGTATTCAGCGCGGTGGTGAAGCTTTCTTTCTGGTGTTGAAATGAATGATGGAGCTGTTTTGAAAATATTGAATATTTGTGTGTTGACCATTTCTGATACCCGCACCGAAGAAGATGATATATCCGGAAATATATTGGTCGAAAGATTAAAAGATGCAGGGCATCGAGTCTATGAAAAAAGTATCGTGGCCGATGATATATATCAGGTCAGGGCAACAGTATCTGCCTGGATAGCCAATGGGCAAGTGGATGTTGTGTTAACCACAGGCGGCACGGGCGTGACTGGTCGGGATGGAACGCCGGAAGCTGTGATGCCTCTTTTGGATAAGGTATTGGACGGTTTTGGCGAAGTGTTCAGAATGCTCTCCTGGGAGAGCATCAAAACCTCGACTATTCAGTCACGGGCGCTGGCAGGGGTGGCGAATGGAGCCTATGTTTTCTGTTTACCGGGCTCTTCAAATGCCTGTAAAACGGCCTGGGATGAATTGATTGTCCATCAGCTGGATAGCCGCACCAAACCTTGTAATTTGGTGCAATTGATGCCTCGGCTCAAGGAGCAATAATGCGATCGCCTTTGCTCTTTTTAGCCGCCTTGTCGGCAATGACTGGTGTGGCGATGGGCGCGTTTGGCGCACATGGGCTGAAAGCTGTGTTGTCTGTTGAAATGATGGCTGTTTATAAAACAGCGGTCATGTACCAGATGTGGCATGCGCTGGGACTGGGGTTGGTCGCTGTCGTCAAATATCAAATGGGTGATGCTGCGCTATTGCCCAAATCCCCAAATAGACCCATCAACCTCGGCTCTCAGCCACAAAAAAGCTGATATCAGCCTGCGCCGGGGCGATAATCGGGATGTTTGCAACGATTATTCGTTCAATTTTCGTCAAATCCTCGTGTTATCGCAGCCGAATTCGCTATTTTCGGCGAATGCGCTGGATTAAAAGCGCACCTGTCCTGGGGACGACGTGCGTGAATGCTGTTTATTATTGTTTATGTTCTATATCGGCGGTGATTCTGTCGACCCAAGTGCAGTCAGTACCTGCTCAAACAGGCGTCGATGGCAGTCTTTGACCTTGATGATCAGTTGACGCGCGGTTCGGGTGATTTTGGCGGCGATGCCATAAAGACGCCAGCGCAGAGTGATAGCGCGATGGTGCGCCAACTTTTCCGGCAAGAGTTGCCGCATCAGCGCAAACAGGTTGTAGGAGAGTGCGCAGATATGAAAATAAAGTGCATTCGCGTCAAAATCTGTACAAGGCAGCGTGTCGCCACCAAAGTCGTGTTTCAGTTCCTTGATGCGGTTTTCACTGTCTTCGCCGCGCTGGTTGTACCAGTGGATGATGTCGCTGTCTGACAGATCATCCCGATTGGTGGCGATGGCGCGATATATGTAGCGACTGTCTTCCAGTTGTTCCTGACCATCCGCATCATCCAGGTCCAGTGAGGCCAGACCTTTCAGGGGGATTCGCTGAATGACCAGGGTAAACGGCTGATCATAATCGCCGATACAATGCAGCATGCGATACGTTTGCCGGCTTTGGCTAACCTCGCCATTGCGGTGAATCATGGGCCGCCAATTGGTTTCGCTCAACTGTTCAATGTGTTCTTTAACCGCCCGGCTCATTTTTGCCCGAATGCCGTATTGAATGGGCTGTTGGTCGACGTATTCGATAATTTTTTGTTGATAGCCTGCCGCATCGATGCGTAGTTTTTTAATATGAACACCTTTCGGCAAACTGTCTTGGCAATGTTGGATGAATTCCAGGTTTTCTTTCGCTGGCGAATCATTACCCGCCCTGAAATCGCACGCCACAACCTGACCGGTCTCAGCGATATGGCCGACCATTGGCATATAACCGCGGTTTTTCTTATAGGTCCATTGCGCCCCACGCTTATTGGCGATGATTTCGGTGGCATCAATATCCAGCGTAATGCTTTTTTTACGCTGCAAAGCGGCTGCCAAAATGCGCCGGTTCACCGCTTTCCAGCCGCTGAAAGCGATTGACTGGCGCCCCATGCATCGCAACCAATCGCCCAGCGCACTGGACCTTGGCATTTGTTTCATCCCCAACACCGAAAGCAACGCGCTTTCGTCATGGAGGTGACGCACATCATCCAGGTGAAAACTGCCCTCATGCTGCATCAGAATCAGAGTTTCAAGATAAGCCGATGGCTTGATTCCCCGATTGCTTTTGGGCAGTGGGAATACCTTAGAAGTTACGCATTGACAACAGATCGAAATTTTGGGATTAAATGATTCATATTTGGCATAAAGGTGTCGATAAACGAAGCCATAACATCGTTGAATAAATTCCGCTGTACGCTATAGCAATTATTAATCACGTCTGCAAAGCTCAATTTTTGTAATTGAACAAAGCCACAAATTGCAGAAAAAATATGATTATTTATTGCTCTTTTATTGCGAACCTGGAACCGCTCAATATTACACACCTGCTTTATTGCCCGATGATATTGCTCAATCTGCCAATGCCTATCATGTTGTTCGGTAAATGCTTTCTTGTCAAAAACAGCGGTTTTTTCTTCATCAGGTAGTGAACTTATGTAATGGCGAACTTGTTCTTTCAAGGTCGTCCGAAATAATTTCACATACCCAAAATTTTTGAGCCAAACCATTAAGCCGTCTTCCGGGATTTCTAATTGCCTGACTTGAACCCATGAACCTTTTTCAACAGAGACTAATCGATTACCTTCCACTGCAAAGAATAATCCTGTCTGATGATTTCTTATCAATTTAAGATTATCCCCGCAACTGTACCAGCTATCTCCTGTTACAAAACCAGGTTCTAGTCCCCAAGCTAATACTTCGGTCAGCATGTCTTGAAAATAGTCATTTTTTGTCTTTCCTTCCGCCTTATCGACCACCCGGAAATTCAGTGGTTGGTGTTTTCCTTGAATGTCTGTGTAGTACAACGTGACAAGATTGATTCCCTTGACTGCTCTATGATGTTTTCCCGACCAAAAATAACTGACAAATGCCATATATTGGCTATAAGGTTTATCAAGAACACTATCGTCAACACTCAAGGTTCCGCCCCTCTGTACATGACAAAAAATATTAAAAGCTGGCGTAGCTCGTTGAAATGTAATTAAATACCGCATTTTGTTTTAGCGAATATGAATAACGGGACATTACAAATCAACGAGCTGACCGTCATATTAACTGAGCACTTTCAATGGAACAAGGCAAGAATCGTTTGTTTTGTGGGTATGTTAATTGCTTTGATGGCAGTTAGCACGGTCAATCTGGCCCAGCTCGCCGTATTCTTTCCCCGTCGGGCAAAAATTTCCTCACGATATCGACGGATGCAACGATTTTTCAGTGACCATTGGCTGGATTACAATGAAGTCGCTCATTTCATCATGAAACTGTTTGGTTTCACTGATCAGGATTACTATCTGACGTTAGACAGGACGAATTGGAAGTGGGGTAAAACCAATATTAATCTGCTGGTGCTTGCCGTGGTTTATCGGGGTGCCGCCATTCCTGTGTATTGGTTGTCTTTAAACAAGCGGGGCAACTCTAATACGAAGGAACGTATAGCGCTGATGAAACGCTTTATTGCGCAGTTTGGCCGACATCACATCAAAGGTCTTTTGGCTGATCGGGAGTTTATTGGAGACGAATGGATGGGCTGGTTGTTTGAGCAAGAGATTCCCTTTTATATCCGTATTCGCAACAACGCCTGGACAACCAATGCCCAAGGCCAGCGAATACGCGTAGAGCGTTTGTTTTATGGGCTTAAGCCGGGTAGCACACGACACCTCTCAACAGCGCGCTATTTGGGAAATTGTTCAATTTATCTCAGTGGGTTACGGCTGAGTGATGGTGAGTTATTAATCATCGTCTGTCAGCATTTGAACCCTGATGCGATTAAAATTTATGGCTTGCGTTGGGAAATCGAAACGCTTTTCGGCTGTTTAAAAGGACGGGGATTCAAACTTGAGGAAACGCGTGTAGTCGGTTATCTTCGGATCAAAAAATTGTTAGTACTTCCCGTTATTGCTTTCTGTTGGTCACATAAAGCAGGCGAATGGAAACATGATTGCGAGTTACCAATAAAAACCAAAACACATCAGCGGCTCGCGCAAAGCCTGTTTCGATATGGATTAGATTGTATCCGCTCAACGTTGTTTAATGTCTTATCTCAATCAAAAAGGATGATTAGAAAAGTGATTGCTCTTTTGCAACCCATACCTTTTGTCACTGGAATACATGAGGCTCAATTGTCATAAGCTAATTTTTGTCATGTACAGAGGTTCCGCCCTTTAAATTCAGGCTTGCGCTGGCTTCATTGTATAAATCTCGCCCAGTGTAATGCTCCCGATTTAGAAATCGATTTACGCTATCATGTGATATTGACATGACTTCTCCTAATCGTCGACAACTAGCTTGTTTCGGCTCACTTAATAAAAAACCAATATACATGGGTAATGTACAGCAGGCTGTTGAGGGGCGTGTTATTTCTCTTATCAAGGTTTGCCTTGCATTGACTTTGGGATTTTTTAAACCCATAGTTTAACATTGCCTGTCAATGCGTAACTTCTATACCTGATCAATATGTTCACCCAGCTGCAGCGATTGCATCAAGTGCGCGATGGTGAGTAAACCGGCGCGCGAGGTCAGTTGATCGTTTGTTTTGCTCAGTTTATACGGTAAGATGTTCATAAGCCTCAGGTGCACCCATTGGGTGATGGATTGTTTCGTCGCAAACCATTATACAACCAGGGCTCTTTCCATTTTTAGAGCTTTCTATCTGGGGATTAGGGTACGACAGGTTGGTTGACATTTAGCGTTTCTGGCGAGCCTTACAACCCTTTTCTAGCCCGGATCGCCATACAGGCCGATGCCGATATCGTCGTGTTTGCTGGTTTGGGGTTGATTTACGACGATTATTATTTTTTTCTCGACCAGTTTGAACAGGCCGGGGTGTTCGCTCGCACCGTCATGTTTGTCAACTTGGCTTCTGACCTCATAGTTGAAAGGCTGCTGGTTCCAGATATGGCGCTAACGGTAGCGGAACGATTTGCAGTCGAAGAAGGCAAAAGGGTGTTGGTGTTAATGACCGATATGCTGGCTTATGCCGATGCGATGAAAGAGGTTGGTATCGCCATGGAGCATATACCATCTAATCGGGGCTATATGGGCGACCTGTATTCTCAGCTCGCCAAGCGTTACGAAAAAGCCTGTGATTATCAGGGGGCAGGATCGGTCACGATTTTGACTGTGACGACAATGCCGGCAATGATATTACCCATCCGGTACCAGATAATACTGGCTATATTACCGAAGGGCAGTTCTATCTGCATGATCAAATGATCGATCCATTCGGTTCTCTGTCGCGTTTGAAACAGCATGTGATTGGCAAAGTCACCCGGGAAGACCACGGCCAGATCATGAATGAAATGATCCGCTTGTATTCTGCGGCGAATGAGGCGGAGCAAAAAAAGGCAATGGCTTTTGAATTATCGGATTTTGATCAAAAATTATTGAAATTTGGTGAATTATTTCGCCGACGATTTATGGATATCAATGTTTCCATGCCATTGGAACAGGCACTGGATGAGTGTTGGCGAACATTGGCGGAATGTTTTGCGGCGGATGAGTTGCTGATGAAACAATCCTTGATCGACAAGTATTTTCCCAAGCAAAAAATGCTTGCTGGAGATTGAGATGGTGCGACTAACCTATAACAAGGCTTCGTTGCATCAGCAAATGGGGTTGTTAAAGCGTTATCGTCAGTTTTTACCGTCACTAGATCTAAAACGGAAGCAGTTATTGCAAGAACTAGCCAGGGAAAAGAAGGAGTTGGCACAATTGCAAAATTCTCTGCAACAGGAATTGCACTGGGTAGAGGAAGAATTGTTGATGCTGGCAAACAAGAATATTGCCGTGGAGGAGCTGGTTAAAGTACAGCAATTTGAAACTACTGAAGAAAATATCGTAGGAGTTAGCCTTCCTGTTTTTTCATGGGTTACCTTCAAAAGCATTCATTATTCTTATTTTTGCAAGCCACATTGGGTGGATGGCTATGTCGATAAAATGCAGCAAGTCATAATAATAAAACTTCAGATGGCGATAGAGACGCAACGTCTTAAGAAGTTGGATCAGGCTTTAAAAAAAGTCACTCAGCGGGTCAATCTGTTTGAAAAAGTGTTAATTCCCAAGGCCATTGGGCATATTCGAAAAATACGCATTTATTTGTCGGATAATGAGCGGGCAGCGGTTATTCGCTCGAAAATAACCAAACAAAAAAGGGCTGGATAATGGCGATTGTTCAGTTAAAAAAAATGACACTCAGTGGGCTTGAAAAAGAAAAAACTGAGGTGTTGGCGCAGTTGCAGAAACTCGGCAAGGTCCATTTAATAGAATGTAATCCGCAAAACAAGAAAAAACAGCAGACAGCACCACAACAACATGCTGATGTGCTGGCGGCATTGAAATATCTGAATCAATGTCCGCGTAAACGGCCTCAACTGGATTACGAAGAAAATTTTAATCTCGAACAGGTGGTCAGCCGGGTACTCACTATTCGTGAACAAGTGCGCCAGCTTACTGAGCAACGTGAAAGTATTCAGCAAAAAATCAAGCAATTGGAGCCATGGGGGGATTTTTGTTTCCTTCCCATTGAAAAACTGGCTGGTTTTCGTTTCTGGTTTTATCAGCTACCCCGGCATTTGCTGCAGAAAATATCTTATGAATTGATTTGGCAAGTCGTCCATGAAGACAATATTTTCTGTTATGTCGTGGTACTGTCAAAACAAGAGCCACCTCCCCGTTCCATGCCTGTGCCTCGTTCCCATACTGGATCTGTTCCTTTATCGGTACTGAGAAGGCAAGAGTTGGAAATTACCCTGCAATTAGAAGATTTACAAGCACAACGGGAATCGTTGACCCGCTGGATCACGCTGATATCACTGAGCTTACTACGTTATCAGGATCAGTTGGATCTTGATCAGGCCGTGTTATTGACACTGGATGATGAGGCGTTATTTGTTTTACAAGCCTGGCTTCCAGTCACGGCTGAGCAGCAGTTTATTGATTTCGCCAATAAAAGACAACTGGCGGTTTTGTTTGAACAACCGGAACATCAGGATAAACCTCCAACTTTGCTGAAAAATCCCGAACTGGTCGCTGCCGGCGAAGATTTGATTCGTTTTTATCAAGTACCCGGTTATCGGGAATGGGATCCGTCAGCGGTGTTTTTTTTCTCCTTCGCACTTTTTTTCGCCATGATTTTGTCAGATGCGGGGTACGCCTCATTGTTAGGGCTGATTTTGCTGTTTAAGTGGAAAACATTGGGGAATTCTGAGAAAGGACGCCGAATGAGAAACCTGGCAAGTGCATTGGTTATCTCTGTTCAGTGCTCTGGGGTATGCTGACTGGGAGTTATTTTGCCATTCCCATCCCGCCGGAGTAATTTTTAGCCAGGTTGGCGATAGTGGATTTGTCGGATTTTGAACAAATGATTCGCTTGTCGATAGGAGTAGGAGTGTTGCACTTGATGATGGCAAATGGCATCCGCGCCTGGCAGCAGCGAGGTCGATTGACTGCTTTGGCGTCAATCGGCTGGATGATAATGGCGGGTTCTGGCTATCTGACTTGGTTGAATTGGGAAGGAAAGGATCAACAATTACTGCTGTTCAGTTATATTGGACTGGGGTTGGCTGCGTTATTGATTTTTTTATTCAGTAGTTCACGTCAGCTTCGACAAGGTAAAGATATTGCCTGTGGCTGCTGGATAGTTTGAAAAGCCTGGCTGGAATTTCTCGTATTTTTGGTGATGCGCTGAGCTATTTACGGTTGTTTGCCCTAGGGTTGGCCAGCGCTTCATTAGCTCTGACTTTTAATCAACTGGCACAAGATGTTTATCATTCGTTGCCCGGCATGGGGCTTTTTTTGAGTTTGCTGATAATTCTGGTTGGGCATTTATTGAATCTGATGCTGTGTTTGATGAGTGGGGTGGTTCATGGGTTACGGCTTAATTTTATTGAATTCTTTCATTGGAGTTAGTCTGATGAGGGTTACCCGTTTAATGCCTTTGCTTGTCGTGAGGAAATAGGTCATGGTTGAATTTATTATTGTTTTATTGGGCTGGACTGGACTGTATGCGCCAATGGCGTTAGGTGCAATTGGCAGTATCATCGGTTGTGCAACCGCCGGTCAGGCGGCAATCGGCGCCATATTGGATTCGGAAACAGGGCATGGCCGCTTGATTGGTGTTTCCGCCATGCCTTCCTCACAGGTTATTTACGGTATTGTCATCATGTTTACTCTGGAAAGGTCGATTACGATCGACAATGCCGCCGGTATTTTCGCTATTGGCGTGTTATCAGGGCTGGCTTTGATGATTAGTGCAATCTACCAGGGACAATGCTGTGCATCGGCTATTACCGCAGCGAAAGCAAAGCCTGAGATTTTTGGTTTGTCGATTGCGCCAGCGGCAATTGTCGAGGGCTTTGCCGTGTTCGCATTCATTTTCGCCTTGGTCATCAGCGCCGGAATTCCACTGAGTGAGTTATGAAAAAGTCTGATAAAACACCGGTATCATCCGGTGTCGAGCAACTCATCGAACGGCTCCGTCAGGAAGGCGTTGAAGCTGGCGAAAAGCAAGCCAGGGAGATTATTGAACAGGCCGAAAAGCGTGCAGATATGATCGTTCAGCAGGCACAATTGGAGGCAGAAAAAATCCTTAATGAAACACATCAACAAAGTCGAGCTATCCGCCAGGCTGGTGAGGATGCGCTGAAACTGGCGACAAGAGATGCGGTGATAAAACTGAGCGATACCTTATTGAACAGTTTCAGTCAGGAAGTGGCGCGAACTGTCAGCCAGAAAATGGGGGATGAAGAGCTGTTAGTGCGTCTGATCATCGAATTGGCCGGGACCGTGCGGCAGAGCATGGCTTTGGATGAACGTCAGGCAGTAGAAATTTATTTGCCCGAAACGGTGATGGGTATTGAAGAATTAAAACAATATCCTGAAGAGCTGGCGCAGGGAGTGTTATCGAAACTGACATCGGGTATTGCGGAAAAAATGCTGCGAAAAGGTGTAACGATTAACGTTGATCCTAATCTTGACAAGGGCATTATCATTCAATTACTGGATGAAAAAATACGTATTGATTTTACCGATGAAACGGTCAGCGATTTATTGTTGGCGCATTTACAACCGCGCTTTCGTGCCTTGTTGCAAGGGATAGTTAAATGAATCTGGCCAAAAATCGCTATACCTTATTGATGGCCAGCTTGACACCGCATGAAGCGGATTTGTTCAGCACCAGACAAGCTCTTGTGTCGGTTTTTCAATTGAACAAACGGCTTGCCTGGCGATTGGAATTAAGAACACTGGTGGCTGCCGTGCGCTATAAACATTATCAGCCTGAACGAGCGATAAGCGCCAGGAATCTGGTGTTGACGGCATTTAGGCAAGACATTCTGAGAAATTGGCAACAGGCCGATTTTGGTTTGCGTTATCGCTTTCCCTGGTTGGTTGAGATCAATCACCTGATCGAGCAGAAACATTATTGGCAACTCGAGCAATATTTATTGGAACTCGCCTGGCAACATTATGAAAGACAAAGCCAAGGGCATTATTTTGATTTTGAAGCGGTAGTCATTTATGTTTTGCGTTGGGAGGTGAGGCATCGCTTGAGTCAATATGAAGGGCAAAAGGCTCGTCAACGCTTTATGGAGATTTTGCAACAACGGGTTGAAGAGGTTGTGTGATGCATAAGGAACAGACTGCTTCCGCTCATGTTATTGCCGTACAGGATGATATTGTTTCCATCCAGGTATTGGATGCATCACCTCAAGGCTTGATGAAAAATGAAGTGGTATATATTTTACCCAAACATAACGAGGGTTTGTCTTATCAACCTTATCTCAAAGCGGAAGTTCTTCGTATCAAGGGTGATACCGCCGATGCACAGGTTTATGAAAGTACCACGGGGGTGGCGATTGGAGATGCTGTGGTACAAAGTGGCGAAATGCTTTCGGTTGAACTGGGGCCAGGGTTGTTGGGACAGGTTTATGATGGTTTACAAAACCCCTTGGATGTCATTGCCGGACAATATGGTTTTTTTCTCCCCAAAGGCATTGATGTTTCGGCATTGGATAAGCGTAAAAAATGGGCGTTTACGCCGTCGGTACACAGTGGTGACAGGCTAAAGGCTGGTGCGGTCATAGGTTCGGTGGTCGAAAATCAATTCCAGCATAAAATCATGTTGCCGCTCAACTTGATCGGTGAGGTGGAAGTTTGCTGGATTCAGGAAGGAAACGTCACTGTCGATGAATCGGTTGCCCAGATTAAGTGGGCTAATGGGAAAATCGAAAATATTACATTGAAGCAGGAATGGCCGGTTAGAACACCATTACCCAGACAGTTACTTAAAAATAACCTGGCGCAACGGAAATATCCAGTGGAACCATTGATTACCCAGTTACGCCTGATCGATACTTTTTTTCCCATTGCTCGTGGCGGTACTGGTTGCATCCCTGGGCCATTTGGAGCGGGTAAGACGGTATTGCAAAATCTGTTGGCAAAAAATTCCGATGTCGATATTGTCATCGTGGTGGCGTGTGGAGAGAGGGCTGGTGAGGTGGTTGAAACGATCCATACCTTTCCCCAGCTAAAGGACCCTAAAGGGTCGGGCTCATTGATGGATCGCACCATCATTATCTGTAATACCTCTTCCATGCCGGTGGCGGCAAGAGAAGCATCAATTTATACCGGCATTACCATGGGGGAATATTACCGGCAAATGGGGCTTGATGTTTTATTGATTGCCGATTCGACATCTCGCTGGGCGCAGGCAATGCGGGAAACCTCGGGGCGGCTGGAAGAAATCCCGGGAGAAGAAGCTTTTCCAGCTTATCTGGATTCGGCCATTAAATCGGTGTATGAGCGGGCCGGTGTTATTGAGATGCCACAACAAGGCACGGGTAGCCTGACCATGATTGGTACGGTATCTCCCGCCGGGGGGAATTTTGAAGAGCCTGTCACGCAAGCCACCTTGAGTACTGTCAAAACTTTTTTAGGTTTAAGTGCCGACCGGGCCTATAAACATTTTTATCCCGCTATCGATCCGCTGATTTCCTGGTCACGCTATCTGCTTCAATTGCAAGAATGGTATGAACAGAATCTGGAATAGAAGTTACGCATTGACAACAGATCGAAATTTTGGGTTTAAATGATTCATATTTGGCATAAAGGTGTCGATAAACGAAGCCATAACATCGTTGAATAAATTCCGCTGTACGCTATAGCAATTATTAATCACGTCTGCAAAGCTCAATTTTTGTAATTGAACAAAGCCACAAATTGCAGAAAAAATATGATTATTTATTGCTCTTTTATTGCGAACCTGGAACCGCTCAATATTACACACCTGCTTTATTGCCCGATGATATTGCTCAATCTGCCAATGCCTATCATGTTGTTCGGTAAATGCTTTCTTGTCAAAAACAGCGGTTTTTTCTTCATCAGGTAGTGAACTTATGTAATGGCGAACTTGTTCTTTCAAGGTCGTCCGAAATAATTTCACATACCCAAAATTTTTGAGCCAAACCATTAAGCCGTCTTCCGGGATTTCTAATTGCCTGACTTGAACCCATGAACCTTTTTCAACAGAGACTAATCGATTACCTTCCACTGCAAAGAATAATCCTGTCTGATGATTTCTTGTCAATTTAAGATTATCCACGCAACTGTACCAGCTATCTCCTGTTATAAAACCAGGTTCCAGTCCCCAAGCTAATACTTCGGTCAGCATGTCTTGAAAATAGTCATTTTTTGTCTTTCCTTCCGCCTTATCGACCACCCGGAAATTCAGTGGTTGGTGTTTTCCTTGAATGTCTGTGTAGTACAACGTGACAAGATTGATTCCCTTGACTGCTCTATGATGTTTTCCCGACCAAAAATAACTGACATATGCCATATATTGGCTATAAGGTTTATCAAGAACACTATCGTCAACACTCAAGGTTCCGCCCTTTAAATTCAGGCTTGCGCTGGCTTCATTGTATAAATCTCGCCCAGTGTAATGCTCCCGATTTAGAAATCGATTTACGCTATCATGTGATATTGACATGACTTCTCCTAATCGTCGACAACCAGCTTGTTTCGGCTCACTTAATAAAAAACCAATATACATGGGTAATGTACAGCAGGCTGTTGAGGGGCGTGTTATTTCTCTTATCAAGGTTTGCCTTGCATTGACTTTGGGATTTTTTAAACCCATAGTTTAACATTGCCTGTCAATGCGTAACTTCTATGGAAGCTGAATGGACAAGAAAAGTTCAACAAGCGATAAAGCTGCTGAAGCAGGGGGATGAAGTGTTGCAGATGATCCAGATAGCCGGTGAAGAAGGTATAACATTAGAAGATTATGTGATATATCTAAAAGCCGAATTTATCGATTTAGTTTATTTACAGCAAGATGCTTTTGATCCGGTAGATGTGGCTGTACCATTGGAAAGGCAGCATGAAGACTTCAGACTACTCAGTCATATCATCGAGCGGGATTTTGATTTTGAAAGCCGGAAGGCGGCAAGACAATTTTTTATGCAGTTGAGTCACCTGTTTAAAAACTTGAATTATGCGCCCTATCACTCAAAGGAATATTCGGCCTTGCTGGATAAAATCAAACAACAGGCACGGATAATTGATGAAAAAACATAACAGGCAAATTGTATTAGACACCGAGACAACTGGTTTGAGTCCAAAAGAAGGACACCAGATTATTGAAATTGGCTGTGTTGAACTGATCAACCGGCGTTTAACGCAAAATCATTTTCATGTTTATATCAATCCGGAACGGGAGGTTGAAGAAGAAGCCCTGGCTGTTCATGGCATCAGCAATGATTTTTTAAAGGAAAAACCTAAATTTGCTGAGATAGTTGATGACTTTGTCGGCTTTATTCAGGGAGCCGAGTTGATTATTCACAATGCGCCATTCGATGTTGGCTTCATGGACCATGAATTATCATTGCTTGCCAATGAAGCACGGCGTATAGAGAACTTATGCACAGTTTTTGATACACTGCTGTTCGCCCGTAAAAAACATCCCGGGGCGAGAAATTCTCTGGATGCGCTATGTAAGCGCTATGGTATAGACAACAGCCATCGGGATTTACACGGCGCTTTGCTGGATGCCGAAATCCTGGCGGATGTTTATTTGCTGATGACCGGTGGCCAGGCGTCACTCTTGGAAGAAGATGACGTGTTTGAGTCGGCCGGGTCGGAAAAAATTGTCAGATTGCATAAGGAAAGGCCGGCTTTAAAAATAGTCCACTGCTCAGAAGAAGAATTGACCCAACATAAACATTATTTGGCGCAGTTAAAAAATAACAATGCTGAGACAATAAACTGGGAATAGGTTCGTCTGATGGTTTTGGCGTAGGAAAGTGTTGGCATACCAGGCATGATTTACTCGGTACTTCTATAAGCCTGTTTAAACCGGGACAAAAAGAGAGGGTTTGTCAGTAATCATTTATTCAGAAAAGAACAGCTTGGATGAAAAACAATTCCAGCATTCTTAATGCTAAACGGGTTTCACTCAGGAAGTGACAACGCCAGATTGTCTTTTGCATAATTTTTACAGTTTGCTGGAAAAAACCAACAGGATCAATCGAACTTTTTTAATGGAACAAAAAAATACTGAACAGATATTGCCCGCTGACTTGTATTCAGTTGCACAAACGCGGGAATTGGACAGAATCGCCATTCAGCAGCCCGGTATAGCGGGCATTGAATTGATGCGCAGAGCGGGCTTGGCCGTATTTGAACAACTGCGTCAAAACTGGCCCGAAAGCAGGCATGTGAGTGTTTTTTCGGGAGCGGGGAACAATGCTGGAGATGGTTATGTGGTTGCTCGGCTGGCGATGGCGGAAGGATTTGCTGTTGATGTTTACACGTTGGTGGAGCCAGAGCGGCTGAAAGGCGATGCTAAAACCGCCTATCTTGATTATATTGCGGCGGGAGGACAAGTTTTTCGCTTCGATCCTGGACTTAAGCTGAAAAATACAGTCATTGTCGATGCTTTGTTTGGCACCGGGCTGGACCGGCCATTGACAGGTGATTTTGCATCAGCCATTGAACACATCAATCAGTCTGACAGTCCAGTTATTGCGGTCGATATCCCTTCTGGTATTCATGGTGATAGCGGCTGTGTCATGGGCGTTGCCGTCAAAGCCGATGTTACCGTCAGTTTTATCGGCTTGAAACAAGGCTTGTTGACAGGCGATGCGGTTGAACATTGCGGCAAACTGAAATTTTCTTCCCTTAATATTCCAGAAGCGGTTTATCAAAAAGTCAACGCTGTGGCGCGATTGATAAAGCCTGCTTCATTGCCAGAACGCCCCCGGGGCAGTCATAAAGGCATTAATGGCCATGTTTTATTGATTGGTGGTGATTGCGGTTTTAGTGGTGCGATACGCCTGGCTGCCGAAGCCGCGCTACGTGCCGGAGCGGGCCTGGTATCGATAGCAAGCCGCGCCAACCACAGCCATTTATTGAATCTTGGTCGTTTCGAGATTATGAGCCATGCGGTGGAAGACCCGCAAACTTTACAAAGTCTGCTGGATAAGGCCACGGTTGTTGTTATAGGCCCGGGACTGGGGCGAAGCCCATGGGCGGAAATGATGTTACGACAGACATTGATTTGTGAGCTACCGTTAATTGTCGATGCCGATGGTTTGAATCTATTGGCTAAAAACCCTGTACAACGAACAAACTGGGTGTTGACGCCGCACCCGGGTGAGGCAGCGCGATTATTGGCGACAGATACAAGGACTATTCAGCAAAACCGGTTTGAGGCAGTTACGCATCTGCGTCATCGCTATGCCGGTGTTTGTGTATTGAAAGGTGCGGGCAGTCTGGTTGCCAGTGAATATGGGATGGCCGTTAATTCCACCGGCAATCCTGGCATGGCCTGTGGCGGCATGGGGGATGTGCTGGCCGGTTTTATCGGTGCACTGGCAGCCCAAGGACTGCCATTGGTAGAAGCTGCAGAAAACGCCGTTTACTGGCATGGCAAGGCGGCCGATCTGGCGGCGGCCGAGTTTGGCGAGCGTGGCTTGTTGGCCAGTGATTTGTTTCCATTTATCAGGAAGTTAGTCAATTGACTGTGATTTCATTATCCAATCCGCAACAAACCGAACAGTTAGGGGCCGCTTTATGGCATATCAGAGATGAGTTCGGGCTGGTTTTTTTACAGGGTGATTTGGGAGCTGGCAAAACTACCCTGGTGCGGGGGCTGTTGAGGGAGGCCGGATATACCGGAACAGTCAAAAGTCCGACTTATACATTAGTGGAAGAATATCTTCTGGCGGAAAAAAATATTTACCATTTTGATCTTTATCGGTTGCATGACCCTGAGGAGCTTGAATGGATCGGCATGGATGACTATTTGGCGGGGAATAGTTTGTGTCTGGTGGAATGGCCGCAAATGGGGCAGGGCTTTTTACCCGAGGCTGATTTGCAGGTTCATTTGAATATTCTGGGTAATCAACGTCAGGCCGAGATTCATAGTCGTACTGAAATCCTTAAAAATAAGCTTTTATTAAACTGGAAAAACAAAGACATAGTGCTATAATCTAATCAAAGTGCTTAAGTTTGAATTAAGTAAGTCTTTGATTGTTAAAGGTGACGCCATGTCCGGGGTTTGGAAAGTTTTTCTGTTGACTTTATTGCTAGGGTGGATTGAAAGCGCTTATGCAGGCCAAGTCCATGTTAAATCATTACGCTATTGGACAGCGCCTGATCATACGCGAATGGTGTTTGATGTATCAGATTCGCCCTCGCATCAGGTTTTTTTATTGAAAAATCCATCCCGACTGGTCATCGATATTCATCGCGCCAAAATCAATAAAAAATTCAAACAACCTGCGGCTGATAACCCTTTTTTCTCACGAGTTCGTAGTGCACCACGTAATAAAACCGATTTGCGGGTAGTGGTCGATCTGAAGCAACCGGTTGAGCCGAAAAGCTTTGTTCTGAAGCCGCGTAAGCAATATGGGCATCGCTTGGTTGTAGATCTTTATCAGAAAAACCCAAAAAGCTCTCATCAGGTCATGCGGCCTAAAACGCAGATTACCAAAACTATCAAAAATAAAAAACGCGATATTATCGTGGCCGTTGATGCCGGGCATGGTGGAGATGATCCCGGGGCAAGAGGCGCGCATGGCACCCGGGAGAAAAAGGTGGTGCTGGATATTGCCAAAAAACTGGCGCGAATGATTAATCGTCAGGCTGGAATGAAAGCGGTATTGGTGCGTAAAGGGGATTATTACATCAATTTACGCAAACGCATGGAAATTGCCCGCAAAGCCAAAGCGGATCTGTTTGTCTCCATTCATGCAGATGCCTTTAAAAATCGCAAGGTTCGGGGCGCTTCTGTGTTTACTTTGTCTCGGCGTGGCGCTTCCAGTGAAGCGGCGCGGTGGCTGGTCAAGCATGAAAATGACGCCGATCTGGTCGGTGGCGTCAGCTTGGATGAAATGGATTCAACTCTGGCATCAGTATTGCTGGATTTATCTCAGACGGCTACCAAGGAAGCCAGCCGAAAAGTGGCGGCCAATGTGTTAAAGCAGTTGCGCCCAGTGGGGCATTTGCATAAACGTATCGTGCAAAAGGCCGGTTTTGTCGTGTTGAAATCACCGGATATTCCGTCAATTCTGGTAGAAACGGCTTTTATTTCCAATCCTACAGAAGAACAAAAGCTCAAAAACCAAAAACATCAGCAGAGAATTGCCAAGGCAATTTTTAAAGGTATTTTCGATTACTTCAAGCGATATGCACCGGGTGATACCTTAATGGCATCGTTATACAGCGAGCATGCCAAACATGTCATTACACGGGGAGAGACCTTATCCGGTATCGCTCAGCACTATGGCGTCAGCATGAAAGCCATCAAGGCGGCCAATTCGCTGGCGGGCAATGTTATTCGCGTTGGACAGGTGTTGAAAATTCCAACATCCTGATCGCTTACCTTGGGAAACGCTGAACAAATCATCCTTGATTTGTCAGCGCCCGCAAAACGGACAACGATTTCCGCTTTGCTCACAAAATCAATGGCTTGTCGCCATCGATTTTGGAGGCGCATCCTTGCGCCGCAAAGAATCGTGACTAAATCAGCGATTCCCTTGCAGGTGAAATCTACACCATATTCCAGTAAAATAAGCCAATTTTGCTGGATCACTCATGCGAATTCACCCGTTACCAACACAACTTGTCAATCAGATCGCGGCTGGCGAGGTTGTTGAAAGACCTGCGTCAGTTGTCAAAGAGTTGGTGGAAAACTGTTTTGATGCCGGCGCTGACAGGGTCGAGATTGAAATCGAACAAGGTGGTGTTCGGCTGATTCGTGTCAGGGATAATGGTTGCGGCATCGACAAGGAAGATTTACCTCTGGCTTTGTCCCGTCACGCCACCAGTAAAATTTCCACCCTCCAGGATCTGGAAAATATCAGTAGTATGGGATTTAGAGGGGAGGCTTTGCCCAGTATTAGCTCTGTTTCCCGCTTGACATTGATTTCCAGAACCCAGGAAGCTGAATGCGCCTGGAAAGTCAGCGCCGATGGTACGGAAAAAAACTTTGATCCACAGCCTGATCCTCACCCAACAGGCACGACAGTCGAAGTTCGTGACTTGTTTTATAACACACCAGCCAGGCGCAAGTTTCTAAAAACCGAGAAAACCGAATTTTCCCATATTGAAAATCTGATCAAGAAAATGGCGCTCAGTCATTTCGAAACAGGCTTTAAATTAGTCCATAATCAGCGTGAAATTTTTAATTTCAGTCCTGCCAGAAGTTCTGAGCTGCAGGAAAAACGGGTGGCTGCAATATGTGGTTCGGCTTTCATCGAGAATTCGATCCCAATTGATTTTGCGGCCTCTGGTTTGAGCCTTAAAGGCTGGGTGGGGTTGCCAACGTTTTCACGTAGTCAGGCGGATATGCAGTATTTCTATGTCAACGATCGCTTGATTCGTGACAAGCTGGTCGGCCATGCCGTGCGTCAGGCTTATCAGGATGTGTTATATCATGGCCGACATCCAGTTTTTGTATTGTATTTAACGCTTGAGCCTAAGCTGGTCGATGTAAACGCACATCCGGCCAAACTGGAGGTGCGTTTTCGAGAAGGCCGGCTGGTGCATGATTTTTTATTCAGCGCCTTGCACCGCTCATTGGCTTCTCAGCGTCCCGGGCAGAACAATACCATCAACGAAGTCGAACAGCCTGATACTGCTCAGAATTATCGTCTCCCGGCAGCAGACACACCAGCTAAATCTTATCAATCCGTTTCCGCCTCACCGAAACAATCCGCCTTGCCATTGAGTGTGGCTGAAGAGGTTCAGGCTTATACCGCGTTGTATCCGAAAAATGATGATGCGGATACAAGCCCCAATCCATCGCAGGAGGTTGATGAAAAAACAGTACCGCCGCTTGGTTTTGCATTGGCTCATATCCACCAGATTTATATTTTGTCCGAGACTGAACAAGGCATTATTTTAGTCGATGCCCATGCCGCACATGAGCGGATATTGTACGAAAAACTAAAAAAACAATATCACCAGCAAGCGGTGCCTATGCAGCCCTTATTGCTGCCGTTGAAAATTCAGGTCAGCGCCAAAGAGGCGGATTGGGTGGAAGAACAGCAGGATTTTTTTAGCCGCCTGGGGTTTTCCTTGAATCGGTCAGGGCCAGAAACGATTGTGTTGCGAGCCACGCCCAGTTTGTTGGCGAAAACCGATGTGGAAATGTTAGTCAAAGACTTGTTGGCGGATTTGGCTGAATATGGCATGACAGAACGGGTGACAGAAAAAAGTAATGAAATTTTGGCAACGATGGCCTGTCATGGTGCTGTCAGGGCCAGGCGGAAACTGACCATAGAGGAGATGAATGCTTTGCTGCGGGAAATGGAAAAAACAGACAGAATCGGCCAGTGTAATCACGGCAGGCCAACCTGGGTGGAATTGACGCATAAAGATTTGGATAAGTTTTTTATGCGGGGTCAATAGTGCCGATCAATGCACAGCCGCGCGCCATATTTATCATGGGTCCGACGGCATCAGGTAAAACGGCTTTATCGATTCAATTGGCGAAACGTTTTGATGGCGAAATTATCAGCGTGGATTCAGCTATGGTTTATCGGGGGATGGATATTGGTACCGCCAAGCCTACATTACAAGAGCAAGAAGGTGTCCCCCATCATTTGATTGATATCCTTGACCCTTCGGAAGCTTTTTCGACAGGCCAGTTTAGACATCTGGCTCTGGAAAAAATGGCCGAAATCAGCCAGCGCGGCCGATTGCCAATTCTGGTCGGCGGAACGATGTTGTATTTCAATGCATTGTTGAATGGCTTGGCAGAGTTGCCGCCGGCAGACCCGGAAATCCGCAGGCGTCTGGATCACTTGTTGCAGGAAAAGGGTAAGGATTTTTTGCATCAGTGGTTGGCGGAAATTGACCCGGATGCTGCAAAAAGAATTCATCCCAATGATCCGCAGCGAATCCAACGGGCGCTGGAGGTGTATGAAATCAGCGGCCGTCCCATCAGTGATTTTTTTACAGAACAGCAAAACCAGATTCCCTATCAAATTAAAAATATTAAATTAGTTCCCGCAGATCGGAAGGTACTACATGAAAAGATTGCCAAGCGATTTGGGAATATGTTAAAAGAAGGGCTAGTGGATGAAGTCAGGCGCCTTTTTGAACGAGGTGATCTGGACGAAAGTATGCCGGCGATTCGAGCGGTGGGGTATCGACAAGTGTGGTCTTATCTTCGGGGCGAAATCGAT
Source organism: Methylomarinum sp. (assembly GCA_965277025.1). GTDB lineage: Bacteria > Pseudomonadota > Gammaproteobacteria > Methylococcales > Methylomonadaceae > Methylomarinum. The sequence continues at coordinate 2,229,307 of OZ255706.1, forward strand.
TATGAAGTGATGCGTGAAAAAGGTATCGTGGCGACAAGGCAGCTCGCCAAGCGTCAGTTTACCTGGTTGAGAAAATTGCACGAAGGGCAGGATTTCGTCAGCGATCAAGCGCAGTTATTCGAAAAAATAATCAAGTTTATTGCGTTATGAGCAGAATAAATGCCGTGCTTTCTGGGCTAAAATTGCTGAACTTCATGGAGTTTGTCTTGTCTTACCGTATAGTGGACCCCGTAATCCGGACAATAGTTTAAACTATGACTATTGAAAAAAGAGGTACAAAAAATGAGCGAAAAAAAACGGAAAACCTTTAGCGGGGCGCAAAAGGCCAAAATCGCGCTGGAAGCGGTTAAGAACATCAAAACGATCAATGAGATTGCTCAAGAGAATGAAGTCCATCCATCTCAGGTAAGCCAATGGAAAAAGGAACTGTTGGCCAATGCGGGAAGCCTGTTTGAAGGCAAACGCGGGCCGAAAGCGGTGAAGGCGCAAGACAATCCGGACCGTCTGTACGCCAAAATCGGGCAGTTGAATATGGAACTGGATTGGCTTAAAAAAAAGTCCGGGATCAGCCTATGATCACGCGTCAAAGCTGGGTGGATCAAAAAGATGAGTTGGCGTTAAGTCGGCAATGCCAGTTATTGAACGTTACCCGCTCAGTAATCCATGAACAGAAAAAACGCCAACAACAGCCGGTGTCTGCTGAAGATCAGCAACTGTTGCGGTTGCTCGACGAAGAATATACCCGGCATCCTTTTTATGGCTCACGCCGTATGACAAAGTATTTACGCGGCCTTAACCATCAGGTCAACCGCAAACGGGTTCAGCCGCTGATGCGCATACTGGGGCTGGTCGGCATGGCGCCGGGTCCGAACACCAGTAAGCCGCATCCTGAGCATAAAGTCTATCCCTATCTGTTAAGAGGCGTCGAGGTGACACGCCCCAACCAGGTTTGGAGTACCGACATCACCTATATCCGACTGCCGCAAGGATTTGTTTATCTGGTGGCCATCATGGATTGGTACAGCCGAAAAGTATTGGCATGGCAACTTTCCAATACCATGGACAGCGCGTTTTGCGTAAATTGTCTGGAGCAGGCCATCAAGACCTATGGCACACCGGAGATATTTAATACCGACCAGGGCGCACAGTTCACCAGCGCGGACTTCACCGGGGTATTGAGTCAGCATGGCGTGACCATCAGCATGGATGGCCGGGGACGGGCCCTGGACAATATCTTTGTTGAACGACTCTGGCGCACAGTGAAATATGAAGAAGTTTATTTGAAGCAATACGGCAACCTGCAAGCACTGTCAGCGGGGTTGACGGACTACTTTGCCTTTTACAACAGCGAACGACCGCATCAGTCGTTAGGCTATGAAACGCCAGACAGGGTTTATCAATTCGCCACGGGAGGTGGCGCTAAAATCGTGGATAAATATAATGCCGGCACTGCCAAGCAGACGCCGGGTGAAAATATGGGCCAGAGCCATTGAGCCTGACTGTTATGAGGGTTCTATCTTAAATTCTCTAATAATTTGTCTGGACAATGGGGTCCACTTTACAAATCATGATGATTTGTTCAGTGCGTCTTTAAAGGTTTTTTATTTCATAATAATAAGGAGAAAGTGGATGTCAAAGAGTCATAATTTGCAGGATGTTTTTTTAAACACACTCAGAAAAGAACATGTTCCCGTTTTTATTTTTCTCGTCAATGGCATTAAACTGCAGGGTAAGATTGATTCTTTCGATCAATATGTCATCATGTTGAAAAATACCATCAGTCAAATGGTGTATAAACACGCCATTTCCACCATTGTTCCTGCCAAACAGGTAAGAATACCGCGTGACAATGAACAGTCAGGAGAGTAATTAAAGAGGTATAGTTTGTTTGAAAGACCAGATGCCGGTGAACGGGCAATATTGGTTCATTTGACCTTGCAAGCCGGGCAAGAAGACCTGGAAGAGTTAAAAGAATTAGCGCGATCGGCAGGTGCCGATCCAGTGCATACAGTGACAGGAAGTCGTTATCGACCCGATCCCAAATATTTTGTTGGATCAGGGAAAGTTGATGAAATCAAGCAAGCGCTGGAATTTTATCAAGCCGATATTGTCTTGTTCAATCATCCTTTAAGCCCCAGTCAGGAACGTAATCTGGAACAGGCATTGAATGTTCGGGTGGTCGACAGAAATGGTTTGATTCTGGATATTTTCGCTCAACGTGCACAAACCTTTGAAGGGAAACTGCAGGTTGAACTGGCACAATTAAAGCATTTATCAACTCGACTGGTGCGAGGCTGGACCCACCTGGAAAGACAAAAAGGTGGGATTGGGCTTCGAGGGCCGGGTGAAACTCAGCTGGAAACGGATCGTCGTTTATTGGGCATACGCATTAAGCAGATTCAAAAACGTTTGAACAAGGTTGACAAGCAACGAGGTCAGGGGAGAAGCAAACGTAAAAAAGCTGAGATTCCAGCTGTCTCTATAGTAGGCTATACCAATGCAGGAAAATCCACCTTGTTTAATAGCCTGACCCATGCCGATATTTATGCCGCTAATCAGTTGTTCGCGACACTCGACCCCACCTTGCGCCAATATAAGCTGGATAATGGTACAGAACTGGTTTTAGCAGATACGGTAGGCTTTATCCGGCATTTGCCACATGAACTGGTTGCAGCGTTTAAATCAACACTTCAAGAAGCCAGCCAGGCTGATTTGTTATTGCATGTAGTTGATGCCAATGCGGAAGACAGGGATGAGACTATCTTTCAGGTCAATCAGGTTCTGGAAGATATTAAAGCTGATAAAATCCCCCAGTTGCTGGTCTTCAACAAGATTGATTTGCTTGAAGGGGTTGAACCCCATATTGATTATGATGATGACGGTATGCCGGTCAGAGTCTGGCTGTCGGCTAAAACAGGTGAAGGCAGTGACTTGCTGAATGAGGCGCTGGGTAAAATTTTCGCTCATCAAAAGGTCATCAAGTCTTGTGTTTTGAAGCCACATCAAGCGGCTATTCGCTCCAGCTTGTTCAAATATGCCCGCATTCTGGATGAGAAGGCTGATGATATGGGTGGCTGGAAAATAGAATTCGAGATCGATAAAAAACATCTTGGTCTGTTAAAAGAAGTCAAAATGGACGAGGTTGGCTAACGTCCTGGGTAATTGGCTAGAGCTTGCCGAAAAAGGATATAACTTTTAATGTTATTTATCCTGCCAAATTAGGTTAGAATACGCTAATGTTGAATGAGGTGGGAATGCCTTGTTTGAGTACTGTTTGCTGGAAAGTTACAAACAACAAAGTTAATTGGAGCAATAAATATGGCCTGGAATGAACCCGGTGGCGATAATAAAGACCCCTGGAGTGGTCGTAATGATCAGGGACCACCTGATTTGGATGAAGCAATACGAAATATACAGGACAAACTGGGCGGATTGTTTGGTGGTGGCGGTTCCACTGGTGACGGTTCGCCAATGAAGGGGCTGATGATCCTGTTTGCTGCAGCCATCATTCTCTGGTTGTTAAGTGGTTTTTATGTGGTTGATGAAGGTAAACGAGGTGTCGTTACCCGTTTTGGCCGTTATATTGAAACCACCCAGTCTGGTTTGAACTGGCATATTCCTGCGCCAATTGAACAAGTTCAGGTTGTTGACGTCAAGAAACAACGCTTCATCGAAGTGGGTTATCGCTCTGGCGGCAGACAGGGTATGGGTTCTGTACCTCGAGAAGCATTGATGTTGACCAAAGATGAAAATATTATCGATGTTCGTCTGGCGGTTCAGTATCAGGTTAAAGACGCCAAGGCCTTTGCCTTCAATGTTTACAACCCGGCGGCAACCTTGAAACAAGTGACTGAGAGTGTCGAGCGCGGTGTGATTGGGCAGAATACGATGGATTTTGTATTGACCGAAGGCCGAAGCGAGATTGTCTCGGAAATCAAAAAAGAAATACAACTGATCATGGATTCTTACCATGCAGGTGTTTTAGTAACCAGCGTCAACTTGCAGGATGCGCAGCCGCCTGAGCAGGTTCAGGGAGCTTTTGAAGACGCCATCAAGGCGCGGGAAGACAAACAACGTCTGATTAACGAAGCCGAAGCTTATGCAAACGATGTTGTGCCAAAAGCACGCGGTGCTGCATCTCGGTTGGTTCAGGAGGCTGAAGGTTATCAGGCTAAAGTGATTGCCAAAGCAACCGGTGAAGTCAGTCGTTTCGATCAAATGTTGAAAGAATACCGGAAGGCGCCTGCGGTAACACGGCAACGAATTTATATTGAAACCATGGAAAATATGTTGGGTAATACGCCGACCGTTATGGTGGATGTAAAAGGCGGCAACAATCTGATTTATCTGCCGCTGGATAAAATTTCACAAACAACGACAGGTAAAACGTCTAAAATCAACCCCAGTACCTTGCCTAAATATGTGCAACAACCTGCTAAAACAACCAATACACGGACAAGAAACCCGTATCGTGGACGTGATCCAAGAGGGTGGGTGGCACGATGAATAAATTAATCGTTACGATTGTACTGGTTGTCATCATTGTTTCGATGTCGGTATTTACCGTTTCGGAAACTGAAAGAGCGATCAAGTTCCGTTTTGGTGAAATCATCCAGGCGGATTTTGGTCCGGGATTGCATTTTAAAATGCCGATTATCAACAATGTGAAAAAATTTGATAAGCGGATATTGACGCTGGATTCAAAACCAGAACGGTTTTTAACAGCAGAAAAGAAAAATGTCATCGTGGATTCCTTTGTAAAATGGAGAATTGGCGATCTTAAAACGTTTTATACAACCGTCGCCGGTGATATCAACCAGGCCAATGTTCGTCTGGATCAGATCATCAAAGATGCTTTCCGCAGCGAGTTCAGTAAAAGGACAATCAATCAACTGGTTTCCACCGACCGTAAAGTGGTTCGCCAGGCCTTGATTGCAAATACCACCCCGTTAGCGGATAAGCTGGGCATTAAAATTGTCGATGTTCAGGTGAAAAGGATTGATCTGCCTGAAGATGTCAGTGCTTCGGTATTTCGCCGGATGGAAGCGGAACGGGAGCGGGTTGCCAGGGAATTCCGATCACAAGGTGCGGAAGCTGCTGAACGTATTCGGGCTGATGCCGACAAACAGCGTGAGATTATTCTGGCGAATGCATTCCGTGATGCAGAAATTCTGCGAGGTGAGGGTGAAGCGAAAGCAGCCGATATTTATGCCAAAACATACGGTAAGGATGTCGAATTCTTTAGTTTTTATCGCACCATGAATGCGTATAAGAAAACCTTTAATAAAGATGGCGATATGCTGGTTCTGGAACCTGATTCCGATTTCTTCAAGTTTTTCAAAAAACAGAAATAATTGGTTGATGGTTTAATACCATTTTGCCTTGAAAACGCTCCACACTGTGGGGCGTTTTGTGCGATAGGATACTAGAAAATGCAAAAACAAGACTCCTGGCTATTGCCCGAAGGAATAGAAGAAGTATTACCCCCCGATGCCGAGAAACTGGAGAAGTTAAGGCGTCGTCTGATTGATTTGTTCTCTGTTCGGGGTTACCAATTAGTGTTTCCACCGATGATGGATTTTCTTGATTCATTATTGACTGGATCCGCTCATGACCTGGATTTGAACACTTTTAAATTGACCGACCAGGTCAGTGGACGCACCTTGGGAATACGCGCAGACATGACGCCTCAGGTTGCACGTATCGCCAGTCATCATATGGATCAGAAAACGCCGACCCGATTGTGTTATGTCGGCTCTGTTTTGCATACGCTGGGCGATGATTTGGAGAAAGACAGAAGCCCGGTGCAAATTGGTGCTGAATTATATGGCTATCCAAAGCTTGAAGGAGATTTCGAAATAATCCAGTTGATGCTGGAAATGCTGGCTCATTCCGGTATTGAACATGTCCATCTGGATTTAGGGCATGTCGGTATTTATCGAGCATTGGCCGAGCAGGCCGGCTTGAGCGCAGAGCAGGAATCAGAACTGTTTGATGTTTTGCAGCGTAAAGCCCTGCCGGAAATGGATGATTTGTTGGCCGAGTTCGCTATTGACGATCAACACAAACAAACTTTCAAGGCATTAGCGACTCTGCATGGCGGAAGCGATATTTTTGATCGTGCAGAAAAAATATTGGCGGGCTATGATGACAGGGTTCATAAAGCCCTGGCCGATCTAAAAACCATCGCCGAACGGCTGGCTAAAATCTTTCCGGCATTACCGGTCAATTTTGATCTGGCCGAGTTGCGCGGCTATTACTACCACACGGGTATTGTTTTTGCCGCATTTGTGCCTGGACTGGGCAAAGAAATTGCCCGGGGCGGGCGTTATGATAATGACAGCAAGAATCAGCAGGCTGTACCGAAAAATGCTACCGGTTTTAGCGCCAATTTAAAATTACTGGCGAGGCAATCAATCATATTGAATGATGACAAGGTGGCAGATATCGTTTTGGCGCCTGTCAGTGATGACGAAGAATTACGAATTAAGGTGCGTGAATTGCGTGCGGCTGGCATCAAGGTAATTCAACAATTGCCGGCGCAACAAGGTGAGGTGAGTAGTCTGGGCTGTACTGCACAGCTTGAGAAAGAAGATCAAAACTGGATTGTAAAATCATTGGGCTGAGAGAAAATGGGAAAAAACGTTGTAGTCATCGGTACGCAATGGGGTGACGAAGGTAAAGGTAAGCTGGTTGACTGGTTGACAGATCATGCTGCGGCAGTGGTCAGGTTTCAAGGCGGGCATAATGCCGGCCATACACTGGTTATTGATGGAAAAACCACAGTCTTACATTTGATTCCATCGGGAGTCTTGCGTGAGAACGTACAATGTATGATCGGCAACGGAGTGGTTTTATCTCTGGAAGCGTTGCTGGAAGAAGTGGAATTGCTGGAAAAATCAGGGCTTCCTGTACGACATCGCCTAAAAATCAGTGAGGCATGTGCGTTGATTTTGCCAGTGCATATTGCACTGGATCAAGCTCGGGAAAAAGCGCGAGGTGGAAAGGCTATCGGCACAACCGGGCGTGGTATTGGCCCTGCTTATGAGGACAAAGTTGCTCGCCGTGGGTTAAGGGCGGGTGATTTACGTAACACGGAGGAATTTGCTCAGCGGTTGAAAGAATTAGTGGATTACCATAATTTCATGCTGACAGAATATTATCATGTGCAACCGGTTGATTTTGAGCAAACATTATCTTCAGCATTACAATTAGGAGAACAAGTATTGCCGATGTTGACAGATGTAGCCGAAGAAATTAACAGCTTGCAGCAACAGGGAAATAATATCCTTTTTGAAGGTGCACAAGGCGCTTTGCTGGATATCGATCATGGCACTTATCCCTATGTGACCTCATCCAATACCACAGCGGGTGGCGCATCTACCGGTACCGGCATCGGGCCGTTGAATCTGGATTATGTATTGGGAATAACCAAAGCGTATTCGACGCGGGTGGGCAATGGCCCTTTCCCGACAGAACTGGATGATGGCGATGGCGAGCATTTAGGCGTCAAGGGGCACGAATTTGGTGCGACGACCGGCCGTAAGCGTAGAACAGGATGGTTTGATGCCGTTTCCATGCGCAAATCCGCGCTGATGAACAGCTTAAGCGGTATTTGTCTGACCAAGTTGGATGTTTTGGATGGTCTGGAAAAAATAGGTATCTGTACTGGCTATAAAATTGATGGTGAAATAACGCAGACAGCACCGTTAGGGGCTGATTTATATGAAGCGTGCGAGCCGGTGATTGAAGAAATGCCGGGCTGGGAGGGTACGACTCGTGGTATTACCCGTTTTGAAGACTTGCCGGAAAATGCGATCAAATATATTCAGCGCCTGGAAGAATTAGTGGGTGTCAAGGTGACGATAGTTTCAACAGGGCCTGATCGCGATGAAACCATCGTGCTTGAGAACCCTTTTATATAAGTTGTTCAAAAAGTTTTCGCGCCTTGCCTCCTTCTCCAGAGGGAGAAGGCTGGGATGAGGGGAAAAAGAAAACTCAATAATTTTTTAACTGATGTTACCCGCAGCATGTAGAGTAGAACAAGCGTAAGCGATTCCGCCACAGGTAATGGAGCATGATAGTTACAAGAGAATCAAATAAAGGTATAATTAAACTAATGCCCTGTCTTCAGGGCTTTTTTGCTTGATTTACTACGTCTGATACACCTGTATTGTTGGATTGAATGAGCAGTAAGTTACGGTAACTTCAAACAACAATAAAAACTTATCCATAAAAATGGTGCTGTAGCAGCGGAGAATTTTCCGGCAGTTTGTCGATAGGCTGGAGTTTTAAAAAACAACATGACTCAAAAACTTTTTATACAAACCAATGGTTGTCAGATGAATGAATATGATTCTGACAAGATGCGTGATGTGTTGAAGGCATCCCATGGTTTTGAAGTAACGCAAAACCCTGAAGAAGCCGATGTTTTGCTGCTGAACACTTGCTCCATTCGTGAAAAAGCCCAGGAAAAGGTTTTTTCTGCAGTCGGTCGCTGGAAAAAAATAAAAGATAAACGCCATGAAATTATTATTGGCGTTGGTGGCTGTGTCGCCAGTCAGGAAGGTGAGGCGATTCAAAAACGCGCGCCTTATGTCGATATTGTGTTTGGGCCTCAAACTCTGCATCGTTTGCCGGAATTATTGAATAAGGCGCGGCAAGGTCAGCAAAAGGTGGTCGATATTTCTTTTCCTGAAATTGAAAAATTCGATTCTTTGCCCGAGCCTCGCGCAGAAGGCCCTAAAGCCTTCGTTTCCGTCATGGAAGGTTGCAGTAAATACTGCACTTATTGTGTTGTGCCTTATACCCGAGGGGAAGAAATCAGCCGGCCATTGAATGATGTGATAGCTGAAATTGAAACACTGGCCAGCCAGGGCGTGCGTGAAATTAACCTGCTGGGGCAGAATGTCAATGCCTATCGGGGTGAAATGGAAGATGGCGAAATCGCCAGTTTCAGCCTGCTGCTGTATTATGTCGCCGCTGTAGAGGGTATTGACCGGATTCGCTTCACGACTTCGCATCCACTGGAATTTACTGACGATATTATTGAAGCCTTCAAGGAAATTCCGCAATTGGTCAATCATGTGCATCTGCCGGTACAAAGTGGCAGCAATCGAATTTTACAGGCGATGAAACGGGGCCATACCCGTGAAGATTATTTACTGATAATGGATAAGCTTAAAGAAGCCCGGCCCGGCATCAGTTTGTCATCTGATTTTATTATTGGTTTCCCCAGCGAAACTGATGAGGAATTTGAACAAACCATGCAATTGATCGATGAGGTTGGCTTCGATTTTTCCTACAGTTTTATTTTCAGTCCTCGCCCTGGAACGCCTGCGGCGGATTTTGAAGATGGCATCAGCATGGACGTTAAAAAACAGCGCCTGGAACGTTTACAGAACAAGCTCAATGAAATGACGCAAGCTATTTCCGAATCTATGGTTGGGAGTGTGCAGACAGTATTAGTTGAAGGCGTTTCGCGCAAGAATCCATTGCATATGACGGGCCGCACTGAAAATAATCGGGCTGTCAATTTTGCCGCGCATCCGCGTCTGGCTGGTCAGTTTGTTGATGTATTGATCACAGAAGCTCTGCCAAATTCTCTTAGAGGACGGTTAGTAGCTTCCTCTCTGGATAAAATTACCCAAACCGCTTAAGTGTCAGAATCAAGTTTTTCCCAAGAAATCACGTTATTGCCTGCGGACAATCAGAGATTGTCCAATTTTTGTGGGCAGTTCGATAATCACCTGCGCCAGATTGAAAAACGATTGGCGGTTGAAATTGCCAATCGTGGCAACCATTTTAAAATAACCGGTATTCAACAATCTGTTGTTGCCGCCTGTGCAGTAATGAAAAAAATATTTGAAATGAGCGCCGATGAAACGATTACTCCCGAGCAAGTACACTTGAGCATGCAAGATGCACATGTTGAACAGCTCGTCGAAGAAAAGGCTGATGAGTGTTTCAAACCCTTGAAGATTAAAACGCGTCGCGGGGTGATTAAAGGAAGAGGCTTAAATCAGCAAAAATATTTGCATAAAATTCTCACTCATGACATCAATTTTGGCGTTGGCCCTGCTGGTACGGGTAAAACCTATTTGGCCGTTGCTTGTGCGGTGGAAGCCTTGCAATCTGAACGAGTGCGCCGCATAGTGTTGGTTCGACCCGCAGTCGAAGCCGGTGAGAAACTGGGGTTTTTACCCGGCGATATGGCGCAAAAAGTCGACCCTTACTTGAGACCTCTTTACGATGCTTTGTATGAAATGTTAGGTTTCGAACGAGTGGAAAAACTGATTGAGCGCAATATTATTGAAGTGGCGCCTTTGGCATTTATGCGCGGCCGTACTTTGAATGATTCCTTTATCATTCTCGATGAGGCGCAAAATACTACCAATGAACAAATAAAAATGTTTTTGACTCGCGTTGGCTTTGGTTCTACCGCTGTTGTAACCGGGGATGTAACACAAATTGACTTGCCTAATGAAAGGATGTCAGGATTGATTCATGTGCTTAAGGTATTAAAAGATGTCGAAGGTATCAGCTTTACCTTTTTCGATGTCAAAGATGTCGTCAGACATCCCTTAGTACAACGAATTGTCGGCGCTTATGAGCGATATGAACAAGAACATAGCTGATTGTTCTATCGAGATTCAACAGGCGAGCAATGTTGCTGATATACCTTCTGAAACGGATTTTTATACCTGGGTCAAGTTGGTATTGGAAAATCAACATCGAACGGGAGAAGTCGTGATTCGCTTGGTTGACGAGCCGGAAAGTGCTGAGCTGAATACAACCTACCGGCATAAAACAGGCCCCACTAATATTTTAAGTTTTCCCTTTGAAGCTCCCCGCGAAATTGGATCTGAATTATTGGGCGACCTGGTTATCTGTGTGCCAATTGTTCAACAAGAGGCCCGGCAACAAGGAAAAGCAGAAAAGCATCATTGGGCGCATATTGTGATTCATGGTGTTTTGCATTTATTAGGCTATGATCATATCGATAAAGATGATGCCATTCAAATGGAAACACTGGAAACAAGCTTATTAAAGACACTCAATATTCCAGATCCCTATCATGAGGATGTATTAAATGACTGACGAAAACCCTCCGAGTAGTAGCTCTCAATCGAAAAGTTTTATTGACCGAATCGGTCAAATGCTTTCTGGTGATCCGCAGGATAAAGAAGATTTACTGGAAATTCTGCGTGCCGCACATAAAAATCACTTGCTGGATTCAGATGCGCTTTCCATGATTGAAGGCGTGTTGCAGGTCAGTGAAATGCGCGCTCGGGATATTATGGTGCCACGGATACAAATGGTTGTGGCGCCAAAAGATGCAGAGTTGGAGACAATTTTACCGCTGGTATTGGAGTCAGGGCATTCCCGTTATCCAGTTATTGATGATGATCGAAGTCGGGTAGTAGGCATTTTAATGGTCAAGGATCTGCTGGCCAGTGTCGTGCAAAAAAAGCAGTTGAAGGTTGAAGACATTATGCGGCCCGTCAGTGTCGTGCCGGAAAGCAAACGCCTGAATGTGTTGCTGAAAGAGTTTCGTACCGAGCGGCATCATATGGCGATTGTTGTTGATGAATATGGTATGGCGGCTGGACTGGTGACAATAGAGGATATCCTGGAACAGATTGTTGGAGAGATCGAGGACGAACATGATACCGAGGAAGAAGATTATGTTCAGCAGAAAAATGATCGGGAATTCATAATCAAGGCATTGATGCCTATTGATGAATTCAATGAATATTTTGATGCCGATCTGGATGATGAAGAATGCGATACCATCGGCGGCTTTGTTGTCCAGCAGTTGGAGCATTTACCTAAAAAAGGTGAAAAACTGGAATATGAGGGTTTTCGTTTTGAAGTCGTCAGAGCTGATAATCGTAGAATTCATTTGTTAAAACTCAAGCTGAAAAAGCCGGAGAAAGCCAACCCGGATTGATGTGTGCCAGTTTGTTTAGTTTGCCGCCAAGTCGATGTGTGTAGGGCGGATTAGCCGCAGGCAATCCGCCAAAGTTGTTATTAGGCTGGTGTGTGGCGGTTTGCTAACAGGAAGCTGCTTTATGGGGATTGAGATAATGAGCGGATTCAAGTGCTCATTATTTCATTAATAAATCGGTCTGCGTATTGAGTAAATGTTCGCCAAGTTTGTTACTGATGCGGCTAAATTTAATACCGTACAGAAATTGGCCATTGCTGCTGCGTTTATGCACAATGCTGGCGGGCAAACGAAATTTGTTTCCGTCTTTGAAAATGAGTTGCAGGGAGATATTTTTACGGTCTATTTTTCGGCTGGAACCGATCAAAGCTTATATCAACCAGCTTCACCATTAGATTGATATCCTTAAAAAAACCACGGCTGAACAGCACAGCGGTGATGTCTTTTCGAATATAACGCACGGCAGAACGTTTATTAATGAATCCTTTTTCTAGCACAGGATCATTAAAAAAATCGTCATCCGGAATTGGGGGTTTATTACTGGTTAAAGCCATTGGCTAATTTAAGTTCACAAGATACTCTTCAAGTATTGACCTAAAGTGGCAAAATTGCAATTTTTAGCTAATAAAGTGTTTGCTTGATCAAAAAAACCTTAAAATAGCCGTTACAGAATTGACTACAGGCCAGCATGACTTCTTTTGTTCGCATTACTAGTGCAAACAAGCGTAAGTTCTCACTCTATTGAGTAAGTGGCTTAGCCTGATACGTCCAACGAAAAGGCTTAGCCATGGTTTCATTGAAATATTTTATGAAATCCGCTATTTTTTTGTTTAAATCCTCTTTAGATTTAAAGTTGCCGCGCCGGATTACTTTACGCATTAAAATAGAAAACCAGATCTCTATCTGATTAAGCCATGAACAATGCTTAGGGGTAAAATGAAAAACAACCGGATGGTTTGAGTTAGTCAAAAAAGCAGTACGACTTTCCATTGATTTCAAAATACCTAGAAGTTACGCATTGACAGGCAATGTTAAACTATGGGTTTAAAAAATCCCAAAGTCAATGCAAGGCAAACCTTGATAAGAGAAATAACACGCCCCTCAACAGCCTGCTGTACATTACCCATGTATATTGGTTTTTTATTAAGTGAGCCGAAACAAGCTAGTTGTCGACGATTAGGAGAAGTCATGTCAATATCACATGATAGCGTAAATCGATTTCTAAATCGGGAGCATTACACTGGGCGAGATTTATACAATGAAGCCAGCGCAAGCCTGAATTTAAAGGGCGGAACCTTGAGTGTTGACGATAGTGTTCTTGATAAACCTTATAGCCAATATATGGCATTTGTCAGTTATTTTTGGTCGGGAAAACATCATAGAGCAGTCAAGGGAATCAATCTTGTCACGTTGTACTACACAGACATTCAAGGAAAACACCAACCACTGAATTTCCGGGTGGTCGATAAGGCGGAAGGAAAGACAAAAAATGACTATTTTCAAGACATGCTGACCGAAGTATTAGCTTGGGGACTGGAACCTGGTTTTATAACAGGAGATAGCTGGTACAGTTGCGTGGATAATCTTAAATTGATAAGAAATCATCAGACAGGATTATTCTTTGCAGTGGAAGGTAATCGATTAGTCTCTGTTGAAAAAGGTTCATGGGTTCAAGTCAGGCAATTAGAAATCCCGGAAGACGGCTTAATGGTTTGGCTCAAAAATTTTGGGTATGTGAAATTATTTCGGACGACCTTGAAAGAACAAGTTCGCCATTACATAAGTTCACTACCTGATGAAGAAAAAACCGCTGTTTTTGACAAGAAAGCATTTACCGAACAACATGACAGGCATTGGCAGATTGAGCAATATCATCGGGCAATAAAGCAGGTGTGTAATATTGAGCGGTTCCAGGTTCGCAATAAAAGAGCAATAAATAATCATATTTTTTCTGCAATTTGTGGCTTTGTTCAATTACAAAAATTGAGCTTTGCAGACGTGATTAATAATTGCTATAGCGTACAGCGGAATTTATTCAACGATGTTATGGCTTCGTTTATCGACACCTTTATGCCAAATATGAATCATTTAAACCCAAAATTTCGATCTGTTGTCAATGCGTAACTTCTAATACCCTCTTTTCCTTTAACCCCTAATTCTCCTGAATACGAAATTTTTTCGGCAATTAATCGAACCACCGATTCTGAACAATGTGTATTGAGATTATCCATGACTAAATGCCAATGGGTTTGTTTGGGTTGTTGATGAAAAAGCAGGTTCAAAAACCCGGCAAAATCTTGCTCTGTTCGAGTTTCTCCTATACTTCCCATTACTTCACCCGTGGCCACATCAAAACCTGCAATCAAGGTCTGGGTACCATGTCGAATATATTCAAATTCTTGTCGTTCAACTTTTCCTTTCTTCATCGGCAATGTCTGCGCTGCTCGCTCTAAAGCTTGAATCCCTGTCATTTCATCAATCGAAATCGTTTTGATGCCTTGCGCTTCCCGCTCCAAAGCCCGTTGGTAGGTTTCGCAAATATCTTGACACTTCTCGTCGAAGTATTCATCTTTTTTTGCCGTCAACCAGCCTTTCATCCGGTGGGGTTGCAGGTCCGCTTCTTTTTAAAAAGCGCCCAACAGAGCGCTGTGAAATATAATCAACAATGCCCCGTTTTATCGCTTCATCGGCTATTTCTTGTTGCGTCCAATGAGTGATCGGGCGTTGACTATCCTCTGGGCGTTCGCAGGCTATCGCGATAATGCTGCAAATTTGCTCCGCCGTATAGATAGCAGGCGCACCGCTTCGCGGTGCATCTTGAAGCCGGGCTAAAGGATTTTCTTGTTCACTGTTCTGTAACCAGCGTTTTCGCCAATTTTGAACAGTTGTCCGTCCAATTTTTAACTGGCGCATGGTTTCATGTACACTAATGCCTTCATCTGCCAACAATATAATACGGCAACGTGTCACCAAATTCTGAGGACTTGTATGTTTACGCACTGTGCCTTGCAATAACGTGCGTTGTTCTTCTGTTAAACTAATTGGGGCTGCTGTTAGACGTGGCATGATATCACCTGCTGAATTTAATATAGTATTATTCAGCATATTACAATATATTCCTCATAAATAGCATTGGTGTTTTCGCTTATGTGCACTAGCATTGTTATTGGATTGTTCTTTTATGGAATGTTTGACTTCGCTTGTGCGGATGAAAAACAGACCATTCGAATTGTCTTTTTAAGTCAAGTGAAACCCGTTCCGCCAGCTCTTTCCAATCTGGATCCATTTATCCAGCATAAAGGATTGCAAGGAGCACAAATGGCGATTGACGACAACAATACCACAGGCCAATTCACCGGCCAGCAGTTTGAATTGCAGACAGTTTTGGCGTCAGAAAATGATGATGTCATCGATGTCTTCAAACAACAGGCTGCGAATGCGGATTTTATCGTCGTCAATTTATCGGATAATCACATTTTACAACTGGCGGATTTGCCTGAAACACAAAATAAATTAATTTTTGACGCAGTCAGCCGGGCCGATGAGCTACGCAATGAATTCTGCCGCTCGAATGTGTTGCATATTCTGCCCAGTCGGGCCATGCGTGCCGATGCCCTGGCGCAGTATATGTTGAAAAAACGCTGGCGAAAATGGTTTTTGGTGACAGGCCCGAGTGAAAATGACAAACGTTATGCTTTTGCAATACGGCGTGCAGCCGACCGATTTGGTATGCAACTCGTCGCTGAAAAATATTGGACGCATACCTATGACGCCAGGCGCACTGCACAGTCAGATGTGCCGGTATTTACCCAGGATGTCGCCGATTACGATGTGTTAGTGGTGGCCGACGAGCAGGGCTTGTTTGGTGAATATTTCAGTTATCGAACTTGGTTGCCGCGCCTGGTGATTGGCACACAAGGTTTGCTTGCCACCGCCTGGCACAGAACCCATGAACAATGGGGCGCAGTGCAGATGCAGAACCGTTTTAAAGAAAAGGCCGGCCGCTGGATGCAGGAAGAAGATTATGGCGCTTATCTGGCG
Organism: Methylomarinum sp.; assembly: GCA_965277025.1. Classification (GTDB taxonomy): domain Bacteria; phylum Pseudomonadota; class Gammaproteobacteria; order Methylococcales; family Methylomonadaceae; genus Methylomarinum. Next base: position 2,245,298 of record OZ255706.1, read on the forward strand.
GTTCGGGCAATCGGCGAGGCGGCCACGCGCACACACAGCAACCAGGTGGCTGAGATCAAAACCTATTTACTCAGTGATCAGTTGGCATTACAGGGATATAAAGGCAAACCCTTGTCTTTCAGACGATGGAATGGTCAATTGCGGCAGCCGGTCTTATTAGTAGCCCCCCGGTCATTGGTGGCGGTTGCGCCGCTGGAAGGTTTTTTACATCCTAAAACAGAGCTGGACACACTGGGTTATGATCAACCCGAATCACTTTGCCAGTCAGGAGAATGAAAATGGTTAAACAATTTGCGGCTATTCTCGGGGTTTTGTTAATCAGCCAGGCATGGGCGGAAAGCGTCTATGTCACCCTGGAAAAAGATAATGCGCTAGCGGTAGTCGATGCCGAAGCCGGTCAATTGATTAAAACGGTAGCTGTCGGTCAGAGACCTCGGGGGATTTTGCTGAGCAAAGATGGAAAACAGTTGTATATTGCCACCAGCGATGATGACACCATAAAAATTTTCGATAGTGAAACGTTAACTGAAATTGGGCAGTTGCCTTCAGGCGAAGACCCTGAAACTTTTGCCCAGAATCCTGATGGATCATTACTTTATGTTTCCAATGAAGATGATAATCAGGTCACGGTGATCGATATAAAACAACGTAAAGTTATCACCACCATCCCGGTAGGTGTGGAACCGGAAGCCATTGCCGTCAGCCCTGATAATCGATGGGTGGTATGCGCATCCGAAACCACTAATATGGTGCACTGGATCGACCCCAAAACGCATAAAGTTGTTGATAACACATTGGTCGATCCGCGGCCACGCGGCGTCGCGTTCAGCCCTGACGGCAAGCAGTTATGGGTTACATCTGAAATGGCGGGCAGTTTGATGATTATCGATGTCGACAGTAGAAAAATTATCAAATCCATCGCCTTGAATATACCCACAGTCAGTGATGACAAAATTCAGCCGGTTGGCGTCGTCATCGATGCGCAACAACAATGGGGCTATGTAGCGATGGGGCCGGCCAATCGGGTGGCAGTGATCAATGCGCAAAGCCAGGAAGTCGAAAAATTCCTGTTAGTGGACAGCGGGTTTGGAATCTTACCTTTTCACCCGATAATAAACGGCTTTACACCACTAATGGCGTCAGTAATGATATTTCCATTATTGACCTGGATGAGCATAAAGTGACCAAATCGGTGGCGATGGGGCGTTATCCTTGGGGCATTGTGGCGAAACCATGAAAGTGCCGGCACTGGAAATTAATGCGTTAAGTTTTGCCTATGGGCGAAAAAAAGCGTTGGACCATATTGATTTAACCATTCCTCAAGGCGAATGTTGTATTTTGTTAGGACCTAACGGTGCGGGTAAAACTACCTTGTTTGCTCTGATAACCCGGCTTTATGACAGCAGGGAAGGGCGCATCGCTTTATGTGGCTACGATATAAAAAAACAAAGCTTGAAAGCATTGTCATGTTTAGGCGTGGTATTTCAGCAAACCACGCTGGATCCTGATTTGACTGTATTGCAAAACTTGCGCTACCACGCCGCTTTGCATGGCATGAGCAGAAAACAGGCCGACCAACGTATTCAACAGGAGCTGGAACGCTTTGATATGTATCATCGCCGTAAGGAAAAAGTGCGTCAGCTCAATGGTGGACACAAACGTCGGGTGGAAATCGCCCGGGCTTTATTGCACCGTCCCAAGCTGTTATTGCTGGATGAGCCAACCGTCGGACTCGATATGCCGAGCCGGCAGGGAATTGTCGAGCATGTTCATAAACTGGTCAAGGAAGAAAATATCGCTGTGTTATGGGCTACCCATCTGGTCGATGAGATTTATCCGGATGATTTTCTGGTGGTATTGCATCAAGGCCAGGTCAAAGCCCGGGGCAGTGTTCAGGCTGTATTGAAACAAACCCATAGCGAGACGGTGCAACAAGCCTTTCAAATATTGACTCAGGGAATGGCGGCATGAAAATAATGCATTATTGGCGGGCTTTGTGGGGTATTGTCAGTCGGGAGCTATCGCGCTTTCTTTATCAGCGTGAACGTTTTATCGCTGCATTGGTTCGGCCATTGGTCTGGCTGTTCGTGTTCGCCGCCGGATTCAGGGCGGTGCTGGGCATCGCCATTACGCCACCCTATGAAACCTATATACTCTATGAAGTGTACATCACGCCCGGCCTGTTAGGCATGATCCAATTGTTCAATGGCATGCAAAGTTCATTATCGATGGTTTATGACCGGGAAATGGGCAGTATGCGCATCCTGATGGTCGCCCCTTTGCCGCGCTGGTTTTTATTGACAGCCAAGCTGGTGGCCGGGACCTTTGTCTCCATTCTGCAAGCCTATGTTTTTTTAGGTGTTGCCTGGCTATACGATATTCGTCCACCCGTTGAAGGCCTTTTATGGGTATTTCCCGCCCTGATACTGTCCGGTATGATGCTGGGCGCGTTAGGTCTTTTTTTATCATCATTCATCAAACAACTGGAAAACTTCGCCGGGGTGATGAATTTCGTCATATTCCCAATGTTTTTCATGTCCACCGCCTTGTATCCATTGTGGAAGATCAAGGAATCCAGTCAATGGCTGTATTGGGTGGCGCAATACAATCCCTTTTCTCAGGCGGTGGAATTGATCCGTTTCGCCCTGTACGCGCAGTTGAATCAATATGCACTGATTTATACCGCCAGTTCGTTGGTGATTTTTATGACCTTAGCTATTTTGGGCTATAACCCGTCAAAAGGCATGATGATGCGCAAAGGGCGGGGGTAAAACCTGATGTAGTATGGTTTTCCCGGCAATATCCGGGCTTTAATTTGCAACCGTTCTTAACGTAAACGTCACCGGCCCGTCATTGATCAGACTGACCTGCATATCCGCGCCAAACTGGCCAAATTCAGTTGCTGGATAACGGCTTGCAGCAAGCTGTTGTAGATAGTCGAACAATTCCCGGCCTTTTTCCGGCGGCGCGGCCGATGCAAAACTGGGACGATTACCCTTTCGATTGTCGGCAGCCAGTGTAAACTGAGGAACCAGTAACAACCCCCCATCAATATTCCGCAGGCTCAGATTCATTTTTCCTTCATCATCGGCAAAAATCCGATAATTCAATATACGCTCCAGCAATCGTTCCGCCTGCTGTTCGCCATCATTTTTCTCCACCGCAACCAAGGCCATGATGCCTTGATCGATCTGGCCAATTATTTGCTGGTTGACGCTTACCGAAGCCTCGGAAACGCGCTGGATAATGCTGATCATTGGTTCAGGAGCTGAGGAATTGAAAGCGAATATTACCCGGCCAGAAATTTTACGTCAAATCTTGCGCCTATTGTCGCCTTCTCCAGAGGGAGAAGGCTGGGATGAGGGGGGGGAATAGAATTCAAAAACTTTTGGAACGATTAATAATAGTCGCCGAAATCGCAGAATTACGGGGATATGAGTGATTGGCATTCTGCATTTTTCTGCGTTTTTTGTGGCTTATTTATCTATCAAGGGCGGATTCGCCGGTCAAGCAATCCGCCAGGCCGATTGTCGTCAATAAAATATTTGAGATTAACTACAATTCAAATTTACTGGGATACGGAGGAAAGGATTATGCCAGATTACCGGCGTAATTTTGTCACTGGGGGCTGTTATTTTTTTACGGTTACTATTTTGGATCGGCAGAAAGCCTTGTTGACGGATAAGTAACTACTCAGCGTAAATAAGTAAAAAAACTGCTTGACACGATTTTAGCGTTATTTTTGATTTTCTAACGGCAACACCTGGCGCAAGAGGTTTACTGTATTAGCCTGCGTTAGTTGAGGCGTGTTGCCTTATAAGCACTGCCCGATAGCCCTGCGGCCGTGCATTTCTAAAATACGATGACGGGCAACACAGAGGCAAAAATTCGTATTTCAAAAGCCATGAGACAAGAGTCCTGTACTTAAACCCACAGGCCGTTTCATTGAAGATTGATTCCATTGATGTAGAGGCTGCCATTACCAATGCCCGGCAGCTGATTGAAGATGAAGCCGATTTATCTCCGGCGCTGCGGTCTTCGCTGGAGATATTGTTGTTGCTGGTCACGCTCTTGATGCATCGGCTCGGACTTAACAGCAGTAACAGTTCCAGGCCGCCATCAAGTGATCCTGATCGTAAAAGGAAAGCACGGGCTGGATCAAAAAAACCAGGTGGTGGACAGAAAGGGCATATTGGCACCACGCTGGTTAAAGTCGATGATCCCGATGACGTTATCTCCATCAAGATTGATCGCCGTACCTTGCCAGCCGGAAGCTACACGGCAGATGGCTTTGAAACCCGGCAGGTATTTGATATTGATATTTCACGGATTGTGACGGAATATCGTGCGCAAAGGCTTATCGATGAACAAGGTCGTCGGTTTGTTGCTCCTTTTCCCGAGGGCGTAACAAAAGCCGTGCAATATGGTGACCAACTCAAGGCGCACGCCGTGTATCTTTCGCAGTACCAATTATTGCCCTGCCAGCGCATCAAGGATTATTTTTCCGATCAATTACAGATCCCCATCAGTGAAGGTTCGCTGGTTAATTTCAATCAACCAGCCTTTGAGAAGCTGGCATCCTTTGAGCCGATTTGCAAGCAAAGACTGGCGGCAGCTTCTGTTGTACATGCCGATGAAACGGGCATTAACATCAATGGCGCCAGGTACTGGTTGCATTGTGCTTCTAATGATTTATGGACACATTATTTTCCCCATGTAAAACGGGGCAAGGAAGCGATGGATGTCATTGGCATCCTGCCTGACTTTCATGGCATTTTATGCCACGATCACTGGAAGCCTTACTACAAGTCCCCCTTCACTCATGCCTTGTGCAATGCGCATCATCTGCGTGAACTGACCCGTGCCCGGGAGCAGGATGGACAGCAGTGGGCCAAAGAAATGGAAACCCGGTTAAAAAAGATCAATCAGGTCGTCGATGATGCAGGGGGGAAGCTTGAAGCAAGAAAAGCGGCCTGTTATCGACGACGATATCGAGATTTATTAGAGAAAGCACAAATTGAATGTCCGCCACCAACCCCGTTGCCCGGTAAACCCAAACGTGGGCGCCTCAAGCGCAGTAAATCCAGAAACTTACTGGAACGGCTGATCAATTACCCGGATGATGTCTTACGCTTTATGAGAGAAATAGATGTGCCATTTACTAATAATCCCGGTGAGAATGATATCCGCATGACCAGGGTGCAGCAAAAAATATCGGGGTGTTTCAGGAGTGAGCAGGGTGCCATCACCTTCTGCCGTATTCGGGGATATCTATCCACTTGTCGTAAACATCATGTCAGTGCCTCTGAAGCGTTGGTACTGGTATTTAAGGAATTTACTCAGTGACCTGATGCTTTTGGTAAAATACGCTGAGTAGTTACCATCGGTTTTCAATTGCCTGATGGTTGTCGATAAATCTTTGGGGTTCTCCATGATATCGATATTCTTATCGGCATAGGCCAAAATGGGAACCACGCCAATATCATGCACCAGCCCCGCCAACATGGTGCGATCCGGGTCAAATCCCTGCGTTTTATGGGCCAATACCGCACTGATAGCGGCCACATAACTGCTGTGCACCCAGAGCGCCTGCATTTTTTTCCGGATAGTGTAGGATTTCGCACTAAACACCGATTTCAAGGCAAATGCGGTAATGATGTCTTGTGAGGCTTTAAGACCAATTCGGGTCAATGCTTCAGGGCAACTTTCAATTTTTCGACGGCCCCGATATAAAGGGCTATTGGCGATTTTGATCAAACGAGCAGTAATGCTCGGATCTATTTGTTGCACAACCTTGGCTATTTTGCTGTTATTGGCTTTTTCATCGTTGATTGCCCGTCGAATTTTAAAAGCGACATCGGGTATTGTCGGCAACACCAGCTTATCCGATTGCATAAAATGGAAACAATTGCGATAGAATCGGTTTTTGGCCAGTTCGGCATTAAAATTAGAATCGTTAAATTGATTCATTGTTTTTGTCAGAAAAAGATTTATCCGTAATAATTTCTGATTCTAGTTGAACTTTGCTTTAACAGGCTGTTGATTTAATCCAACCTGGAGGCCGCATTGTTTCGTTGCCATAATTGGCATTTGATTACATAACTAATTGTTATTTATGGTAAAATGATTCAATCCATTTGATATTCCCCGATTTTTTATTTGTTATGCGCGGCATTGATTATACCCAAAACGAATTATTCAGTTATCGGACGCTGGAATCTAGAATTCCGAGTGATCATCCTTTACGCAAACTACGATATTTGGTCGATATTCTATTGACTACTTTGGATGAGGAGTTCGATGACCTGTATTCCCGACGGGGCCGGGCGTCAATTCCTCCCGAGCGTTTACTCCGTGCCAGTTTGTTGCAAATCCTGTTTTCCATTCGTTCGGAGCGGCAACTGATCGAACACATTGATTTCAATCTGCTGTATCGTTGGTTTGTCGGCTTATCAATGGATGATGAGGTTTGGGATCATTCAACGTTCAGCGCCAATCGTGACCGTCTATTGAATGAGCGCGTGAGTCGTTTGTTTTTTGATCGTGTGCTGTGCCTGGCCGAATGGCAGGATTTAGTCTCAGACGAACACTTTTCGGTTGATGGCACGCTAATCAAGGCCTGGGCTTCTGTGAAAAGCATCAAGGCCAAAGACGGTTCGAGCCGGCCGCCGGAGGATTCCACCCGCAATCCGGGTGTCAACTTCAAAGGCGAGAAACGCTGTAACGACACGCATGAATCGACAACGGACCCGGAAGCAAGGATGTATAAAAAAAGTCAGGGCGATAAAGCCCAACTCGCTTTTCCGGGCCATGCACTCATGGAAAATCGCCATGGTTTGGTCATCGATGTTGAAGTGACCCGGGCGACCGGAACGGCCGGGCGGGAGGCGGCGACAAAAATGATCAAACGCAGCGTCAAAAAAGCGGGTGCCACAGTGGGTGGTGACAAAAACTATGATACCCGGAACTTCGTTGCCGAGCTTCGCGCAATGAAGGTGACCCCGCATGTGACTCAAAAAGCGAAAGGTTCGGCGATTGACAAGCGGACGACCCGACACCCAGGCTATACCAGCAGTCTCAAAATCCGTAAACGGATCGAAGAAGTCTTTGGCTGGAGCAAAACTGTTGGGGGATTACGTCAAACCCGGTTTCGCGGAGTGAAAAAAGTGACTGCCCAAACCGTATTCACCTTCGCAGCGTATAATCTGACCCGCCTGATGTCCTTGTTGCAATGGCGTTATTCAACTGCGCAGGCACCGTTGTGCCTGAAATCCGCCAAAAGGCGGAAATAAAGCCTCGAAAGGGCAATATAAACCGGCTGATACCGGAAAACCTGGCTAATCAGGCCATCCAGAGGTAAATTTAACCCAAAATGAAGGGCTGGAGCCGGAGGCATAGGGGCGTTTTTCAACAGCCTGCTAAAGGGGCTTTTTTTCTGGTCGACAAAAACTAGCAATCATTGAGACTGACCGCCCAGATCAATCTGGCATCCCAAATAAAAAAAAGTTGTCAACAGGTGGATTTTGGACAATGTCTTTGCGGCCAGGCGGCAATGTATAACAAGACTGTCTATTGCACGCATGTCAATGCACAGCACACCATCCAATATGAAGAGATGGATGATCATGGACATTATATATCGCCATTGGAAGCGGGCGGTCAATTATTAGGCGTTTTATGTTTATATCTGCGGCCCGGACAGAAATTAACCCCCTATGAAGAAAACAGCCTCAATAGTATCTCCATAACTGTTGCTGATCTGATTCATCTAAAACAAGCGCTGGATGACGTCAAATTGGCCAATACGGTTTTTGAGTACAGTTTCAATTGTCTGATGATTACCGACGCCAGACATAAAATCCTCAACGTCAACCCCATGTTTACCAAGGTTACCGGATATTCTGCCGAAGAAGTTATAGGTAAAACGCCCGCCATACTGAAGTCTGACAAACAAGAACCGGGATTATATCAACAAATAAGAGATATTTTACAACAACAAGGGAAATGGCCAGGGCCAGCGCATAAAAAGATCCTATTAAAACAGCGAGTTCAGTATCATTCATGCAAAACTGTATGAGGAATCAAAATGTCCCTGAGCCTGCAAGAAGCCTTTTCAAGCCTGGAAGACCCGCGAATTGAACGCCACAAGCGTCATCAACTGCTGGATATTATCGTACTGACCATCTGCGCGGTGGTCAGTGGCGCTGAAGGCTGGGAGGCCATAGAAGCCTTCGGCAAAGAGAAACAAGACTGGCTGCGGCAATGGATAGCGTTGGAAAACGGAATCCCCTCGCACGACTGCATTGCCCGCCTGATGTCACGGTTGCCGGCCGAGGAAGTCAGCGCCTGTTTCAGTCGCTGGGTGCAAAGTGTCGCCAGACTGACCGAGGGGGAAGTGGTTGCCATTGACGGCAAAACGGCGCGCCGGTCCTTTGATCAGGAGGACAAGATGGGCGCGATCCACATGGTCAGCGCCTGGGCAAGCCAGACGGGGCTCTCCCTGGGTCAGGTCAAAACACAGGAGAAGTCCAATGAAATTACCGCCATTCCCCGACTGTTGGCCATGCTGGAAATTAAAGGCTGCATCGTGACCATTGACGCGATGGGATGCCAGGAAAAGATTGCTGGCAAGATCGTCGAGAAAGGGGCTGATTACGCCCTGGCGGTCAAGGGCAACCAGAAGTCCTTGCATGAAGCGATCGTGGATTACTTTGCCGTGGCGGTGGATGGCGGTGTTGAGGACGGTCAGGCGCTACTGGGCCACCACGAACAGGTCGATGTCGGACACGGCCGGATTGAACAGCGCCGCTACTACCTGGCTGATTGTCTGGACACCTTGCCTTCGCCCCGGCGCTGGCAAGGACTCAAGGGCATTGGCATGGTGGAGTGTGAACGCCAGATCGGCGAACGACAAACCATTGAGCGTCGCTACTACATCACCACGCTTGATAGTGTTGAAACCTTCGCCAACGCTGTGCGCTCCCACTGGGGCGTGGAGAACAGCCTGCATTGGGTATTGGATGTCACGTTTCGTGAAGACGAGTCACGAATTCGCAAGGGCGAATCACCGGGCAACTTCACTATCATCCGCCAATTGGCGCTCAATTGGCTCAAGCGCGAACCGTCGCGCCTGAGCATTAAGCGCAAGCGCTTCAAGGCAGCCCTCAGCGATGACTTCAGGGCTCAAGTGATATTTGGGTGAGTTTTTATGCGCTGGCCCTGGGGAAATGGCAGGGTGAAATCTGGAACCGGCGTAAAAACGGTGAAGATTATCAACAATGGTTAAGTATAACCACAGTAACCGACAACAAAAACAAAATTCAATATTATGTGTCGACATTTACCGATATTAGCGAGAAAAAGGCCGCTGAAGAAAAAATACATAAATTGGCGTATTACGATGAACTGACAGGGCTTGCCAATCGTTCGCTGTTTTATGAACGACTCAAACAAGCCTTGAAACATGCGAAAAGGTCGGGCGATAAAGTCGCCTTGTTATTCATTGATCTGGACAGGTTTAAAGAAATCAATGACACATTAGGGCATCAGGCAGGCGATGAACTTTTAAAAAATGTCGCCAAACGCATACGCGGATGTCTCAGAGAGTTCGATACGCTGACACGATTAGGCGGCGATGAGTTTGACATTATTCTGGAGGACTTAAAGGAAAACGCATTAATAGTTTGTCAGACAGTTGCGGAAAAGATTCTCAATAAAGTAAGCGAAGCGCATTATTTTGAGAATAATGTGTTTTATAGCGGCGCCAGTATCGGCATTGTGCTTTATCCTGATAACGCTACGGAATTCAGCACATTATTACAGCTTGCAGATACCGCCATGTATCAGGCTAAAAATGCCGGCCGCAATACTTATCGCTTTTATACCGCTGACATGTCAGCGGATATCCAAAACCGGGTACGCATGATTCATGAATTGAAACACGCCCTGAACAAACAAGAGTTTTCATTGCTCTATCAACCTCAACTCGCTATTGATAACCAGCAAATAGTGGGGATGGAAGCATTGTTACGCTGGCACAATGCCGAATTAGGCAGGGTTTCACCGCTGGATTTCATCCCGTTGGCGGAAGAAGTTGGCTTGATTTACGACATTGGGCTTTGGGTGATTCGACAGGTCTGCCTGCAAATAAAACACTGGTCGGCAAATAATCAATTGGCGTTTGAATATTATGCGCTGAATGTTTCCATTCATCACACAGGAGGGCATCCCTGAAACAGACACCTTGCAACGTTTAGGGTTGTCATAGTGCAGCACGTTATCATTGGTATGGGGCCAGCCGGCGTAATTGCCGCCGAAACCATCAGGAAACACGACTTACAGGCTAAAATCATCCTGACTGGCGCTGAACCCGAGCCACCTTATTCACGCATGGCTATTCCTTATTTATTGATGGGGAATATTGCAGAGTCAGGAACGTATTTGCGTAAACAGGCCGATCATTTCAAACAATCAAATATCGATTTGGTTTATAGTCAGGTTCAGCACCTGGATAGCTCGAATAAACGGATTTATTTAAAAGACGGGCGAAGTATCAGCTATGACAAATGTTTGATTGCTTCAGGCTCACACCCGGTCAGACCTCCGATTTCAGGGATGGATTTACCCGCTGTCACCAGTTGCTGGACATTGGAAGATGCGCGCAAAATTAGAGACACAGTTCAATCCGGCAGCAAGGTTATATTGATGGGAGCGGGGTTTATTGGCTGTATCATTTTGGAAGCATTGGTCAAAAGAGGCGCACAATTGACTGTAGTCGAGCGTGGCGACAGAATGGTTCCTCGAATGATGAATAAGAAAGCCGGTAACCTGATAAAACAATGGTGTATTGAAAAAGGTATTGAGGTAAAGACATCGACTCAGGTCGAGGCAATCAAACCGATAAAAAATCAATCGGGACTTTCCATTCAGTTGGCCGGTCAACAGCCGCTATGCGCTGATTTTTTGGTGGCGGCCACGGGTGTTAAGCCTAATATCGAATTTTTAAAAGACAGCGAAATCAATATCGATCAGGGCATTTTAATTGACAGACATATGCAAACCAGTGTGGAACACATATATGCCGCTGGTGATGTGGCGCAAGGCCTGGATTTTTCCACCGGCCAATATACCGTCCAGGCCATTCAACAAACAGCAGCAGAACATGCAAAAATAGCGGCGAAAAATATGCTTGGTTTGTCGGGCGCCGTTCACCAAGGCGCTATCAACATGAACGTATTGGACACACTGGGCTTGATTTCCAGTTCATTTGGTCAGTGGATGGGATGTGAACAGGGTGACGCCACAGAATTATATGACCCTGAACACTTTAAATATCTCAATAGATTATCAAGCCATCATTTGTCGAAGATGTATGCAAAATCTGCCGGGAATCAGACATCAACGCCAACCAACTGGGGTTTGAAATTACCGAAGGTGGACTGGCGCAATATCCTGACAATATTACTGACTGATGTTACGCGGTCTTGAATTGTTGCAATTCAGCAAAAGCCTGCCGAATAGCCTTGATATATAATTTAGCCTTCAAAGCAAAATGATTGGTTTGGTGTTTTATTTTGAGACACTCCAGTTTAAAGACCGCCATAATGGCCATAAAAATATGATTGTTTTGTGTTGTTGGGGTACGAGTAGGCGACTTTGCCAACCCGGCATTGGATTTCAATGATTTATGAAATTCTTCGACTTTCCATCGTTTCTGATAGATTGCCGCAACCTTTTTACCCGTTAATGTTAAATCACTGCACACCAGATTAACGGTTGCAGTACTGCCGTCTTTGTTTGTAAAGATTCGCCGGACAATCAGGACTTCATGTGGGTAGCCTTTTAGCCAGCCGCGTACTGCTTGTTTATCCTCTAATGCAATGTCACTGACACGGGTAAATTTTCCTTGTTTCTTGTCGTCTACGCTCAACGCCACCAAACGATTATCCTTTAAAGCCCCAATGAAATGTTTGTCTTTGTCAACAATAAATTCCAGATTCTCTTTAGCCGTAAACCAGCTATCCATCAACACATAGCGAAATTGAAGCCGATTGTTCAAACACTGTTGAATCATCGCACGCATCAGCTCATTTTTGGTCACCGTAGCCATTCGTTTAACCTGCTTTGTTTTGATATCACAAAACTGAATCGGTTTTTTGACCACTTCAAAGGCTACGGGTATCGAAACATTGCCCGTATGATACAAGGCATTCAATAGATTGATGCCTTTGACTGACCGCCCCTGGCAATGGTCATAATGCCAACAAATGACTTCATTCTCGTCTGTCCATTGCTTCTCCTGGATTGTATCGTCAAAAATCAAACACCCCGTTTCTTCTTCAATCTTCCGGACTGTTCGTTTAACCTCCAGCCAGAGGTCTTTTGATGTGTACGTCCTGGACGATAAAAAACGCGTGATACTATCATGGCTAACTTCTCCATCTAACATTGACGACAAACCCGTCGCCGTCGCATAGCTCGTATTGCTGATTAAATAGTCTGTGTATAGGTCTAATTTCTCTTTGTTCATCCTCAAATTTTATCAATTATCCGGCGTAGCGCGTAACATCAGTTACTGAAATACTTTATGAACTAAAAAAGGCCGGTTTTCGATTGGCTATCGATGATTTCGGAACTGATTATTCATCACTGAGCTGATTGAAATCTTTTGATGTCGATTTATTGAAAATTGACCGATCGTTTGTCAGAGACATGACCAAAGATTCAGATGATGAAGCCATCGTTAAAGCCATTATCGAAATGGGTGATGCGCTTGGATTGATGACCTTGGCGGAAAGTGTGGAAAATCTGGATCAATACGAAATGTTCTCTGTACATGACAAAAATTAACTTATGACAAATGAGTCTCATGTATTCCAGTGACAAAAGGTATGGGTTGCAAAAGAGCAATCACTTTTCTAATCATCCTTTTTGATTGAGATAAGACATTAAACAACGTTGAGCGGATACAATCTAATCCATATCGAAACAGGCTTTGCGCGAGCCGCTGATGTGTTTTGGTTTTTATTGGTAACTCGCAATCATGTTTCCATTCGCCTGCTTTATGTGACCAACAGAAAGCAATAACGGGAAGTACTAACAATTTTTTGATCCGAAGATAACCGACTACACGCGTTTCCTCAAGTTTGAATCCCCGTCCTTTTAAACAGCCGAAAAGCGTTTCGATTTCCCAACGCAAGCCATAAATTTTAATCGCATCAGGGTTCAAATGCTGACAGACGATGATTAATAACTCACCATCACTCAGCCGTAACCCACTGAGATAAATTGAACAATTTCCTAAATAGCGCGCTGTTGAGAGGTGTCGTGTGCTACCCGGCTTAAGCCCATAAAACAAACGCTCTACGCGTATTCGCTGGCCTTGGGCATTGGTTGTCCTGGCGTTGTTGCGAATACGGATATAAAAGGGAATCTCTTGCTCAAACAACCAGCCCATCCATTCGTCTCCAATAAACTCCCGATCAGCCAAAAGACCTTTGATGTGATGTCGGCCAAACTGCGCAATAAAGCGTTTCATCAGCGCTATACGTTCCTTCGTATTAGAGTTGCCCCGCTTGTTTAAAGGCAACCAATACACAGGAATGGCGGCACCCCGATAAACCACGGCAAGCACCAGCAGATTAATATTGGTTTTACCCCACTTCCAATTCGTCCTGTCTAACGTCAGATAGTAATCCTGATCAGTGAAACCAAACAGTTTCATGATGAAATGAGCGACTTCATTGTAATCCAGCCAATGGTCACTGAAAAATCGTTGCATCCGTCGATATCGTGAGGAAATTTTTGCCCGACGGGGAAAGAATACGGCGAGCTGGGCCAGATTGACCGTGCTAACTGCCATCAAAGCAATTAACATACCCACAAAACAAACGATTCTTGCCTTGTTCCATTGAAAGTGCTCAGTTAATATGACGGTCAGCTCGTTGATTTGTAATGTCCCGTTATTCATGTTCGCTAAAACAAAATGCGGTATTTAATTACATTTCAACGAGCTACGCTAGCTTTTAATATTTTTTGTCATGTACAGAGCGAAATGTTGAAAGAAATGGGTTGTCACCGTTGCCAGGGATTTTATTTTGGCAAGCCAATGACGCCGGAACAGTTAGTGCAACTCGTTCAATTCAGAAATGAGAAACAGGTGTTGGATTAACGAACCTTTATCCTTGTCTGTAAACATCAATAGAGCGGCAGATCAACGGCGTTTAGATTCAGAATATCAACCGCCGGCATGCGGTATTGCAAGACAGTTTCTCTTAGAAAACATTTCCGGTAGCCCGTATGAAGCGACGCGGAATACGGGAAGTGGGAGCTCCGATTATCCCGGATTCCGTTTCACTTCATCCGGGCTACTTCAATGCATAACATCAGTTATTAAGTTATATAATTTAACATAATATACATTATGCGAAGTTATAAATAATCTAGTCTTCTCAACCTCCAGCCACTTTCGGCCAGATGGCGATCACATCCTGGTCTTTCAATTGGGTCGATTTACGTTGTTCCTGTGGAATATAAACGCCATTCAGCATGACCAGAAAAGCCTGTTGTTCAGAAATGGAAAATTGATCGATAACATCCTGTAATGAGGTTCCGTTCTTGACATCCATTTTAACGGCATGTCCTTGCGCCTCAGGCGGCAGCAAATCCATCAGCGAGGCATATAATTTAAAGCTGATCTGCATCAGTTTAGAACCTGGTGCGTTGCCAGCCAGGCTTCCATCATACGTGTGGGGTTTTCCATCAAGCGTTGTTTCCACTGGCCAAGATGGGTCCGGTTTTGTATCAGACCACGTAAAACCCCAATATGCTGTGTCAGGCCAATACTGGTCGCACCAATGAGAACATCGTCTTCAAACTGCAGATTGAGATATTTAAAGTGTTCAGGGTCATATAATTCTGTGGCGTCACCCTGTTCACATCCCATCCACTGACCAAATGAACTGGAAATCAAGCCCAGTGTGTCCAATACGTTCATGTTGATAGCGCCTTGGTGAACGGCGCCCGACAAACCAAGCATATTTTTCGCCGCTATTTTTGCATGTTCTGCTGCTGTTTGTTGAATGGCCTGGACGGTATATTGGCCGGTGGAAAAATCCAGGCCTTGCGCCACATCACCAGCGGCATATATGTGTTCCACACTGGTTTGCATATGTCTGTCAATTAAAATGCCCTGATCGATATTGATTTCGCTGTCTTTTAAAAATTCGATATTAGGCTTAACACCCGTGGCCGCCACCAAAAAATCAGCGCATAGCGGCTGTTGACCGGCCAACTGAATGGAAAGTCCCGATTGATTTTTTATCGGTTTGATTGCCTCGACCTGAGTCGATGTCTTTACCTCAATACCTTTTTCAATACACCATTGTTTTATCAGGTTACCGGCTTTCTTATTCATCATTCGAGGAACCATTCTGTCGCCACGCTCGACTACAGTCAATTGTGCGCCTCTTTTGACCAATGCTTCCAAAATGATACAGCCAATAAACCCCGCTCCCATCAATATAACCTTGCTGCCGGATTGAACTGTGTCTCTAATTTTGCGCGCATCTTCCAATGTCCAGCAACTGGTGACAGCGGGTAAATCCATCCCTGAAATCGGAGGTCTGACCGGGTGTGAGCCTGAAGCAATCAAACATTTGTCATAGCTGATACTTCGCCCGTCTTTTAAATAAATCCGTTTATTCGAGCTATCCAGGTGCTGAACCTGACTATAAACCAAATCGATATTTGATTGTTTGAAATGATCGGCCTGTTTACGCAAATACGTTCCTGACTCTGCAATATTCCCCATCAATAAATAAGGAATAGCCATGCGTGAATAAGGTGGCTCGGGTTCAGCGCCAGTCAGGATGATTTTAGCCTGTAAGTCGTGTTTCCTGATGGTTTCGGCGGCAATTACGCCGGCTGGCCCCATACCAATGATAACGTGCTGCACTATGACAACCCTAAACGTTGCAAGGTGTCTGTTTCAGGGATGCCCTCCTGTGTCCAGCCACGCAGTTGATAGTATTTGGGTAGCATCTTGCCCAAGTCATTCACTTTGCCTTTTGCAGGTCCTGTTCTAGCCGCTTCTTTTAACAATCGTTTGGGTAATGTGTCATCCTTGCCTGTCAGCCCGGCCGCCAGATTGAACTGTCTTTCAAGATTCCATATACGTTCACCGACTTCCAGTAATTTATCCGTCGTCCACTCCCCTTTACAGGCCGCATCAATTTGTGGAGCAATATCATCCAATGTCCAGGCAAAAGTCGTAAATACACACAGCCCGGTTGAATCCACGGCGGCGGTCACATCCTGAAAGGCTTTTACCAGTTCCGGTTTGCCTTCTGTTGTCAATGGGTCGGTTTTTTCCGGCACCCCCAACACTTCAGACGATACGGTATAACTGCGCAGATGACAGGCGCCCCGGTTTGAGGTGGCGTAAGTCAGTCCCATCCCTTGAATACCACGCGGATCGTAAGCTGGAAACTCCTGGGCTTTGACCGTCATGGATAAATCAGGGTTGCCATATTTTTCACACAGCCGTTTGGAACCCAGGCCTAAATCCTTGCCAAATCCCTCCCCTTTGGCTGTCAATTCAACCATTTTAACCAGGGCTTCGGCATTGCCAAACGTCAGTTCAATGCCCCCCGTATCGTCTTTGCTGATCTTACCCTGTTCGTATAATTCCATTGCCGCAGCTAAGGTCGAACCAAATGAAATCGGATCAAAACCATCTTCGTTACAGATAAAATTAGCGTAAGTCAGTGCATCCAGATCGTCGATACACAAATCAGAGCCTAATGCCCAGGCCGCTTCATACTCGAGGCCACCAGAAGCATGCCAGTATTCCGGTTTGTTTTTGATGGAAAAATGGCCTTTATCGATAGTGGAAATACGCCCACAGGCGATGGTACAGCCGAAACAAGCCGCATTAGTGGTTAAATTGGCTTTGTTATCGGAAGATCGAATCTGGTGCATGGCTTCACCACTGATTCGCTCAGCCCCTTCAAATTGTACTTCCTTCATGTTTTTGGTGGGCATGGCGCCTATTTCATTGATGACGTTCATCAACACCTGAGTGCCGTAAGTTGGCAGACCTTCATGAGTAATCGTATTTTCCTGCAAGACTTTTTTGGCTTGACCTGTGGCTGCAAAAAACCGGGTAACATCCTTGATATTACCCACGCCTTTTGTCCCTCTGACGGCAATGGCCTTAAGGTTTTTTGATGCCATAACGGTGCCGACACCTGAACGGCCAGCGGCACGATGCAAGTCATTGATGACCCCGGCATACAAACAGCCTTGTTCGGCGGAACGGCCAATACAGGCAATTCTAAGTAATGGGTCCTGATGTTTTCGGTGCAGTATTTCATCCGTTTTCCAGACGCTGTTTCCCCATAAATCATCAGCGGGCAACAACTGCGCCTGATCGTTTTCCAGATACAAATAAACCGGCGCATCCGCCCTGCCCTCGAAAATAATCATATCCCAGCCGGCATTTTTGATTTCCGCGCCGATAAAGCCGCCGGAATTTGAACAGGCAATCGCCCCCGTCAACGGGCTTTTGGTAATCACCGAATAACGACCGCCAGTTGCTGCCATCGTGCCGGTCAGAGGTCCTGTGATCATAATCAGTTTATTTTCAGGCGATAAGGGATCGACTTTTGGGTCTATTTCTTCTACCAGATATTTACTGCCCAAGCCCCGTTGTCCCAGATATTGACCAGCCCATGCCATATTAAGTGGTTCAATATGACAAGTTCTTTCAGTGAGATTGACGCGCAGTACTTTTTCAGTCCAGGCCATGATTACTCTCCTTCAACCAGATTCAACTGGGCGTATTTTTTCATTTTCTCATAGCCTGTCTGTTCGGCATCGATATAAACAATCGCTTCGGTCGGGCAGGCTTTTGCGCAAGCCGGGTCACCGCCGCATAAATCACATTTATCGACTTTACCCGTATCACAATTATAATTAATGGTGCCAAAAGGACAGGAAATCGTGCATACCTTGCAACCAACACAGAGTGTTTCATTGACCTCTTTGGCGCCGGTAATCAAATTAGTGGTGATCGCATCAACCGGGCAAGCCTGCATACACCAGGCCTCCTCGCATTGCGTACACGTGTAAGGAGAAAACTGCCCCAGGTCATGAAAGGTAAATACCTTGATGCGCGACTTGGCAGGATTGAATACACCTGTTTTTTCGTAAGAACAAGCCATTTCGCATTGCAGGCAACCTGTGCATTTATAGGCATCTAAATGTAATGATTTTTGCATGATTAATCCTGTTGATTTTCGTGCGGGGAATTTTCATTCTCAATTTCTTGAAGAAATTCCTGATTATTCTGGATAGTTGGAAAAATCAAGGTTTTTTCCAGATGAAAACCTAGCCAAACAATAGGGATCGCCAAAATCAAATCGAGCCCGAATTGCCCACCTAAAATCACGCTTAAGGCGGCCGTGCCAAACAAAAATCCGCCGACCAGATAATAATGAGGACCTAAAAGTAATCCCAGCAGCACCATGGTGTGCGCCAAAATGATATGAATACTCATTGCCGCACCGGAAGGCCTGATCATGTCCGCATGCCATAATAAAAACACCAGCAGCACCGAAATCATGGCGCTGCCCCAAAAAACTATTTCGTAGCGCATTAATTCTTTATTGACAACGCCAGTGCTGTATTCCTTGGCTTTTTCACTTAACCAGGAACAATATAAAAATACAGGAGTAACGCATAACCAGTAGAATAAAGCGATACGTTCAACAAACTCGACCAATAGTTCACCG
Source organism: Methylomarinum sp. (assembly GCA_965277025.1). Taxonomy (GTDB): domain Bacteria; phylum Pseudomonadota; class Gammaproteobacteria; order Methylococcales; family Methylomonadaceae; genus Methylomarinum. Next base: position 2,264,092 of record OZ255706.1, read on the forward strand.
ATAAAAACCATCGAGATCAGGCTGACGAAAATAACTTCATTGATATAAATATAATGAAGCGCCTTGTTCAAACTCCAATGCTTGTATGGTGGTAATTTAGCCATAATGACACCTTGAATGACAGAAACATTTTTTCCCATTAACAGGCTGTTGAAAAACGCCCCTATGCCTCCGGCTCCAGCCCTTCATTTTGGGTTAAGTTTACCTCTGGATGGCCTGATTAGCCAGGTTTTCCGGTATCAGCCGGTTTATATTGCCCTTTCGAGGCTTTATTTCCACCTTTTGGCGGATTTCAGGCACAACGGTGCCTACGCAGTTGAATAACGCCATTGTAACAAGGTCATCAGGCGGGTCAGGTTATACGCTGCGAAGGTGAATACGGTTTGGGCAGTCACTTTTTTCACTCCGCGAAATCGGGTTTGACGTAATCCCCCAACAGTTTTGCTCCAGCCAAAGACTTCTTTGATCCGTTTACGGATTTTGAGACTGCTGGTATAACCTGAGTGCCGGGTTGTCCGCTTGTCAATCGCCGAACCTTTCGCTTTTTGAGTCACATGCTGGGTCACCTTCATTGCGCGAAGCTCGGCAACGAAGTTTTGGGTATCATAGTTTTTGTCACTGCCCACTGTGGCACCCGCTTTTTTGACGCTGCGTTTGATCATTTTTGTCGCCGCCTCCCGCCCAGCCGTTCCTGTCGCCTGGGTCACTTCAACATCGACGACCAAACCATGGCGATTTTCCATGAGTGCATGGCCCGGAAAAGCGAGTTGGGCTTTATCGCCCTGACTTTTTTTATACATCCTTGCTTCCGGGTCCGTTGTCGATTCATGCGTGTCGTTACAGCGTTTCTCGCCTTTGAAGTTGACACTCGGATTGCGGGTGGGATCCTCCGGCGGCCGGCTCGAACCGTCTTTGGCCTTGACGCTTTTCACAGAAGCCCAGGCCTTGATTAGCGTGCCATCAACCGAAAAGTGTTCGTCTGAGACTAAATACTGCCATTCGGCCAGGCACAGCACACGATCAAAAAACAAACGACTCACGCGCTCATTCAATAGACGGTCACGATTGGCGCTGAACGTTGAATGATCCCAAACCTCATCATCCATTGATAAGCCGACAAACCAACGATACAGCAGATTGAAATCAATGTGTTCGATCAGTTGCCGCTCCGAACGAATGGAAAACAGGATTTGCAACAAACTGGCACGGAGTAAACGCTCGGGAGGAATTGACGCCCGGCCCCGTCGGGAATACAGGTCATCGAACTCCTCATCCAGAGTAGTCAATAGAATATCGACCAAATATCGTAGTTTGCGTAAAGGATGATCACCCGGAATTCTAGATTCCAGTGTCCGATAACTGAATAATTCGTTTTGGGTATAATCAATGCCGCGCATAACAAATAAAAAATCGGGGAATATCAAATGGATTGAATCATTTTACCATAAATAACAATTAGTTATGTAATCAAATGCCAATTATGGCAACGAAACAATGCGGCCTCCATGTTGGATTAAATCAACAGCCTGTTAAAGAGAAAAAGGCAGGGCCACGTCATCTAATCCGATAACCCACTGACAAACCTGCACTATTGGATAATTGCTGGACGTTCACCTCAGATCATGCTTGAATTCAATCACCATGATCGAAGTGGATTTACCATGATCCCTGCCGCTGTCCGATGTCATCGTGCGACCGATACAGCGCCATGAGCGGGCGCGCCACTGGCTGCGCCACCCGATCCCTCATCCCGATTGGAGCACACCGATGCAGAAGATCAATCTGAGCGACCTGGAGATGGCCCGGTTGCGCGAACAGCTGGGCCGCTTACCCGAACCCCGCGGTGGACGCCGTCAGCTGCACCCCCTGCCGACGGTGCTGACCATCGCCCTGGCGGCCACCCTGGCCGGCGCCCGGGGCTATCTGGCCATCAGTGAGTACGCCGCCCGCCTGACCCGGACGCAGCTCAAGCGCCTGCGGGCCTATTTCGATCGCAGACAGCAACGCTTCGTCGCCCCCTCCGAGCCCACCTTCCGCCGCGTGCTCCAGCAGGTGGATCCGGTGGCGCTGGAGCAGGCCTTTTCCGCCTGGGTCCAGGCCAGCGCCCCGGCCGACGAACCCCTGGCCATCGACGGCAAGACCCTCAAGGGCGCTCGCCGGGGCGATGGCCGCCAGACGCACCTGCTCGCCGCCCTGTTCCCTCGGCAGGGCACCGTCCTGGCACAGCGCGCGGTCGAGACCAAGAGTAATGAGATCCCGGCCCTGCGGGAGCTGCTCGATCCCCTCTCCATCGAGGGGCGTGTGGTCACCGCCGATGCGCTCCACACCCAACGCGAGACCGCCCGCTTCCTGGTCGAGGAAAAGGGCGCGCACTACCTGTTCACGGTCAAGGACAACCAGAAAACCCTGGCCAACGATCTCAAGGCTTTCGACCGGGAATCCATTCCCCCCTGAGCACACCACGGTGGACAAGGGACACGGTCGGATCGAGCAGCGCACCCTTCGCACCACCGTTGCGCTCAATGCCTATCTCGATTTCCCCCATGTGGGCCAGGTCTGCCGGATCGAACGCCAGGTCACCGTGTCCAAGACCGGCAGGACACGCACAGAACAGATCTTCTGCATCACTGATCTCACCCCGGAACAGGCCGACCCCGGGCAACTGCTGGCCCTCAACCGGGGGCACTGGAGTATCGAGAACCGCCTCCATTGGGTCCGCGATGTCACGTTCGATGAGGACCGCTGCCAGGTTCGAAAGGGCCATGGCCCCCCAGGTGCTCGCCTGCCTGCGAAACGCCGTCATCGGCCTGCTGCGTCGCCTGATCCGTCAGCCGCGGCAATCCATCGCCAGCATGATCCGCCATTTTGCGGCCCATCCTGCGCAGGCGCTCGCTGTCTTCCTGCGCTGACACGGCCGGCCCAGGTCGTCATCGGGGCCGACGGTGATCGGCCAGGCCCCGGTATGGCCAATGACCATGGCGAACTGCCATTCGGCGGCTTTTTGCAGCCCAATCGACCGAATATCCCGCTTCAAGCCGGGAAACCTCACTACGCCAAGGCCCTGGATCAGGCTGGTTAAGGTGTGGCCGGGGGAGAGGCGATTTAGATGACGTCGTCCTGGAGAAAAAGGTGAAAAGGTGGTAAATTACGTCTATTATAATGATATTTATTGATATTACTGGAAAACCAACGTGCTGAGAAAAATTGTATTTGCTTTTACTTTCCTTATGGTGGGCGTTTCCGCCGCAAATGCACAGAATTTACTGGAAATTTATCAACTGGCGAAAGATAACGAACCTGAATTCCGCGCCGCTTATTTAATTCAGTTCGCCACCGCCGAATCCAAATCGCAAAGTATCGCCCGCATGCTACCGTTAATTTCCGCAAAAGGAAAAAGTGGTCGAAACCGCTTAAACAGTAAAAAACGCACCTATCAGGGATCCGGGGTGCAAAACTATTGGTCCCATACATTTGACGTCAATTTGACCCAACCGGTTTTTCATTGGGAACACTGGGTGCAGCTCGATCAGTCCGAGAATCAGATTGCACATGCTGAAGCGCAATTCCAGGCGCAAAACCAGACATTGATGTTGCAAGTAACAGAAGCCTATTTCAATATTTTATCGGCGCAAGACACATTGACTTTTGCCGAGGCGGAAAAAACCGCGATTGGCAAACAATTGGAACAAGCTCAGCAACTTTTTGAAGTGGGTTTGATTCCCATTACCGATGTTTATGAAGCACAAGCAGGCTTTGATGTAGCCACCGCCAATGTCATCGATGCGGCCAATCAAGTCGATAATGAAAAAGAATATTTACGGGAATTGATTGGCCATCATGAAAAGGAACTGGACCTTCTGGCTGAGGAAATGCCTCTGGTCCATCCTGAACCCACTGATTTGAATGCCTGGTCGAAAACGGCCGAAAACAATAATTTCAATATTATCGCCCAATTGAACCAGACTGAACTCGCACGGAAAGATATTGCCTTGCAGCGCAGTGGTCATTTACCCACCCTGGATATCGTCGTCAGTTATGGTGTCAGTGATGTGAACAGCACCTCTGGTCTGCGTGGTAATACGCTAAGCGTTGGCTTGCAATTAAATGTTCCGATTTTTGAAGGCGGCGCGGTTTATTCTCGAACCAAACAGGCCGAATTTGTTTTCAAAAAAGAAAAGGAAAATCTCATCAAGGTGAAACGTACTGTTATTCGCTATGTTAAAAATGCCTATCGTGGTGTGCTGACCAGCATCAGTCGTGTCAAGGCATTGAAAGCTGCGGTTAAATCAGCAGAAAGTGCGCTGGAAGCCACAGAAGCCGGGTTTGAAGTCGGTACGCGAACCATGGTGGATGTATTGACCGAACAACGCAATCTGTTTCGGGTAAAACGGGATTACGCCCGCAGCCGTTATGATTATCTGGTTAACACGATCCGGCTGAAAAATGCGGCGGGCAGCTTGTCTGAAGCCGATATGGAAAGCATCAATAAATTTTTAGTACCAGCGCCTGAAGCCACCGAAAGCGCTTCAAACTGATTTAATCGCCGTCACCAGCGCATTGACCTGCTGACGACGATGGGTGATTTCAATCGACTGAAAACCCTGTTTTGCCAATTGCTTTAATGCAGGCGTTTCCCGCATTACATGGTTTTCAGATTTATCGCTGAATAAATGCACAATCCAATGCTCCAGAATATCCAGCCTGCCCAGTTCGGTGAGCACCGAAAAATAGTCCTGCACTTCTTGTTGAATCAAACGGGTATGAGCATTCACATCATCCAGGCCATAACGGTCGCCATTGACGAACAAACCCCCGGGTTTCAGTACCCGGTGAATTTCACCAATCACTTCTTCCCGGTAAGCGTGCTCAAAGTTATGCAAGGTATAGGCGCTGGCGACGATATCGAAACTGGCTTCGCTGCTGTTTTTCAGCGCAGTTAAAATATCATTTAATTGTAACGTCAAGCGGTCTGTTCGCAGCCATTTATCAAGACTTTGGCGCGCCTGTTTTTGCATGGTGTCGGCATTGTCGATAGAGATAATGTGAAGATTTTCAGCGGCATTCAATAAAGCCAGCGTGGTGATGCCGCTGCCGCCACCTAACTCCAGAGCGGACAAGGGAGTTGTTTTATCCTGACAAAAGCGACTGACCGATTCGCCAACCAAATGACTCATTTTGGCCGCTAACGGACAAATGCGTTTTAAAAGGTCATATTCCTGTCCGATAATGCCCGAAAACATGGATTCGTTAGCAGGCGATGCGGTCATGCTTCTTGCTTTTTTGCTTGCTTTTGCTGACAGGCTTCCAGTTGTTCCGGGGTGGCCGGCAGTTGATACTTTTCCTTCCATTCGGAATAAGGCATGCCATAGATAATTTCTCTGGCCGCTTCATAATCGATATCGACGCCCTGCTCTTTTGCGCCTTCGACATACCATTTAGCCAGACAATTCCGGCAAAAATCGGCTAAAATCATCAGATCGATATTTTGGACTTCAGTATGATGTTGTAAATGATTGACCAGTTTTCTGAAAGCAGCCGCTTCAAATTCTTCTCTTTTGTCAGCAGACATTATGATTCCCCATTTGAAAAACCGCTATTTTAGCAGAAAGCGGTTGCTTGACCATGTACATTCATTGGTTTAGGTTCTACAATGACTTATCAACTTTCAGTGTTTTAAAACAATGAAAATTTCCTCCACTTCAGTGCAAATTGTCACGGCTAAGACGGTTTTAAGGCCGAGTGAAGATAATGGTCGTCGGGAACCAATTCGCGTCAATTCAGACAAAGATGGGCAAAAGGCTTCTTACCGTATTGAAAAGGTGGATTTAAGGCGGCTGGACAAAAACCAGCTATTCATTAAAAAACGGACAGATTTTGAACCGATAGATTTCAAACACCAAAAAGCGCTGAAAACCTATCAAAATACTTATTTTCAACAAGCGCTCATACCCAGTATCGATTTATACGTTTAACTACACACTAAAAACATGAAACAACTGTTCGAATTTATCCCCATCATTTTATTTTTTATCGCATATAAACTTTATGATATTTACGTCGCCACCGCGGTTGTTATTGTTGCGACACTCATTCAAGTCAGCCTGACCTGGATTATTTACAAGAAAGTGGAAAAAATGCAATGGATAACCCTGGCCTTGATTGTTGTCATGGGGGGAGCGACTATTTATTTGCGTGATGAGAACTTCATCAAATGGAAACTGACCATCATCGAGTGGTTGTTTGGTGCGGTTTTTTTAGGCAGCCAGTTTATTGGACAACAACCACTCGTTCAACGCATGATGGGTGCGAACCTGGAATTACCTGATAATATCTGGCGACGCTTGAATTTGTTATGGGCTGGTTTTTTTATCATGGTGGGCAGTATTAATTTATATGTTATGCATGCTTACAATACTGATGATTGGGTGATGTTCAAAACCTTCATCGTGCCCGGCATGATGCTGGTCTTTATCATACTGCAAATGATTTACCTGTATCGCTATATTCCTGAAACCACCGTTGAACCGGAGGAAGACTGATGCTCTATGCGATCATTTGCGAAGACCATGTCGGCAGCCTGATTGTGGCGGAGTTTCCTTCTTTGGAAGAAGCCAGACTTTGGGCGGATGCGATCCCTATCAAAAAGCCGGTGTGTATAAAAATGTCACTGTCAAACCATTTAAACAGGTGTTACCTCAATGACCGTAGAAACTATTAAAGAAAAACTGAACCATTCGCTCAATCCGGAAAGTCTGGATGTTTTGGATAACAGTGCCGCCCACGCCGGCCATGCTGGCGCTCAAAGTGGTGGTGGTCATTATCATGTAACCATAATAGCTGAAGCCTTTGACGGCAAATCACTGGTGCAACGCCATCAACTTATTTATAAAGCCTTGGGCAATCTGATGAAACAAGAAATTCACGCCCTGGGCATTACTGCTTTAACCCCTTCGGAAAATACAAAAGGAAATTTATAATGAAAAAAACCCTACTTCTTCCCTTACTATTAGCCAGTACAACATTACTGGTTGGTTGTATCGAACAGAAAAATGGTAACTCAGCTACGTCCGGTCCGACCGTTAAAAAAGAAGACGCTGTCGCTGTGGTCAATGGTCATTACATCAGCAAACAGTCTCTGGATGATTTAAAACAACAAATCGCCAAACGCGCTCCAGGTCAGAAGATCCCCGAGAAACAGTTACTGGAAGAATTGATTCGCCGGGAATTAATCGTCGAAAAAGCGACCCAGGAAGGCTTGGATAAAACACCCGAATTCCAGGCTAAAATGAATGAAGTCAGAACTTCATTACTGACCCAGCTTTATTTGCAGGATTATTTAAAAAAGCATCCAGTAACCGAGGAAGAATTAAAAGCTGAATATGATGCCATGATCGGCCAACAAGGCGGCACTGAGTATAAAGCCCGTCATATTCTGGTCAAATCAAAAGAAGATGCTGAAAAAATTATTGCAGAACTCAATAAAGGTGCTGATTTTGCCGAGCTGGCCAAGAAGAAATCTACCGGCCCTTCTGCCTCTCAAGGTGGTGATTTAGGTTGGTTCACGGCCGACAGAATGGTCAAACCATTCTCGGATGCCGTTGCCGCATTGGAAGATGGTAAATATACTACCGAGCCTGTAAAAACACGTTTTGGCTGGCATGTCATTCTGCGTGAAAAATCCAGAAAACAGACACCGCCACCATTGGAAGCGGTCAAACAGCAGCTTGAGCCTATGTTGCAACGTAAAAAAATTCAGCAAATGCTGGAAGACTTGAAAAACGAGGCCAAGGTTGAAATCTTGTTGCCGGAAGAAGCAAAACCGATAACACCTCCTTCCATTGAACAGCAAAAAGAAGCAGCCACTGCGCCTGCTGGAGACAACAAACCTGCAGAAGCGGTTAGCAACAAGGTTGAAGAAACGGCGGATAAAGCTAAACAAACAGCAGCTGATGTCGTGGATTCGGCCAAACAGTCAACTGAAAAAGCGGCCAATGCGGTTGCTGATGTAGTGGAAAAAGTCAAAAAAGTCGCAGCAGAGTCAGCCGATAGCGCCAAACAAACAGCCACGGATGCGGCAGAGCCGGCTAAACAATCGGCCGAAAAAGTCTCTGATAGCGTAAAAGCCATTACAGGACAGTAATTCTCCACAAATTCAAGCCTTGTTTTCAAAACAAGGCTTGAATCTTTCTCCCCCACCCCTCATTATCAATTTGTATTTACAGCAGATGAATGAGAGGGGCATCAGGTTTTCTTATTCATGCTGTGTTCGATTTATTTAAAAAAAGATAGGAGCGCACAATGAATACAGTTTATGAAGACCCAAGCGAAAAAGTGATTTCTCGAATTAAACTCAGTGGAATTTTATTGATGGCGCTGGGGGTATTGGGAATCTTTGTTCCTCAATTGATGTCTTTGTTTGTCGAAGGCTTTCTAGCCGCCATGATGTTGATCGGTGGGGGAATTTCAGTTTATCACACCTATTATTTTAATCGGGCAAGTATTACCGATTGGCTTAAGCCGCTCATTTTATTCGTCGGTGGTTTGTTATTACTAATTTATCCCAGTTCGGGCGTCGCCGCCATTATTTTGATGGTCTCGTTTTATTTTTTTACCGACGCTTTCGCCAGTTTCGCGATGAGTTATGAACGTTACCCGGCGCCAGGATGGTTTTGGATGACGTTGAATGGCGTGCTGTCCACATTGCTGGCCTTTTTGATTTTAGTCGGCTGGCCAGAAAGCTCTTTGATGTTTTTGGGTATTTTTATCGCTATCAGTTTGATATTCGACGGACTGGTCCTATTTATGTTGTCTCGTTCATTAATGAATAGCTGATCAATCATACAGTAAACTTTGCCTGGAGGCTGTCGGATTATGGGTGATTCTACTACGACAGCCTCCTAAGGAATATTATTCATGTCAACTTCAGCCCGTCCCCGTCCTATATTGTTTATTTTGGCCATCCTGGTCATCTCCATTACGCTGTATTTGGTGTTTAAACAATCACCCAATAATGATCGTATGACCTTGTATGGTAATATCGACATTCGCCAGGTGGAACTCAGTTTTCATGATCCTGAACACATCGCCAAAATCCTGGTTCAGGAAGGTGATGAAGTCAAAAAGGACCAATTACTGGCCGTGCAGGATTTGGAACGCTTTCAATATCAACTGGAAAAGGCCAAAGCGCAAACCGAAGCGCAACATCAAATTGTCTTGCGCCTGGTGCATGGATCAAGACCGGAAGAGATCCGCCGTCTGAGAGATGAAGTCAAGGCTTTGGAAGCTGAAGTCCTTTCTGATGAAAAGGAATAAAACGCAAGTTGACGTCGGTTGAATCTGTCGACCGGGCTTATGCGAGACTGATCGCCAATCAGCAAAAACTGGCGGCGTTGAAAGAACAATATCGTCTGGCGGTCATTGGTCCAAGACAGGAAGATATCGCCCAGGCCAAGGCTTTATTGAAATCATTACAAAACGAGATGAAACTGGCTGAAAAAGCGTTTCGTGACGCGCATTTGTATGCGCCAAATCCTGGCATTATTCAGGACCGGATATTGGAACCCGGCGACATGGCTGATTTGAAAACGCCTGTTTTGACCCTAGCCCTGACTGAACCTCTGTGGGCCAGAGTCTATGTGCCTGAAAACCAATTAGGGCTTCTGAAATATGGCATGCCGGCCAGCATTCATTCCGACAGTTATCCCGATAAATCTTATCATGGCTGGGTTGGCTTTATTTCACCCACGGCCGAGTTTACCCCAAAACGGTTGAAACGCCTGAGCTGCGCACCAGCCTGGTGTATCAGGTTCGCGTCTATGCCTGTAATCCCCAAAATGAATTGCGGCTTGGTATGCCGGTAACGGTCAATATCGATACGTTAAGCGATAAACGCATCACAAAAGCCACTGAGTGTCCTGAGCATTCATGACAAAAAACCAGCCTACTCTGGTTTTTAACCAGGTCAGTAAATCATTTACTGTCGGAAAACGCGTTATCACCGCATTGAAGCAACTGACGATCGAGCTGAAAGCACATTCCGTCGTCGCTTTGGTTGGCCCCGATGGCGCCGGTAAAACAACTCTGTTGAGAATGGCGGCGGGCTTGTATTTGCCTGATAGCGGTGATATTCGGGTTTTTGGCCATGACACCCTGCAAAATCCGGACAAGATCCACAGCATGATCGGCTATATGCCACAACGCTTTGGTTTGTATGAGGATTTGACGGTACAGGAAAATCTCGATCTATATTCCGATTTGCATCATGTTCCGGTGGCCGAAAGGCAAAGCCGCTTCGATGATTTAATGGTGATGACAGGGCTTAAGCCCTTTACCCGGCGGTTGGCGGGTAAACTTTCCGGCGGTATGAAACAAAAACTGGGTCTGGCTTGCACCTTGCTTAGTGAGCCTCAATTACTGTTGCTTGATGAACCCAGCGTAGGTGTCGACCCGGTTTCCCGGCGAGAACTTTGGCGCATAATTCAGCATCAGGTTAAAACACGGGGGACTTCGGTTCTGTTAAGCACCGCCTATATGGATGAAGCCGACCGCTGTGATCGCGTGATCATGATGGATAATGGCGAAATTATCGCCAATGACACACCAACTCGATTTAAACAGAGTATGGAAGGACGCTGTTATCGCGTCAAGCAAGCTGATCACCCTTCCAGAAAGTTTCAAAATCGCCTAAAATCGGTGGATGGCGTTATCGATGCCATCATTCATGGCGACGCTGTCCATATTGTTACCGAACAAGCGGCCTTGCCCAAGCTGCCTGAAGATTTATCGGGGCAAGTGACGATAGAACAGGATGCGCCCAGCCTTGATGATGTTTTTGTCAGCCTGTTGCATGAGCGCCATGCCAACGACCAATCCAGACAAAAATCAATCTCATTAGCGCAAAAAGTAATTGATTCTGACGAAAATGTTATTACGGTCGAGAATGTCGACCGTTGGTTTGGCGACTTTCAAGCGGTCAAAAAGCTTAATTTCAATGTCAAAAGAGGCGAAATCTTTGGTTTGCTGGGCGCCAATGGCGCCGGAAAAACCACCACTTTTCGAATGTTATGCGGTTTGCTGCCGGTCTCTAATGGTCAATTAAGCGTTGCAGGCGTTGATCTGCGAACAGCTGCGGCCAAAGCACGGGCTAAACTCGGCTATATGTCACAAAAATTTTCATTGTATGGACAACTGAGTGTCAAACAGAATCTTGATTTTTTCAGCAGCGCCTACGGGCTGAAAAACAATTTGCGACAGCAGCGCATTCAATGGGCGTTAGAACAATTCGATCTGGAAAATGTTCAACAAATGAACAGTATCGATTTGTCTTTGGGATACAAGCAACGGCTGGCCATGGCTTGTGCGTTGATGCATGAACAGGAAATATTGTTTCTCGATGAGCCGACCTCCGGCGTCGATCCATTGGCGCGGCGGGAATTCTGGGCCCGGACCAATCAATTGTCCGCCAGTGGCGTGACAGTTTTGGTGACCACGCATTTTATGGAAGAAGCCGAGTATTGTGATCGGCTGGTCATTATGGTTCGAGGAGAAGTGTTGATTAAAGGCTCACCAAACGAAATTAAACAACAAGCTGCCACGCCTGATTGTCCAGAGCCGAGCATGGAACAGGCATTTATCAATCTGGTTGAGAGTAAACAGCTATGAAATTCAGTCGTATGCATCTCAAAGGATTGGTTAAAAAAGAGTTTTTTACAAATATGGCGAGACCCGAGCAGCCTTGCGATCGCCTTTGTTTTGCCGGTGTTTTTATTGTTGTTATTTGGTTATGGTGTCTCACTGGATGCCAAGCATGTACCTATCGGCTGGGTCATTGAAAAACAAACACCGGAAACCAGCAGCCTGATTGCCGCTTTTCGTCATTCTGAATATTTTAGCAATCATCAATTTCAGAATATGAAGGATGCCGAAATTGGGATGCAATATCGGCAGCATACAAGTTATTGTCGATGGTGTTGATGCTAACACAGCACGACTGGCCATAGGCTATATTCAAGGCGCCTGGTCTGAATGGATTCAACATCAGGCCAATCTTCGGGCGATTCTATTATCTCAACCCGTCACGATTGAACACCGGATCTGGTATAACAGCCAGCTCTTGAGCAAAGATTTTCTGGTACCCGGACTGATTGCTGTCATCATGACGTTAATCGGTGCTTTGCTGACTGCCATGGTGATAGCGCGTGAATGGGAGCGAGGAACACTGGAAGCCATGATTGCCACGCCGATCAGTATGTTAGAAGTCTTGATCGGCAAACTGATCCCCTACTTTATATCGGGTATGGGCGGTATGCTGCTATCCATTATCATGGCAATATATTTATTTGATGTACCTTTGCGGGGTTCATTGTGGCTGTTACTGCTTGCCGGTGCTGTCTTTTTACTGGTTTCACTTGGTATGGGGCTGTTGATTTCCATCACCGCTAAAAATCAATTTGTTGCTGGTCAAGTTGCCATTATTGTCACTTTCCTGCCTGCTTTTATTCTGTCTGGCTTTATTTTTGATATCAACAGTATGCCAATTGTGGTGCAGGGATTTACTTTTTTGATCGCTGCCCGTTATTTTGTTGCCATTTTACAAACCGTCTTTCTGGCAGGTGATGTCTGGGCTGTTTTCCTGCCTAATTTGATTGCATTGATGTTGATGGCCTTCATTTTCATTCTCTGGGCCTTTAAAAAATCGCCTAGACGTTTGGAGTGACACTAAGCATGATTATTGCCCTGATTATTAAAGAATTTCTCGCCATACTCAGAGATCCGAAAAGCCGTTTTGTGTTGATAGGGCCACCCATTATTCAATTGTTTGTGTTTGGTTATGGTGCTACTTATGATCTCAATCATGTACCCATTGCCATTTACGATGAATCAGGCAGTGTTGAATCTCGTCAACTGTTAGCCCGGTTCGAAGCTTCTCCAGTATTTAGCCGGAAATTGACTATTAGCCATCACGAACAAATCGCCAAAGCTCTGGATGAGAAAAAAGTACTGGCGGTATTGCATATAGGCCCAGGATTTTCCCGGCAATTACTGACAGGCCAGAAAGCGACATTACAAATATTGATAGACGGCAGGGATTCCAATACGGCATTGATTGTGCTGAATTATATGCAAACTATTTTGGCGGACTATAACCTGACGATGGCAAAGCAGTTAAATAAACCATTACCCCTTGCAAGGCTTCAAGTACGTGCATGGTTCAACCCAAACCTGGAAAGCCAATGGTATATTGTGACAGGCATTATCGGTCTGCTAACCTTGGTGGTGACAGTTATCGTTACAGCATTATCTGTAGCTCGAGAACGGGAACAAGGCACTTTTGATCAATTACTGGTTACCCCTTTCACGCCTTTTCAAATTCTGGTTGGCAAGGCGGTTCCCGGTTTGATTGTCGGTCTGATCGAATCCAGTTTTATAATTTTTATCTCTGTACATGACAAAAAATATTAAAAGCTGGCGTAGCTCGTTGAAATGTAATTAAATACCGCATTTTGTTTTAGCGAATATGAATAACGGGACATTACAAATCAACGAGCTGACCGTCATATTAACTGAGCACTTTCAATGGAACAAGGCAAGAATCGTTTGTTTTGTGGGTATGTTAATTGCTTTGATGGCAGTTAGCACGGTCAATCTGGCCCAGCTCGCCGTATTCTTTCCCAGTCGGGCAAAAATTTCCTCACGATATCGACGGATGCAACGATTTTTCAGTGACCATTGGCTGGATTACAATGAAGTCGCTCATTTCATCATGAAACTGTTTGGTTTCACTGATCAGGATTACTGTCTGACGTTAGACAGGACGAATTGGAAGTGGGGTAAAACCAATATTAATCTGCTGGTGCTTGCCGTGGTTTATCGGGGTGCCGCCATTCCTGTGTATTGGTTGCCTTTAAACAAGCGGGGCAACTCTAATACGAAGGAACGTATAGCGCTGATGAAACGCTTTATTGCGCAGTTTGGCCGACATCACATCAAAGGTCTTTTGGCTGATCGGGAGTTTATTGGAGACGAATGGATGGGCTGGTTGTTTGAGCAAGAGATTCCCTTTTATATCCGTATTCGCAACAACGCCTGGACAACCAATGCCCAAGGCCAGCGAATACGCGTAGAGCGTTTGTTTTATGGGCTTAAGCCGGGTAGCACACGACACCTCTCAACAGCGCGCTATTTGGGAAATTGTTCAATTTATCTCAGTGGGTTACGGCTGAGTGATGGTGAGTTATTAATCATCGTCTGTCAGCATTTGAATCCTGATGCGATTAAAATTTATGGCTTGCGTTGGGAAATCGAAACGCTTTTCGGCGGTTTAAAAGGACGGGGATTCAAACTTGAGGAAACGCGTGTAGTCGGTTATCTTCGGATCAAAAAATTGTTAGTACTTCCCGTTATTGCTTTCTGTTGGTCACATAAAGCAGGCGAATGGAAACATGATTGCGAGTTACCAATAAAAACCAAAACACATCAGCGGCTCGCGCAAAGCCTGTTTCGATATGGATTAGATTGTATCCGCTCAACGTTGTTTAATGTCTTATCTCAATCAAAAAGGATGATTAGAAAAGTGATTGCTCTTTTGCAACCCATACCTTTTGTCACTGGAATACATGAGACTCATTTGTCATAAGTTAATTTTTGTCATGTACAGAGAATTTTTATGACAGTTTTCTGGTTTGAAGTACCTATGGTCGGCCATTTACTCACCCTGTACCTTGGCGTGTTTTTATTCGTATTCTCCGTAATCGGCGTTGGATTGATGATTTCATCCATCGCTGTCACTCAGCAGCAGGGCTTGTTGGGCGCATTTTTATTCATAGTTCCGGCGGTTATTTTATCTGGTTTTGCCACCCCTATCGCCAATATGCCGGAGCTGGTTCAGGATTTAACCTTCATTAATCCATTGCGTTATTTTTTAATTATTGTCCGCGGTGTTTTTTTAGAAGGCTTGCCAGTCAATGTGTTGTTCAATCAATATTGGCCATTGGCGTTGATCGGCTTTCTTACTCTTAGTCTTGCAGGCTGGCTGTTTCGTCACCGCTTGTATTGATACAGCTGCAATTTCATTGACAAACGCCCGGCCCTTCCGATTCAATCCAGCCTTTTCCTTCCTCAAATCCAGCGGGTAGATCCGTTTCAGTCGGGCCGAACTGACGGGTTAAACAGCCTTTCGCCTGCGGATTCTGGCAGCAACATTTCATCGTTTCCACATGCTTTTCAATGGATTTCACGCCAATATCGACAGGTGGCATCCAGTTGTCCTTTATGCTTGCTGTCAGCCATTTTTGTAATTTACCATTTGTCTGGCCGGTGGCGAAGTCCATTAAATAACCGCAGGTTCCGGCTGTGGTCATTTTATGACAACGCGTACAGGCCTGTTCTTCACCATCAACCGGCAACGTATCCAGTTGTAGAAAATCCTCTTTTCGATAATGCTGTATAAAGGGTTTTCCAACTAACAACATGGGTAACTCTTTCATAGCATAAATACTGGGCAATCCATGTTTGGAGTTGATATAGGGGCTGTATTTAAAACCATGTGCATTGTGGCAATTGATGCAGCCGGCTTTGGCCGTCACTTGTGGTGAACGGAACGCCTTGTTGGCATCCCGATACCAGAGTGATTCAGGAAAACCTTCAGGCGGTCTGGCATGTTCCGGGTTGTAGTTTTTCAGAAATTCTGATTTTTCAGGCAACGGTTGATCCAGTGGTGGAATAAAGCCGCTGAACTGTTGTCCGTACTGGGTTAAATAACAACTTTTACCCGTACGGGTGTTGCGCAGAATAATGCCTAAATCATTGAAGGTATTGTAAAGATAGTATCGCTGAACTTGTTCTGCTGAAGAGTCAGCCTGTAAAAAACCTTGTTTGCGCTGAGCCTGGTTTTTACCCAGGTTACTGCCAGAATTCCGATACCAGGTTTTGTCATTCTGACTGCCCTTTTGACGACAGTTGACCACCATGACATTATCATCATCCACCTGAATGACTTGAAGATGCGAATAGGTCCAGCAACCTATATCCCCGCCTAGCCAATGAGGGTTGTCACATTGCTTGTCAGCCGACAGTTTTGACCAATTGCTGCTATCAATTTCCTGTTGATCGACAAAAATAGGAATTTTTTCGCCATCAAGGCACGATACGATGGGCAAATTCTGCTGAATACCCAATTCGGCTTTACAATCCTGAACATATTGATAAACATCATAACGATCAGATACAGATGGCTGTGTCGGGCTTAAGCCTACAAAAACCGCAATCAGGAATATGACAAACAATAGAAAAAAAGTGGGTGTTTTCATCAGCCCCCCCTTTTGAAATATCCAGGTTCATACAGCATCCATTTTATGGCTGAATAACTATGCAAACTCTTTCAGCCATAAAAATGGTGTTGTGCTGATACTTTTTCGGGTTTCTTTTTGTTATGTTGCTGCCAATGATGTCAAAAACCTATTTGAAAGGCAAAAAAATGTGGACAGGGTATTTTAATCGTCTGAAAGCAACTCCCGAATCAAGGCAGTAGCATAAACGCCACTGGGTAAACTGAAGGTCAGTCGCCATTGGTCCATGCCGGTTTTTTCCCAGCTAAGGTTTTCAGGGATAACTCGCAACACGCGGTAATCAGCAGTAAGATCAAACTTCAGCAGGCCTTCAGTCAATTCGGTGTATCGACTTAAAATCTTGTTTGTTTGCTCGGTTATTGGGGTTTTTGTTTGACCAAACAGAATACCGGTTGGATGTATATCTCCTGCCTGGCAACGGCTGACCAAATCGATATCGGTTGAATCAAAATCAAACAGACTGTGAGTACTGTTTAACTGACATTTATCACCCTCAACGAGTCTGTTCCAGCTGCCCGACTGAACCCTGTCGGCGAGGATTTGATTGAATAACCAGGAACGGGCAGCAGATAAATACAAGCCACGCTGCTGTCGTTTAACAGATTGCCCTTGAAATAAGGAAATAGCCTTGGATATATTCCGCCCTTCACGGCCAAACCGTTGCTCGGTAAAATAATTGGGAAACCCGTGGTTTTTTATTTTCTCGAGTTGCTCGACAAAGCGTTTCTCATCACCTTGCCAATCTCTAATGACAATAACAAAATGATTACATTTAATTGCGCCACGTTTTAACTTGCGCAAATGCCGCGTGACATGAAGAATTTTAATCGTTTCCATTTCAATCTCCCGCCAGTCTGGTTCTGATTTTCCCGGCAACCAGATACTGAACCACTGGGTCGTAACGGCATGACGATCTTTCAAGCCGGCATAACCGATATCACGCTGGCGAACGCCAGCCAAGCGGGCTAATTGCCGAGCGACATACTCGGTATTTTCGCCATCTTTTTGCAATTGAATAAAAACATGCTCGCCCTGCCCTTCAGCGGAAAAGATAAGTTCTTCATTTACCCGAAAATCCTCATGCCGTTGTTTGATTTTACCTGCGCCACTTGCACCGCCCCAAGCTCTAGGCCATTCGGGAATGGTATATTGGGTCGTTTCACTCACACAGATTCAATCAGCACCGCAGCCTGGACTGCAATGCCTTCTTTACGACCTTCAAAACCCAATTTTCAGTCGTAGTGGCTTTAATATTGATTCGGTCAACATCAACCTCGAGGTCAGCGGCAATATTCTCGCACATGGCGGCAATATGCGGCGCCATCTTTGGCGCCTGGGCGATAATGGTAATATCGGCGTTCACCAATCGATATTGTTTCTGTTTGACGATGTTATAGACATGACGCAATAACACACGACTGTCTGCACCTTTAAATTCAGGGTCGGTATCGGGAAAGTGTTTGCCAATATCGCCCAAGGCTGCAGCGCCCAACAAGGCGTCGGCTAATGCATGCAAAACAACATCCCCATCGGAATGTGCTTCCAGGCCTTTTTCGTAATCGATTTTGACACCGCCTAAAATAACCTCGCCATCGTCTTTAAAACGGTGAACATCATAACCTTGACCAATTCTGATCATTGTTTCTCCAAATAAAATTGCGCCAGCGCCAAGTCTTCTGGTCGGGTGATTTTTAAATTGTCGGGTCGGCCTTCGACAATTTTGGGTTGATAGCCTTTCAGCTCCAATGCGCTGGCTTCATCGGTTATAGCAGGGTTGCCTACTGCAGCTTGCAATGCATCGCGAAGGAGCCCCAATCTGAACATTTGCGGCGTTAATGCACGCCAGATTCTGTTTCTATCGACACTTGCGACAATTCTGTCTTGTTCGACTCGTTTCAAGGTGTCATGGGAAGGTAAAGCCAAAATGCCACCTACCTCATCTTCTTTCAAGGTATTCAGTAATTTAATAATATCTTCCGTGGTTAAACAGGGTCTGGCCGCATCATGCACCATTACCCAGTCTGCATCATCGGCCTGATCAGATAAAGCTGTCAATGCAGATAATACAGAGTCCGCTCTTTCTTTACCGCCTGGTGCGGTAATTATTTTAGGGTGTTTGGCGATAGCCAGATCTGGCCAAAAGGGATCTTCTTTGGAAATCGCAACGGAAATCGCTGAAGAAATATTGGCATTCAATAGCCGGTTCAAGGTATGTTCGATAACTGTCTGGCCGGCTAACAGTAAATATTGCTTAGGCCTGTCCGCCTGCATTCTTTTACCGACACCCGCGGCTGGAACCACCGCCCAAATTTTATTTATGTCCGTGTTCACTCAATTACCTGAAAAAATGTTTCGTTTTTCTTGATCATGCCCAATTCATAACGGGCGCGTTCTTCAATGGCTTCTTTGCCTTTGCGTAGATCTTTGACTTCAGCATACAAAGCCTCGTTACGCTCTTGTTTGGATTGGGATTGTTTTTGTAACTGTTCCAGGCGCGTTTGATAATCCAGTATTTTGAAAATACTGGCATCGCCCAACCACAAACGATATTGCAGTTGTAAAATAATCAGGATGAGAACAGCGAGTATGATTTTAATAAGACTGGCCTCGCAAATTTTTATCTTTACGCACGGACTTCCCATGCAACAGGGTTTTATCTGGCATGGAAAACTGCCATAACCATAACGGATTCCTGTTGAACCCGATAAAAAATATGATAAGGAGATCTTTGAATCTTGATGCGCCTGAGCTCTTTATAGATGGTTTTATAAGACAAAGGGTGTCGCTCAATTTTTGCAAAGCTTTCTTCTACACAAAGTAAAAAATCATGACCTAAACCGAGTCGACGGCTTTCATAGTACTCAAAAGCGGCGGAAAGATCACTCTCTGCTTCTTGACGAACAGTCAAGTGGTATTTCATTACTTATGAATAATTCGTTTTTTTACATCTTCCCATGACGAGCCAATTTCCTGATCAGCCGATAATATCTGTAAACGGCGGTCTAGTTCCTTTTTTTGTTCTTCAGTCAGCACGATAGCGTCATCGTCATCCGCGATACTATCCCATAGTTTTTCAGCGAGGAGAATACGCTCCGACACAGAGAGCTCTTGAAATCTCATTTTATGACCTTTGCAATCTGGAATTGGAAGCACTCCACTCAATGATTGTCAGAGTAGAGTGGATTTCATCTGCAAAACCCACTCTACAAACAATCAGGGACTATTTCAACATTTTGAATGCGCTGCGACCTGCATAAATCGCCTTATCACCCAACTCGTCTTCAATTTTCATCAAACGGTTGTATTTGGCGACACGATCCGAACGGCTTAAAGAGCCCGTTTTAATTTGTCCGGTACCCGTTGCAACCACCAAATCGGCAATAGTCGTATCTTCGGTCTCACCTGAACGATGGGAAACAACAGCCGAATAATCTGCCGCTTTTGCCATATTGATGGCTTCCAAAGTTTCTGTCAGGGTGCCGATCTGGTTGACCTTGATTAGAATCGAGTTGGCGATGCCTTTTTCAATGCCTTCTTTCAAAATAGCTGGATTGGTGACGAACAAATCATCGCCAACCAGCTGGATTTTACCGCCTAATTTTTCGGTATGAGTTTTCCAGCCATCCCAGTCATTTTCATCCATGCCGTCTTCGATGGAAATGATTGGATATTTCTCCACCCACTCGACAAAGAAATCAGTCATTTCATCGGAATTGAAACTTCTGTTTTCAGAAGCCAATACATATTTACCATCCTTGAAATATTCCGAGCTGGCTGCATCCATACCCAGGTAGATGTCTTTGCCAGCTTCATAACCGGCATTGGCGATCGCTTCCAGAATCACTTCAATAGCTTCTTCGTTAGAAGACAGGTTAGGCGCGAAACCACCCTCGTCACCGACAGTCGTTGCCAAACCTTTGCCTTTCAATACATTGGCCAGATGATGGAAAACTTCAGCGCCATAACGGATTGCTTCGCGGAAATTAGGCGCACCGACGGGCAGAATCATAAATTCCTGTAAATCCACGCTGTTATCAGCATGTGAACCACCATTGATGATATTCATCATCGGAACCGGCAAAATAAATTCACCCGAGGTATTCAGATAACGATATAAAGGCAGGTTACCTTCTTGTGCCGCAGCATGCGCCGCTGCCATGGAAACGCCTAAAATAGCATTCGCACCGAGACGGCCTTTATTATCTGTGCCATCCAGCTCGATCATTTTTTTATCCAGAGCAACCTGGTCGGCAGCATTCATACCAATAACAGCGGAGCGAATTTCGCTGTTGACATTCTCGACCGCTTTCAAAACGCCTTTACCCAGATAACGGGATTTGTCGCCATCACGCAATTCAATCGCTTCACGCTCGCCAGTTGACGCGCCCGATGGCACCATCGCAGAACCTACCACACCAGAAGCCAGTCTGACTTCCGCTTCTACGGTTGGGTTACCACGCGAATCCAAAACTTCTCTTGCTTGTACATCTACTATTTCAGCCATGCTGTTTTTGCCCTTATAAAGTTGTTTCAATCAAGCTGCCAGCTTTGACGGCCTGATCTATGGTTGATAAAACTTCGAGTAATTCTTTCATGCGATGTAGCGGCCAGGAATTTGGACCATCACTTAATGCTTCTTCTGGATTCGGATGAGTTTCCATAAAAATTCCTGAAATACCGACGGCTATTGCCGCGCGCGCTAATACCGGCACATGTTCACGCTGTCCGCCGGAACAGCTGCCTTGTCCGCCCGGCAGTTGAACAGAATGGGTCGCGTCGAAAACAACGGGACAATCGGTATCACGCATGACCGCCAAAGAACGCATATCGGAAACCAGATTATTATAACCAAAGGTTACGCCGCGTTCACAGACCATGATTTGCTCATTGCCTACCGCTTTCGCTTTATCCGAAACCAGCTTCATATCCCATGGGGCCATAAACTGGCCTTTCTTGATGTTGACCGGTTTACCCTGTCTGGCGACATTTTGAATAAAATTGGTTTGTCTGCATAAAAAAGCCGGTGTTTGCAGCACATCCACAACCGCCGCCACTTCATTCAATGGCGTATCCTCATGCACATCGGTTAGAACCGGGACATCCAGCTGTTGCTTGACCTTTTCCAGAATTTGCAAGCCTTTTTCCAGGCCAGGGCCACGAAAGCTTTTATGCGATGAACGATTGGCTTTATCGAAAGACGATTTGTAAATAAAGTTAATGCCTAACGCATCAGTGATTTCTTTCAGTTTACCCGCCACATCCAGCGTCATTTGCTCGCTTTCGATCACACAGGTACCGGCAATCAGGAAAAAAGGCTGATCGAGGCCAGTTTCAAATCCACATAATTTCATTTTTTACTCGCTTGTTGATGTTGGGCGGCTGCCTGGACAAAACCGGAAAATAACGGATGGCCGCGACGTGGCGTCGAGGTGAACTCCGGATGAAATTGACAAGCCAGGAACCAGGGGTGATCCGGGATTTCAATCACTTCGACTAGACGGCCGTCGATTGATTTGCCGGAAAACCTTAGACCAGCCTCTTCCAGTTGTTTTAAATAATGGTTGTTAAATTCGTAACGATGGCGGTGTCGTCCGGTAATGACATCTTTTTGATAAACCTGATGGGCCAATGAATCAGGCAATAAACGACATTTTTGTGCCCCTAAGCGCATCGTGCCACCTAAGTCGGAGTCTCCAGAGCGAACTTCAAGCCGCCCTTCTTCATCCTGCCATTCGGTAATCAAGCCGATTACCGGATGTAACGCATCGGGCACAAACTCGGTACTGTGGGCGCCTTCAAGACCTGCTACATTGCGGGCAAATTCAATCACAGCCGATTGCATGCCCAGACAAATACCCAAATAAGGAATCTTGTTTTCACGGGCGTAACGCACCGTGGCGATTTTACCTTCCACGCCCCGTTCGCCGAAGCCGCCGGGTACTAAAATAGCATCGACATCTTTCAAAACGTCTGTACCCTGCTCTTCAATAGTTTCGGAATCGATATATTGAATCCTGACTTTATGCCGGGTATGAATACCGGCGTGTATCAAGGCTTCATTGAGTGATTTATAGGCGTCGAGATGATCGACATATTTGCCGACAATCGTAATAGTCACTTCATCCACCGGGTGGAACAAGGCATCGACGACTTCCTGCCATTCGGAT
This sequence comes from Methylomarinum sp., assembly GCA_965277025.1. GTDB lineage: Bacteria > Pseudomonadota > Gammaproteobacteria > Methylococcales > Methylomonadaceae > Methylomarinum. Next base: position 2,286,605 of record OZ255706.1, read on the forward strand.
AAATCGGCTTTTGGCACATCCAGCCGCAGTTTATCCACGACAATATCATCCAGACCCTGCTCATTCAATAACAGCGGAATGCGATAAATGGTATCGGCATCGATAGCCGAAATGACGGCTTTTTCATTGACATTGGTAAACAGCGCTATTTTGGATCTTTCGCTGGCCGGAATAGGTTGTTCGGAACGACAAATCAAAATATCCGGTTGAATACCGATGGTTCTGAGTTCCTTGACTGAATGCTGGGTAGGTTTGGTTTTGATTTCACCAGCCGAGCGAATATAGGGAACCAGGGTTAAATGGATAAAAATCACCCGGTCATGGCCCAGATCCACGCCAATCTGACGTATGCTTTCCAGAAATGGCAAGGATTCAATATCACCAACCGTACCACCGACTTCGATGATGGCGACATCCATGCCTTCGGCGCTGGCGTAAACGCGGCGCTTGATTTCATCCGTGATATGCGGAATAACCTGTACCGTCGCCCCCAGGTACTCGCCTTTACGTTCCTTACGCAGAACTTCTTCATACACTTGTCCTGTGGTGAAGTTGTTCTTTTTGGACATGGTGGTTTTTAAAAAGCGCTCGTAATGGCCTAAATCCAGGTCTGTTTCTGCGCCATCTTCAGTGACAAACACTTCACCATGTTGAAACGGACTCATGGTGCCTGGGTCAACGTTGATGTACGGGTCCAGTTTGGTCATCGTGACCTTGAGCCCGCGTTCTTCCAGAATTGCTCCCAGTGAAGAAGCCGCAATGCCCTTACCTAATGAAGACACCACTCCACCGGTAATAAAAATAAATTTTGTCATGTAAAGTGTCGTAGCTAAAGCAGGATTAAACATTCCATTTTAGCATTTTTATAAGCCTTTTGGCTTAAATTTTCCTGTAGCCAGTGCAGCAGCCATTTTTCTTTGTCGGATTGAATGATGCTACTTCGACAGCCCCCTTGGCTTCACATACCATGAGAGCAATTTTATTTCCAAAACCCGATTAATTTCGTGTTTGCGTTCGCCAGTTGTTGACAATGCCTTCGACATCCAGGTCATCCGGTCCTTCCCGCCAGCTGGTGAAATAGTCGACATCATTACTTTTTGGTGGAGGGTCGGGGCGATAGATTTGCACCCGGGTGGGTAATGGCGCCGCTTCCCCTAGCACCAGTGCTTCACCACGGCCCAGTGAAGTCAACACATCGGTCAAGTCCCCTTCCGCTTCCGGCACCAGACCACGAATATATTCCTGGTCTTCCGGGTTGGTGGTGCGCAGGCAGATAAAGGTACTGCATTGCGACAGCATGGTCTCGGACAACTCCGTCGGCCGCTGGCTGATGACGCCAATGGAAACACCATATTTCCGCCCTTCTTTGGCGATTCGCTCCATCATTTTTTTGGTGCCCTCAAACTGACCACCTTTTTCCCGGGGAATATAGGCATGGGCTTCTTCACAAATCAGAGTGATAGGGAATTCGCGTCTTCTTGGATTCCAGTAATTGAATTCATAGGCCAAACGCCCAATTTGCGCCGATACTGCAGGGCGGACATCGGTAGGTACAGAGCTTAAATCCACCACAGTGATATTGGCCTTTTTTCGCCCCAGCCCGATAAACTCACGCAACAATTCCGCCATGCTGTCGGAGTTATTACGTTTTTTCGGTTTCAACAGGAAGTCATAACGCACATCATTGAAACGGCTTTGCATTCTGACCAGAAATTCATCAAACTGGCCAAACAATGCACCATGGGTTTTGCCAAAATCCTTGCGTTCTTCATTGGCGTTCTTGAATTGCATATACATTTCCGCCAGGGAAAAGTAGATCGGTGTGTCGATGGAAACTGTATTCAAGCCGATTTTTTTTGCCTCTTTACGTTTGAGTTGTTGCAATATCTCGCGCATAAAGGCCATTTGCATCGATGCCCCCCGGTCTTGTTTATCGATAAACAGATCGACCAATTCGGCATAGGTCATCATCCAGTATGGCATTTCCAGTTCCAGCGCATCGACATAATTGACCCGTTCCTGTGGAAATGCCGACTCAATACTGCCATCGTTCCGTTTCCAGCAATATTCGCCATGTAAATCCAGCATAATCAAATGACATTTGGGCATGGCTTTAATGGTATGCTGAATCAGGCTGGTGACTGTCCAGGATTTACCTGAACCTGATTGACCGATGATGGCGAAATGACGACCAAACAATGATCGGGGATCAAGACTGAGGTGATAGTCTTTATGCGCGGCTAATTGGCCGATAAAGAATTCGTATTCGCGAAATGATGAAAAAATCGCGTTGATTTCGTTCAAACCAACAGCATATACCTTGGCTCCCGGTGTTGGATAATGCCTGACGCCGCGAATGAATTGATCGTCTTTTAATTCACCTACCGGGATGAGTGATATAAATCGATCGGACAAGCGGTTACCTGCCCCGTCAAAGCGATCCTGCTCCCACATTTTGAAGACCAGCGCCAACACGCCGATCTTGGATTGCCGAATGACAACATAGGAACCGATGTGGCCGGCCAGAATTTCTTCATCACCGACCTGAATGACGGGTAATTCGGTGGAAAGTTCTTCTGAGATACGGGCATCCATGCCATCTCCTCGCACTTCGGTTAAATAACCAATTAAGATACTGTTATCCTGCTGCGCCATGACTTTTCTCTCTGTTTTAAATTATGGCCCGATATTACGCAGATTTAGATATATAACCGCTCTGTACATGACAAAAAATATTAAAAGCTAGCGTAGCTCGTTGAAATGTAATTAAATACCGCATTTTGTTTTAGCGAATATGAATAACGGGACATTACAAATCAACGAGCTGACCGTCATATTAACTGAGCACTTTCAATGGAACAAGGCAAGAATCGTTTGTTTTGTGGGTATGTTAATTGCTTTGATGGCAGTTAGCACGGTCAATCTGGCCCAGCTCGCCGTATTCTTTCCCCGTCGGGCAAAAATTTCCTCACGATATCGACGGATGCAACGATTTTTCAGTGACCATTGGCTGGATTACAATGAAGTCGCTCATTTCATCATGAAACTGTTTGGTTTCACTGATCAGGATTACTATCTGACGTTAGACAGGACGAATTGGAAGTGGGGTAAAACCAATATTAATCTGCTGGTGCTTGCCGTGGTTTATCGGGGTGCCGCCATTCCGGTGTATTGGTTGCCTTTAAACAAGCGGGGCAACTCTAATACGAAGGAACGTATAGCGCTGATGAAACGCTTTATTGCGCAGTTTGGCCGACATCACATCAAAGGTCTTTTGGCTGATCGGGAGTTTATTGGGGACGAATGGATGGGCTGGTTGTTTGAGCAAGAGATTCCCTTTTATATCCGTATTCGCAACAACGCCTGGACAACCAATGCCCAAGGCCAGCGAATACGCGTAGAGCGTTTGTTTTATGGGCTTAAGCCGGGTAGCACACGACACCTCTCAACAGCGCGCTATTTGGGAAATTGTTCAATTTATCTCAGTGGGTTACGGCTGAGTGATGGTGAGTTATTAATCATCGTCTGTCAGCATTTGAACCCTGATGCGATTAAAATTTATGGCTTGCGTTGGGAAATCGAAACGCTTTTCGGCTGTTTAAAAGGACGGGGATTCAAACTTGAGGAAACGCGTGTAGTCGGTTATCTTCGGATCAAAAAATTGTTAGTACTTCCCGTTATTGCTTTCTGTTGGTCACATAAAGCAGGCGAATGGAAACATGATTGCGAGTTACCAATAAAAACCAAAACACATCAGCGGCTCGCGCAAAGCCTGTTTCGATATGGATTAGATTGTATCCGCTCAACGTTGTTTAATGTCTTATCTCAATCAAAAAGGATGATTAGAAAAGTGATTGCTCTTTTGCAACCCATACCTTTTGTCACTGGAATACATGAGACTCATTTGTCATAAGTTAATTTTTGTCATGTACAGAGGCCGAATATACTTAATTTTTCGATTACTCCACCCATTCATACAGCTCGGTCAATGCCGGATCACATTTATGACAGCCGCTCCCACATGAAGAACTGACTGGAATCTGACGAATCTTGCCTTTTTTGATCCATTTAGCCAGCATGCCTCGTAATGCCTGGGCATCGATATCAAAATGCAATACCAATTCCTGCAGCGTGCAACGTTTGCGCTGCCGGACGAAATCTCTAATGTCGGACAGGATCATAATGCTCACCCCGCTGAAGTTTTCCCATTATCCAAAGTGTCGCAATCACGGCAAAAAAAGTGGCCAGACAAACCACAATCCAGAAAACTGACTGCTCTAGATGACGTTCCAATGTCATTGCCTGGTAAAAAATGGTCGCCGTAATATAGGCGATTCCAGTTGTCCAGCAGACGACAAAAAAGGCCCAGCCAGCGCTGGTTTCCCGGTAAATGGCCGTGGTCGCCGCCACGCAAGGCGCGTACAACAAAACAAACAACAAATAGGCGAAAGCGCCAATTTTGCCGTCAAAATTTGCTCTCATCGCCTGGTAAGCAATTTTTTCACCTGTCGTCGCTCCGGCATCGCTTTTAGTGTCAATTTTCAACCCCAAAGGATCCAACAAGCGGTCAGCAACCTCCACCAAATTATCAGGAATGGTTTGAAAGGCATCGATCTCGGCAGTTTTTAATTCAAAAGCTTGTTCTTGCCAATCATTATCCTGATTTTCTTGAGTCGCCAATTGCGTGTATAAAGCGGACAAGGTTCCAACCACCGCTTCTTTGGCCATCACACCGGTAAAAATACCCACCGTCGCCGGCCAGTTTTCCGCTTTGATCCCCATCGGTTCAAAAGCCGGCGTCAGTGAGCGGCCAATTTCACTCAATACCGATTTGGAACTGTTTTGCTTGTCAAAACTTCCATCGATCCCCCAGGCATTCAAGAAATTCAACACCAACACCATCGGCACGATCACCGCACCGGCTTTAAAAACAAAAGATTTCAAGCGATCCCAGGTTTTCAGATAAATACCTTGCCAAGTCGGTAAATGATAGGTTGGCAGTTCCATCACAAATGGCGTTACCTCTCCTTTGAAGAGTGTATGCCGCATAATCAAACCGGTTATCACAGCCACTGCAATACCGATCAAATACAATCCAAAAACCAGATTTTGTCCACCAACCGGAAAAAAGGCCGCAGCGAACAAAGCGTAGACAGGTAACCTTGCGCCACAGGACATAAACGGATTCATCAGATTGGTCAGAATCCGGTCACGCGGATTTTCCAAGGTGCGCGTCGCCATAATTGCCGGTACATTACAGCCGAATCCGACAATCATCGGCACAAAAGATTTTCCTGGTAAACCGATAAAACACATAAAGCGATCCATGACGAAAGCGGCTCTGGCCATATAACCGGTATCTTCCAGAAAGGACAAAAAGATAAACAAAAAACCGACAATCGGAATAAAGGTTGCAACCACTTGCACCCCGCCACCAGCACCATCCGCTAACAAGACAATCAGCCATTCAGGCAAAGACCATTGTGTTAACACCTCGCGAAAGCCGTCAACAAAAAATGCCCCGGCCAGCTGGTCAAAAAAATCGACAAAAGCATTGCCGATATTTATGGTAAACATAAACATCAAATACATGACGAACAGGAAAATCGGGATGCCAAGAAAACGATTCAATACAATATGATCAATTTTTTCGGTCATATCACGAGACACCTGATTTACCCAATTTACGCACTCTTGGGCCAACTGATTGACAAAGGTGTAACGGGCGTCGGCAGCGATAATATCAATATCTTCGCCGGTTTCTGCTTCAATCTGATGCTGTAATGAATGAATTTTCTCAATAAATTCTGAGCCGGCAATTTTCAGTGCCAAGGTATCATTTTCAAGCAGGCGTAACGCCAGCCATCTTAAATCATATTTTTCGCTATCGATGGCAGGTTTTAACAGTGGAATCAATTGCTCTACTGCTCGTTCAACAGGATCAGGATACTGAATTCGTATATCAGGAACCGGTTTGCTCATACAAGATTGATTAATTACATGCTTTAGCTCATCAAGCCCTTCTCCAGTCGCCGCACTGATAGGAATAACCGGACAACCCAGTTTTTTGGCTAATTTCTTGTGATCGATTTCAATGCCATTTCTTCTGACCATATCCATCATATTGAGGGCAACGATCATCGGTACGCGCATTTCAATCAATTGCGAGGTGAGATACAGGTTACGTTCCAGATTGGAGGCATCGACGATATTGACGATTAAATCGGCCTTGCGTTCGGCGACATAATCCCGAGCGATTTTTTCATCCAGAGATATATTGTCATCGTCTGATTCCAGCGAATAAGTACCCGGCAAATCCACCACTTCAATTTCAGCACCTTGAAATTGATAGTAGCCTGTTTTCTTTTCAACTGTCACGCCCGGCCAGTTGCCCACCATTTGCTTGGAGCCAGTCAGCGCATTGAACAAAGTGGTTTTTCCACAATTCGGATTACCAACAACCCCAACGGTAAACTTCATATTCATAATTTTTCCACCAAAAAAACTGAAGCTTCATCTTTGCGTAAGGTTAATGAAAAACCCCGCACTCTGATTTCAATTGGGTCCCCCAGAGGGGCACAACGCACGATGGTGAATTCAGTTCCTGGCGTCAAGCCCATCGCCAATAATCGTTTACGATATGCCTTGCCAGACTTTTCAAATCCAACCACTCGCGCCCGGTCACCTATATTTAACTGATTTAAACTAATTGGCATTGGCCAAATATCCTTTAAAAATTTACTTAATGAAAATCATTATCATTTAGAAAATAATACCACAAATTTGGCAAAACCGTGAATAACGAAGGGAAATAGCGTAAAAAATAAGCTATTTATTAAAGTTATAAGTTGTGATGACGATCACGATATCGAAAGTGAATTATTAAAAGGTGTCCGCCATGTTCTTGCAATCCATTTCAGCATCGTTTTCTTTTCTGCAATACAGTGCCCAGGGTATCGTCAGGCCGAGTTTTCAAGAACCGGTCAATATCCCGAAAAATTCTGCTCAGGATGTGCAAGTGACCAATGAGTCTGCGCAAAAAATTGTCAGCTCGCAAGCGTTCGAGCAACTGGAAAAAATTTTAAAGACGGATAATATCGATTTAGAGACATTGTCGGAAGATGATTTTAGCCCGGAAAAAGTTGCTGACAAAATCATGTCTTTCGTACAAACGGCATTTGGCCGTTTCAGACAAGCGCAACCGGAAACAGATGCGAATGAGTTCTTCACCAAAGTTCGGGAGGGCCTGGATAAAGGCTTCTCACAGGCAAAAGACATATTACAAAATTCTGGCGTTTTACAAGGACAAATTGCTGAAAATATCGATAAAACTTATGATTTGACGTTGCAAAGAATGGAGGAACTGGCATCGTCAAATAACGCTACAGAGATCGATAAGCCAAGCATTGACGCCACAATGAGTTTTCAAAGTCTGAACATTCAACAAAGCCGATCCGCCCAAATACAGGTGAAAACTCGTGAAGGAGATGTTGTCACCATCAATTTCAATCAATCCTCCAGTAATAAGCGATCTTCGTTACAAATACAGCAGGACGATTTCAATCTGGCGATTTTTCAAGAGGATTCTGAAGAAAACAAGGGATTATCCATTTCCATTGAAGGTGATTTGAATCACGATGAACAAAAAGCGCTGCGGAAATTGCTAAAAAAAATGACTAAAGTGAGCAATGCGTTTTTTCATGGCGACAATAAAACGGCTCTGAAACATGCTATGAAACTTGGCCTCAATGACAAACAACTGGCCAGTTTTTCTCTCAATTTGAATGCGCAAAAATCGGTTCAGGCTATAGCCGCTTACCAGCAAACTGCCGCACCCAAGCAAAATGTACAACCCGGTCTTCTGGCGCAGGCCGGAGAATTTCTGGATCAGGCAAAAACCTTATTGAAAGATGCCGAAACAGCATTACAGCCTCTGGCGTCACCCCAGCAGGATTTCAATGAACTTTTTTCCAGTGTCGGCTTGTTAAGTCAACAAAAATCTCCCGAAACCGTCAAATCAGAAGATCAAGCACTATTTTCCAAAGTCGTCCACCAGCTTGGTCGAAACCTGTTCAGTTAAAGAATCGCTTAACAAATCATCCCTACTGTCAGCGACCGAGATGTGAAATGGCGATTAAATTACCGATTCCATGAAAAAAATTCTGGAATGAGCGGCTTTTTCTGTTTTTATCCATTGCAATAACAAGTTTTGTAAATCAGCATGTAACTACTCAGCGTAAATAAGTAAAAAAACTGCTTGACACGATTTTAGCGTTATTTTTGATTTTCTGACGGCAACACCTGGCGCAAGAGGTTTACTGTATTAGCCTGCGTTAGTTGAGGCGTGTTGCCTTATAAGCAATGCCCGATAGCCCTGCTGCCGTGCATTTCTAAAATACGATGACGGGCAACACAGAGGCAAAAATTCGTATTTCAAAAGCCATGAGACAAGAGTCCTGTACTTAAACCCACAGGCCGTTTCATTGAAGATTGATTCCATTGATGTAGAGGCTGCCATTACCCATGCCCGGCAGCTGATTGAAGATGAAGCCGATTTATCTCCGGCGCTGCGGTCTTCGCTGGAGATATTGTTGTTGCTGGTCACGCTCTTGATGCATCGGCTCGGACTTAACAGCAGTAACAGTTCCAGGCCGCCATCAAGTGATCCTGATCGTAAAAGGAAAGCACGGGCCGGATCAAAAAAACCAGGTGGTGGACAGAAAGGGCATATTGGCACCACGCTGGTTAAAGTCGATGATCCCGATGACGTTATCTCCATCAAGATTGATCGCCGTACCTTGCCAGCCGGAAGCTACACGGCAGATGGCTTTGAAACCCGGCAGGTATTTGATATTGATATTTCACGGATTGTGACGGAATATCGTGCGCAAAGGCTTATCGATGAACAAGGTCGTCGGTTTGTTGCTCCTTTTCCCGAGGGCGTAACAAAAGCCGTGCAATATGGTGACCAACTCAAGGCGCACGCCGTGTATCTTTCGCAGTACCAATTATTGCCCTGCCAGCGCATCAAGGATTATTTTTCCGATCAATTACAGATCCCCATCAGTGAAGGTTCGCTGGTTAATTTCAATCAACCAGCCTTTGAGAAGCTGGCATCCTTTGAGCCGATTTGCAAGCAAAGACTGGCGGCAGCTTCTGTTGTACATGCCGATGAAACGGGCATTAACATCAATGGCGCCAAGTACTGGTTGCATTGTGCTTCTAATGATTTATGGACACATTATTTTCCCCATGTAAAACGGGGCAAGGAAGCGATGGATGTCATTGGCATCCTGCCTGACTTTCATGGCATTTTATGCCACGATCACTGGAAGCCTTACTACAAGTCCCCCTTCACTCATGCCTTGTGCAATGCGCATCATCTGCGTGAACTGACCCGTGCCCGGGAGCAGGATGGACAGCAGTGGGCCAAAGAAATGGAAACCCTGTTAAAAAAGATCAATCAGGTCGTCGATGATGCAGGGGGGAAGCTTGAAGCAAGAAAAGCGGCCTGTTATCGACGACGATATCGAGATTTATTAGAGAAAGCACAAATTGAATGTCCGCCACCAACCCCGTTGCCCGGTAAACCCAAACGTGGGCGCCTCAAGCGCAGTAAATCCAGAAACTTACTGGAACGGCTGATCAATTACCAGGATGATGTAAAGTGGACCCCATTGTCCAGACAAATTATTAGAGAATTTAAGATAGAACCCTCATAACAGTCAGGCTCAATGGCTCTGGCCCATATTTTCACCCGGCGTCTGCTTGGCAGTGCCGGCATTATATTTATCCACGATTCTAGCGCCACCTCCCGTGGCGAATTGATAAACCCTGTCTGGCGTTTCATAGCCTAACGACTGATGCGGTCGTTCGCTGTTGTAAAAGGCAAAGTAGTCCGTCAACCCCGCTGACAGTGCTTGCAGGTTGCCGTATTGCTTCAAATAAACTTCTTCATATTTCACTGTGCGCCAGAGTCGTTCAACAAAGATATTGTCCAAGGCCCGTCCCCGGCCATCCATGCTGATGGTCACGCCATGCTGACTCAATACCCCGGTGAAGTCCGCGCTGGTGAACTGTGCGCCCTGGTCGGTATTAAATATCTCCGGTGTGCCATAGGTCTTGATGGCCTGCTCCAGACAATTTACGCAAAACGCGCTGTCCATGGTATTGGAAAGTTGCCATGCCAATACTTTTCGGCTGTACCAATCCATGATGGCCACCAGATAAACAAATCCTTGCGGCAGCCGGATATAGGTGATGTCGGTACTCCAAACCTGGTTGGGGCGTGTCACCTCGACGCCTCTTAACAGATAGGGATAGACTTTATGCTCAGGATGCGGCTTACTGGTGTTCGGGCCCGGCGCCATGCCGACCAGCCCCAGTATGCGCATCAGCCGCTGAACCCGTTTGCGGTTGACCTGATGGTTAAGGCCGCGTAAATACTTTGTCATACGGCGTGAGCCATAAAAAGGATGCCGGGTATATTCTTCGTCGAGCAACCGCAACAGTTGCTGATCTTCAGCAGACACCGGCTGTTGTTGGCGTTTTTTCTGTTCATGGATTACTGAGCGGGTAACGTTCAATAACTGGCATTGCCGACTTAACGCCAACTCATCTTTTTGATCCACCCAGCTTTGACGCGCGATCATAGGCTGATCCCGGACTTTTTTTAAGCCAATCCAGTTCCATATTCAACTGCCCGATTTTGGCGTACAGACGGTCCGGATTGTCTTGCGCCTTCACCGCTTTCGGCCCGCGTTTGCCTTCAAACAGGCTTCCCGCATTGGCCAACAGTTCCTTTTTCCATTGGCTTACCTGAGATGGATGGACTTCATTCTCTTGAGCAATCTCATTGATCGTTTTGATGTTCTTAACCGCTTCCAGCGCGATTTTGGCCTTTTGCGCCCCGCTAAAGGTTTTCCGTTTTTTTTCGCTCATTTTTTGTACCTCTTTTTTCAATAGTCATAGTTTAAACTATTGTCCGGATTACGGGGTCCACTATAATGTCTTACGCTTTATGAGAGAAATAGATGTGCCATTTACTAATAATCCCGGTGAGAATGATATCCGCATGACCAAGGTGCAGCAAATAATATCGGGGTGTTTCAGGAGTGAGCAGGGTGCCATCACCTTCTGCCGTATTCGGGGATATCTATCCACTTGTCGTAAACATCATGTCAGTGCCTCTGAAGCGTTGGTACTGGTATTTAAGGGGAAATTACCAGGGCCAGCGCATAAAAAGATCCTGTTAAAACAGCGAGTTCAGTATCATTCATGCAAAACTGTATGAGGAATCAAAATGTCCCTGAGCCTGCAAGAAGCCTTTTCAAGCCTGGAAGACCCGCGAATTGAACGCCACAAGCGTCATCAACTGCTGGATATTATCGTACTGACCATCTGCGCGGTGGTCAGTGGCGCTGAAGGCTGGGAGGCCATAGAAGCCTTCGGCAAAGAGAAACAAGACTGGCTGCGGCAATGGATAGCGTTGGAAAACGGAATCCCCTCGCACGACTGCATTGCCCGCCTGATGTCACGGTTGCCGGCCGAGGAAGTCAGCGCCTGTTTCAGTCGCTGGGTGCAAAGTGTCGCCAGACTGACCGAGGGGGAAGTGGTTGCCATTGACGGCAAAACGGCGCGCCGGTCCTTTGATCAGGAGGACAAGATGGGCGCGATCCACATGGTCAGCGCCTGGGCAAGCCAGACGGGGCTCTCCCTGGGTCAGGTCAAAACACAGGAGAAGTCCAATGAAATTACCGCTATTCCCCGACTGTTGGCCATGCTGGAAATTAAAGGCTGCATCGTGACCATTGACGCGATGGGATGCCAGGAAAAGATTGCTGGCAAGATCGTCGAGAAAGGGGCTGATTACGCCCTGGCGGTCAAGGGCAACCAGAAGTCCTTGCATGAAGCGATCGTGGATTACTTTGCCGTGGCGGTGGATGGCGGTGTTGAGGACGGTCAGGCGCTACTGGGCCACCACGAACAGGTCGATGTCGGACACGGCCGGATTGAACAGCGCCGCTACTACCTGGCTGATTGTCTGGACACCTTGCCTTCGCCCCGGCGCTGGCAAGGACTCAAGGGCATTGGCATGGTGGAGTGTGAACGCCAGATCGGCGAACGACAAACCATTGAGCGTCGCTACTACATCACCACGCTCGATAGTGTTGAAACCTTCGCCAACGCTGTGCGCTCCCACTGGGGCGTGGAGAACAGCCTGCATTGGGTATTGGATGTCACGTTTCGTGAAGACGAGTCACGAATTCGCAAGGGCGAATCACCGGGCAACTTCACTATCATCCGCCAATTGGCGCTTAATGCTCAAGCGCGAACCGTCGCGCCTGAGCATTAAGCGCAAGCGCTTCAAGGCAGCCCTCAGCGATGACTTCAGGACTCAAGTGATATTTGGGTGAGTTTTTATGCGCTGGCCCTGGGGAAATTACCGGAATTTACTCAGTGACCTGATGCTTTTGGTAAAATACGCTGAGTTGTTACATCAGCATTTTATTGTTATAAAGCTCTGTACATGACAAAAATTAACTTATGACAAATGAGTCTCATGTATTCCAGTGACAAAAGGTATGGGTTGCAAAAGAGCAATCACTTTTCTAATCATCCTTTTTGATTGAGATAAGACATTAAACAACGTTGAGCGGATACAATCTAATCCATATCGAAACAGGCTTTGCGCGAGCCGCTGATGTGTTTTGGTTTTTATTGGTAACTCGCAATCATGTTTCCATTCGCCTGCTTTATGTGACCAGCAGAAAGCAATAACGGGAAGTACTAACAATTTTTTGATCCGAAGCTCTGTACATGACAAAAAATATTAAAAGCTAGCGTAGCTCGTTGAAATGTAATTAAATACCGCATTTTGTTTTAGCGAATATGAATAACGGGACATTACAAATCAACGAGCTGACCGTCATATTAACTGAGCACTTTCAATGGAACAAGGCAAGAATCGTTTGTTTTGTGGGTATGTTAATTGCTTTGATGGCAGTTAGCACGGTCAATCTGGCCCAGCTCGCCGTATTCTTTCCCCGTCGGGCAAAAATTTCCTCACGATATCGACGGATGCAACGATTTTTCAGTGACCATTGGCTGGATTACAATGAAGTCGCTCATTTCATCATGAAACTGTTTGGTTTCACTGATCAGGATTACTATCTGACGTTAGACAGGACGAATTGGAAGTGGGGTAAAACCAATATTAATCTGCTGGTGCTTGCCGTGGTTTATCGGGGTGCCGCCATTCCTGTGTATTGGTTGCCTTTAAACAAGCGGGGCAACTCTAATACGAAGGAACGTATAGCGCTGATGAAACGCTTTATTGCGCAGTTTGGCCGACATCACATCAAAGGTCTTTTGGCTGATCGGGAGTTTATTGGAGACGAATGGATGGGCTGGTTGTTTGAGCAAGAGATTCCCTTTTATATCTGTATTCGCAACAACGCCTGGACAACCAATGCCCAAGGCCAGCGAATACGCGTAGAGCGTTTGTTTTATGGGCTTAAGCCGGGTAGCACACGACACCTCTCAACAGCGCGCTATTTGGGAAATTGTTCAATTTATCTCAGTGGGTTACGGCTGAGTGATGGTGAGTTATTAATCATCGTCTGTCAGCATTTGAACCCTGATGCGATTAAAATTTATGGCTTGCGTTGGGAAATCGAAACGCTTTTCGGCTGTTTAAAAGGACGGGGATTCAAACTTGAGGAAACGCGTGTAGTCGGTTATCTTCGGATCAAAAAATTGTTAGTACTTCCCGTTATTGCTTTCTGTTGGTCACATAAAGCAGGCGAATGGAAACATGATTGCGAGTTACCAATAAAAACCAAAACACATCAGCGGCTCGCGCAAAGCCTGTTTCGATATGGATTAGATTGTATCCGCTCAACGTTGTTTAATGTCTTATCTCAATCAAAAAGGATGATTAGAAAAGTGATTGCTCTTTTGCAACCCATACCTTTTGTCACTGGAATACATGAGACTCATTTGTCATAAGTTAATTTTTGTCATGTACAGAGGTTATAAAGTAATGCTTGAACAGATTCATATGAATTAATGCCGCACTGCATTTGGCATTCATTGGGAATTTCACGCTGACCAGCATCAACTTGGTTGGATTCATCGCCACTTGTCCAAAAACTTTCTGAACTGGAGTCTATGAAAAGATTTTTGCTGCTGTTGTTTTCCATCTGGCGACAGCGATTCCGTTTGTATCTGGCGGGCGCACTTTTGGGTGCTTTGTTTGGCGTGTTTGTTCTTGAGCCGATCAATGATTTTGTTGATTATCATGAACATCAAATTAAACAAATTGAGCCATCTGTCAGTAAATATCTGTTCAATGAACTACAAAAAACACTCCATGGGCAAACGCCTGAAAAAGCGCTGTTTTATGCTCAATTTGGCGCTGTTCTGGGTATCGCTGTTGTCTGGTTATACGGGCTTTTGCATCACCGCATTCGCCGGATTGAGCAATTAAAGGAAGAAATCGACAAAGATTTGACCAGCACCGTTCGGCAAGGAGAAGGGCCGAAACTGGAATTTAAATCTTCATTTCGTTGGGATATGGAACAAAACCGGGTCAATCGCGCGCTGGAAGCGGTAGTCATGAAAACCCTGGCCGGTTTCATGAACAGTCACGGCGGCGGGATCTTATTGATTGGCGTCGCCGATAACGGTGAAATTACCGGTCTAAATCATGATTACCAGACTCTTAAACGGTCGGATCAGGATGGTTTTGAGCAGGCCATCATTACCGGTATTTCTTCTATGTTAGGTGCGGATTTATGCCGGAATGTCAAACTACTGTTTCATGCAGCGGAAGGGAAAGAGGTTTGCCGCCTGATCGTTCTGCCGGCATCGAGACCGGTATTCTTCAAGCAAGGCAAGGAGCCAAAATTTTATTTACGTACCGGTGGCGGCACCCGGGAGCTGAATATTCAGGAAGCGGTGGAATATATCAGTAAACGCTGGCCAAAATAATATGCACGGGATCAGCAAAATATTTCAGGCCGAGTATATTACCGTGCTATGTGGATCGGCTCTGATTACGCCTTTTTGTGGAGCCTTGTTTGCCTGTGGATGTACCTGGCCTGGATTGGGACTGGAAGCAAATTGTAACTTTTTTGATCCACAAGCATTGTCTCATTGCCCTTGGTGTGCATCGTTTTTTGTCGGCGGCATCTCGGTTACCGCTGCCATATTCTCCGGCTATTTGATAGCCAAAAAAAGTATCCGCTTCATTGATCATCGGGTAAAAACGGATGCAGGCAAATTTGTCACACAACTATTAGCGGGAATAACTGGTTTTTTATTGGTCGCTTTTGCCTGCGCCTGGATCTCGGCAAGTTTACAGGATTATCCGCTTTTCATCGTTAGACAGCCAAACCAGTTTGGTTTAACAAGACTCTCCAGGCTGTATCATTGCCTGAACAGCATTGATAATTAAGCTATGAATTATCAATGCTTTATTCGCTTCAATTTCTGGTTTGTCCACGGATAAGCCCCAAACCTAACAACCCGAATCCCATCATTAAGATGATTGAAGGCTCAGGAACCGCTGCCGCTGCAATAATTGAATGCCTTGTTAACACACGAATATAATCTCCCGGCGAACTAGCACGCAGGCGTAAATCAATTCTGTTAGCATTAGCTGGATCAACACGAACCCAATCTTGCCAGTTTTCCAACCCTCTCAAACCAGGGTTTAGATATGTGACCGAAGTATTCATTAATGAATCAGTTAAAGATAATGTATTAGTATCTACAATGATGGCAAGCACTTCTGCATCGAAATCCACCCAACCTTCAATAGTTTCAAACCCAGCAGGATCAAAGAAAATGTAATGACTGGCAACTTCCGTACCAGTTGCTATAGCAACTGAAATATCCGTACTGGAATTGTTGAGCCAATTCCATTGTGTATAACCGGTAATATCCTGATTAATGATGACATTTTGTGTCTCGTTAAAACCATATAGGTTTGAATCCTGATAAGTATCATTGCCTACAGTCAATCCAGCAGGATTGTTTATGAATGTCCACGCTCCACCTCCTGATGTGATATTTCCATTAACTATGGATGCCGGAGTATTTGTCGTGATTGCTAAGAATGCAAGCAACATAAATGGTTTATAAGTATTGGTCATTTTAATTTACTCTTCCAATTAAGTCAATTTAGTTTGAGCAAATAAAATGCCAAATATATTAATCCTTTTAATTCATGACCTTATCAATCCTTAAAATTCCAATCTATTTGGTTTGTAAAAAATACTGACTATGATGACTGATAACAGTAGCCGACTTCAGTTACACACTAAAAAAGTTCCTTTTCAAGTTGCTTCCGCCATTCTTCAGTCGCTGTATTCAGATCAATACAGTTTTCCCACTCTTCTTCGCTCAAGTGTTGCTGATGCTGTAGTTAATATGCCAGCACCTCCAGATCGGCTTCAGATGCATCCTGGGTCCATGCTTTTCTGTTCATTATGCGCTGACGCAGGGTTGCCTGATCCGCATGGCAGTGAATCATGACAAAAGGGACTTTCATGGTCGCTGCAAGGCACTTAAAAAACGAGCGTTGTCGCCGTTTGAGAAAAGTCGCATCGACAATGACGCTAAAGCCAGAAGCGAGAATACTTTTAGCCATATCGTGCATGTGTCGATAGACCTTATTGTTGATGTCTTCGGTATAGATTCCGGTATTAATTCCCGAGTCACTGCGCTGTTCCGGCGCCATTCCACAAAGACGTTTTCTTTCAACATCTGACCGGATACGAATACCCTGAATATTTTCCAATAAAACTTGGGAAACATAGGTTTTACCCGAACAGGAAAGACCATGACAAATAATCAGTCTTGGTGCCGGCTTCTTGATATAAGAAGTTGCAAGATGCAGATATTGAGCGACACTATCTTTGTCTGGTTGTTTGCCTGTCGTTTTGTTTTGTTGTTGCTGGCTGATACAGGCAACTTTGGCTCTAACCATGGCGCGATAGACCAGGTAATAGCGCAGTAAACGAAGCCCTGCATAATCGCCGCTTCGCTCCAGCCATTTATTGAAAAAGCGGTAGGCGAGATTGGGGTATTGATGATATTCAAGATCCATCAGTAAAAAAGCGACTTCGCTGATAATATCGATCCAGCGCAGCTTTTCATTAAACTCAATTGCATCGAATGGAATAACTTGCTGATGAAAACCACAATATTACCCAGATGGAGATCACCATGGCATTCTCGAATGAAGCCAGAATTTTTTCTGTTCTGAAAAAATGAATAACATTCCTGGTACTGCTGATTGCACCAGTTTTCCAGTTGTTGGAGTTCTGATTCATAGCGGTGGTTGGTAAATTGTTTTATTTGCTGAAAGTTTTCCATGACTGGTTGACGCAGCATTTCAGGGCTGCCAAATTCATTTGATTGGTCTTTTTGAGCAATACGGATATGGAAGTCAGCGACACAACGTGCAAGTTGATCAATATGTTCTGTCGTCAAAGTACCGGCTTTAGCCTTGTTCAGCAATAAATCGCACTGTGGAAACTGGCGCATTTTAACCGCATACTCAATAACAGGACCTTCGCTATTGATGCAGGGCTTTTGCCATGAACCGTTGATACTGATCACAGCCAGATAGAGTTGGGGTGAAAGGCGACTGTTTAAACGTAACTCTTCCAGACAGTAGTGATGACGCTTTTCCGGGGAAGAAAAGTCAAGAAAGCCTAAATCAACAGGTTTTTTAAATTTATAGGCATATTCTCCGGTGAGCAGTACCCAGGAAATATGTGTTTCAATCACTTCAAAAGCAGTGACAGGATGTTCATAGAGCGCTGGGTTCTGTAATTTCTCGATCAGCTGTTCAATACTGATTTGTGACATATCGCATCCTGTCTTTGCAAACAAAAAGCCCCTGAAAATACTCAGCCAAGCACTTAAATCTGCCTGCTTCTTTGTTCAAAAATAGTCATTTGCATATATCGAATTTCTGAAGCAAGCAGCAAAGCAGCACATCATTTGCAAAGGCAGATAGTGACCTCATTTATTGCGGCCCTTGTCTGTCAGCTAACTGTATTTTTCTCATCGGCGGGATGTCGAATCCGCCATAATGTTGAGCCTAGCGCTTGCAATTGCTCTTCAGACAAGAGTTCTTTAACCCGCGGTGCAAAATCTTCGTCTTCCCGGTTTAAATGTTCCCGTTGCAGACGTTCAAACTCTTCGGCGACATGTAGCAGGTAATCTGCATTATCAATTCTCTCCGGATGAGATAGAAAGTTAGCTAACTTAGCCCAGGCTTTCTCAATTTCTTCATGATCGAGTAACAAGCGTTCCATCATGCCATCGGTCAATGCAGACAAGCCAAGCATAAGCGGGAAAACCCCCGCCTCTTCATCACGATGATGCAGAAGATTAGCAACATTGTAATGCCAGAATGTTTCGACACATTGCCCGGCCAGCTGTTCATCGATACCGTGCTGTTGAATGGTCTGGATCAATTTCAATAACGCTTTACCACGCCGTAAAAAATCTTCATGATAAGCCTTGATAACAAACAAACCATTGGAAAAATCCGTTGCCGGATCATTGAATTGAATTTTCATGGACAGGCCAGGTAAAGGGATGGACAGGCGTCCATCCCGAAAGAAGAATTAACGCGATTTGACAAATTTAGTTCTGACTAACTGATAAGGCCTGAACATATACCCCAGGGGTGCACTCCAAACATGCACCAGACGAGTGAAAGGAAACAGAAAAAATACGCTCATGCCAAAAAACAAATGCAGTTTATAGATGAATCCGACGTTATTCAGCAGGGTATAATCAGGGTTCAGCGACAAGATACTCTGCACCCAATCGGCCAGCGCGACCATGGTTGAGGCATCGCCATTCATGGCGTGAAAAATGGAGACTGGAATAGTCACCAAACCAATCGCCAAAGTGATCAATATCCAGTAAAGGATAAAAATATCCATAAAACGGCTGTTTGCCCGAACCCGTGGATTGAACATGCGGCGTCGCCACAAGATGACCCCACCCATCATGCAGAGGCTGCCAAACAGCGCGCCCAATGAAATGGCTATCACCTGGTGCGCCATATCTGAAATACCCAGCCCCAAAAATACACTATGCGGTGTGACAAGACCTGCAAAGTGGCCAAAAAACAAGGCCAAAACGCCGATATGAAACAGAATGCTGCCTTTTCTGAGCTGTTCTTTTTCAAACAGTTGGCTGGAATCGGCCTTCCATGTGTATTGTTCCCGATCGAAACGGATCAGGCTGCCAATCAGAAAAGTCGTCAGTGCAACGTAAGGGTATACGCCAAAAATGGTATTTGCTATGTTCATAAGTGTACCTATGCTGCAATAGTGGCTAAATGGCCATGTCGTTCAATCAAGCGAAGCAAAGGCGCATATGGGCTGCCTGCTTCTTCCAGGTTTGTCGCGATAATATCGACTGCCTGGGTCGTTTGTTGTAAAAACTGCCGGGCGCTGTCTTCATCTTCCATCGTGGCGACATACTCCATGATCAATGGTAAATAATCCGGCAATTCATCATCGGCAATTTCAAAGCCGGTTTTTTTATACAATTCTGACAGCTCAATCAACGCAGGCCCTCTATCACGATCCTGTTCATCGAATAAATGAAAAGTCAGATACAGAGAATGTTTGCTGTTCAGGTCGAAAGTATCGACATAAGCCGCTTGAAATTTGGTCAAGGAAAGTGTTGAAGCCCAATCGACAAATTCAGACAATACCTTTTTATCCTCTGAAGAAAGCCTGTCAGGGCCGGCCAACAATTGCTTCACCTCATCCCAGTTTTCCACCAGCTGTTTGTCAGGATATTCCAACAAAACTGATAGCAGTTTGTAGATGGTGATCATACCTTTTCCCCATCAGAACGCTTGGCGGCAGGATGATAACGAACAAACTGCAGAATATCTTCCGTTTTTTTGCGGCGATCTGGAAATAACGAAGCATTTGGACTGATACTGCAGCCATCATTACCAAAGGTAAAGCCATTTTGCCCCTGGAAGCTATGAAAATCTTCCTGGCGCAACTCTTCATGACTGGTTGGAATGACAAAACGGTCTTCGTAATTGGCGATCGCCATGTAGCGATACATTTCTCTGACTTGTGATTCACTCAAGCCAACCTCTTCCAGAACGGCCAAATCCGTTTTGTTTTCGACATTTAAAGAGCGATAAAAGCTACGCATCGCAATCATGCGTTTCAAAGCCAGCACGACAGGCTCTTCTTTGCCGGCAGTGAACATATTGGCCAGATATTTGACAGGCATACGCAGGTCTTCAACCTTTGGAATAGCGCCATCAGGAGAGGTTTCCAGGTTACCTTGGTCAATTTGCGATTGTACCGGCGATAAAGGCGGTACATACCAGACCATTGGCAAGGTACGAAACTCTGGATGTAACGGAAAAGCCACTTTCCAATCTTTAATCAATTTGTAAATTGGCGATTGTTGTGCCGCTTCCAGCCAGGATTCTGGAATACCGTCGGCTTTGGCTTGCGCAATTACTTCCGGATCGTTTGGATCCAGAAACAAATCCAGTTGTGCCTGATACAAATCCTGCTCATCTTCAACGGATGCCAGTTCGGAAATCCTGTCCGCATCATAAAGCATGACACCGTTATAGCGAATACGTCCCACACAAGATTCCGAACAAACAGTTGGCAAGCCAGATTCTACCCGTGGATAACAACCGGTACATTTCTCCGCCTTGCCAGACTCCCAGTTATAAAACATTTTTTTATACGGACAGGCGCTGATGCACATGCGCCAACTGCGACATTTATCCTGATCGACCAGCACGATGCCATCTTCTTCCCGTTTATACAATGAACCCGATGGACAAGCGGCAACACAAGATGGATTGGCGCAATGGTTACACATACGAGGCAGATACATCATAAAAGACTGTTCAAATTCGGCATAGATTTGTTTTTCCATATCGCCGAAGTTACGGTCTTCACCCCGTTGTTTGAAGGAGCCGCCCATATCGTCTTCCCAATTGGGACCCCATTCAATTTTCTCCATACGATGGCCGTCAATCAGCGACCGGGGTTGCGCGGTCGGTGTCGCTTCGGACAGCGGCGCATTTTGCAGATGCGCATAGTCATAAGTGAATGGTTCGTAATAATCATCGATGGTCGGCATATTGGGATTCTGAAAAATATTTTTCAGAATGGTGCGACGATTACCCGATTTCAATTGCAGTTCGCCATTGACCAGTTCCCAGCCACCGTTCCATTGTTCCTGGTCTTCCCAGTTTTTTGGATAGCCGATACCCGGTTTCGTCTCGACATTATTGAACCAGGCGTATTCCACCCCTTTACGGTTTGTCCAGACATTTTTACAAGTGACTGAACATGTGTGGCATCCAATACATTTATCAAGATTGAAAACCAGCGAAAAATTAGCTCTTACTTTCATAGTGTTTTCCTTTAATCCTGTTCAGTGGTGTAAGCGGCCTGATGAACACCATCAGGGTTTAAGGCTTGTTCACGGCTTTCACTTAGGGGTTGTTCCAACCACCCAGGATTGTCTATTTTATGCACCAACACATATTCATCTCGTTGTGATCCGACAGTACCATAATAGTTAAAACCATAACTGAGCTGGGCATACCCGCCGATCATATGGGTAGGTTTAACGGTTACCCGGGTCACACTGTTATGAATACCACCACGCTTACCGGTCGTTTCAGAACCCGGCGCATTGACGTTTTTCTCCTGAGCGTGGTACATCAACGCCATACCATCGGGCACCCGCTGACTGACAACCACGCGTACCATGGCGGCGCCGTTGATATTCAACACCTCCACCCAGTCATTGTCCTGTAAGCCAATGGAATCGGCGTCATTCTCCGATACCCAGATATGTGGCCCACCACGGGATAAGGTCAGCATTCTTAGATTATCATGGTAAGTACTGTGGATGCCCCATTTGCCGTGCGGCGTAATCCAGTTCAGGCGCAGGTGCGGTTTGTCTCCCAATTTCTCCTGCATTTCTGCAGTACTGCGCATATCCACAGCTGGCCTGTAGGAACAAAAACCTTCGCCAAAATCCCGCATCCATTGATGATCCTGATAAAACTGCGCCCTGCCAGTTATTGTTCTGAACGGGATACGTTCATGGATATTGGTGTAACCGGCGTTATAACTGACTTTTTCCGACTCGATGCCACTCCAGGTAGGTGCAGTGATAATCTTGCGCGGCTGCGCCTTGATATCGCGGAAAGTGATTTTGTCATCCTCTCGAGGCAAGGCCAGATGGACATGATTGACACCGGTCTTTTTGCTTAATGCCTTCCATGACTTGACGGCCACTTCACCATTGGTTTCAGGCGCCAGCGCTAAAATTGCCTCACAAACATTGATATCCTGCTCCAAGGAAGGCATGCCCTGACTGACACCTTCGTCCTGAATGGTGTAACAAATGTCTTTCAGATGCTCGTATTCCTTTTCCGTATTCCAGTCGATACCTTTAATGTTGTTACCCTGCTCTTTAAGCAAAGGTCCCAACGCTGTGTATTTTTTATAGGTATCGGCAAAATCACGTTTGACGACTTTCAATACTGGCAAGGTTTTACCCGGTACCGGTTCACATTCCCCTTTTTTCCAGTCCTGAACGCCCAAAGGCTGCGCCAGCTCCACCGGCGTATCATGCAAGATGGGTAAAGCGACCAGGTCTTTCTGACTGCCTAAATGTTTATCTGCCAGCTCAGAGAATCGTTTGGCAATAGTTTTAAAAATCTGCCAGTCAGATTTTGACTCCCAACCTGGATCCACAGCCTGTGTCAATGGATGAATAAACGGATGCATATCCGTCGTATTGAGATCATTTTTCTCGTACCAGGTCGCTGTTGGCAGCACAATATCAGAAAATGCCCCAGTGGAATTCAGACGGAAGTTAATATCCACCATCAAATCCAGTTTGGCGATGGGCGCATCTTTATGCCAGACAATTTCTTTACCTTTAGCTGATGGCAATATATCCTGCATGACACCATTTTGCGCGCCTAACAAATGTTTGAGGAAATATTCATGCCCTTTGGCGCTGGCACCAATTAAATTGGCTCGCCAGACAAACAAATTGCGAGGATGGTTTTCGGGTGCATCGATATCTTCTGCGGCAAAAGCGATATCGCCTGATTTCAGCTTGCCGATTAAATAATCCGCTACGCCTTTTTCGTCGGTTGCGCCAGCCGCTTCCGCTTCCTTAACTATTTCAATCGGATTCTTGTTGAAATGAGGCGCCGATGGCAACCAACCCAAGCGTTGGGAAACCACATTGTAATCGGCCAGATTGTAGCCTTTGTAGGTCTCAGAAGCGCTGGATGCCAGCAAGGCATCGGCATCCAGTGTTTCATAACGCCATTGGTCGGTATGAAAATAAAAATAAGTCGTGCCATTCATATGACGCGGGGGTTTTTGCCAATCCAGCGCAAAAGCGATCGGCGCCCAGCCCGCCTGAGGCCGCAATTTCTCCTGGCCGACATAATGCGCCCAGCCACCACCACTTTGTCCGACACAACCACACATATGCAGCAGGTTCATAATGGCGCGGTAATTCATATCATTGTGATACCAATGATTCAGACCTGCCCCCAAAATCACCATGGATTTACCCATGGTCTTAGACGCATTATCGGCAAACTCCCGACCTGTACGAATAATATCGGCCTGCTTGACGCCGGTAATTTTCTCGGCCCAGGCAGGCGTATTAGCAACCGATGCATCATCATAGCCTTTCGCGCATTGACCGCCTAAACCACGATCGATACCATACTGCGCCAGCTGAAGATCAAAGACGGTGGCGACATAAACATCTTCACCATTGAGTTTTAATTTCTTGACCGGGATATTTCGCGCCATTGGCTGGTCTTTGCCCGATTCAAAGTTTGGAAATTTAACTTCGATGACTTCGTCTTTGTCAAAGATTAAACTCAGTCGAGGTTTGCTCTCTTGTTGGCCCAGTTTCTTCGCCTGTAAATTCCATTTGCCTTCTTCGCCCCAACGGAATCCAATCGTGCCATTCGGGGCGATGACATCGCCACTGTTTTCATCAATGACGACTGTTTTCCATTCTGGATTATTGTTTTCGCCCAAAGATTGATCAAAATCTGAAGCGCGCACAAATCGGCCCGGCGTCAATGAATTACCGTGTTGCTCCAGCATGACCAACATTGGTAAATCCGTATAGGCCCTGGCATATTCTTCAAAATAAGGGTCTTGTTTATCAACATGGAACTCTTTTAACGCGACATGGCCCATTGCCATAAAAACAGCGGCATCCGTTCCCTGTTTGGCCGGCATCCATAAGTCTGAAAATTTAACGTTTTCGGCATAATCCGGTGAAATAACAACGACTTTAGCCCCTTTATACCGCACTTCAGAATAGAAATGAGCATCAGGGGTTCGGGTCATTGGCAAGTTGGCGCCTGCAACAATCAAATAGGTCGAGTTATACCAATCAGCAGATTCTGGAACATCCGTCTGTTCCCCCCAGGTTTGTGGCGATGCCGGCGGCAGATCGCAATACCAGTCATAAAATGACAAACAGGCGCCGCCAATCAATGACAAATAACGACTTCCAGCCGCATAACTGATCATCGACATGGCCGGAATCGGTGAAAAGCCGGCAATGCGGTCAGGCCCATGTTTTTTAATGGTGTAAACATTGGCAGCGGCGATGATTTCAGTCACCTCGACCCAATCGACCCGAACGAAACCACCCAAACCGCGCACCGCTGTATAGTGCTGCCGTTTTTGCGCATCCTCCTGAATTGCCGCCCAGGCTTCCACCGGGTCTTTACCCGCATCACGCTCGGTACGGTACATTTCCACCAGACGTTCCCGAATCAATGGATGTTTTACCCGTAACGGACTGTATAAATACCAGGAAAAACTGGCTCCCCGAGGACAGCCACGCGGTTCATGATTGGGCATATCCGGTCGGGTGCGAGGAAAATCGGTGGCCTGCATTTCAAAAGCGACCAGGCCATTTTTGACATGGATATTCCATGAACAACTGCCGGTGCAGTTGACGCCATGCGTCGATCGAACCACTTTGTCAAAACGCCAGCGATTTCTATAGGCATCTTCCCATTGGCGGTCTTCGTTGGTGACAACACCATGCCCATTGGAAAAATGGCTTTTAACTTTTTTGAAAAAATTCAGACGGTCTAAAAAATGACTCATCGTTTTTATCTCCTGGAAAGAGCGTAATAACTATTGATATCGGCAACAATTTCGGCACAAGTAGCAGAAATTGTGCAGACAAGTAACTTTATGGTGCAAAAAGCAATGCTTATGGAATCGCTGATTTATTCACGATTCTTTGCGGCGTAGGGATGCGCCGCCAAAATCGATGGCGGCAAGCCATTGATTTTGTGAGCAAAGCGGAAATCGTTGTCCGCTTTGCGGGCGCTGACAAATCATGGATGATTTGTTCAGCGTTTCCTTAGGGCAAAAACCTGACGCCAAAAACAATATCAAGCAACAAGCATACCTGAAAAGCAATTATGGGTTATAAAACTCCCCGTCTTTCCTTAAATAAAACCACCAGTTGACCATGATGCAAATGACATAAAAGGCGGCGAAACCCATCAATGCGACTTCAGGGGTCGTTGCTTTGATCTGCTCACCCAACACTTTGGGAATATAAAAAGCGCCATTGGCCGCCACTGCGGACGTCCAGCCCAAAACCGGGCCGATTTGCTCTTTCGGAAAAACCATGGCGATGGTTCTGAAAGTCGATCCATTGCCGATTCCGGTTGCGGTAAACAATAGCAAAAACAACAGAAAGAAAGGGACAAAATAATCCTGCGGCGTCGCGGAAGCATAGGCGGCTTTCATGTAATACGCCACGCCGGCCGCACTGAATACCATAACGATTGAGCAAATATGCGTCACCCAGGCGCCGCCAAACTTATCGGCAATCCAGCCACCAACAGGACGAATCAACGCGCCAATAAATGGCCCCATCCAGGCATACATCAGTGCGCTTGGGCCATCATTGTTTATCGTGTCGTGCGTCATCACGCCATCGACCATAATATGTTGATAACCAAAAATCACCTTGATAGCCAATGGAAAACAGGAGGCATAACCAATAAATGAACCGAAGGTCATGGTGTAAATGGTACTCATCACCCAAGTATGTTTGTTGTCAAAAATCTGATACTGCCTGCCCAGACTTTCACCAATCTGTCCCGGTAGAATCTTCAGCAATGAAACGGTCAGGGCAATGACGATCACCAGTGCGATTTCTTTTGGCACCTGAAAGCCTGAACCATTCACATTGGCCGGTAAAATCAACCACAAACCAAAAATGGCGGCAATGAAACCGATCAGCAACATACCACTCATCAGACCAAAGCTGGTGATTGGATGAATATGTTTAGGAGAAACTTCTTCGGTACGGATGTTATGCATACCGAACCAGGTAAAAAAAGCCAGTGGAATCAAAAACACCAGCCAGATAAAACCGGCATTTTGAATATAGGTCGGTGTTCCGGCGGGAATCTTGCCAACCAGGGTGCCAGATGGCGACTGCAGAATCATTGGGTCGCCACCCAGGGCGCCAAAGATACCTACGGTCATCACCAGAGGAATCAACACTTGCATGGTAGTGACGCCAAAATTACCGAGACCGGCATTCAAGCCCAGCGCCAACCCTTGTACTTTTTTTGGAAAGAAAAAGCTGATATTGGACATAGATGAGGCGAAATTACCGCCCCCGATACCTGATAGCAGCGCTAAAACCTGAAAAACCCAGAATGGCGTGTCTTTATCTTGTAGTGCAATACCGGTGCCTAATGCCGGAATAATCAACAGTGTCGTGGTAAAAAAGATGGTATTGCGGCCACCACACAGCCGAATAAAAAAACTACTGGGGATACGCAATGTCGCACCCGTCAGACCGGCAATAGCCATCAGCGTGAATAATTCCGATTTTTCATAAGGAAAGCCCAGGTTCAACATTTGTACCGTGATAATGCCCCAGTACAACCAGATAGCAAATCCACAGAGCAGACTGGGAATTGATATCCATAAATTCTGTTTAGCGATAAATTTCCCTTCCTCTTCCCAGAAGTCCTCATCCTCAACTTCCCATTTATGTATTTCGCTCATTGCTTTCTCACTTTTTAGTCAATAACTAAAAGAAATTCATCTTGGAACTAGATAAATTTTTATTTATAAAACGGCCATATAATAGAACTTCTAAGGATAAAATTCAGCTTATATATCAATGGCGACTGGTTAATTCCATACCGCTTTAATCAAGAAATACGCTTAACAATTTGCTTTTAAACCAAAAGGTACCCCCGCCCGACTATTTCTGTTTTTTAAAAAATGATTTCCAAAGACGCAACTACTAACGGACTTTTGGAACTACACGCTATAATCAACCAGACATCCAAGACATTTATCAAAAAGTGTACCCATGCAAAAAAAATATTGTTATTCCTTTCAGGAAGGTGATGGTAAAAACAAGGCCCTTCTAGGAGGCAAAGGCGCTAATCTTTGTGAGATGACAAAATTGGGCCTGACTGTTCCTCCAGGCTTTGTCATTACCACCGAAACCTGTTTGCAATATTTGGAAAATAACGAATTACCACCTGGGTTGATGGATGAAGTCCGAGAGCATATTCACGCAATCGAGCAACAGACCAGCAAGCAATTTGGTGGGCTGACAGATCCCTTACTGGTATCGGTACGATCTGGCTCGGCTATCTCCATGCCGGGCATGATGGATACGATACTGAATCTTGGTCTTAACAAACAAACCTTGAATGGCCTGATTGAATTGACCAATGATCCCCGCTTTGCCTACGATGCCTATCGGCGTTTTATCCAGTTATTCGGCAAAGTGGTATTAGGCATCGACGATGAGAAATTCGATACACATTTTAACGCGGTTAAACGCAAAGCCGGCATTAACCTGGATGTAGCATTAAATGCTGACCATTTACTCGAAATAAGTGAACTGTTTTTACAGGTTATCCTGGATGAAACGGGCAAGCCTTTCCCCGAAGACGTTTACGAACAATTACAACTTTCTATCCAGGCCGTTTTCCAATCGTGGATGGGTAAACGCGCCATCGATTACCGCAAGGAATTCCATATCACCCCGGACATAGCCAATGGCACAGCCGTCAATATTGTCACCATGGTGTTTGGCAATATGGGTAATGATTGCGCCACCGGCGTCGGTTTTACCCGCAACCCCGCCACAGGCGAGAATGAAATGTATGGTGAATATCTGGTCAATGCCCAAGGTGAAGATGTCGTAGCCGGCATACGGACGCCAAAACCTGTTCAGGAAATGGCGGAAGAAATGCCGGAAATGTACCGGCAATTACAAGAGTTGCGCAAAAAGTTAGAAAATCATTACAAAGAAGTCCAGGATTTTGAATATACCATCGAGCGTGGTGTTTTATATTGTTTGCAAACCCGTAACGGTAAAATGAATGCTGCCGCTATGGTAAAAACGTCGGTGGATATGGTTAAAGAAGGGTTAATTAGCAAAGAACAGGCATTGCTGAGAATTGCCCCTGAATTACTGGAACAATTACTGCATCCTCACCTGGCCCCGGATCATAACACACCTCCTCTGGCACAAGGACTCCCCGCTTCCCCAGGAGCCGCCAGTGGTCATTGTGTTTTTGACGCCGAAACCGCGGTGCGTTTGAACCAGGCTGGTGAAGCGGTCATTCTGGTTAGAGAAGAAACCAAGCCGGAAGATATCCATGGCTTTTTTGCCGCTGAAGGTGTTCTCACCAGTCGAGGCGGCAAAACTTCGCATGCAGCCGTTGTTGCCAGAGGCATGGGTAAAGCCTGTGTTGCCGGCGCAGAAGATATCAAGGTGGATGTCAAAGCGAGACTGGCGATAGTCGGTGATGTACATATCCGCGAAGGAGATGTCATCACTATCGATGGCAGTACAGGCAATATTTATTTAGGCGCCATTCCAACTATTGAACCTGAATTTTCTGAAGACTTGCACACCTTGCTGAATTGGGCCGATGAAATCGCAGAAATCCGCGTACACGCCAATGCCAACACGCCTGAAGGCGCGCAACTGGCAGCTCGTTATGGCGCCAAGGGCATTGGTTTATGCCGGACTGAGCGTATGTTTAACGCCAAGGATCGTCTACCCTTGGTTATTGATATGATTATTGCCGACACACTGGAACAGCGGGAAATGGCCTTGGCCAGACTGTTTCCTATCCAGCGGGATGATTTCCGGCAATTGTTTGAAGCCATGTCGCCTCACCCGGTTACAGTGCGTTTACTAGACCCACCGATGCACGAATTTCTTCCCAACGAACAACAATTACTTGAAGAAATCGATGCACTGAAACATTATGCAACGATCCTCGAAGGGCAAAAAGTCACCCTGGAAACACTGGGCTATCAGAATGGTTTACCCACACCATTCGACCAAATCACAGAAGAGGTAATTAATGAGGCGATTCATAAAAAGGAAATCATGCTGAAAAAGGTACGGGTGTTGATTGAAGTCAACCCGATGCTGGGGCATCGGGGTGTCCGCCTGGGCATGAGCTATCCTGAAATATATGAAATGCAGATTCGCTCCATTCTGGAAGCTGCAGCCTTATGTCAAAAAGCCAGGATTCCGGTACAACCTGAAATCATGGTCCCTCAAGTCATCACTTCGCAAGAATTGAAAAAGGTCAAACAGATTGTCGAACAAGTCAAACAAGAAGTAGAAGAACACCATCGTATCGAACTGGATTTCAAATTTGGCTCGATGGTAGAAACCGTTCGTGCCTGTACCCGTGCAGGGGATTTGGCTAAATACAGTGAATTCTTCTCGTTTGGCACCAATGACTTGACCCAGGCCACTTTCTCGTTTTCGCGTGAAGATGCAGAAAACAAATTTTTGCCGCTTTATAACGAGCAAGGTATTTTACAAGACAACCCGTTCGAAATTCTGGATGTCAAAGGCGTTGGCCAACTGATGAAAATGACTTCGGAACTGGCCCATCAAACTCGTCCGGATATCAAAATCGGCATTTGCGGCGAACAAGGTGGTCATCCTGAATCTATTCGATTCTGTCACCATATCAAACTGAATTATGTATCCTGTTCCGCCCCGCGCATACCTGTTGCCCGGCTTGCGGCGGCTCATGCCAAATTATTGGAAAAGGAATATAAAGTTAATTAACTTATCATTTGATTTGGCCGCAAACAGTATTAACTTTTTGCGGCCAATTTCTGCATGTGTATTCATTATCCACTGTCATCCATGACAAACCTGGTCAAACTGCAATTTCATCGCAAGCGTAATTCAGGTTGTTTTTTATAGAACTCATCCTTGTTTGTGAAGTAATGGTCGATTTGTTCTGCGTTTTCCCGGTTAAACTGATCGAATTCGTCAACCCGGACAGCATCTTGTGTGATTAAATGCAGTTTAGTAGGCCGAATAATTTGGGGTTTGATCATGACTACCGTCTCAGTTCGCTGGCTCCCTTCTGATTCTGTAGAAAACAGATACCCCAGCAGTGGAATATCTTCCAATACAGGAACGCCTTGATGATCATTGGTTACAACATTATTGATCAACCCACCAATAAACACTGTCATGCCATCTTCAACCAATAGCCGGGTAGTTACTTCGGTGGTGGTCTGATCGGGAATTCCCGTGTCCTTATTCACAGTCCCCGCACTGATTTCCGGATGAACTTCCATCATCACCCGCCCATGCCGATCAATATGTGGCTTGACCCTAAGAATAACACCGGATTCCAAAAACTGGATACTCTCTGTGGAAACACCAACATTCACCGTTGTCAGTTTGTAGCCTTTACGATCACCAATCACCACTTCCGCTTCCTGATGTTCTAAGACCAGTAATCTGGGTGTTGCCAAACTTCTTACTTTACCTTTCTGGCTCAGCAGATTGAGCTGTGCCTCTATATTGTTATTCACATAATTGAAAAATAGCCCCGGTGGCCCTGCTGCTGCACCAATTGCTAAATCTGTTGCCTGTTTACCGAGATTTTCGACACCGAAATTTCCTTTTCCACCTTTAGCCGCAAATGTTTTGGTCCAATCAATGCCAAATTTCAAATTATCATCCAGCGCAATCTGCAATATCTGCGCTTCAATCAAGATCTGCGCTGGGAGTTGATCCAGCTGATCAATCAATAATTCAATTTTGCGTAAAAATCCTGGTAAATCCCCGACAACCAGAATGTTTCTGTTTGCCAGAATATCCACCTTGCCATATTGCGACAAATGGTTTTGTAGAATTTTGGCCACTTTGTTCGTATCTGAATACTGTATCTTATACGTTCTAACCCGTTTCAAACCACTTGGTATGATTTTACCAACATCGCTACGTTTGTTAATCAGATAGCCATGCCGGGTACGTTCAACCGCCAACCCAGCCGCTTCGGCAATTGCATATATCGCATCACGCACGGAAATATTATATAAATTGACTGAAACCCGTCCTTTAACACCCTTCGCCAAGAGGATATTAAGATGATTCTGACGCGATAACATTTCGAATAATTCACTAATATCCGCTTGTTTGACCGATATAGAAATCGGGTAAGAACGACTGTTTTTGGCTGTTACCAAGACAGGCTGAAACAACCCAATGACAACCATTATGAACAAGCTTAATTTTCTTAATCTTAATGTCGATTTCATTTTAATCATCCAGTCTTAAGCGAATTTTGTTGCCATCTTTTTCAAATAGTGCATCTTGTTCGCCGACTTCCAGTAGACGATAGCCCTCCAGCTGTTGACCAATTTTTATCACTCGACCACCTACTATCGCTATCGAATTAGAACCCGCTCGCAAAGTCGATGTTAAAACTGGCAGCCACGGTTTTTCCGACTCAGGCAAGGTATTTTCGGAATGTGTTTTTTTCAGCCTAAGCTTTTTTAATACAGGCTGAGCGAAAGGATCATGCCTTGGCATGGGCACCCTCTCATCTGCGATTGCGACCAATGCCATAATCATTCCCAAGCAATAGATTATCAATAACCTTTGTGTAATCATGGTTCCAGATACCGATACGAGGCAATCACCAAGCTCATTTTGCGCTGTTTTGTAGCCGGATTTACTTGAATATCAAAATGTTTAATGACGATAGGCCCTAATTCCTTCTCTAATTGATAAAGCCATTGAAACAAGCTGAAATAATTTCCTTCCAATTCCACATTGAACAGTAGTTCGCGGAAATTAAATATCTTACTGGCTTGTCCTGGTTCTACACTCAGCAGTTCCACATCGTGCTGAGCCGCAATGTTATCGAGTTGTCCAATAACAAAAGCAACCATTTGATTATCGGCTAGTTTCGGTGCAGCACCATTCAACTGTTTATCCAGATCATTTACGGTATTTTGTAGCATTTTAATTTGTTTATGCAGTGGCCTTTTTATTTTGATTTCCCGCTGTAAAGACGTTACCGTTTGTCTGGATTTTTTTAATTCTCGCAACGGCTGTTTCAACACATATAAAAACCCGGCTAATAGCATCTCCTTACACACAACTATCAACTCAAGCCTTCCAGTTTGCGAGCCATTTGAATACCAAAGACACAGTCTTGAATTCTCTGAAAGCCAATCCAAATACTTTTAGCACCCGGATCACCATCTGATTTTCGCCCTAAAAACCCGCCTAATGTAGCCAGGTTTCTAAGCACTGTATTCAGTGTCGGTGTGTCTTTGGGTACCGTCTTTTCCTGCAAAACATACGATGATTTCCACTCTAACGATCATCGCAAGAATTGCCACCCCGCATGATGAAATGTTGTAGAGTTCCTTGTGGAAGATGGCGGTTAAAGACTGCGCTTTACTTTGGAGCCTTAGAGCCCGACTGCTAACGTAGCCTGCCATGGATGACTCGAACCCCGGATTGCTTCTTTAAGAGCGAATGTTAAAAGGGCCGTTGACGATTTACATCGCCCTCAGGCAGATCATCCAGGCAACCGCCACCTTCCAGGCTCAATCATAGAGTAAAGGAGGAAGAAATGGAACTCACTGCAATACACAAGCGAGTCATCGGGTTGGATGTTCACCAAAAGCAGATTACCGCCTGCGCCATGGTTGAACAGGCCGATGGTGGTATTCAGACAGAGCATCGGCAGTTTGGCGCATTCAAACGTGATCGACGTGCATTAGCCGATTGGGTGCAGTCTGTCGCACCGGATGAGGTGGTGATGGAAAGCACCGGCATCTACTGGAAAAGCCCATATGCAGCTTTGGAACATGTGGGTATTTACG
The DNA here is from genome assembly GCA_965277025.1 of Methylomarinum sp. Classification (GTDB taxonomy): domain Bacteria; phylum Pseudomonadota; class Gammaproteobacteria; order Methylococcales; family Methylomonadaceae; genus Methylomarinum. Next base: position 2,319,895 of record OZ255706.1, read on the forward strand.
CCAGGGTCGTCAATGCCCGGCATGTGAAGAATGTGCCGGGACGCAAGACGGACATCGGCGACGCGCAATGGCTGGCGATGCTTTCCCGTGCCGGACTGCTGCGCGGTTCATTCGTGCCACCGGAAAAGATGCGGCAGTTACGCCTGATTTCACGTCAACGACAGAAGTTGGTGTCGATGCTGTCTGCTGAGAAGAACAGACTGCACAAGGTATTAACCGACGGCGGCATCCGGCTTGGCGTGGTGGTCAGCGATGTACATGGGCAATCCGCGCGCGCCATGGTTAACGCGCTGATTGAAGGACAGCCTGCGCATGATGTGTTGAAGCTGGCCAGCAATCGTCTCAAAGCGCCGCGCGCCGATATACTGGAGGCGCTGCAAGGTGAGTTGAGCGAGCACCATCGCTTCGTACTGAATGAACTGATGCAGCATATTCAGGATTTGGAAGCACGCATAGCCAGATTCGATGCACAACTGCTGGCCGGACTGGAGAAGGAGAAAACGGTTTTGCAATTGCTCCAGACTATTCCCGGTGTTGATTTGATTGGAGCAGCCATGCTACTTGTTGAGATCGGAACGGATATGACTGTCTTTGGCAGTGCGGATCGGCTGGCGTCATGGGTGGGCATATGCCCCGGCAACAACGAGTCTGCCGGCAAACGCAAATCAGGACGAACGCGAAAAGGAAACCCATATGTGCGTCGCCTGCTTTGCGAATGCGCCCATGCCGCCAGCCGAACCCGATCGGTTTTCCAGGCAAAATATACATCACTGGCGATTAGGCGAGGTCACCAACGCGCCATCATTGCGCTGGCTCACAAACTTTTGCGGACATGTTACTTCATGATTAGTCGCGGCGAGTATTTCCGGGATTCGACCATCGACTACGAAGAAATGGCTGTCAAACGCAATGCACCACGCTGGATCAGAGCGCTGATAAAATTCGGTTATATAACACAACCGGGTTAAGCCAGCTTACTTCATTGAATATGGATAAGCAGCCTTTTCACGGCTGAGAACTCCTTGCGCATTCGATATGGATCATTTCATGTTAAGTACAAATCCTTAAGCGACCGATCGCGGCTTCTTTCTTTAAGAAATAATTCCAGCTCAGCGCCCGAAACCTCATCCAGCCGTTTATTACGTCCACGCAAAAAAGCCTGAAACGACTTCAAATGCCGCACATACCAAGGCCGCAAAGGCTGAGCAATATTTCTGTCTAGCAAAGCATCAAGATAAACATCCCAGCCCGACCTTGCTTTTTTTGGATTGTTTTTTTTTAAAGCATTATTGTTACTATATCGAGAATCGTTCATAGAAACATCATAATGGACTAGGCAGATTCAGTCTAGCGCACTATTATTATATTCGGTATAGTTAACTGTTATGTGAGAAATAAAAATGGATACTGAAATAGTAGTAATTTCATCTCTTCTCTCCGGGCTAATTGGGGTTGGCGTATCAACTTGGTTTTTTGTCCGACACGAACGGCGTAAACAAAAATTCGAAGTTTTACGTAAAATTGTCGGGACTAGGTTTGCGCTTACGCAAAAAACCAATCCAGCGTCAAAAGCAGAATTTTTCAGCGCATTGAATGAAGTCGTTATCCTTTTTCACAAAGATAAAGATGTAATAACAGCGCTACATACCTTGCATAGAGAGCTTAAAGTACCAAACCGATTGGATGATAATCTTGTTACGTTATTTAAGGCCATGTGCGCTAACTTGAATATCAAAAACGGCGGTCTCAATGATGAATTCTTTTTACGACCATTTACTCCAGGTGATGGCATTGAAATCACATAACCAGGGCATCCATCGGACAGCGAAACCCGTCACTTCTTTTGCAAAACCCCGCAAAAGAAGCGCCAGGTTCCGCTTCCGATGATGCCAACGTTATATTTAAATAGGAAAAAAAGTGCTTGATAAAATAGGCGACTGGATAAATCAGACTTTAAAAAACTACTCTGACCAAAAAGTATCATGTGAGAGGTTTTGTTCGCAATTTAATGGTTTTTATTCTTCTGATTTTCTTTCAAGTAGTTATTATGTAACGGTTGATCAATTGCCAAAACCAGACTGTCCTGAACTGCGTCAAGCTGGATTTGGTGGTTTTATTGATATGGATCTCGAAGGAATTACTTACAAAAATACTTATTTTATTAAAAAAGGATATGAAAGTGATTTAGCTTTACATTTCCATGAGCTTGTCCATGTATTACAGTGGCAAAATCTCGGAGCAGTTCCTTTCATTCAGAGATATATGGAAGAAATACTTCGTTTTGGTTATCGGGATGCACCTCTTGAAGTAATGGCTTATGATTTACAAGATCATTTTTCTATGAAGAAAGAACCATTAAATGTTCTAGATTATGTGCAAAACAAAATATAACAAAAAATTCCAGTTGACCGCTGGCGGCGCAGATTTTTTCTAGGGGTCATTTTTATCAAAGTTCAGTGCGTTTGCAGAGTTCGTCGAACATCTGACAGCGGCCACTGAATTTGGCGTTAGGCAAACTGAAAAGAAGGAGATAGCAATGAATAAGTTTCTGTGGATACTCGTAATAATCGGATCAATACTGGGCGGCTTGATAGCATTTATAGGTGTAGCTGCTGCTGAAAGCGCACCGCAGGAAGCTGCGGCTGCGGCAGTGGGGATCGGTTTGGCGGTCATTCCCTATTGTTTGGCGAGGGCTGTTTCTGAAATGGGAAAATGAGAGATAGTTCGCGCATTAATGATTTGAGACTTGCCTAACAAGGCAAATTCACTCGGACGTCAAAAAGCGGCGCGCCTCGTTCCTCGTCGCTCTGCTTTTTGCCGCCGGTGATTTGCAAAGTTAGCGTTTTAAAAGGATGAGCAATGAGCTTGGAAGATAAGCTGTCTGGTTGGACAAGACCTTCTAGTGACACGGAGAAGGACAAGCAAGATAGAACTGAACGAATGATTCGTGAAGCGATAAATTCGCATACACCATTCGATAATTGTTCGTTAAAGGTTTTTGCAAAAGGCTCTTATGCGAATAACACTAATGTACGTTCAGATAGTGATGTGGATATCGCTGTGGAATGCACGGAAGTTCTATACTGGGAAGAGTCAGAGAAAGGCAATCATCCGCCAGGAGAGTCATACGAAGGTATTTGGACTCCAGCAAAATTAAGATCCGAACTTATTTCTGCAATGACTGCAAAGTTTCCCGGTCAAGTAGATTCGTCGGGGTCCACTGCGATACAGATAAATTCAAGTTCAGCACGCGTGGATGCTGATGTAGTTCCATGTTTTAGCTTTCGTTATTACATGAAGTACGGAACGAGAGATGGAACCAAAATATTTAAAAGGGATGGTAGTAGTATCGTCAACTATCCAGTCCAGCAAATGGAAAATGGAACCGCCAAAAATAAAGCAACCAATTATGCCTATAAAAAAGGAGCTCGCCTACTAAAGCGAATTGAGAATGCAATGGCAGCAGATGGAACATTTCGAGAATTACCATCTTTCTTCATGGAGTGCTTAGCCTACAACTGCCCAAACCACGTATTTTCTCATTCAACATGGACTGAGCGTCTACGAGCTATGCTGATTTATATTTGGGATAACCTTCAAGGTAACGAGCCTGACGATGACGAGAGCCGTTGGCTCGAAGTAAATGAATGTTTTTCCCTATTTCATTCAGACCAAAAATGGACTCGTAAGGATGGGCGTGAATTTGCAAAAGCGGCCTGGAATTACTTTGGATTCAAATAATGCGTAACGTGACGATCAAAAGTTCCCTTTATTTGCTGGTCGGAATATCAGCAATAGCTTGGTTCTCTCTCGCGTACTTTAGCGGTTTGGATCTATCAAAAGTTAAAGACTTCTTTGGGCTTGTTCCAAAGGTCGTGAGTATCGATCTATTAATGGTTGCAGTTTTCGTCAAATGGGGATGGAAGCTAAAGCTGTTTAGAGGATGGCTTGTTCCTTTCCCAAATCTAAACGGAACCTGGTTGGGGTTTATATACTCAGATTGGAAAAATCCAGATACTGGAGAAAAGCCGCCTCCAATACCAGTAATGCTCACTGTAAATCAGTCATTCTTCCACGTCAGTTGCATGATGCATACATGTGAAATGGAAAGCTCTTCCTATTCTGAGGGCTTTCTAATTGATTCTGATCGTCAAATTAAAAGCATAGCATACTCATATACTAGCAAGCCTAGGTTAAGCTTGAGTGAAAGGAGTATTCCCCACGATGGAACAGCAGTATTTAAGATAGTTGAGAAACCAAAGCTAAAGCTCGCAGGTAGATATTGGACGGAAAGATTAACAAAAGGCGAAATAGTTCTTGAGTATCACTCAAGAGAATTACTCGAAGAACTTCCAGATGATTTGGGGGACCACCCCGTGACGGAAGACGAGAATCGACGCTAACAAATCGCTCAACTTGACCACAAAAAGCGGCGTTTCGCTATCGCTCCACTCTGCTTTTTGCGTCAAGTTAGCTCAAGCGTTAGGTGTCTTAAATCGCGGTTAGTATTAATAAGGTCGAATTTAATATATGGATCTCCATGAAATAAAGGAACACCTCCAAAATCATTTATCTGACGGCCTTGTAATCATTATTGGCTCTGGTTTGTCATGCGCTGAAGGTATTCCTGGTATGAGCGGCTTAGCTTCTGAGCTTAAAGAAAAGATACCAAAATTAATAACAGGAACTGCCAAAAGCTTATGGGATAATGTTGTCCATTTGTTAGAAGAAGGAAAGAATTTAGAAGAGGCTTTGTTAGAAATAAAGGTTGACGAAGAATTAGAGAAAGCAATCATAGAGGTTACTCACAACTTCATCTCTCATCATGAGAAAAGCATTCTGGCTGATGTGTTTGATAATGGACGGACTCTTCGTTTTTCATCGTTACTACCACATTTATTAAAACCAAAGAGCGGAATAAATATAATTACGACGAATTATGACAGGTTGATTGAGGTTGCTTGTGAACGTGCAAACATATCAGTTAATAATTCTTTTTGTGGGGGATATATCAGTGCATTTAACCCAGATACAAGTAAGTATCAATTATGCAGAGGGGTTACTCAAAGATCAAAAAGGGTTGTTCTAAAATATGCGGAGTATGCTTCAGTATACAAGCCACACGGTAGCCTAGATTGGTATTTGGTGCAGGGTGAGCCAGTTTGTTCGACGCTGTTTTCGGGTGATGAAAAACTAATCATTACACCTGGGGTAAATAAGTTCCGAGGTGGATATGAAAGGCCTTTTGATTCTCATAGAGAACTCGCAAACAAGGCAATAAGCAATGGAACAAGATTTCTAATAATTGGGTATGGGTTTAATGATGATCATCTCCAGGTTCATCTAAACAGTCAGTTAGAAAAAGGAAAACAAGCAGTAATCTTAACACATTCTATTTCACAAGAATTCAGAGAATATATCAAAGATAAAAATAATATCTGGGTTTTGTGTGGTAAATCTGCGGGAGATGGTTTCCAGTTAATTATTGGAAATGATGAATATGATTTTGATAATGTTAATATCTGGGACTTGGAAGTGTTTGTAAATGAGGTTTTAGAATAATGACAGGTAAAATACTGGAATTTGAAGACGCTGAACGTATTGGTCGAGTTGCCTCTGTTGATACATCCAGAGTTCTTATAGATGCAGAAGATCAAAACCTAGTAACACAAATAGGTATTGGGAATTTGGTTGCCATATCAGGCTCTACGGAACGTGAATTTCTGATAGGGATTGTTGAGCGTGTAACGCGTTCATTGAGAGATGAACTTCTGCAAGAGGAAGAAGAAGGCAATGAGGATGTTATAGAGATTGGACCCGTACCGTCTGACCTTATGCGTGTTGTTTTAATCGGAACATATCGAACAGTTCAAGGTGAAAGAAAAAATATATTTAAAAGAGGTGCTGATTCATTCCCTCAAATTGATCGAGAAGCTTTTTTAATTCAAGGAGCCAATTTACAGAGACTAATGGGACTTCTTGCATCAGGCCTAGAAGACCATGAAAAACTTAAGTTAGGACATTTTGTCATTGATCCAGAAGCAGAAGCAATTGCTAGTGGTGATAAGTTTTTTCAACGTCATGCTTCAATCTTAGGAAGTACTGGTTCTGGTAAAAGCTGGGCAGTTGCACTATTGCTAGAAAAAGCCAATCAGCTCAAATTTCCTAATATTATCGTATTAGACATGCATGGTGAATATACGCCACTTAGTAGCGATGATGGGTATGCAAGAGGGTTTAAAATTGCAGGGCCAGGTGACTTAGTGTCGGATGATGATAGTATCATACGTCTACCTTATTGGTTATTGAATCGGGATGAGATGTTATCAATGATACTCGACAGAAGTGACCAAAATGCACCGAATCAAGCATCTCGTTTCACATTGCATATTAGGAATTTAAAAGAAAAGACCTTAGAAACTAATTCAAAAAAAGATGTAAAAGAAACTTTTACAGTTGATTCCCCTATACCATATGAAATTAGTGATCTTGTGGAGCACTTGAAAGAAGATGATACAAAAAAGGGTGTTGGCGCAAATGGTCGGTCTGTCAAGGGAGAATGGGAAGGAAAATTAACACGGTTTTTATCAAGGCTAGAAGCAAAAATTGAAGATCGCCGTTATGGTTTTATGTTTAAGCCTACGGATGATGCAAAACAATACGAATGGCTTGCAGAAATTGCAATAAAGCTACTGGGTTCTGATTCAGACAATAAAGGAATTAAAATTGTTGATTTTTCAGAAGTCCCGTCCGATGTGTTACCGGTAGTAGCTGGTACATTTTCTCGTTTATTGTATGACTTACAGTTTTGGTTGGAGCCAAAAAATCGTTTACCCCTAGCACTCGTTTGTGATGAAGCGCATATTTATTTGCCGGTTAAGAATGAGGCTGATGTGGTAGAAAAGCAAGCTTTAGCAACATTTGAAAGAATCGCAAAAGAAGGTAGAAAGTACGGAGTCTCTTTGGTTGTTGTTAGCCAACGACCGTCTGATGTAAGTAGAACGATTTTAAGTCAATGTAATAATTTTCTAGTTCTACGGTTAACCAACGATACTGATCAAAATGTGGTCAGAAAATTAATGCCTGATTCTATGGTTGGACTTACAGATATGTTGCCACTATTAGATACGGGGGAGGCGTTATTGCTTGGAGATGCCGTTTTATTGCCTGCACGAATAAAGCTTGATAAACCAACGATAGAACCAGATAGCGGAACTTTAGATTTTTGGTCAGATTGGTCTAAAAATCATTCTGATAATGATGCGATTAAGCTTGCGGTTGAAACATTGAGAAGGCAAACACGTGTTTAAGAATGGTAGCTGATCTTAAAAAAACACATAACAATCACATACACTCGGACAGAAAAAGTGCTTGATAAAATAAACAACTGGATAGATCAAACCTTAGACGACAACTCAAATGAAAGAGTGTCTTGCGAATGTTTTTCTCAATTTAAAGGTTTTTATACTTCTGAGTTTTTAGAAAAAAGTTATTTTGTCGTGGTTAATCAATTACCAAAGCCTGATTTTCAAGAGTTACGTCAAGCTGGATTGGGAGGTTTTATTGATACCGATTTCGGTGGAATCACTTATAAAAATACCTATTTTATTAAAAAAAGACAGGAAAATAATTTAGCTCTGCATTTTCATGAGCTTGTGCATGTATTGCAATGGAAAAAATTAGGAGCTTTGGCGTAAAGTGGACCCCATTGTCCAGACAAATTATTAGAGAATTTAAGATAGAACCCTCATAACAGTCAGGCTCAATGGCTCTGGCCCATATTTTCACCCGGCGTCTGCTTGGCAGTGCCGGCATTATATTTATCCACGATTTTAGCGCCACCTCCCGTGGCGAATTGATAAACCCTGTCTGGCGTTTCATAGCCTAACGACTGATGCGGTCGTTCGCTGTTGTAAAAGGCAAAGTAGTCCGTCAACCCCGCTGACAGTGCTTGCAGGTTGCCGTATTGCTTCAAATAAACTTCTTCATATTTCACTGTGCGCCAGAGTCGTTCAACAAAGATATTGTCCAAGGCCCGTCCCCGGCCATCCATGCTGATGGTCACGCCATGCTGACTCAATACCCCGGTGAAGTCCGCGCTGGTGAATTGTGCGCCCTGGTCGGTATTAAATATCTCCGGTGTGCCATAGGTCTTGATGGCCTGCTCCAGACAATTTACGCAAAACGCGCTGTCCATGGTATTGGAAAGTTGCCATGCCAATACTTTTCGGCTGTACCAATCCATGATGGCCACCAGATAAACAAATCCTTGCGGCAGTCGGATATAGGTGATGTCGGTACTCCAAACCTGGTTGGGGCGTGTCACCTCGACGCCTCTTAACAGATAGGGATAGACTTTATGCTCAGGATGCGGCTTACTGGTGTTCGGACCCGGCGCCATGCCGACCAGCCCCAGTATGCGCATCAGCGGCTGAACCCGTTTGCGGTTGACCTGATGGTTAAGGCCGCGTAAATACTTTGTCATACGGCGTGAGCCATAAAAAGGATGCCGGGTATATTCTTCGTCGAGCAACCGCAACAGTTGCTGATCTTCAGCAGACACCGGCTGTTGTTGGCGTTTTTTCTGTTCATGGATTACTGAGCGGGTAACGTTCAATAACTGGCATTGCCGACTTAACGCCAACTCATCTTTTTGATCCACCCAGCTTTGACGCGTGATCATAGGCTGATCCCGGACTTTTTTTTAAGCCAATCCAGTTCCATATTCAACTGCCCGATTTTGGCGTACAGACGGTCCGGATTGTCTTGCGCCTTCACCGCTTTCGGCCCGCGTTTGCCTTCAAACAGGCTTCCCGCATTGGCCAACAGTTCCTTTTTCCATTGGCTTACCTGAGATGGATGGACTTCATTCTCTTGAGCAATCTCATTGATCGTTTTGATGTTCTTAACCGCTTCCAGCGCGATTTTGGCCTTTTGCGCCCCGCTAAAGGTTTTCCGTTTTTTTTCGCTCATTTTTTGTACCTCTTTTTTCAATAGTCATAGTTTAAACTATTGTCCGGATTACGGGGTCCACTATACAATGCTTAGGGGTAAAATGAAAAACAACCGGATGGTTTGAGTTAGTCAAAAAAGCAGTACGACTTTCCATTGATTTCAAAATACCCTCTTTTCCTTTAACCCCTGATTCTCCTGAATACGAAATTTTTTCGGCAATTAATCGAACCACCGATTCTGAACAATGTGTATCGAGATTATCCATGACTAAATGCCAATGGGTTTGTTTGGGTTGTTGATGAAAAAGCAGGTTCAAAAACCCGGCAAAATCTTGCTCTGTTCGAGTTTCTCCTATACTTCCCATTACTTCTCCCGTGGCCACATCAAAACCTGCAATCAAGGTCTGGGTACCATGTCGAATATATTCAAATTCTTGTCGTTCAACTTTTCCTTTCTTCATCGGCAATGTCTGCGCTGCTCGCTCTAAAGCTTGAATCCCTGTCATTTCATCAATCGAAATCGTTTTGATGCCTTGCTCTTCCCGCTCCAAAGCCCGTTGGCAGGTTTCGCAAATATCTTGACACTTCTCGTTGAAGTATTCATCTTTTTTTGCCGTCAACCAGCCTTTCATCCGGTGGGGTTGCAGGTCCGCTTCTTTTTAAAAAGCGCCCAACAGAGCGTTGTGAAATATAATCAACAATGCCCCGTTTTATCGCTTCATCGGCTATTTCTTGTTGCGTCCAATGAGTGATCGGGCGTTGACTATCCTCTGGGCGTTCGCAGGCTATCGCGATAATGCTGCAAATTTGCTCCGCCGTATAGATAGCAGGCGCACCGCTTCGCGGTGCATCTTGAAGCCGGGCTAAAGGATTTTCTTGTTCACTGTTCTGTAACCAGCGTTTTCGCCAATTTTGAACAGTTGTCCGTCCAATTTTTAACTGGCGCATGGTTTCATGTACACTAATGCCTTCATCTGCCAACAATATAATACGGCAACGTGTCACCAAATTCTGAGGACTTGTATGTTTACGCACTGTGCCTTGCAATAACGTGCGTTGTTCTTCTGTTAAACTAATTGGGGCTGCTGTTAGTCGTGGCATGATATCACCTGCTGAATTTAATATAGTATTATTCAGCATATTACAATATATTCCTCATAAATAGCATTGGTGTTTTCGCTTATGTGCACTAGTCCCCAAGCTAATACTTCGGTCAGCATGTCTTGAAAATAGTCATTTTTTGTCTTTCCTTCCGCCTTATCGACCACCCGGAAATTCAGTGGTTGGTGCAGGGCCAGCGCATAAAAACTCACCCAAATATCACTTGAGTCCTGAAGTCATCGCTGAGGACTGCCTTGAAGCGCTTGCGCTTAATGCTCAGGCGCGACGGTTCGCGCTTGAGCAAATTGAGCGCCAATTGGCGGATGATATTGAAGTTGCCCGGTGATTCGCCCTTGCGAATTCGTGACTCGTCTTCACGAAACGTGACATCCAATACCCAATGCAGGCTGTTCTCCACATCCACCGCCACGGCAAAGTAATCCACGATCGCTTCATGCAAGGACTTCTGGTTGCCCTTGACCGCCAGGGCGTAATCAGCCCCTTTCTCGACGATCTTGCCAGCAATCTTTTCCTGGCATCCCATCGCGTCAATGGTCACGATGCAACCTTTAATTTCCAGCATGGCCAACAGTCGGGGAATGGCGGTAATTTCATTGGACTTCTCCTGTGTTTTGACCTGACCCAGGGAGAGCCCCGTCTGGCTTGCCCAGGCGCTGACCATGTGGATCGCGCCCATCTTGTCCTCCTGATCAAAGGACCGGCGCGCCGTTTTGCCGTCAATGGCAACCACTTCCCCCTCGGTCAGTCTGGCGACACTTTGCACCCAGCGACTGAAACAGGCGCTGACTTCCTCGGCCGGCAACCGTGACATCAGGCGGGCAATGCAGTCGTGCGAGGGGATTCCGTTTTCCAACGCTATCCATTGCCGCAGCCAGTCTTGTTTCTCTTTGCCGAAGGCTTCTATGGCCTCCCGGCCTTCAGCGCCACTGACCACCGCGCAGATGGTCAGTACGATAATATCCAGCAGTTGATGACGCTTGTGGCGTTCAATTCGCGGGTCTTCCAGGCTTGAAAAGGCTTCTTGCAGGCTCAGGGACATTTTGATTCCTCATACAGTTTTGCATGAATGATACTGAACTCGCTGTTTTAATAGGATCTCTTTATGCGCTGGCCCTGATCATTGGGTAAATTTTGAATAAACTGACCATCGATCTTGATAAAATCTACCGGAAAACTTTTTAAATAATTGAACGAACAAAAACCCGCACCAAAATCATCCAATGCAAACTTGCATCCTAAGGCACGGATATTATTGATCATATCCCGTGTTTGTTCGAAATTGGCAATCGCGGCTGTTTCAGTAATTTCAAAGGTCAAGCGGCTGGCATCCACCCAGGTCAATTCCAGTTTGTCGCGAATGGTCGGCAACAAGGATTTGTCTTGAAAAGCCATACTGGATAAATTTATCGTCAATGATACACCCGATTGATCGCTGGGCAAACTGGCTAAAAAGTCGATAGAGGTTTCCACCACCCACAGATCGATACTGCTGATCAACCCCATCCGCTCGGCGGCCGGAATAAATTGATTGGGCGTCACCACGCGGCCTTCACCCTGCATACGAATCAACACTTCATAATGCGAAATCTCGGCTGTGGCAATTTTGATGACTGGCTGGAAGGCTAAAAAGAATTCCTTTTCAAGCAATGCCTTTTTGATAATAGGCACCCAATAGATATCTTTACGTCGCTCTTTTTCAATCAGATCATGTTCGTTATAAAGCCAGATAAGATTTCTGCCATTCTTTTTAGCAGTATTACAGGCCTGCCTGGCTCGAATGATCAACTCGCTGGGATGAAATATCTTGTTGCTGGAATTTAACGAAGAAAACGCTCATGCTTGATATGAATCAAAAACTCAGTCAATAAAATTAACTCGGACTTGGCTATAGGTTGCTCGATATTTTTGACTAAACATGATTGCTCTGGAGGTTCCTGGTCAAAATCTAGAGCAAAGGAACAAGATAACCTGCATCGGAATAGGCAAACGTTTTACATAAATCGCCAACCTGACAGTGTGGTAATGACTCTTCAATCAACACCAGACCAATCTGCTCCAGTTGCTGGCTGTATTGTCGCAATAAGGTATAAACTTGGGCGCCATCTGTGGCTGTCAACAGGTTTTGGTATCCTTTTTCTTTCAGAATATCTCGAATTTGTTGGTTCATGCCTTCACCTTCCATGGCCACAATAATGATTTTATCTTTTAATAGATCACTCATAGTCCTACCAGAATCCAAATCCCGCCATTAATTCACAACAAAACAGCAAACCCGCCAAAAATACTGAATGTCTCATTACTATCAAGCCATTCATCCAAACAACAAACCATCAATGACTGACATTTGTAGTTATAAAACTACAGTGTAACAATTAATTCCATTTATACAACTTTATGCCACAAAATAGTATTGCTCCAGGTCAAATTTACGTAAAATTAGAAAGGTTATTTAAGGAAGCGCTGATTAAATCAGTGCTTCCCGCGACACAGGGATGTGTCGTCAAAATCGATAGTTGCAAGCTATTGATTTTGTGAGCAAAGCGGAAATCGCATTTCCGTTTTGCGGGCGCTGACAAATCTGGGATGATTTGTTCAGCGCTTCATTAAGGAATCGTTGATTTGTTCAGCATTTCAATAAATAACACAAAGCTCGTTACAGCCAGGCTACAGGCTAATGACGCAAGCTGATCAGGCTTTTACTTTCAAACAGATAAAACCAAGTCATTTTCCTTTAGTAACGTGACAATTTCATGACGGCGAATTTCAAGAACCGGTAGAAGTAACTCAGTCGTTTTCAACCCTGCTTCCTGTAAAGACTCAATCTCCACATACAAATCTTCTACCTGATAAATTTCCAGGGCTTTGAAAATAGCGGCTGTATCTTTTAATTGCTTGTCAACTGGCTTTTGACCTGACTTAAGAGATAACACACCTTGATCAATAAACAACAAAGTCACCTGCTGATCAAATACAGCTGTTGTCAGGACAAGATCCAGCGTTTCTTGTAGATCGACACCTATAAAAGGTGGACGATTAATAATGAATAATATTTTTTTCAACGATGGGCCACTATTAAAACTCAATAAAACGATCGGCTTCCAGCATGGCTTCCAGCAATTGACCCAAGCCCCCAATTCTAAACCCTGTAGCCACATCATTATCTTGCTTGTTTTGACGCTTGGCCTCATCCTCGCCTAACAGCCCGCGGCGCTGTGCCGCCGAAATACACACCACCAGATCGATGGAATGTTTTTCTGCCAAGTCCTGCCAGTTGCTGGTTAAATCAAGTTCATCCTCTGGCGGCGTTCGATAGGCAAACGCATGATAAACACCCTCTTTATAAAAAAACACCTGAATAACCTGATGTCCCATTTGCACGGTGCTATTAACAAACCGATAGGCAGTCAGGGCATTGGCCGAAGCATCGGGACTGCTATTGATTAACACGGCGAACTTCATGACCGCCTGGCCTTGCGAAAACGGTGCGAAAAACCGGCATCATAAAGTTTGGACTTTTTAAGCTCAGACCAATGCCGCGCACCTAGCGTGGGACTGATGATAATCATCGCCTGTGCGTTGATTTTAGCCTCACGACAGCGCTGATGAATATCGGCCAATGTGCCGCGAATGATCTGCTGCTGATCAGGCCAGCTTGCCTTATGCACCACCAAAACCGGCGCATCTTCCCGCCAACCTGCTTGCAATAAAGACTCCCTGATTTTCTTTAACAAGGTTATGGAAAGATACAAACACAAAGTGCAGTGATGGCTGGCCAAATCCAGCAAAGATTCACCTTCCGGCATCGGCGTTCGCCCTTCGACACGGCTGAAAATGACGGTTTGCGTCACCTCCGGCAGGGTCAATGTTTCAACCGCAGCAGCGGCTGAGGCCATTGCTGATGTCACCCCCGGAACAACGCCAACTTCTATACCCGCCTTATCCAGCGGTTGCACCATTTCGATCAACGCACCGTAAAGACCAGGATCTCCAGTCTGCAAACGAATGACACAAGCATCATCTTGGGCGTTTTCAATCAACCAGTCGCTTATCTCTTCCAACGTCATACCTTTGGAGTCGGCGATATTACAGCCAGGCGCTGCCCACTGCGTTGCCGCTTCAGAAACCAAAGAACCGGCATATAAAATTGCATCGGCGCGAGCGATAAGCTTTTGCGCTTTCAATGTAATCAACTCAGGATCTCCAGGACCCGCCCCCACAAACCAGACTTTGGCCATTATTAGTCAGCCTTCTTCAGAAACCTGGGCAATCCAATCTTCCAGGTTGTAATAATTGGTAACTCGAGAAATTTTTCCGTCATTGATATCGAAAAATGCGCCGGCCGCAAGACGATAGCGTTGGCCCTTCGCTTTTGGTAAACCTTCATCAGTCACCAGGTACTCACCTAACACGACAAATTCAGCCGCGGCCCGATTACCCTCCTGATTCGCCATTACCACGATATCAACAAGACGCTCTTTATAATGATGGTTCATTTTTCCCATAAACTGCTTAAAGGCTTCTTTGCCATACTCCCGGCCACCTTGATTGATATCATGAATGACATCATCACTGAGCAAACTCAAAAAGCTTTCCATATCACTATCGTTAAAAGCCTGATAATAACGTGTAATCAATTCAATTACTGATTCCATTACTATTTACTATATATGGGTTGGTTCTAAAAGCCGGCTATTCTGCCATAAATTTTCCACTTTTTCAGATTCATTATCTCGTTGCAGTAATGATCGCTCTGACCGGTGCAGGCAAACCTTCAATCGTCAAATCACTGTTTTCAGGATCAAGAAAATCCTTCAATGAATGTGATGGCATCCATTCGGTTGTTCGCTGTTCATCAAAGCTGGTTTTGTTTACATCACAGAGTTTTATATTCTGGAAACCACTGCGTTTAAGCCAAACCATCAATGCATCTGTACTTGGAATAAACCAGACATTGCGCATATTGGCGTAACGCCCGGCAGGCACCAATACTTCCTGTTCATTACCGGCAATAACCAAAGTTTCCAGAACCAGCTCGCCCCCAGGGCGCAGACAGGCTTTCAATTCCAGTAAATGGTCAATTGGCGAGCGGCGGTGATATAACACGCCCATGGAGAATACCGTATCAAACAGAGCCAATCCTTGGCGCAACTCTTCCAGGCCCATTGGCAGGACAAAAACAGGCACTTCACCGTATAGTTTTTTAATCGCCTGAAATTGTATTACATTCAACAAATAAGGGTCGACTCCCAGGACAAAGCGCGCGCCTTCTCCCAGCATTCGCCAGCAGTGATAGCCATTACCACAACCAACATCTAGCACCCGACGATTTTTTAACGAAGTGATATGTGGCAACAACCGTTCCCATTTCCAGTCAGAACGCCATTCGGTATCCAGATGTATTCCATACAGGTCATATGGCCCTTTTCGCCAAGGCCCAATATTCTGCAGTGTTTGCTGAAGTTTCTGCCGCTGGACGTCATCCATTTCACTGTCACCACCAATGGTAACGCTAGCGTGCAAATCTTTGACGGAAGGGTTAAAGTCTGGAAGTTCCGCTATCGTCTTTTTCCAGCCAGCAAGATTGCCATGCCGGGCATTATCCAGGCGATAATCCAATTGCGATGGCAATTGCCGCGCCCAATCTACAGCGCCTTCTGCTAGTAAAAATTGATACAGTGGTTGAAATTGCATTTATTTCAAGGCCAGCATGGAAGCAAAATTAAAATACTGAAACCAGACTTCGACGCTGTCGAAACCACAGTCCAGCAGCCTGCGCTGATGTTGTGAAAAAGGTTCAGCGACCAGCACATTTTCTAATGCGGTTCGTTTCTGGCTGATTTCCAGATCACTGTAGCCTTGCGATTTTTTGAACAAATGATGCATTTCGGTTTGCAAAGTCTGTTGTTTAGGGTCGGTATAATGCAGTTTTTCAGATAATATCAAAATGCCACCCGGCAATAGCCCTTGATAAATCTTGTTTAAAAATGCTTGCCGGTCCTCGATAGGAATAAATTGCAAGGTGAAATTCAACACCACAACCGAAGCCTGCTGAATATCGATATCCCGAATATCCTGACAATGGACTTCGACAGGTGCGGGTGCTCGATCCACCTTAAGATTGTTTTGCAGCCCCTCTATCATGGCTGGCGAGCTATCGACGGCGATGATTTTGCAGTCAGTGGCGCGCAACCGATGACGCATAGCGAAAGTGGCCGCACCCAATGAACAACCCAGATCATAACAACGACTGCCCGGCTGGGCGAAACGCTCGGCCAACAGGCCGATCGCCGAAATAATCGTACTATATCCCGGGACAGAGCGTTGAATCATGTCAGGAAAAACCGCTGCAACCTTATCATCAAACTGAAAGGCATCTATTTTTCCTAATGGACTGGCATAGAGCGAATCTTTAATATCGGACATAGTAAGTGATGATAAACTGAGCAATCAGCTCATACAGCGCCATATTGGATTTGGTCGGTGAATTTTTCGTCAGCAAACCGCAGCAAAATTTGAGGAGGCATGCTCGGAGAAAAAAGGCGGATTGCCGAACGGCGAACCCACCTTACCTGATGTGATCGCGTACAGGGCGAAACTAGCGAAAGCTGTTCCACCGCTGGACTGTACAAACTTTACGCAGCCGCTTCTTCAGCCGCGCTCTTTTCAAATGCTTCTTTATTGCGTTTCGCCAGATTTTCTATGACTTTTTGCAACGAACCCAGCTGTTTGTATTCATTTTTAAAAGTAGTCCGGTAGTTGGTAACCAGACTGACGCCACCGATGATAATGTCGTAAACCTTCCAGTCCTTACCTTCTTCTTTGTACATCCGGTAATCAACCGGAATAGGCTGCTGTCCGGGTTGAATGATTTCGGTTTTCACCACAACTTTTTGAATGATCTTACCAGTTTTACGACTTTTGAAGGTCTTGACCTGTTTTTTCAAATCCAGCGGTTTAAAACGGATCGACCAGTCTTTAAACTCGACAAAAGCCCGCGAATAGGTCCGAACCAGCAAAGTTCTGAATTCCTGAGTAAAAGCCTTTTTTTCTTCCGGTGTAGCTTGTCGCCATAATTTACCTAATACACCTCTGGAAATTTTTTCAAAATCCATGTGTGGATAAATAACCTCATCGACAAACTCGGTGATCTTTTTGAAATCATGCTTGAATGACTCGTCTTTTAGATGTTTTTTTAATTTTTCAGAAGCATCTTTAATGATTTCCTGCGGCTCGGCATATGCCTGGGCCTGGCTGGCATTGATGGTTAAAAAAAGACTGCAAAACAAAAAAATAAAAAATCGCATAAACTGCTTACTCTTCATAAATACTCCTTTTGGCGTGTAAATTCTATTGTCTGTGAATCTTTATTCACGATTTACGGGAAGCTGCATACCATTGATTTTATGGACAACGTATAATTCGATCCTGGCTTTGCATGGCTTTGGCTTCCCAGGTTTTCATCGGTGAAAACGGATAAAAACACTTCCAGTCTGTTCAGCCTATATTAGAATAGACGCCGAAAAGACATCCGGCAATAAACCATTACGTTTAACACTGAATAATCAGCATTCAACAAAATACCCTGATAGAATGAATACATTCTTAAAGGCGATGAATATCATTATATACTAATTTTCTTATAAATAAACCATGGAAAATCTTTCGAATTATAACACCCTTTTTCCAGCTGTCCGTTTAAGACGTATGCGCTTTCAAAAATTTTCCCGCCGCATGATGCAGGAAAATCAGCTTTCCGTCGATGATTTAATTTATCCCATGTTTGTTATAGATGGTAACAAACAACGGCAGTCGATCGCCTCCATGCCTGATATCAATCGCTTGTCGATAGATTTGATCCTGCAAGAAGCCGAGCAATTGCTAAGTCTGGGCATTCCAGCCATTGCCTTGTTTCCGGTGGTCGATGACAGTCGCAAGTCATTATTGGCCGAGGAAGCGTACAACCCCGATGGCTTGGCGCAACGCTGCGTCAGTGCGCTTAAACAGCATTTTCCTGAATTAGGCGTCATCACCGATGTGGCCCTCGATCCTTTCACTTCCCATGGACAGGATGGATTATTGAATGAAGCCGGCTACGTGGTCAATGACGAAACAGTCGAGGTACTCTGCAAGCAGGCATTGTCACATGCTGAGGCCGGCGCCGACATTGTCGCGCCTTCCGATATGATGGATGGCCGAATTGGCGCCATCAGGCAGGTACTGGAACAGCATGGCTTCGTCAACACCCGCATTCTGGCCTATTCCGCCAAATATGCCTCGGCTTTTTACGGGCCTTTCCGCGATGCGGTCGGTTCAGCCGCTAACCTGGCGGGAGCGGACAAATACAGTTATCAAATGGACCCGGCCAATTCCGATGAAGCCTTGCGTGAAATTGGGCTGGATTTACAGGAAGGCGCGGATATGATTATGATCAAACCCGGCATGCCCTATCTGGATATCATTCGCCGTGCTAAAGACCGGTTCGGCGCGCCAACCTTTGCTTATCAGGTCAGCGGCGAATACGCCATGCTGAAAGCCGCCGCTCAAAATGGCTGGCTGGATGAAAAAAGTGTTGTGTTAGAATCGTTACTGGCATTCAAACGAGCGGGCAGCGACGCCATACTAACTTATTACGCAAAAAAAGTAGCCAGCTGGTTACAAAAATAAACCAGGACAATCAACATGTTTTCTATGACTAAACTCTCTGAAATAAGACGGCTTAAAATTGAAGATGGTCTTTTAGTGCTGTTATTGCTTATTTCCCTGGGCGGGATTTTTATTACCGATTTTTCACCCCTGGATGGTTACGTCTACTGGATGATCATCACGGTGGTTTTTGCTTTAATGGCTGTTTTGATTGCCTGGTTGCAAGATAAGGAAAAAGACCTTGATGAATTCACCTCGATTGTCAAAGAACAGTCATTGCATTGGCTGTCTTCTTTACTGTGCATTACCGGTGTCTATTTTCTGGAACGAGCTGAACTGTATGACGCCTTGAGCAGCACCCTGGTGATCATGCTGGTACTTGGGCTAGCGACCATTCTGGATGGCATCAGAATCGGCTGGCGCTTCAGTCTGGTCGGCTTGTATCTTGGCGCATCATCTATTGTCATTGCCTATACCGATCATTATCTGATTATCAGCAGTTTTCTGGCTATTGCCATTGTCGCTATAACGATCAGCATAGAAGTCTGGTTAGCCAAAAAAATCTGCTATGAGCATTGATCGTTACGCCGTTTTTGGTCACCCTATCCGCCACAGCAAATCGCCGCTGATTCACCGCTTGTTTGCCGAACAAACGCAACAGACATTGGAATATGAGGCAATTGATGTGCCTGCGGAAAATTTTGATCGTGCCTTGTCGGATTTTATCGCCCACGGAGGACGCGGCCTGAATTGCACCGTTCCTCTCAAGGAACTGGCATTTCGCCAGGTTGATGATACAACTGACCGGGCGCAGGCCAGCAAAGCAGTCAATACAATTATTGTTCGACAGGATGGAACCTTGCTGGGTGATAATACTGATGGTGTCGGCCTGGTCACCGACTTGGTTAATAATCATCAAATCACATTAAACAATGCCCGTATCTTGATATTGGGTGCAGGTGGTGCGGCACGCGGCATTATCAAACCACTTTTAGAACAATCCCCAAGCAGTCTTTATATCACCAATCGCACGGTCAGCAAAGCTCAAAACCTGGCCCAGGAATTCTCTGCAACATTTTCAATAAAAGCATGTGGTTTCGATGAATTGAATGGAATGGAATTCGACCTTGTTTTAAATGCCACCTCAGCCAGTTTATCCAATCAACTACCACCATTACCTGACAAGCTGGTCACTCGTGCTGGTTGTTGTTATGATCTTGCCTATGGCGATGATGACACTACTTTTGTCAAATGGGCAAAAAACCAGCAAGTTTCCAAATGCCTGGATGGCTTGGGAATGCTGGTGGAACAAGCAGCTGAGGCATTTTATCAGTGGCGACATGTTCGCCCAGACACTCATCCGGTTATTTTGCAACTGGAAGTCTTGCGAAAAAAGGCTGATTTATCTCAATAATCATCTATTTGTGTCTATAATTATTCAGTATACGATTGGCGAGTCGCCATCGGATTCCACTTAATACTTTTTTAAAGCGCATGGACATACTGAAAACCTTTTTCAAAGATAAAAACAAAGTATCTGACGAAAAGAAAATACAGAAGATTCCGGTCGAGACACTCAAAAGGCTGATTCCTGTCAGGAATCTCAATGAAGATATTCTCAACGTATTCGCCGATGATAATCATGCGGAATGGATTCCAGCCAATGAAACATTATTTACCGCCAATACTCCTGCCGACTGCGCCATTTATTTACTGGATGGAACCATTATTATTACTGATCAGAATGGTAACAGTCAGGAAATAGAGAGTGGCACCACTGAAGCCAATTTCCCTATTTGCAGCGGCAATACTTACACCACCACTGCAGTCGCTAAAACCGATGTCTGTATATTACGTGTATCACATAAAATCATGTCGATCAACACGCAGCATCAACATACAGAACTCATTATTCCAGAGCAGTTAAGCGACAACCAGATATTGCAACTTTTCTCTCAATATGTCAGCGAAGAAAAGCTGGAAGTCCCGTTACTACCACAGGTGGCAATCCGTTTACGCAAAGCCATGCAGGAAGATATTTCTGTTGCCGATGCAGTGAAAATCATTCAAATGGATCCGGTCATTTCCGCCAAACTGATTGAAGTTGCGAACTGCCCACTTTATTTGACCTTGAATCCGGCTAAAACCTGTCTGGACGCTGTTAGCCGAATTGGTCTGAACGCCACCAAAAATCTGGTCATCAGCTTCAGTTTACGCCAGGTATTTTCATGTCGTTGTAAACATATCATGAAATATATGGATCATATCTGGAAAGAAAGCCTGTTCTTATCTTGTCTATGCTTTATCCTGGCTGCAGAGAGCAAGCAATACAATCCGGAAGAGGCTTTACTGGCAGGCTTGTTCGCCGACATCGGTACGATTCCATTTTTGAGCTTTGTCGCCAAACTTCCGAAAGAATTTCACAATACTGATGAAGTACGTCAAGCCATCCCAGCAATACGGGACGTCATCGGTGCTATGGTATTGAGGGACTGGAATTTTGACCAGGAATTTATCGAAGCGACCAGTCATTCGCGCGATTGGTTTTTTCATCACGAAGGACCGTTGAACCTGGCCGACATCGTTATATTATCTCGCTTGCACTATAAATTAGGACAAAAGAAAAAATTTATCTTACCGCCCATCACCTCCATTCCGGCAGCCAGCAAACTGGAAAACATCGCCCTATCGCCTGAAAACACCTTAAAAATCCTGCACGATGCGCACAACAGAGTCAAAGAAGCCTTTCATGCTTTTAATCACTGATTAGTCGTAAGTCGTATCTGTTCCAGCTTTTTTCTCTTCCCTGTACCTGACGACTCAGCTAACCACTGAAACCCGCCTGCTTTGCATTCAAAAATGGTCATTTACACCAAGGAGTCGCTGATTTCACATATCAGCCAGCCCTGATTCCCTGTTATCATAAGCAATATTATTCACTTTTTAGCTAAACCATGAATAACCCATTATTAGAAGATTTCAAACTCCCCCCTTTCTCACGCATCAAACCCGAACATATCCAACCTGCCATCGAATCTTTACTGGCCGACGCCCGCTCGACGGTCAATCAATGTTTAAAGCGCAACAAACAATATAGCTGGGAAAACCTGATCGATCCGATCGATGATGCCGAAGACCGCCTTCATCGCGCCTGGGCTCCCATCAGTCATATGAACTCGGTGCTCAATAACGAGCCATTGCGGGAAGCCTATAACGCCTGTTTACCGGCATTGACCGAATATTCCACCGAGATGGGCCAGAATCAGGACTTGTATCAGGCTTATCGCGCCATTGCCGATGACAAACAGTTTGCAGCACTACATCCTGCGCAACAAAAAATCATTCATAATTCACTGCGTGACTTTCATTTATCCGGTATTGATTTGCCGGAGACACAGCAACAGCGTTTTAAGGAAATTAGTCAACAACTGTCCCGACTGGCCAGCCAATACGAAGAAAATGTGCTGGACGCCACCAATGCCTGGAGCAAATTGATTGTCGATGAATCCGAACTGGAAGGCTTGCCGGAATCGGCTCTGGCCCAGGCCAGACAAAGCGCACAGCAAGCCGGTCAGGAGGGCTGGCTGATCACCTTGCAATTTCCTTCCTATATCGCCGTGATGACTTATGCCGACAACCGGGAACTGCGTCGTGAGCATTATCACGCCTTCGCCACCCGCGCATCCGACCAGGGGCCTCATGCCGGCCGCTGGGACAATACCAAAGTCATGGAAGAAATCCTGGCGTTACGGCATGAGAAAGCACAATTATTGGGTTTTGACAACTATGCCGAATTATCGCTGGCGACCAAAATGGCCGACAACCCCGAACAAGTCATCGACTTTCTGGAGGAATTGGCGGACAAGTCCTGGCGGCAGGCGCGTAAGGATCTGGCGGAATTACGCGAATTCGCCCGACAGGAACATGGTGTCAAAAACCTAGAGGCATGGGATATCGGCTATTATTCCGAAAAAATGCGTCAGCATTGTTACCAGCTGTCACAGGAAGAAGTCAAACAATATTTTCCTACTCATCGCGTTATTGCCGGTCTGTTCGCTGTCGTCGAAAAACTTTATGGCATACAGATCAGCGAATTAAATGATTTTGACAGTTGGCATCCTGATGTACGTTTCTTTGAAATCAAAGACAAGCAAGGCCAGCTTCGAGGACAATTCTATCTGGACTTATATGCCCGGTCTCACAAACGGGGCGGTGCCTGGATGGATGATTGCGTTGACCGGCGCAAAACCAAAAACGGCGTGCAAACACCGGTTGCTTTTTTAACCTGTAATTTTACACCGCCGACGGGTGAGCAGCCTGCCCTATTGACCCATGATGAAGTGCAAACCCTGTTCCATGAATTTGGTCATGGCCTGCATCATATGCTGACCCAGGTCGATTATCTGGGCGTCTCCGGCATCAACGGTGTGGAGTGGGATGCAGTGGAACTCCCCAGTCAATTCATGGAAAACTGGTGCTGGGACAAACAGGCCCTGGATTTGATTTCCGGTCATTTTGAAACGGGCGAAAAACTACCCAGTGAATTATTTGACAAAATGCTGGCGGCAAAAAACTTTCAGGCCGGCATGTTAATGGTCAGACAACTGGAATTCAGCCTGTTCGATTTCCTCATTCACAAGCAATACGACCCGGCTAAAGGTGGACGCATCTATCAAACACTGGAACAGGTGCGAGAAGAAGTCGCCGTTATCAAACCGCCGGCTTTCAACCGTTTTGCTCACAGCTTCTCGCATATTTTCGCGGGCGGTTATGCGGCGGGTTATTACAGTTATAAATGGGCGGAAGTGCTTTCCAGCGATGCTTTTTCCCTGTTTGAGGAAAAAGGTATTTTCGACCGAAAAACCGGGGAGTCTTTTCTGCACAATATTCTGGAAAAAGGCGGCAGCGAACCGGCCATGAATCTGTTCAAGAAATTCCGCGGCCGTGAACCCAAAATTGACGCGCTGCTCAGACACAGTGGAATCGAGTCATGAAATATAAAGATTTGCGTGATTTCATCAAGCAGCTGGAAAAACAGGGTGAATTAAAACGCATCACGGCTGAAGTCGACCCGCATCTGGAAATGACTGAAATTTCCAATCGGGTGTTGAAGCAGCAAGGCCCTGCCCTGTTATTTGAAAATCCAAAAGGCGGCAATATTCCGGTGCTGACGAATTTATTCGGTACGCCCAAGCGGGTCGCCATGGGTATGGGCGCAAATTCAGTAACAGAACTTCGCGGCATCGGTGAATTGCTGGCTTATTTGAAAGAGCCGGAACCCCCGAAAGGCATGAAAGATGCGATGGAAAAAATTCCAGTCTTCAAGCAGGTGTTGAATATGGCGCCCAAGGTGGTCAAAAACCCGCCTTGTCAGGAAATTATTCGCCGGGGTGATGAAATCGACCTGGCTGATTACCCGATTCAAACCTGCTGGCCGGGTGATGTCGCGCCTTTGATCACTTGGCCTTTGGTGATTACCAAAGGCCCCAATAAAGAGCGGCAAAACTTAGGCATTTACCGTCAGCAAGTTATCGGCAAAAACAAGGTTATCATGCGTTGGCTGGCGCATCGCGGCGGCGCACTGGATTTCAAGGAATTTCAGGAAAAATATCCGGACAAGCCCTATCCTGTCGCCGTGGCGCCGGGCGCTGACCCAGCCACTATTTTGGCTGCTGTAACACCTGTCCCCGATGCTTTGTCAGAATATGCTTTCGCCGGCCTCTTGCGGGGTAGTAAAACCGAAGTGGCCGATTGTCTGTTGCATGATCTGCAAGTCCCGGCCAGCGCGGAAATCGTACTGGAAGGCTTTATTTATCCGGGTGAAACGGCACCGGAAGGGCCTTATGGCGATCACACCGGCTATTATAATGAGGTCGATGAGTTTCCGGTTTTCACCATCGAATGCATCACCCAGCGCCAGGCGCCGATTTATCACAGCACTTATACGGGCAGGCCGCCAGATGAACCAGCCATTTTAGGCGTGGCTTTGAATGAGGTTTTTGTCCCCATTTTACAAAAACAATTCCCGGAAATCGTCGATTTTTATTTGCCGCCGGAAGGTTGTTCTTACCGCATGGCGGTGATCAGCATGAAAAAACAATATGCCGGCCACGCCAAACGCGTGATGCTGGGAACCTGGTCCTATCTGCGCCAGTTTATGTACACCAAATTCGTTATCGTGGTCGATGATGATGTCGATGTCAGAAACTGGCAGGATGTTATCTGGGCGATGACTACTCGAATGGACCCAGCTCGCGACTGCACTATTCTGGAAAACACACCGATCGATTATCTGGATTTCGCTTCGCCCGTTTCAGGCCTGGGCTCGAAAATCGGTTTCGACGCCACCAACAAGTGGCCGGGTGAAACCACCCGGGAATGGGGATGCATTATCACCATGTCGGATGAAATTATCGATAAAGTCGATCAAATGTGGGATCAATTAGGGCTATAAGCACACAACCTGGCAAGGATGCCCCCCCAGCAATGCCCATTCCCCCCAGGGCCAGCGCATAAAGACTCACCCAAATATCACTTGAGCCCTGAAGTCATCGCTGAGGGCTGCCTTGAAGCGCTTGCGCTTAATGCTCAGGCGCGACGGTTCGCGCTTGAGCCAATTGAGCGCCAATTGGCGGATGATATTGAAGTTGCCCGGTGATTCGCCCTTGCGAATTCGTGACTCGTCTTCACGAAACGTGACATCCAATACCCAATGCAGGCTGTTCTCCACGCCCCAGTGGGAGCGCACAGCGTTGGCGAAGGTTTCAACACTATCAAGCGTGGTGATGTAGTAGCGACGCTCAATGGTTTGTCGTTCGCCGATCTGGCGTTCACACGCCACCATGCCAATGCCCTTGAGTCCTTGCCAGCGCCGGGGCGAAGGCAAGGTGTCCAGACAATCAGCCAGGTAGTAGCGGCGCTGTTCAATCCGGCCGTGTCCGACATCGACCTGTTCGTGGTGGCCCAGTAGCGCCTGACCGTCCTCAACACCGCCATCCACCGCCACGGCAAAGCAATCCACGATCGCTTCATGCAAGGACTTCTGGTTGCCCTTGACCGCCAGGGCATAATCAGCCCCTTTCTCGACGATCTTGCCAGCAATCTTTTCTTGGCATCCCATCGCGTCAATGGTCACGATGCAGCCTTTAATTTCCAGCATGGCCAACAGTCGGGGAATGGCGGTAATTTCATTGGACTTCTCCTGTGTTTTGACCTGACCCAGGGAGAGCCCCGTCTGGCTTGCCCAGGCGCTGACCATGTGGATCGCGCCCATCTTGTCCTCCTGATCAAAGGACCGGCGCGCCGTTTTGCCGTCAATGGCAACCACTTCCCCCTCGGTCAGTCTGGCGACACTTTGCACCCAGCGACTGAAACAGGCGCTGACTTCCTCGGCCGGCAACCGTGACATCAGGCGGGCAATGCAGTCGTGCGAGGGGATTCCGTTTTCCAACGCTATCCATTGCCGCAGCCAGTCTTGTTTCTCTTTGCCGAAGGCTTCTATGGCCTCCCGGCCTTCAGCGCCACTGACCACCGCGCAGATGGTCAGTACGATAATATCCAGCAGTTGATGACGCTTGTGGCGTTCAATTCGCGGGTCTTCCAGGCTTGAAAAGGCTTCTTGCAGGCTCAGGGACATTTTGATTCCTCATACAGTTTTGCATGAATGATACTGAACTCGCTGTTTTAATAGGATCTTTTTATGCGCTGGCCCTGCCATTCCCCCCCCCTTACCTGGCAAAAAACCTCACTACTGCTATCCTAAATAGATAATTTTCTGAAAGGGAACTGTCGTGACTATTCGTAACAAACTCATTGCTGGCTTTTCCAGCCAGGTTATTATTCTGTTAGTGTTTGGCTTTTTGGTCTGGTTGTATATCAATTGGCTGGATAAAGATGTGGCTAAAATTGTTGACTGGAAAATACCTGCCGTTAAATTAGCTGTGGATGTTCATGCTGGCGCATATGATGCAACAATCGAACAACTGAATTATCTGCTGCATGAAAAGCCTGAGACCTATCAGCGCGCCAAGGAAGTTTTGGCGAAAATGGACAAAAATCTTGACGCCATCGATCAACTGGCAAAACAATTCAATGTTCAACAGCTGCTCACCCAGTCGGCATCGGTTCGAAAAAATGTCGCTGATTTCCGCAGTTTGTACGATCAGGGTGTCACCAGCCTTAAAGATAATCAACGAACTGTGCGAATTATGGCCGATAGCGGCAAACAGGTTCTTCGAGAAGCGAATTCTTTTGCCAAACAGCAGGAACAACAATATGCGGCCCTGCTGAAAAATAATGCATCGGTAGAAGCCCTGAATGACAAAGTGCAAAAATATATCCTGGTTAACCGCATCAAGTCATTGGCCTTTCAAATCATTCAGCATGAAAAACAGGAGCGGCTACATAAAGACCGGCGTTTTTATAAACAAATGCAAACCGAATTGCCTGCTTTAATGAAGCTCTATGACAAACTGGAACGCATCACCCGAAAACGCGCCAATCTGCAACAAATTGCGATTTCGCGGGAAGCCACGAAAAAATACGCCAAAGCCGCCGCACAATGGATAGAAAATGATGACCGACTCAAAACGATAATCAGCAAGATGGACGCCATCGCCGCAGAAGCCAGAAAATCCGCCGCACATGCTGAAAATGACGGCTGGAATCAAGCTGCGGAACTCGGCAAGCAAACCATTGCGCTGGTCAACAAAGCCAATGTGACGATTTTAGTCGCCTTGTTTATCGGCACCCTAATCGGTGGGATTCTCGCTGTCACCTTACCTAAAAATATTAGTAACTACTCAGCGTATTTTACCAAAAGCATCAGGTCACTGAGTAAATTCCGGTAATTTCCCCTTAAATACCAGTACCAACGCTTCAGAGGCACTGACATGATGTTTACGACAAGTGGATAGATATCCCCGAATACGGCAGAAGGTGATGGCACCCTGCTCACTCCTGGAACACCCCGATATTTTTTGCTGCACCCTGGTCATGCGGATATCATTCTCACCGAGATTATTAGTAAATGGCACATCTATTTCTCTCATAAAGCGTAAGACATCATCCTGGTAATTGATCAGCCGTTCCAGTAAGTTTCTGGATTTACTGCGCTTGAGGCGCCCACGTCTGGGTTTACCGGGCAACGGGGTTGGTGGCGGACATTCAATTTGTGCTTTCTCTAATAAATCTCGATATCGTCGTCGATAACAGGCCGCTTTTCTTGCTTCAAGCTTCCCCCCTGCATCATCGACGACCTGATTGATCTTTTTTAACCGGGTTTCCATTTCTTTGGCCCACTGCTGTCCATCCTGCTCCCAGGCACGGGTCAGTTCACGCAGATGATGCGCATTGCACAAGGCATGAGTGAAGGGGGACTTGTAGTAAGGCTTCCAGTGATCGTGGCATAAAATGCCATGAAAGTCAGGCAGGATGCCAATGACATCCATCGCTTCCTTGCCCCGTTTTACATGGGGAAAATAATGTGTCCATAAATCATTAGAAGCACAATGCAACCAGTACCTGGCGCCATTGATGTTAATGCCCGTTTCATCGGCATGTACAACAGAAGCTGCCGCCAGTCTTTGCTTGCAAATCGGCTCAAAGGATGCCAGCTTCTCAAAGGCTGGTTGATTGAAATTAACCAGCGAACCTTCACTGATGGGGATCTGTAATTGATCGGAAAAATAATCCTTGATGCGCTGGCAGGGCAATAATTGGTACTGCGAAAGATACACGGCGTGCGCCTTGAGTTGGTCACCATATTGCACGGCTTTTGTTACGCCCTCGGGAAAAGGAGCAACAAACCGACGACCTTGTTCATCGATAAGCCTTTGCGCACGATATTCCGTCACAATCCGTGAAATATCAATATCAAATACCTGCCGGGTTTCAAAGCCATCTGCCGTGTGGCTTCCGGCTGGCAAGGTACGGCGATCAATCTTGATGGAGATAACGTCATCGGGATCATCGACTTTAACCAGCGTGGTGCCAATATGCCCTTTCTGTCCACCACCTGGTTTTTTTGATCCAGCCCGTGCTTTCCTTTTACGATCAGGATCACTTGATGGCGGCCTGGAACTGTTACTGCTGTTAAGTCCGAGCCGATGCATCAGGAGCGTGACCAGCAACAACAATATCTCCAGCGAAGACCGCAGCGCCGGAGATAAATCGGCTTCATCTTCAATCAGCTGCCGGGCATTGGTAATGGCAGCCTCTACATCAATGGAATCAATCTTCAATGAAACGGCCTGTGGGTTTAAGTACAGGACTATTGTCTCATGGCTTTTGAAATACGAATTTTTGCCTCTGTGTTGCCCGTCATCGTATTTTAGAAATGCACGGCCGCAGGGCTATCGGGCATTGCTTATAAGGCAACACGCCTCAACTAACGCAGGCTAATACAGTAAACCTCTTGCGCCAGGTGTTGCCGTTAGAAAATCAAAAATAACGCTAAAATCGTGTCAAGCAGTTTTTTTACTTATTTACGCTGAGTAGTTACAAATATTATTGCTTCCATCAATGCACTATCTGACTTCACAAAACGCCTGGGCACCGGTGACTTGACCGCCAGAACCTATTTCAAACCCACCGATGAAATCGGCGAAATGGCCCAAAATCCGGATAAAGCCTCAGAAAGTCTGCAAAGCCTGCTGCAACAAGTCAGTGAAAACGCCAATTCTCTCACCCATCATTCAATAAGTTTGAATAACTCTGTCGAACAAAATACAAAAAGCATTCAACAGCAAAAAGAAAATACCGAACAAGTGGCCACTGCGATGACTGAAATGACCGCAACAGTGGCTGAAGTGGCCAACAACGCCTCCCGGGCGGCTGAATCCGCCAGTGAAGCCGGTCAACAAGCGAACACTGGCAATCAAGTGGTTTCCGAAGCGGTTGACGCCATCAATGCATTAGCCAATGAAATCAACCAGGCATCACAAGTCATCGCTCAACTGGAAACCGATGTAGGCGACATCGGCAGCATCCTGGATGTCATTCGCAATGTATCCGAACAAACCAATCTGCTGGCGTTGAATGCCGCCATCGAGGCTGCCAGAGCCGGCGAACATGGCCGTGGCTTTGCAGTGGTGGCCGATGAGGTCCGAACGCTAGCCAGCCGGACACAAACCTCCACAGATGAAATTCAGAATATGATTGAGAAATTGCAGTCCGGAGCTAAACGCGCCGTTAAAGCGATGGAAACCAGTCAGGAAATCGCCGGTAAAAGTGTGGAAGAAGCCAGCGCATCAGGCCAGGCATTGACAGCTATTACCACCGCAATCTCCACCATCAATGATATGAATTTGCAAATATCCACAGCATCTCAGGAACAAACAGCCGTTGCTGAGGAAATTAATCAACGCATCATTAAAATCAATCAGATTACCGATGAAGGCGTGCTTAATGCGAAAGAAACATTGAATGAAGCCAATGAGCTCTCCAAACTGGCGGACAGTTTAAAAAGCGCCTTAGGGAAATTCAAAGTCTAATCACCATTCTAGTGCAGCACCATTTTTATACTGAGGGATAGATTTCCAAAATTTCTTCGAAAATACCATACAACTCGCTCAATCCGACAAAGAAAAATGGGTGCTGCACAAGGCAGACAAAAAAACCGCTATTCGGAATAAGCCGATATGGCGGTTTTTTTCAATATCCCCCTTTGAAGGAAGAAAATAACTTATTGGTACGAATCAGGAAACTTTGCATCAGAAATACCGGGTATGCTCGGCAAAACCGGCTTGTCTTTCGTCCCTGTTCCGACCACTAATTGGGCTTTCATGCCTTTTTCGGTATGCTGGGCAATATCGCAATGTACCAGATAGGTAAATGGCGTACTGGGTACAATAAAGGTTCCGGTCTTGGTGTATTTGCCATTCACTTCGATATGAAACATGCCTTCCGGGTATAAATAACGAGGCAGCCCATGCACCATTAATTGATGACGTATTTCATCGGTATTTTCAAATTCAATGGTTATGCGGCTACAAGGCTTGGCTTTCCATTCATGTTTGTCATAACCAAACACCGTACCTGGATAGGCAGTGGCAAACTGTGTGCCAGCCTTGACCTTTATGAGAATATCTTCGGATATGTTTTTACAATCTTCAGGTAACGTATCCTTATTTTCATGCATCACCATGCCTTGCATATCCATGCGCATTCCCAAATCATGATGATGCATGGTTTCGGCCAAAGCCTGTGTAGTCAATTGGCTTAATACCAAAGCAACAATAATTTTGTTCATGATTTTTTTTGCATCCTTTTGAGTAACACCACCATATAAACCAGCAGTAAAATCTGAAGAATGAATATAGCGATTTGCACTGGATCCAGTTTTGGCCATTCAAATAATGGTTCAGGCTTTGGCTTCGGTTTTTTTATTTCCGCATAAAACAGGTTTTTATCCGATTGCACCCACACTGGATACTGCTTCTGATAAAACTCTTTGGTAAAAAATGGACTGACATCCACTCCCTGTAGCTTGGGCATACCATTTTCGCCCATGAATGACTCGAAAGCGACACTGCTGATATGCCCACCTGGATAAATACCATTGGTGGTCACGGCTTTCTCATTATGATCATGATAGGTCCAGACTCCCTCTCCCATGTTGTTCAAGCCGTCATTATGGGCATATAACTCCAGATCTGCACGTTGCGCGGCACCCAGGGAAAAAACATCCCGTTGAATTGGCTGCGCCAGTTTGACGCCATCGAAATGTGTGGCCGTGGGTTTGAAGCCATGCATATGTAAATCCAGCGGTTCCTCACCGGCATTGAATACCCTCAGTTTGACCTTCTCTTCGGGGCTGATGACAATGAGTGATTCCCTCAAGGTGTAGGGGAATGAACGACCATTTAAAATAAAATATTCCGGTGTTCGCTGAGTAATGTTGTATTCCCTGTTGATAGATTTGGCCAACAAACGAACATCATTATATTGTTGAATACGGTCATTGAGTTGTTTATCCAAATCCTGATACAACAAATCAAATTCCTGACTGTATTTTGCCCTGACGGCTTTGGAAGAATGACGAACCTTGCCGGCACCAATATTGAATGTTTGCAACCAGTTATTAGGTTTGTTTTCCTCCACGACAAACATGCCGATCAGCCCCATCAGAATATGGCTGTGGGCTTGGACATGACAATGATAAATCATCGTGCCGGTTTGTCTGGGTTGTAATTCATAACTGAACACATGCCCTGGCATGGTCAGCTTGTTGCTGGTTTGTGGCACACCATCGTTGCCTTCGCCATCGGTTCGTTGAAACGGATGATCGACGCCATGAAAATGAATGCTGTGGGGAAAATAATGGGAATTCTCCAGCGTGACGATCACTTTATCGCCCTGCTCCACCCGAATCGTTGGCGATGGCGCACGCAGCAATGGATTGGCTTTGACACTGGCAAAATTCAAATTGGACATGCCCCTGCTTTTCGGCGCAAACACCCACAAACCTGGTCGGATTCCAGGGGCGATATCATAGGTAGTAACGGGATCGGCCAGATCCGGCGACTTGCCATTTAATTCGATAACTTCCAGGCGAATATGGATTTCATCCGGATCGCCATCGCCATCAAGGTCGTTTTTCTTGATCAGCGCATCCTGGGCAATCTGTGTTTTCATCAAGGTCATCATGGAAATATTGTTGGTGCCCTTGACGAAAGTCGCCACTGCATAAGGATTATCCGGCTGGCAAACCGGTGAAGGAGCAATATCTACGCCCTCTATGGTGTATGCTTTACGCCATTCTGGCGTTGCCGATTCAGGACAAAAGTCTTCAACTTTACCCAGATAGGTTGGAACACTTTCCGGTGCGGGTGTGAAAGCTGCCCAAACACCCGCATACGAAAACAGCATGAAGAAAAAGCCTGAAACTATATACAGGTTCATTTTATATTTACCCCAGCCAATCAATGCCAACCGCCATATTGTTTGGTTGGATCGCCTCGAAAACCGGTGGTGGTTTTATTGGCGTCTGGCACTTTCACCATGCTTTCAGAAGCCAAAACGATATTTCTGTGCGTGTAACCGCCCATTTTTCTAGCTTTTTCCGCGATTCGGGTCGTTACATCATTGATGTCATAACCCGTCATGGATGAATATGCCACAACTGCCATCATTTCTTCAGCATCCTGACTGTTTTGATCGGGATAAAATTTCAATTCAATCGGCAGCTTAGTACCTGCTGGTATTTTAATTTTGAACGCTGCCTCATTATTGACCTTGGCAGTTGCCAACTCATTGCCTTTCAGGTCTACGGCTTTGACCGTACCAGACTTAACAATGCCCTTTTTATTGCTGACTTTGCCATGCAAAATGGTTTCCTGTTTGAAAACCTGTACCGTAGGCTGGGTGAATGCTTTCATGGCGCTGGATTTTTCATCACCGCCACAGGCGGATAACAGACCTGCCATCATCGCCAAGATGAGATAATTATGGATTGATTTCATTGCCTTCCTCTTTTATGTATCGCCAACAGTGTATTATATAATTATTTTCTTATATTCAAGCAATTTCCTCATCGCTTAAATAACAGCCCGGGTCTTCCTGCCAAGGGTCCTGAAAAAGCTGCTGTGCCCGTACCCGGGTATTGCCATTACATATAGATTGATAAGCACAGAATTGACAACGACCTTTTAACGGGCGTGGATGGGATTTTAACCCAGCCATCAACGGATCGGAAACATCTTGCCAAATCTCGGAAAATGGTCGCTCTTTGACATTGCCTAGCGAATAATGCTGCCAAAAGGTATCGGGATGCACAAAGCCCAGATTGTCGATATTGGCGACATTCACGCCCGAGGCGTTACCACCCCATTGTTGCAGCCGTTGTTCCATACTAGCTGCCTGGTCTGGAAAGCGGCGCCGCACCCAATGCAAAAAATAAACTGCGTCGGCATCGTTATTGCCGGTTACCACGTCTTTCTGTATGCCTTGTTGTTCCCAGCGAAGGCAGGTTTCAAACAATTCATCCATAACCTGCCTTGTCAGGCTAAAAAAGGCATCTTCATTGCGGTGACGATTTCCCCTGTCACCATAATTCAAATGCGACAAATAAAACTTGTCAATATTGTGCTTTTCAACCAGTTTCAATATGGCAGAAAAATCCCGGCCATTGTCCTGTGTTAAGGTAAATCTGACACCTGCTTTTATGCCATGCTTCCGGTATAGCGCAATGCCATTCATTGCAGCATCAAAACTACCGGCTTTTTGCCGGAAACGGTCATGCGTTTTTCCAATACCCTCTAAACTGACGCCAATATACTGATAACCAATTTCTGCAATTTGTTGAATATTGTCCTGATCAATCAAGGTGCCATTACTGGACAACGCCACATAAAACCCCCATATTCCTGGCCTTTTTTGAAATGGCAAAAATATCAGGGTGTAATAGTGGCTCACCACCTGACAGAATTAACACTGGCACTTGAAAGTCGCGTAAATTTTCCATAATACTGTAGATTTCCCGGGTCGTCAATTCGCCAGGAAAATCAATATCAGCTGATGTGGTGTAGCAATGCTTGCAGGTCAAGTTGCAACGGCGAATCAGATTCCAGATAACCACCGGTGCTTTGGGTTTTCGCGTGGGCTTAATCGGGGCAGGATGCAGCAGTTCCCGTATATATTGGCTTAAACGAAACATCAGCGGATTCTCAGCCCCGTTTTTTCAAAATACGACTGCTGTATAAAATCTCATAACCTTGCTGATACTCACCCAGTAATGCCGCAATCTCGACTGCGTGTCGCTCTACGCCTTCCTTGTCTTGACTATGTAACATGGCAAACAGATTATAGGGCCAGTCGGGTAAGTGTCTGGGCCGCTGGTAACAGTGACTGACAAAATCCAATTGACCTACCAGTTGGCCTAGCCGGTCAATCTGCATATCATCCACATTCCAGACGGACATGCCATTAAAGCGATACCCCAGTTTATAATGATTCGGTACGGCAGCAATACGACGGATAACGCCTTGCTGTTTCATTTTTTCCAGCCGCTCGATGACTTCTGTTTTGCTGATGGATAAGTATTCGGCCAATTGTCGATAAGGCTCGGCAACCAATGGCAAACCTTTTTGGGTTAATTTAACCAGTTGGCGATCGATGTTATCCATATTCAGACCTTGAGCTGCAAGCCAACATAATATTCTTTTATTTTCGGCATGTTATAAACATAAAGCCCTGTTTTTTGACTGATTGCCTGCAAAACCGCCGGAACCTGTTCAGGCGTTTCTGTTGCCAGCACGAACCACATATTCAAACGATGCTGGCGTTGATAATTATGCGCCACTTCCGGGAAGGCATTCACCAGATCTGCTACTTCATCGAATCGATCCTCGGGAACCTGCATGGCCGCCAGCGTCAATCCACCGCCCATTTTTTCGGCATTGAACATGGGTCCAAAACGGCTCAACACGCCATTATCCAACAGCTTTTCAAGTCGGCTTAACAAGTCGTTTTCTGTCAGGCCTAATTGCTGCGCCATTTTCTGGTAGGGTGAAGCGCAAAGCGGAAAACCCTGTTGCAGGCTGTTAATTATCGCTTTATCGACAGCATCCATCAGGAAACCTCAGACGCCAAAAAAGGATAAAACGCACCACGTTGCTTGAAACAGCGTTTACTGAACAAAATCTGATAATCATAGTCTTGCAACTGGCATTCTGTTCTTAATTGTTCCAGTTGCTGTAATACTTTATTCCTGTCCTTGCCATGAATCATGCAATATAGATTATAAGGCCAAATGTCGGCCTTTCGGGGCCGTTGATAACATAAAGAAACAAATTCAGCCTGGCTGATTTTTTCCCCAAGTGTACCAACCTGTACATCCGGCACATCCCAGACAATCATGGCATTAGCCCGATAACCCAACATACGGTGGTTGACAATCACGGCAAAACGCTTGATGACCCCAAACCGTTTCAGTTTCGCCAAACGATCGATGACTTCGTATTCTGTTATTGACAAACTCTCAGCCAATTGCGCATAAGGCCGACTGCAAATAGGCAACCCCTGTTGTAACAGGGCTAACAAGCAATAATCCAGCTCATCCATCCGTCAAATCCAGATCGAACCCCAGATTGATATAGAAATCGCGTAATAACGGGAACTTAAATACCTCATAGCCAATCTGTTTTTCGATGTCGTCAATCACACTGTCAAGACAGGTCTGATCTTCCGCTATCAGCACAAACCATAAATTGAGGCGGTTTTCCCGTTCATAATTATGATTGACTTCAGGACTCTGTACATGACAAAAATTAACTTATGACAAATGAGTCTCATGTATTCCAGTGACAAAAGGTATGGGTTGCAAAAGAGCAATCACTTTTCTAATCATCCTTTTTGATTGAGATAAGACATTAAACAACGTTGAGCGGATACAATCTAATCCATATCGAAACAGGCTTTGCGCGAGCCGCTGATGTGTTTTGGTTTTTATTGGTAACTCGCAATCATGTTTCCATTCGCCTGCTTTATGTGACCAACAGAAAGCAATAACGGGAAGTACTAACAATTTTTTGATCCGAAGATAACCGACTACACGCGTTTCCTCAAGTTTGAATCCCCGTCCTTTTAAACCGCCGAAAAGCGTTTCGATTTCCCAACGCAAGCCATAAATTTTAATCGCATCAGGGTTCAAATGCTGACAGACGATGATTAATAACTCACCATCACTCAGCCGTAACCCACTGAGATAAATTGAACAATTTCCCAAATAGCGCGCTGTTGAGAGGTGTCGTGTGCTACCCGGCTTAAGCCCATAAAACAAACGCTCTACGCGTATTCGCTGGCCTTGGGCATTGGTTGTCCATGCGTTGTTGCGAATACGGATATAAAAGGGAATCTCTTGCTCAAACAACCAGCCCATCCATTCGTCTCCAATAAACTCCCGATCAGCCAAAAGACCTTTGATGTGATGTCGGCCAAACTGCGCAATAAAGCGTTTCATCAGCGCTATACGTTCCTTCGTATTAGAGTTGCCCCGCTTGTTTAAAGGCAACCAATACACAGGAATGGCGGCACCCCGATAAACCACGGCAAGCACCAGCAGATTAATATTGGTTTTACCCCACTTCCAATTCGTCCTGTCTAACGTCAGATAGTAATCCTGATCAGTGAAACCAAACAGTTTCATGATGAAATGAGCGACTTCATTGTAATCCAGCCAATGGTCACTGAAAAATCGTTGCATCCGTCGATATCGTGAGGAAATTTTTGCCCGACGGGGAAAGAATACGGCGAGCTGGGCCAGATTGACCGTGCTAACTGCCATCAAAGCAATTAACATACCCACAAAACAAACGATTCTTGCCTTGTTCCATTGAAAGTGCTCAGTTAATATGACGGTCAGCTCGTTGATTTGTAATGTCCCGTTATTCATATTCGCTAAAACAAAATGCGGTATTTAATTACATTTCAACGAGCTACGCCAGCTTTTAATATTTTTTGTCATGTACAGAGACTTCAGGATACAAATTGATCAGGCGAGCTATCTGTTCCAGCTCACTCTCAGGTACTGCGACAGCTGCCAACAGACTTTTACCGATTTTATTGGGCTGAATGACACTACCAATACGCTGGATCAAGACTTTATCCTTCAGTACTTGCATCGCCTCCAACACATCTTGTTCAGAGACCGATAATAGCCTTGCAATGTCAAAAAAAGGTCGGGGCGTCAACGGGAAATCCTGCTGAAAATCATTCAACAGCTGTTTTTCCAGGTGGCTTAGTTCCATCATAACCCTAGTCTATAAGCGCGTGATGTAAAAAAAATGCCACTGGGCTTTTGGGCCTCGATAACAGCCTGCTCGGCAAAACTGTCTGTATCATAAACGATGACCCGGTTTTCATCCCGAACCGATACCCATACTTGTTCGCCTCGCGGGGTAAATTCCATATGCAATACGGCCTTCCCCGGCTGTAAATGCTTGACGATGGAAAAATCCTTGACATCGATCACCTGAACATGCCGATTATCCGGAAAGGCGAAATTCACCCAGATATGCCGTCCATCCGGCCGCGCCATGACAAACACCGGCTGACCCAACATCGGAATGGTTCTGACCCGCTTCCAGCTTTCCTTATCGATGACCAGTACTTCATGCCGGCCAACCGCCGGAACGAATAAAAACAGGCCGGTATCGGCCCAGCCTTCCAGATGCGGCATTTTGTAAACCGGTCTTTTTTCGTCATCTTTGCCATATTCCGGTAACAAGCGGCGAACGCCTTGTTCCGGCTGCCATAAATCCAGCATAGCCAGCCCCTTCTCACCAAACAAACCGGCAATGTAATAACGGCCCTGCGTGCTTAACAGCGCATCATAGGGCTGGCGGCCGACATTGGGGAAGCGAGTGATTGCAGGCTTTGAGACATTTTGAACATTCACCAGCCAGATCTCCCCGATGTCGAACAAGCTAAACGCGAACCCTTGACCGGGCGTATCAACCAGTCCGACGACACGGGAAGTTTTACCTTGTTTATCCAACGCCGGAATATCGGCCAGTTGCGCCAATGTTTCGCTGGAAAATATTTTTACGCCGCCGGGTGAATAGTTGGAAACGGCAATCAACTGGCCATCCTGGGAAATCGCCCCACCGATACTGTTTTTTGCCTGCACAATTCTTTTGACGACCTTGTCTTGCAGCAAATCGATTTTGCTTAAACCCCCATCACGGCCAAAAACAAAGGCGTAGCGTTGATCGCGGGAAAATACAACAGAGGCATGGGACAAATCGCCCAGATCTTCAATACGAAAAAGGATTTTTCGTTGTGAAGTGCTGACAATCAAGACGCTACCTTGCGCCCGTTCGATCACGACACCCAGATCACCGGTAGCGCGAAGTTCGGCATGCGCGAGCAAACCAAAAAAAGACAGGATTAAGAGTATGCTGATTCTGACAATCATGAGCGCCACAGAA
The DNA here is from genome assembly GCA_965277025.1 of Methylomarinum sp. Classification (GTDB taxonomy): domain Bacteria; phylum Pseudomonadota; class Gammaproteobacteria; order Methylococcales; family Methylomonadaceae; genus Methylomarinum. The sequence continues at coordinate 2,358,542 of OZ255706.1, forward strand.
CAAAAATCAAAACGCTAATCTTACCATGAAGCGCAAATAGCTTCTCAGTAGGTTTGCGGAAGGAGATTAAGCCTGATTGGCCTAAAAAAGGGGGGATTATTATTAGAAACGCTGAACAAATCATCCATGATTTGTCAGCGACCGCAAAACGGAAATGCGATTCCCGCTTTGCTTACAAAATCAATAGCTTGCAGCTATCAATTTTGGTGACACATCCCTGTGTCACGAGAAACGCTGAACCAATCATCCATGATGTGTCGGCGACCGCAAAACGGAAATGTGATTCCCGCTTTGCTTACAAAATCAATGGCTTGCAGCCATCTATTTTGACGACACATCCCTGTGTCGCGGGAAACGCTGAACCAATCATCCCTGATGTGTCAGCCCCCGTAAAGTGGTGTTAATCCTTTGGAATGCGAATTTTCTGTCCAGGATAAATCAAGTCAGGGTCAAGAATCACTTCTCGATTGGCTCCAAAAATCCGCATATAAGCCATTGCATCGCCATAATATTTTTTGGCGATTTTTGACAAGGTATCGCCGCTTTTAATTTCATAATACTCAACATTGCCCGGTTCCAGTGCTGCCAGCACATCGATGGGCTGATCAGATTCAGGATCGTTGATTTCTATTTTAGCGACAACCTTTTCCACCCCTTCAATATTCCCTGCAATTAAAATTGCTTTTTGTGCAGCTTCTGGACTATCGGTTTTACCAATTAGCGTGACCACACCATCCTTAAAACCACACTCATATCTTCGATACCCGGGTTGTTTTCCCGAAAATGCTCGGCAATCTTTTTTGCGGCATCTTCATCGCTGTTAAAAAGTTTTTTCCGATATCTTTTGCAAAATCAAATAAACCCATTATCTATCTCCTGTTAAAAAAACTTCTTGGCTAAATTAATCAGATCATCACTGACATCACCGTCATTATCACTATCTAAAAACGAAACCAGCATATCGGTAAGGTCTCCAGATCCACTGTCCGAAGTTTGCAACTGACTTGTGGCACTGACTCTTTGACTTAATGAGCCCATTACAATCGTAGCCGCCATCGGTAACAATTGTTTGACCAGACTGGAATCCACATTCGTCGTTTCCGCCACCTTGCTGGCCACTTGTCGACTGACATCCTTACTGCCGAATACTTCTCCCAATACGGCATTACCTTCATCAATGGCAACTGGTTCCGCAAGTTTCTCGGGCTGCTCCACATATTGCTGATATTGACCCAGGCTGTTTAACAAACTACCCAAACCACTCGATTGACCAATATTCTGCTGAATACTTTTAGAAATAACCGGCATAAGCTGATTGACCACCTGAATAATACTATATTAAATTCAGCAGGTGATATCATGCCACGTCTAACAGCAGCCCCAATCAGTTTAACAGAAGAACAACGCACGTTATTGCAAGGCACAGTGCGTAAACATACAAGTCCTCAGAATTTGGTGACACGTTGCCGTATTATATTGTTGGCAGATGAAGGCATCAGTGTACATGAAACCATGCGCCAGTTAAAAACTGGACGGACAACTGTTCAAAATTGGCGAAAACGCTGGTTACAGAACAGTGAACAAGAAAATCCTTTAGCCCGGCTTCAAGATGCACCGCGAAGCGGTGCGCCTGCTATCTATACGGCGGAGCAAATTTGCAGCATTATCGCGATAGCCTGCGAACGCCCAGAGGATAGTCAACGCCCGATCACTCATTGGACGCAACAAGAAATAGCCGATGAAGCGATAAAACGGGGCATTGTTGATTATATTTCACAGCGCTCTGTTGGGCGCTTTTTAAAAAGAAGCGGACCTGCAACCCCACCGGATGAAAGGCTGGTTGACGGCAAAAAAAGATGAATACTTCGACGAGAAGTGTCAAGATATTTGCGAAACCTACCAACGGGCTTTGGAGCGGGAAGAGCAAGGCATCAAAACGATTTCGATTGATGAAATGACAGGGATTCAAGCTTTAGAGCGAGCAGCGCAGACATTGCCGATGAAGAAAGGAAAAGTTGAACGACAAGAATTTGAATATATTCGACATGGTACCCAGACCTTGATTGCAGGTTTTGATGTGGCCACGGGTGAAGTAATGGGAAGTATAGGAGAAACTCGAACAGAGCAAGATTTTGCCGAGTTTTTGAACCTGCTTTTTCATCAACAACCCAAACAAACCCATTGGCATTTAGTCATGGATAATCTCAATACACATTGTTCAGAATCGGTGGTTCGATTAATTGCCGAAAAAATTTCGTATTCAGGAGAATTAGGGGTTAAAGGAAAAGAGGGTATTTTGAAATCAATGGAAAGTCGTACTGCTTTTTTGACTAACTCAAACCATCCTGTTGTTTTTCATTTTACCCCTAAGCATTGTTCATGGCTTAATCAGATAGAGATCTGGTTTTCTATTTTAATGCGTAAAGTAATCCGGCGCGGCAACTTTAAATCTAAAGAGGATTTAAACAAAAAAAATAGCGGATTTCATAAAATATTTCAATGAAACCATGGCTAAGCCTTTTCGTTGGACGTATCAGGCTAAGCCACTTACTCAATAGAGTGAGGACTTGCGCTTGTTTGCACTAGTAACGATTCTAAAATCCCCATCCCCACACCTTTTAATATGGTAAAAAAGTAAAGCTTGTCATTACAAAATGAACCCGAGGTGAATACAGAATCATGCAACAGATACGTTAAACCCCATTTTTTCCACTTCACTGGCAAATAATTGCATTTGCGCTGGTTTTAGCGGACTAATGTCTTTAGCTTCCGGTTGTAATGAAGGTCTTGCCAGAGTGTATAACATCACGTCACTAACCGGACTACACTGTTTGATCTGTTCAAAGAGTCGTAAAAAATCTTCCTGGGCTTTTTTGTGCCAGGGGTAAGCTGAATAATTCAGCAAACAAGTTTGAATTTTTGTATGGCAGAGTTCACTACTTTTTTGCAAGCGCTGCAAAATTTTTTCATTGCTATCGCGGCAATCATTGATTGCTTTACGACCGGCCAAACTGCCACTGTCGATTTTGAACCAGACCTCTCCGCCGTATGCATGCAAACGTTGTAAACCTGTTTGAACCTTTAGCTTGTTCAATTGACTGCCATTGCTAATCAAAACAAATTGACTATCAGGCAAAACCTTATATTCAATCGCAATCTTTGCAATTAAATCAACAGCTCGATCAAACTCTGCCACGCTGGTTGGCTCACCATTTCCAGATAAAGCAATATCTTTGACCTGTTGCAATGCCGTTGAAACTTCAAATTGACGGTAAAACTCTCCATTTTGAATTTGTTGCAGAAAAAAATCTAATTCTGCTGCCAACAAGGAAAAATCAATCGGGGGAGCCCCCCCTCGGATCAAATCAGGTACTTGGCAATAAATACATCGCCAGTTGCAAGCGTTATTCGTATTGAAATTGATTCCTATGGAAAGACCACCAGAACGCCTTGAAAGAACTGGATAAACATATTTTAAGCCTACCACATCTCGGCTATGGTTAATTGTCGATAATTTTTGCATCGTTTAAGACTACTTATTTCCACTTATTCAAACAAGCCTGATAATAAAAAAGGGCTTGAAAAGTCATCTTCTCAAGCCCTTCAAGATGCATCAAATGTTAACTATAAAATCTTGGCATCGATAGAATCAATTGCAGCTTTTAATAACGCAACAGTCCACCGACAATACCATTAGCTTCAGCAATACGACGATGTCCTTGATCACGAATGACTTCCACATCGCCACCGGTCTGTAATACATGGGCAGCCATGTCACCGATAATATCGCTCTTTTTAATAAACTGCTCGGATTCGCAATAAGGACATTTTTCAGGCGCCTGATCTTGCAAATCAGCAAATAAGGCCTGGCATTGCTGACATTGCCAGCCTTTTTGAATAAAACCAGCCGGATAAATTAACGTTTTCAAGCGATATTCCTGATCCGCCAAAACGGTATCTGCAACACCAGCGACTACAAGCCCATTGGATTTTTCAAGCTCGTTAGTCCATTCATCAAGATTTTCTTTTTCTTCTCTTAACTCCGCCTCTCTAACCAGTGCAGCGACTTGATCTCTAACTTCATTTAATGAGGCTGACAAACTTAATGTCTGACAACCAATAAATTTAGATTTTAGAGAAGCAGGTAGATAGTCGACCAGATGTTTTGCTTCCTGTTCATCAGGACTAGCCAATACTAACCATTTCCAGCCAGCTTTTTCGGCGACCTTGTTAATCGCAATCCCTGCCTGACGTAAAAAGCGTTTATAGTGTTCCCGCTGCTAATTTTTGTGGTTATGCTCACCCCATCCATGCCAAGTATGAGACTTGGTTAAGGCCACAGATTCCGGATTCTTCATCGCCACTGAATATTCAGCCACTTCACCCATCGAGTACAGATAAAAATGAATTTTTTCTTTGTCAAAAACAACCACTCCAGTTTCGGGGTACTCATCTTTTTGTACCACCAAGGGCGATATCACTGCTGTTTGTCCCCAGTTAACCAAGTCAGCGGGGGCTTCAGGCAAGTGAAAAGCGACAAATAAATCATAATCAACCTTGCCTTTTTTAACCAACAATCTTGATGGAACCGCAAACAAAGCAATACCCTTACCTTTTATGGCGGTTGGTTGGTTTTGTAACCAGTCGCTTACATCATCAACAACCTCATCAAAAGTTTGTTTTTCTTCTCTGTTCCAGTCATTTTCCTGCTGCTCCCTGATCGCTTTAACACCATTTTTAAAACGCGTCATAACCGAGTTGCTTTGCACAGCCTCTGGCGTTAAATCCAGATACACACTCAAAACACCTGCAGTGGAATATATTTCTTTCAGGTTGATAATAGTTTCCTTATCAAGAAAATCATACCCCCGTTCGTCATCACCTATCAGGTCCAGTGTAAGTAAATCTGTATAGTGGACCCCGTAATCCGGACAATAGTTTAAACTATGACTATTGAAAAAAGAGGTACAAAAAATGAGCGAAAAAAAACGGAAAACCTTTAGCGGGGCGCAAAAGGCCAAAATCGCGCTGGAAGCGGTTAAGAACATCAAAACGATCAATGAGATTGCTCAAGAGAATGAAGTCCATCCATCTCAGGTAAGCCAATGGAAAAAGGAACTGTTGGCCAATGCGGGAAGCCTGTTTGAAGGCAAACGCGGGCCGAAAGCGGTGAAGGCGCAAGACAATCCGGACCGTCTGTACGCCAAAATCGGGCAGTTGAATATGGAACTGGATTGGCTTAAAAAAAAGTCCGGGATCAGCCTATGATCACGCGTCAAAGCTGGGTGGATCAAAAAGATGAGTTGGCGTTAAGTCGGCAATGCCAGTTATTGAACGTTACCCGCTCAGTAATCCATGAACAGAAAAAACGCCAACAACAGCCGGTGTCTGCTGAAGATCAGCAACTGTTGCGGTTGCTCGACGAAGAATATAGCCGGCATCCTTTTTATGGCTCACGCCGTATGACAAAGTATTTACGCGGCCTTAACCATCAGGTCAACCGCAAACGGGTTCAGCCGCTGATGCGCATACTGGGGCTGGTCGGCATGGCGCCGGGTCCGAACACCAGTAAGCCGCATCCTGAGCATAAAGTCTATCCCTATCTGTTAAGAGGCGTCGAGGTGACACGCCCCAACCAGGTTTGGAGTACCGACATCACCTATATCCGACTGCCGCAAGGATTTGTTTATCTGGTGGCCATCATGGATTGGTACAGCCGAAAAGTATTGGCATGGCAACTTTCCAATACCATGGACAGCGCGTTTTGCGTAAATTGTCTGGAGCAGGCCATCAAGACCTATGGCACACCGGAGATATTTAATACCGACCAGGGCGCACAATTCACCAGCGCGGACTTCACCGGGGTATTGAGTCAGCATGGCGTGACCATCAGCATGGATGGCCGGGGACGGGCCTTGGACAATATCTTTGTTGAACGACTCTGGCGCACAGTGAAATATGAAGAAGTTTATTTGAAGCAATACGGCAACCTGCAAGCACTGTCAGCGGGGTTGACGGACTACTTTGCCTTTTACAACAGCGAACGACCGCATCAGTCGTTAGGCTATGAAACGCCAGACAGGGTTTATCAATTCGCCACGGGAGGTGGCGCTAAAATCGTGGATAAATATAATGCCGGCACTGCCAGGCAGACGCCGGGTGAAAATATGGGCCAGAGCCATTGAGCCTGACTGTTATGAGGGTTCTATCTTAAATTCTCTAATAATTTGTCTGGACAATGGGGTCCACTTTAATATTCATTCAATCTCTCCTTATTTTTTATTTTAAAAATCCAACATGCATTACAGCAATCAATCTTCTGATTCTAATATGGATGTGATTTTCAGAAAAACAAGTTTACATCGCTATTTTTCTTTTTTTATCCCAATGAGTAAGTTGCCTGGTAAAAAGAATGACCCTAAAAACCATAAGAATGTGAGAATGTTACAGAACTGATGTTACGCGCTACGCCGGATAATTGATAAAATTTGAGGATGAACAAAGAGAAATTAGACCTATATAGAAGTTACGCATTGACAACAGATCGAAATTTTGGGATTAAATGATTCATATTTGGCATAAAGGTGTCGATAAACGAAGCCATAACATCGTTGAATAAATTCCGCTGTACGCTATAGCAATTATTAATCACGTCTGCAAAGCTCAATTTTTGTAATTGAACAAAGCCACAAATTGCAGAAAAAATATGATTATTTATTGCTCTTTTATTGCGAACCTGGAACCGCTCAATATTACACACCTGCTTTATTGCCCGATGATATTGCTCAATCTGCCAATGCCTGTCATGTTGTTCGGTAAATGCTTTCTTGTCAAAAACAGCGGTTTTTTCTTCATCAGGTAGTGAACTTATGTAATGGCGAACTTGTTCTTTCAAGGTCGTCCGAAATAATTTCACATACCCAAAATTTTTGAGCCAAACCATTAAGCCGTCTTCCGGGATTTCTAATTGCCTGACTTGAACCCATGAACCTTTTTCAACAGAGACTAATCGATTACCTTCCACTGCAAAGAATAATCCTGTCTGATGATTTCTTATCAATTTAAGATTATCCACGCAACTGTACCAGCTATCTCCTGTTATAAAACCAGGTTCTAGTCCCCAAGCTAATACTTCGGTCAGCATGTCTTGAAAATAGTCATTTTTTGTCTTTCCTTCCGCCTTATCGACCACCCGGAAATTCAGTGGTTGGTGTTTTCCTTGAATGTCTGTGTAGTACAACGTGACAAGATTGATTCCCTTGACTGCTCTATGATGTTTTCCCGACCAAAAATAACTGACATATGCCATATATTGGCTATAAGGTTTATCAAGAACACTATCGTCAACACTCAAGGTTCCGCCCTTTAAATTCAGGCTTGCGCTGGCTTCATTGTATAAATCTCGCCCAGTGTAATGCTCCCGATTTAGAAATCGATTTACGCTATCATGTGATATTGACATGACTTCTCCTAATCGTCGACAACCAGCTTGTTTCGGCTCACTTAATAAAAAACCAATATACATGGGTAATGTACAGCAGGCTGTTGAGGGGCGTGTTATTTCTCTTATCAAGGTTTGCCTTGCATTGACTTTGGGATTTTTTAAACCCATAGTTTAACATTGCCTGTCAATGCGTAACTTCTACTATATACAGACTATTTAATCAGCAATACGAGCTATGCGACAGCGACGGGTTTGTCGTCGATGTTAGGTGGAGAAATTAGCCATGATAGTATCACGCGTTTTTTATCGTCCAGGACGTACACATCAAAAGACCTCTGGCTGGAGGTTAAACGAACAGTTACGGGCAATGTTTCGATACCCGTAGCCTTTGAAGTGGTCAAAAAACCGATTCAGTTTTGTGATATCAAAACAAAGCAGGTTAAACGAATGGCTACGGTGACCAAAAATGAGCTGATGCGTGCGATGATTCAACAGTGTTTGAACAATCGGCTTCAATTTCGCTATGTGTTGATGGATAGCTGGTTTACGGCTAAAGAGAATCAGGAGTTTATTGTTGACAAAGACAAACATTTCATTGGGGCTTTAAAGGATAATCGTTTGGTGGCGTTGAGCGTAGACGACAAGAAACAAGGAAAATTTACCCGTGTCAGTGACATTGCATTAGAGGATAAACAAGCAGTACGCGGCTGGCTAAAAGGCTACCCACATGAAGTCCTGATTGTCCGGCGAATCTTTACAAACAAAGACGGCAGTACGGCAACCGTTAATCTGGTGTGCAGTGATTTAACATTAACGGGTAAAAAGGTTGCGGCAATCTATCAGAAACGCTGGAAAGTCGAAGAATTTCATAAATCATTGAAATCCAATGCCGGGTTGGCAAAGTCGCCTACTCGTACCCCAACAACACAAAACAATCATATTTTTATGGCCATTATGGCGGTCTTTAAACTGGAGTGTCTCAAAATAAAACACCAAACCAATCATTTTGCTTTGAAGGCTAAATTATATATCAAGGCTATTCGGCAGGCTTTTGCTGAATTGCAACAATTCAAGACCGCGTAACATCAGTTACAGAATAAAAACAATGCATAACCGTCAGACCAACTGAACCACCCATATTTTTCAAGCTTTCTAGGAGGTTGTCGGGTTATGGGGTTTGTGACGAGACGAGTGGGAAATCGAGTGGATTTTTTTTGCTCTTATGGTAGCGCTACGTGGTGCTACGCAACGAAAAAGAGCGGAAAAATACGCCGCACCCGCTGTCGCAGTAGAATCATCCATAATCCGACAGCCTTCTAGAACAGAGTGTTAATCCATGTTATTCTAAGCGGACTAAACGTTAACCTTTCATTTTTGGGAGATTGTATAATGAGCGAAAGAATTGTAATGAGAACCGGTGAAGCGCTGGTTGCAGGTGGACCTCCTGGCACTGCGGCGGAACCTGAAATTATTATCGGTGAACTGGATGGCCCGGTTGGAACAGCCTTGGCAACGCTGACCGGCGATCAAGTTCAAGGGCATTCCCGCGTTTTCGCCATCCTGAATACTGATATCCAGGTACGCCCGGTCACGTTGATGGTCAGTAAAGTGACCGTCAAAGGCAAAATGGCGGCTCGTTACACCAATATCCTGATGGGTACCGTACAAGCGGCTATCGCCAACGGCGTCCTGGATGCGGTTCGCGCCGGCGATATCCCCAAAGAAAAAGCCAATGATTTAGGAATTATCTGCTCAGTCTGGTTAAATCCTAGTGTCGCCAGTGATGATAACCTGGATCATCAAATCCTGTTCGATATTCATCGTAAAGCAACTGCTCAAGCCATTCACAAAGCGATGACTAATGCGCCGAGCATTGATTGGTTACTGGAAAACCAGGACAAAATCACGCATAAATATTTTCAAATGGGTCTGGACGGTAAAATCTAATTTTTACCGCCTTACCAGCAATTTAAAAAAAGGTCGCCCTTCAAGGCGGCCTTTTTTATTGTCGTTTGCATTCGCGGGTTTTTCTATCCTAAAATCACCGTTTGTCGCAAAACAAAAGGTAGAACGATGGCAGCGAAGAAAGTATTGGAATATGGTGGACATGCATTGGTCTGGTCGGGTGACTGGTCAGCCGATGGCACGCGAAAAGCAATCAGTGGCGCTGCCCTTGCCGGTTATGACTATATCGAAATTGCCTTGTTGGATCCATGGCAGGTAGATGTGGCTTTAACCCGTGATTTATTACAGGAATATCAACTCCGTGCTCATGCCTCTTTAGGTTTGTCAGCCAGCACCGATGTCAGTAGCAGCAATGCCGCTATAGTCGCCAAAGGCGATGAACTGTTGCGCAAGGCAACCGATGTGCTGCATGGTATTGGTGGTACAGAATTATGTGGCGTGCTGTATTCATCATTGGCTAAATATCCGGGCCCTGCCTCTGCTGAAAACCGCCACAATTCAATCGAAGCCATGCAGCGCCTGGCTGATTATGCTGCTGATAAGGGCATCAATATCAATCTGGAAGTGGTGAACCGCTATGAAACCAATATCATCAATACCGGTATTGATGGATTGGAATTTCTGGACGAGATTGACAGGCCCAATACCTTTCTGCATTTAGACACCTATCATATGAATATTGAAGAAGACGGTATGGCGAAATCGGTCTTGGCGGCAAAAGACCGGCTCGGTTATGTGCATATCGGCGAAAGCCATCGAGGCTATCTTGGGACCGGCAATGTCAATTTTGACGATTTTTTCGCTGCATTGAAAAAAATTGATTTCCAAGGGCCAATGACGTTTGAATCTTTTTCGTCAGAAGTGGTTGACCCCAATCTATCCAATACCTTATGCATCTGGCGCAATCTGTGGCATGACTCGGATGATCTGGCGCAAAAAGCCCTGGATTTCATGAAGAAGCACTATTATTGACTGACCAGCGCATAGTGTAGACCAGCTTGCCAGCCAAGCGGAATGTATGCTGAGCGTCAGCAAAAGTGCTTAGGGAATCGCTGACAAATCATCCCCGATTTGCTCAGCGATCGCAACGCGCCTTCAAGCCTGTTCTTTTTTCTGGTATTTACGATAATTGATGGAAATTTTCAATCCGGCAAAACGACCCGCCATTTTAATCATTTCCTGGGTTTTCTTGTCAAAGGTCAGCTTCAGTTCACTCAAGGCCCGTTCTTCATACCCTTCTTCGATATCGTGGGCTTCCAGCTGAAAATGGTAAAGATAAACTTCCTTGTCACCTTGGTCTTCAATACTTAACGGCGCACCGAGATGATCGACAACTGCCTGCTTCAACGGTAACGGCGCATCAATTTTTTTAACCTTGCTGGTATCGACTTTCAATTGTTTGGCTTCGGTATTGATGTCGGCGCCGCCTAATGACCTGAATGACAACTCCAAAAACTCTGGCGGGGCTATTTGCAAAAATAACGAAGAAAAAACCCAGTGACTGATTTTATCGTCCTTGTTAAAAATCAAATCAAAATAAAAACTAATCTCCGGCTTGACGATTTGACCCTTTGCATCAATTTTACGGAATATATAGCGAAAAATTTTTCCATTCGCCGTCTTTATTTCCAGGCTGGGTCTCAGTTTAGCCAGCTGAATGAAATCATCGCTATATAAAATTGGATCTTTAAAATCAACCACAAAATCATCATCAGAATGAATAGCGAAATATTGATCGAATTCGCCCATCTGTTGATATGTCTGATAAGCACGCCACCAGTAAAAACACCCGGTCATAGAGGAAAGCAAACTAAAAATTAAAAACAGGCGTAAATAACGCCCAAACCGGTTTTTCATAACGATTCCTTAATGTCTTGTTTCTGGATTTTCGGTCGTCGCCGATAATTTCTCGATCAACGCTTCCAGTTCTTGCGCGTTAAAATGATATTGTCGTCCACAAAACTGGCAACCCACGGTGACTTCACCCTGTTCGGCCAATATAAAACGCAACTCTGTCAGCCCAAGCGCGGTCAATGTTTCGGCTGTTTTGTCTTTTGAACAGTGACAAGAAAATTCTACTGATTCAGGATCAAACAACCTCACCTGCTCTTCATGAAACAGGCGGTGTAACACCTCTTCACAATCCAGCTCCAGCAATTCTCGTTCAGTAATAGTGTTTGCCAAAATGGCTATTCGCTCCCAATCCTTCTGATAGTTCTCTTGGTCAGGAAGTTCCTGAATCAATAATCCAGCCGCATGCGATTCATTAGCAAACAGCCATATTCGTGTTTGCAATTGCTCAGATTGCTGAAAATATGTTTCCAACAACCCTGCCAGCGTAGGTTGTTCCAATGGCACTATTCCTTGATAAGGCTCTGAAATTTCAGATTCTACCGTAATGACCAAATGCCCCTGCCCCATCATTTTTTGTAAGTTATCGCCTTTAACCTCGTCTTCACTACGAACCAGAGCCCTAATTTTTTTATCATGCGTTGATTGCGCGACCAGTGCTTTTAAATCGCCTGTGCCCTGCGCCTGTATAATTAACGAGCCTTCAAACTTGATTGTTGCTGACAACAATACTGCTGTCGCCACTGCCTGACCTAGTGCAAACAAGCGCAAGTTCTCACTCTATTGAGTAAGTGGCTTAGCCTGATACGTCCAACGAAAAGGCTTAGCCATGGTTTCATTGAAATATTTTATGAAATCCGCTATTTTTTTGTTTAAGTCCTCTTTAGATTTAAAGTTGCCGCGCCGGATTACTTTACGCATTAAAATAGAAAACCAGATCTCTATCTGATTAAGCCATGAACAATGCTTAGGGGTAAAATGAAAAACAACCGGATGGTTTGAGTTAGTCAAAAAAGCAGTACGACTTTCCATTGATTTCAAAATACCCTCTTTTCCTTTAACCCCTAATTCTCCTGAATACGAAATTTTTTTCGGCAATTAATCGAACCACCGATTCTGAACAATGTGTATTGAGATTATCCATGACTAAATGCCAATGGGTTTGTTTGGGTTGTTGATGAAAAAGCAGGTTCAAAAACCCGGCAAAATCTTGCTCTGTTCGAGTTTCTCCTATACTTCCCATTACTTCACCCGTGGCCACATCAAAACCTGCAATCAAGGTCTGGGTACCATGTCGAATATATTCAAATTCTTGTCGCTCAATTTTTCCTTTCTTCATCGGCAATATCTGCGCTGCTCGCTCTAAAGCTTGAATCCCTGTCATTTCATCAATCGAAATCGTTTTGATGCCTTGCTCTTCCCGCTCCAAAGCCCGTTGGCAGGTTTCGCAAATATCTTGACACCTCTCGTCGAAGTATTCATCTTTTTTTGCCGTCAACCAGCCTTTCATCCGGTGGGGTTGCAGGTCCGCTTCTTTTTAAAAAGCGCCCAACAGAGCGCTGTGAAATATAATCAACAATGCCCCGTTTTATCGCTTCATCGGCTATTTCTTGTTGCGTCCAATGAGTGATCGGGCGTTGACTATCCTCTGGGCGTTCGCAGGCTATCGCGATAATGCTGCAAATTTGCTCCGCCGTATAGATAGCAGGCGCACCGCTTCGCGGTGCATCTTGAAGCCGGGCTAAAGGATTTTCTTGTTCACTGTTCTGTAACCAGCGTTTTCGCCAATTTTGAACAGTTGTCCGTCCAATTTTTAACTGGCGCATGGTTTCATGTACACTAATGCCTTCATCTGCCAACAATATAATACGGCAACGTGTCACCAAATTCTGAGGACTTGTATGTTTACGCACTGTGCCTTGCAATAACGTGCGTTGTTTTTCTGTTAAACTGATTGGGGCTGCTGTTAGTCGTGGAATGATATCACCTGCTGAATTTAATATAGTATTATTCAGCATATTACAATATATTCCTCATAAATAGCATTGGTGTTTTCGCTTATGTGCACTAGGAGGCTGTCCGAGAAGGCGCCCCAAAAACTGCCAGAGTTATCCACAAGTACAAAATCTGTACAATGATAACCAAATTCGTTTACGCAACGATCAGATCGTATAATTCAGCGCCTCAGGCCGATTAAAACGGCCTCCTGCGGCCTGAATTATACGATCATTCGGTGCTTTTTAGCGGTTTTACCCCTATTATGCCGGGTTCATGCTTGCGGTGACAAATTCCGGACAGACCACTCCCCTGGCAATGGAACGGGCAATTTTTTTCAGATTGTGAGTTGCACACACCAGTGAAAATTCTCCGGCAACTTTCTTTTTTCCACGAACACTAAAACCACGAAAGCCACTGTTTTTGAGTTGCCCGAATACGGGCTCAACGATGACTTTGCGTTGTTTGTAAACCGCCCTGGCTTCATCGGTTTGCATTTTGGCATTCATTTTTTGCCGCAAGGGTTCCTTGTCATCGGTTGTGATGGTGCGGGCGGCTCCCTGGCTGGATTTGCAGCAACGTGCGTGAAATGGACAGGCCTGGCAGGTGGCTGCCTCGCCTTGATAAACGCGCTTGCCGTCTTTATCTTCGCGCTTGAACGGAAGTGTTTGCCCGCCCGGACAGTGAAACACATCCTCAGTTTCATCATAAGTAAAGTCGGCTTTTACGACCTTGCGATCAGAGTCATCCAGTGCGACCGCACGGGGTTTCTCGCCCTTGTCCGTGGCAATGTAACCATCCACTGAGGCATCTTCCAGTGCTTGCAGATTGCTGCCCGATTGATAACCATTGTCGACGCTGACTTGTTTGGGTAGCTGTCCGGTGGTTGCTTGCACTTGCTGTAATGCCGGCTCAAGTTCCTGTTTGTCATTGGCGTTTTGGCTGACATGCTGGCCAACGATGACTTGTGTGTCACTATCCACACTAATTTGAGCATTGTATTGATAATCAAAGTTTCCCTTCTTGCCCATGATGCGTACATCGGTGTCCGCAAAACTGATTTGCTTCCTGTCGTTAATCGGTTTCCCTGGGTTTAACGTCTCTTCGCGGGCTTCAAGGGCAGCTTTCGCCGCTTTGATTTTGGCTAGACGCTGTTGCCTGAACTCAAGATCATCCGGTAATTCATACCCTGTGCGCTCCTGACAGGCTTGATCCTCGTCTGCGTCGCACTGGGCCACTTGCTGAATCAAGTCTTCAATTTCCTCTGTCATGGCCTGTTCTTTTTCTTTTAGATGCTTGTAGCTCATGGCCTTGTGTCTGGATGTGTTAGCCTGAAACTTCGATCCGTCCAGGCTGATATGCCCCAGGCTCGCCAGATTCAGCTCCATCGCTAATTGCACTGTCTGCTTGAAGCAGTTGTGGAAAAATTCCGCATTGTTTTTGCGAAAATTACTCAGTACCCGAAAGTTTGGGCAGTTCATTTCGGCTATGTACATAAACGACAGGTCTTCATTGCAGCGACGTTCTGTTTCACGTGAACTGAAGACACCGCGACTGTAGCTGCAGATCAATATGGAGACAATTGTTTTCGGGTGATATGCGTGTTGTCCCAGGGAACTATAGTTCGCTTCCAGGCTGCTTGTGTCGAGCTGTTCAAATAAGTCATGGTATAAAAAGCACTCATGATCCGTCGGCAACAGGTCAAAGACGTTGGTTGGAAACAGTTGATGTTGGGCGTAATCAATCGGTGGGGGTTTGAAAGGAATAGGCATGGCATTCAATGACTCGGTTCGACACGCTCTATTATACAGCCGCTCTGTCAGGTTCTCAGTATTCTGCAGGGTGGCGAGCTGGCGACTCTATTCTCGGACAGCCTCCTAGCTGTGATTCTACCGCACGATTGACAATTTTTTGATGTTCTTTCGCCTGCTGCCAACTTTTTTCCAAACGTACCCATTCGCCCCGTACACCGGCATTTTCGAACAAAAACCGTCGCAATTGATCCTGTTGTTTCATTGTTTTTACTCTTTTTTCTAATGTTTAATTTCAATTAGCCTATAATATGCGGCGCTTTTTAGAGAAACGCTGAACAAATCATCCATGATTTGTCAGCGCCCGCAAAACGGACAACGATTTCCGCTTTGCTCACAAAATCAATAGCTTGTAGCTATCGATTTTGACGGCACATCCCTGTGTCCTAAGGAAGCACTGATTTAATCAGATGGAATGGACACTGCCTTCCCTTGACCGGCATCGATGTGCCATAGTTAAGGCAAGTTTTTTAACTAAAACGGAAGGAGGCATCCATGAAACAGATTAGCGTATTAGGCATTGATTTGGCAAAAAATGTTTTTCAGCTCCATGGTGTTAACGAACGAGGCCAGGTGGTACTGCGTAAACAATTGAAGCGCAGTCAAATACCGGCATTTTGCGCCAAACTTCCCCCTTGTCTGGTGGGTATGGAAGCATGCGGCGGTGCACATTACTGGGCGCGCAAGTTACAAGAATACGGTCACGAGGTCAGGCTGATGGCACCCGCTTTCGTTAAACCTTATGTGAAATCCAACAAGAATGACCGAAACGATGCGGAGGCTATTTGTGAAGCGGTTACACGACCCGGCATGCGATTTGTTGCGGTCAAAAGCCCTGATCAGCAGGCGGTTTTTCATTGTCACCATGGCAGGCAGTTGCTGGTGAAACAGCGGGTGGCGCTGGAGAATCACATCAGAGGGGTTTTGCTGGAGTTCGGGATTGCGCTTCCTCGAGGCGTGAAAAACATCAAGCAACGCTTACCCGAGATTCTGGAAGATGCTGAGAATGACTTACCGGTGGATGTTCGGGAGCTGCTGGATACCCTGCAGGAAAGTCACACTTACCTGGAATCCCAGATTGACCGGCTGACCAAAACGATAACCGCCTGGCACCGACAAAATGCGGTCAGCCAACGCCTGGGAATCTATTCCTGGAATCGGCGTATTGACGGCCACGCTGCTGGCCGCTTTGCTGGGTCAGCGTGGAGAAGGTTTTGCCAATGGTCGTCAGTTGGCAGCTTACCTGGGCCTGGTGCCCCGGCAATCGTCCTCGGGTGGTAAAGAGCGATTGTTGGGTATCAGCAAACGGGGGATGGTTACCTGAGGAGTTTATTGATCCATGGCGCTCGAGCGGTCATTCGGCATGTCCGCAGGCGACAAGCGCTGGGTCAGCCGGGTGGTCATGCCCGGGTAGAACAACTGTTGACCCGTTGCCACCCTAACGAAGTGGCGGTTGCTCTGGCGAACAAGATGGCGCGAACTGCCTGGGCGGTAACGGCCCGGCAAACCGTCTGGCAACCCATGTACGAAACGATAGAAAGGCGCATGCCGGCATGAGATTCTGCCGGGTGGATTAATGCTTAACAAACAAGTGGCGAATTTTTCGCCAGATCTTCCCTGATCTGTCGAAAAATCCGCGAGAGATAAAACCGATTTCAGGAGGCATACAACACCTGTCAACGATTGCATAGACAGTTTATGGCGAAACAGGTCAGACCGCGGCGGGTCAAACCCGGGGAAGCGCTTGAAGCACCGACTTCTTTGTTCAGACAGGGTCCCGCCGGCGAATTCCATAGAGGCCAGGAGTTATAAATACTCCAACAACAGGCCGGATGTAAGACTGCAACTGATTTTTATTTCGTCAAAATTGTACTTGCAAAACTGGCGGTGTCCATGTAAGCGCTTCCTTAGCGCTAATCAATATTTATAGCTTACCAAAACTTTATGTTATTACTTTCGAAAAAACAGGACTGGCTGGGCAATGTCCGGGCTGATGTTCTGGCCGGCACCGTTGTCGCCCTGGCCTTGATCCCCGAAGCCATTGCCTTTTCCATTATTGCTGGCGTTGATCCTAAAGTCGGACTTTATGCCTCGTTTTGTATTGCGGTAATTACTGCTATAGCGGGTGGTCGTCCCGGCATGATTTCGGCAGCGACATGGGCCATGGCCCTGTTAATGGTCACGCTAGTCAAAGAGCATGGATTACAATATTTACTGGCCGCCACACTTTTAACCGGTGTCATCCAGATTATTGCCGGTTATTTGGAATTGGGCCGATTGATGAGCTTTGTCGTGAAATCTGTCGTAACAGGCTTTGTCAACGCCTTGGCCATCCTGATTTTTATGGCGCAATTACCGGAATTGACCGATGCGCCTATAGCCGCCTACACCATGACAGCGGCCGGCCTTGCGATCATTTACCTTTTTCCCTATGTACCGGTAGTCGGTAAAGTCCTCCCTTCGCCATTAGTGTGTATTTTGGTGCTGTCAGCAATCGCTATTTATTGGCAAATTGATATTCATACGGTAGGCGATATGGGCGAATTGCCCGATTCCCTGCCCATATTTGCTTTACCTGATGTTCCATGGAACTGGGAAACCTTAAAAATCATTCTGCCTTATTCTCTCCCGTTAGCGATTGTCGGGCTGCTGGAATCGTTGATGACTGCCACCATTGTTGACGATTTGACCGATACCGATAGTGACAAAAATCGTGAATGTAAAGCCCAGGGCTGGGCCAATATTACTGCTGGACTGTTTGGCGGCATGGCGGGTTGCGCCATGATTGGGCAATCGGTTATCAATGTTAAATCGGGCGGCCGGGGACGTTTATCGACAATGGTGGCCGGTGTTTTTTTATTGATTATGGTTGTTTTTATGGATGAATGTATTGGCCAAATTCCCATGGCGGCGCTGGTAGCCGTAATGATTATGGTATCCATTGGTACTTTCAGCTGGGATTCGGTAATCAATCTCAGAAAGCATCCCCTTTCCGCCAATATCATCATGTTATCCACCGTCATTGTCGTCGTCTGGACGCATAATTTGGCGCTTGGCGTTTTAGTCGGCGTGTTGTTCGCCGCTCTGTTCTTCGCCAACAAAATCAGTCATTTTATGTATATTGATTCAGAGCTGGATGAGGCACACAATACGCGTATCTATCATGTCCATGGCCAGGTATTTTTCAACTCGGCAGATAAATTTTTCCGCAGTTTCGATTTTAAAGAAGCCCTGGATAAAGTTATTATTGATTTAAGCAAAGCCCATTTTTGGGATTTGTCAGCTGTCGATGTGCTGGATAAAGTCGTGTTGAAATTCCGCAGAGACGGCGCCGAAGTCGAAGTAGTCGGCCTCAATGCAGCCAGCTCAACTATTGTCGACCGGTTCGGTGTCCACGAAAAACCGGAAGAAATTGAAAAAATTATGGGAGGCCATTAATGCAATTACCCACCACGCCCCAAGTCGTCGCTTGTATTGATGGCTCCAAACTTTCAGAACCAGTCTGTGATTATGCCGCCTGGATTTCACAAAAAA
Organism: Methylomarinum sp.; assembly: GCA_965277025.1. Lineage (GTDB taxonomy): Bacteria > Pseudomonadota > Gammaproteobacteria > Methylococcales > Methylomonadaceae > Methylomarinum. The sequence continues at coordinate 2,377,142 of OZ255706.1, forward strand.
CCCAGGCGCCACTGACTCTGCTGCACACTATCAATCATCATCACGAAACTGCCATCAAAACGGATGCCAGTGGCGCGATTGGTTTGGGCGCACAGGAACATTTACGCAATGAAATAACCGAACTGGAAGAGCACCATAACCGTCTAAAATTGCTGGAAGGAAAGTTTCTGTTAAAAGAAGCTAAAAACCGAGTGGAAAAAGACGGCGTCAAAGACCCTTTATGCACCCAACGGCATGGCGACTTGATTGAAGTTGTGATAGAAATTGAAGATCGCATCCGTGTATTGGTATTAGGCATGCGTGGCCAGGTTCACGAAGATAACCCGAATCAGATTGGCGCTAAACTGGAAGCGGTTATTCGTTCATTACACAAACCCATTTTGATTGTCAACCAGGCATTCAAGCAGCCACAACGCATCATGCTGGCTTATGATGGCAGTAAAGCGGCCGAAAAAGCGGTGGATATGGTAGCCGCCAGCTCGTTATACAAAAATATGATTTGTCATCTGGTCTGCGTCAATAAAGATGAATCATTATTGCAACAAGCAACTGAAAAACTAAAATCCGCCCAATTAGCTGAATTGATACCCGTGCAATTACACGGCAAGCCAGAAATAGTCTTATGCGATTATCAGCAACAACAGGAAATCAACCTGGTAGTCATGGGCGCTTTTGGCCATTCGCGTCTGCATGAGATGGTACTGGGCAGTTTTACGCACAAAATGTTGACCAATACAAAAAAGTCATTGTTATTATTACGTTGACGATTTTCTCATGTACTTAATCAATTACAAGTTATCAGTTCAATGGTCAGAGCAAACTTAACTTAACAAAGCGCTGAACAAATCATCCATGATTTATCAGCGCCCGCAAAGCGTTGCACAATTTACACTTTGCTTACAAAATCAATAACTTATATCTATCTATTTTGATGACACATCCCCGTGTCGCCAGGAACTGCGAATAAATCAGCGATTCCTCAATAGGGTTCATTTCCAAAAAAGCGGCTGAACAGTTACAATTGCACGATTAACTCGACATCCACTGATTTCATTAGGGTGAATAATGAATAAAAGTCTTAACACCGACATCACGACGCAAACCGATATCGATCCCGAAGAAACCCGGGAATGGATTGAGGCACTGGAATCGGTCATCGCCAACGAAGGAAAAGACCGCGCCGGCTATTTGATCGAAACGCTGGTCACAGCAGCCCGTAAAGCGGGCACAGACATTCCGTTCAGCGCCACCACGCCTTATATCAACACGATTCCGGTTTCCCAGCAGCCGAAGTACCCCGGCAAGACGGATATAGAGCGTACGATTCGCTCTTATATCCGCTGGAATGCGATGATGATGGTGTTGCGCGCCAATAAAAACACCAACGTCGGTGGCCATATCGCCAGTTTCGCCTCGGCTATTACCTTATATGATGTCGGGCAAAATCATTTCTGGCATGGCGCCAGTGATAATCACGGTGGTGATTTGATTTTTATTCAGGGTCATTCCGCACCCGGTACTTATGCCCACGCTTTTTTACTGGGGCGTTTGACTGAAGAGCAATTGGACAATTTCCGCCAGGAAGTCGGTGGTAACGGTTTATCTTCATATCCTCACCCGTGGCTGATGCCCAATTTCTGGCAGTTCCCGACTGTTTCCATGGGTTTAGGCCCCATCATGGCTATTTATCAGGCCCGCTTCATGCATTATATGCAAGATCGCGGCATGGCAAAAACCGAAGGTCGTAAGGTCTGGGCATTTTTAGGTGATGGCGAATGTGATGAGCCTGAAACGCTCGGTGCTATCGGCATGGCCGGCCGTGAGCAGTTGGATAATCTGATTTTTGTTATCAATTGTAATCTGCAACGGCTCGATGGCCCGGTGCGCGGCAATGGTAAAATCATTCAGGAACTGGAAGGTGTTTTCCGCGGCGCACGCTGGAATGTCATCAAAGTTATCTGGGGGCGTCGCTGGGATGCTCTGTTGGCGAGAGATAAAGACGGTCTGATCGTCAAACGCATGATGGAATGTGTCGATGGTGATTACCAGACCTTCAAATCCAAAGATGGCGCTTATGTACGGGAAAAATTTTTCAATACGCCGGAACTGCAAGCCTTGGTTGCCGATTACACTGACCGCGATATCTGGGAACTGAATCGCGGTGGTCATGATCCGTTAAAAGTATTTGCCGCCTATAAAGCCGCTTCCGAACATACCGGTCAACCCACTGTTATTCTGGCCAAAACGATTAAAGGTTATGGCATGGGAGCCTCTGGACAGGCACAAAACACCAGCCATCAACAAAAGAAAATGAGTATGGAGTCGATCCGTAATATTCGTGATCGCTACCAATTACCCGTAAGCGATGAAGAACTGGAAGACCTGCCTTATCTGAAGCTGCCGGAAGACTCCAAAGAACTGACCTATCTGCGCCAACGCCGAACTGAACTGGACGGCTATTTGCCCGCCAGACAAGAAAAGGCCTACCCGCTGGAAATTCCTTCCCTTGATACTTTCAAGGCAATGCTGCAAGGCCCGGGAGAAGGCCATGAAATTTCCACCACCATGGCCTTTGTGCGTATTCTGAACACGCTGGTCAAAGATAAACAAATCGGCAAGCGCGTCGTGCCCATCGTACCGGATGAATCCCGCACGTTCGGCATGGAAGGTATGTTCCGTCAGTTAGGCATCTGGTCTCATGTCGGTCAGCTGTACACCCCGCAAGATGCTGAACAATTATTGTTCTACAAGGAAGATCAACACGGCCAGGTGCTTCAGGAAGGTATTAACGAAGCAGGCGGTCTGTGTGACTTCATTGCAGCAGGTACGGCCTATTCCACACACGGTGTACCGATGATTCCATTTTTCATCTATTACTCCATGTTTGGCTTTCAACGTGTCGGCGATTTGATCTGGGCCGCTGCCGATCAACGCACCCGCGGATTTCTGTTAGGCGGAACTGCTGGTCGCACCACCTTGAATGGTGAGGGCTTACAGCACCAGGATGGCCACAGCCACTTGATGTCGGCTACCGTACCGAATTGTTTAAGTTACGACCCGACTTTCGCTTATGAGCTTGTCGTCATCATTCATGATGGCCTGAAACGCATGTACGCCAATCAGGAAGATGTGTTTTATTACATCACCCTGATGAATGAAAACTATGAACACCCATCCATACCGGAAGGTGTTGAAGAGGACATTCTCAAAGGCATGTATCTGTTCAAAAAAGGCGCAGGCATCCGTAGCAACAAACCTCGTGTACAACTTCTGGGTTCCGGCACTATTTTCTGCGAAGCTATTAAAGCTGCGGAATTATTACGCGATGACTGGGGGGTTGAAGCCGATCTCTGGAGCTGCCCAAGTTTTACCCAGCTGGCGCGCGATGGTCAGGAATGTGAACGCTGGAACCGTTTGCATCCAGACAGTAAGCCTAAACAGCCGCATGTCAGCAAATTACTGGAAAAAGCCAAAGGACCTGTGATTGCCGCGACTGATTACATGCGCCTGTTCGCCGATCAGATTCGTCCTTACATCAGCCAACCTTATCGCGTATTGGGAACGGATGGTTTTGGCCGCTCAGATACCCGTGAAAATCTGCGCAAATTCTTTGAGGTGGATCGCTATCATATTACAGTTGTGGCCCTATACAGCCTGGTCGAACAAGGTGATCTGGACGCAAAGAAAATTGAGGTGGCATTGGCTAAATATAATATTGACACGGATGTAGACGCACCGTGGACACGTTAATAAAAGGTTTTTTAAATGGCGACACAAGAAATTAAAGTTCCTGACCTGGGCAATGTCGATAATATCGATGTTATCGAAGTGTTGGTTCAGCCAGGTGACAAGGTAGAACTGGAACAAACCCTGGCTGTTCTGGAAACGGATAAAGCCACGATGGATTTGCCGGCCAGTGCAGCAGGTACCGTTGAACAGGTTCATATTAAAGTAGGCGACAAAGTCAGCGAAGGAACCCTGGTGGTTACTGTAAGCAGTGATGCTGCCGCCAGTAGTAGTGAAGAAAAAGCAGAACCCGCCAACAAAGCTGCTGAAGAGCCGGCCACTCCTGTCGAGCCTGAGGAAACAAAAGTCGAAACAGCGCCGCCGGCCAAAACCGAACAGTCAGCTGCGGCAACCGACCGCCCAGCCCTTACACCGATGAGTGATGCGGCGCATAAAATCCATGCGACCCCCAGCGTACGTCTGTTTGCCCGGGAACTGGGTGTAGACATTCACCAGATTCCAGAAGGCAGCGGTCGTAAAGGGCGAATTTTAAAAGAAGATGTTAAAAAATTCGTTAAAAACATTGTCCAGTCCGGCGCTACACAAGGCGGCGCGGGTATTCCGGCCATTCCAGCCGTCGATTTTAGCCAGTTTGGTGAAATCGAAGAAAAACCATTAAGCAAAATCAAAAAACTGACCGGCCAGAACATGACGCGGGTGTGGCTGAATCTGCCGATGGTGACCTATCATGACGAAGTGGATATCACCGAACTGGAAGCCTTCCGCAAAGCCACCAATGCCGATAAAAACAATGAAATCCGCCTGACCGCCCTGGTCTTCATCATGAAGGCGCTGGTTGCGGCCATGAAGCAGTTTCCCGCTTTCAACAGTTCCTTGTCAGCCGATGGCGAGAAATTGATTTTCAAACAATATTTCCATATCGGCATTGCTGTCGATACGCCGAATGGTCTGGTCGTCCCGGTCATTCGTGATGTCGATAAAAAAGGCGTTTTCCAATTATCAGAAGAACTGGGCGAAAAAAGCGCCTTGGCGCGTAAAGGCCGGCTGATGCCAAACGATATGCAAGGTGGTTGTATGACCATCTCCAGCCTGGGCGGTATCGGTGGCTCGGCATTCACACCCATTGTCAACGCACCGGAAGTGGCCATTTTAGGCGTGACACGCGCCAAAATGCAACCGGTTTGGGATGGTAATGCCTTTATTCCACGACTCATGCTGCCACTGGATCTGACTTATGACCATCGGGTCATCGATGGTGCAGAAGGCGCACGCTTTATGGAAGCGGTTAAATCTTATCTGGGCGATATTCGCCGCTTAATACTTTAATAGGAGTCAGAGTATGTCTGCTACATCTCTCAATGCAGAAGTTCTGGTACTGGGCGGAGGCCCTGGTGGTTATACCGCCGCTTTTCGTGCTGCCGACCTGGGCAAACAAGTCGTTTTGGTGGAGAAATATCCGGTATTGGGCGGCGTATGCCTGAATGTCGGCTGTATTCCCTCGAAAGCATTGTTACATATGGCGCAAATCATCCATGAAGCTGAAGAGGCGGCTTCTCATGGCGTCAGTTTTGGCAAACCTGAAATTGATCTGGATAAGCTTCGCAGCTTCAAGGAAAATGTTACCAAGACATTGAACCAGGGACTCGATGGCCTGGTCAAGCAGCGCAAGATTACCCGTTTGCAGGGCGTCGGTCAGTTTACATCGGCCAATACACTGGAAGTCAGTGGTGACGACGGGATACAAACAATCACTTTTGAGCATGCAATTATCGCGGCCGGCTCAGCACCTACCCAAATTCCTGTTTTCCCGAATGATGACCCGCGTTTGCTGGATTCGACGGGTGCTTTGGCATTAGAAGATATTCCGGAAAAACTGCTCATCGTCGGTGGTGGCATTATCGGCCTGGAAATGGCGACGGTTTATCATGCCCTGGGTTCAAAAATCAGCATTGTGGAATTGATGCCGCAAATCATCCCCGGCTGCGATAAAGACCTGGTGATGCCGCTGCAAAAACGTATCAAGAAGCAATACGAAAATATCTGGCTGAAAACCAAAGTCTCTGCCATCGAATCCACCGATGCCGGATTGAAAGTCAGTTTTGAAGGTGACAAAGCACCTGAATCGGAAGTTTTTGATAAAGTACTGGTAGCCGTCGGTCGCCGTCCGAATGGCGCCAAAATTGCGGCGGATAAAGCTGGGGTACAGGTTGATAAAGCCGGCTTCATTCCGGTCGATAAACAAATGCGCACCAATATTCCGCATATCTTCGCCATCGGCGACATTGTCGGCAACCCGATGCTGGCTCATAAAGCCGTACATGAAGGTAAAGTTGCGGCCGAAGTGATCGCAGGTCAACAATCTGCTTTCGATGCGCTGACTATTCCATCTGTGGCCTATACCGACCCAGAAGTCGCCTGGATGGGTGTTACCGAAAACCAGGCCAAAGAACAGGGTATTGAATATGAAAAAGGCGCCTTTCCCTGGGCTGCCAGTGGTCGTTCCTTGAGTTTGGGACGAAATGAAGGTGTCACCAAAGTCTTGTGTGATAAAAAGACCGGCCGCATCATTGGCGCCGGCATGGTTGGTCCCAATGCCGGTGAATTGATTGCCGAAGCGGTATTGGCACTGGAAATGGGCGCGGATGCAGAAGATATCGGTTTGACCATTCATCCACACCCGACTTTATCCGAAACCTTTGCCTTTGCCGCTGAAATGATTACCGGCAGCATTACCGATCTTTACGTCAAGAAAAAAATAAATCATTTAAATGGTGGGTTTTTTTAATGTACACCACCCTACTGTTAAAACCATGAGGATAACATCATGACTGAAAACTGGATTGCCCCATCAATTTTATCGGCTGATTTCGCCCGTTTAGGTGAAGAAGTCGACAATGTCCTGGCCGCTGGCGCCGATGTCGTACACTTTGACGTAATGGACAACCATTTCGTCCCGAATCTGACCATCGGCCCTCTGGTTTGCGATGCACTGCGTAAACACGGCGTGACGGCGCCTATCGATGTGCATTTAATGATCGAACCTGTCGACCGCATTATTCCTGATTTCGCCAAAGCAGGCGCAAGCTATATCACCTTCCACCCGGAAGCCTCTGTCCATATCGACCGAACCCTGCAATTGATCAAAGACAATGGCTGTAAAGCCGGTCTGGTTTTCAACCCGGGTACGCCTTTAGACCACCTGGATTATGTGATGGACAAACTGGACATGATTTTGTTGATGTCGGTAAACCCAGGCTTTGGTGGTCAGTCGTTCATTCCTTCTGCGCTGGACAAATTACGTCAGGTCAGACAAAGAATTGATGAATCAGGTTTCGATATCCGTCTGGAAATTGACGGCGGTGTTAAAGTGGACAATATCCGCGCCATTAAAGAAGCCGGCGCCGACACTTTCGTTGCAGGTTCTGCGATTTTTGGCCAGGATGACTACAAAAAAGTCATTGACGATATGCGCGCCGAAATCGCCAAAGCAGGCTGATCGCCTGGCGGAACCGCTACGCTTGTTCCACCTTACAATCTTCTCAGCTTGTAGGATGGGTAGAGGCGATAGCCGAAACCCATCCTACAGCAATAAAGAGAGTTTAAAAGTTGTATAGATAGTTATGCCAGTTAGGGCAAAACAAGCGACAGCGGTTCCGCCTGAATAGGGATAAGTGGTAGGGTGCTCAAAGCGTAGAAAATTGTTTTAAAACAAAATATCCAATCCACTTATAGAATATAGACCTCGTATTGTCTTAGGCACTAAATCAAATTTTTGTGTCGTTATCAGGCTTTGCTAGTCTTATGTTTTCGATTATCGCGATAAAACAGCTTACGCCCATTTGTGCCCTTTAATTTCATTCGTTTTATATCAAATAATCCTGTTTCCTCGATCATGGCTGAAAGTTTTGCATACCCATAATTTCGAGAATCAAAATCAGGATATTGTCTTTTAATTAATGTCCCACTGATTGATAAAGATGCCCAGCCATCGTCTTCGGAACATTCCTCGGCCGCATTTCGAAGAATACTTATTAGTTTTGCATCCATACAAAGCTGTTGTTTAGTTTTTCTAATTGGAACAATCTTTTTATTTATCGGTGAAACTTTATTTTTCAGTCCATTTTCGCTGTCTTCGGAATCAAGTGTCTTAAGGACATCAATATAAAGAAAATCATCACATGCATTTCGAAATGAAATTGGAGTTTTTCTTTCACCAACCCCAAAGACAAAAACTTGTGATTCCCGTATACGAGTCGCCAGTTTTGTAAAATCACTATCACTTGAAATTAATGCAAAAGCATTAAATTTCTCAGAATACAGCAAATCCATAGCATCAATAATAAGTGCGGCATCAGATGAATTTTTTCCTTGTGTATATGAAAACTGTTGAATTGGTTGAATTGCAAGTTCATTCATTGTTGCTTTCCAATTTTTCAAAGTGGGCAAAGCCCAATCACCATATGCTCTTTTTACAATCACATAGCCACTTTTAGATATTTCAGCAAGAATTGCCTCTAACGATCATCGCAAGAATTGCCACCCCGCATGATGAAATGTTGTAGAGTTCCTTGTGGAAGATGGCGGTTAAAGACTGCGCTTTACTTTGGAGCCTTAGAACCCGACTGCTAACGTAGCCTGCCATGGATGACTCGAACCCCGGATTGCTTCTTTAAGAGCGAATGTTAAAAGGGCCGTTGACGATTTACATCGCCCTCAGGCAGATCATCCAGGCAACCGCCACCTTCCAGGCTCAATCATAGAGTAAAGGAGGAAAAAATGGAACTCACTGCAATACACAAGCGAGTCATCGGGTTGGATGTTCACCAAAAGCAGATTAGCGCCTGCGCCATGGTTGAACAGGCCGAGGGTGGTATTCAGACAGAGCATCGGCAGTTTGGCGCATTCAAACGTGATCGACGTGCATTAGCCGATTGGGTGCAGTCTGTCGCACCGGATGAGGTGGTGATGGAAAGCACCGGCATCTACTGGAAAAGCCCATATGCAGCTTTGGAACATGTGGGTATTTACGCCAGGGTCGTCAATGCCCGGCATGTGAAGAATGTGCCGGGACGCAAGACGGACATCGGCGACGCGCAATGGCTGGCGATGCTTTCCCGTGCCGGACTGCTGCGCGGTTCATTCGTGCCACCGGAAAAGATGCGGCAGTTACGCCTGATTTCACGTCAACGACAGAAGTTGGTGTCGATGCTGTCTGCTGAGAAGAACAGACTGCACAAGGTATTAACCGACGGCGGCATCCGGCTTGGCGTGGTGGTCAGCGATGTACATGGGCAATCCGCGCGCGCCATGGTTAACGCGCTGATTGAAGGACAGCCTGCGCATGATGTGTTGAAGCTGGCCAGCAATCGTCTCAAAGCGCCGCGCGCCGATATACTGGAGGCGCTGCAAGGTGAGTTGAGCGAGCACCATCGCTTCGTACTGAATGAACTGATGCAGCATATTCAGGATTTGGAAGCACGCATAGCCAGATTCGATGCACAACTGCTGGCCGGACTGGAGAAGGAGAAAACGGTTTTGCAATTGCTCCAGACTATTCCCGGTGTTGATTTGATTGGAGCAGCCATGCTACTTGTTGAGATCGGAACGGATATGACTGTCTTTGGCAGTGCGGATCGGCTGGCGTCATGGGTGGGCATATACCCCGGCAACAACGAGTCTGCCGGCAAACGCAAATCAGGACGAACGCGAAAAGGAAACCCATATGTGCGTCGCCTGCTTTGCGAATGCGCCCATGCCGCCAGCCGAACCCGATCGGTTTTCCAGGCAAAATATACATCACTGGCGATTAGGCGAGGTCACCAACGCGCCATCATTGCGCTGGCTCACAAACTTTTGCGGACATGTTACTTCATGATTAGTCGCGGCGAGTATTTCCGGGATTCGACCATCGACTACGAAGAAATGGCTGTCAAACGCAATGCACCACGCTGGATCAGAGCGCTGATAAAATTCGGTTATATAACACAACCGGGGTAAGCCAGCTTACTTCATTGAATATGGATAAGCAGCCTTTTCACGGCTGAGAACTCCATGCGCATTCGATATGGATCATTTCATGTTAAAGAACTCAACTGCGTATTTTCTGCATCAATAAGAACTACGATTCTTTTTTCTTTTTTATGCATTAACTTACCTTTTTGTAATTCGTTTATAACCAATTACATGTTTTCACCAGCTTTTCACCCAATCCCCTACCTTGACTTTTCGAATATTGCCAAGTACTTCCATATGGCCGGTTGCATAGCGAATAGTGACCGAATCGATAGTCAATAACCCTATCGCTTGTTTATTCTGATGACTGTCTGTCAATTTGGAAAAACTGCGTTGATCGCCATACAGTACAAAACGATCACCGCTTTTGACTTTATCCTGTGCGCCCGCCGCAATGACAAGTTGATTGCCTGTAATCCTGACGACACGTGTGGTAAACGGATAACAGCTGAAAACCCGGTGTATATCTTCACTGGCCAACTGAATGATTCTGGAAATTTTCTCACCCGCCGGTGTTGCCTTGAATCGCTCACTGCCAACAGAATAGCCCACCGGAATCCAGACATCCCCCAGAATGGAGTCTGAATAACGATGCTGAAACAGCAATGAGCCGCTCAGGCCGTCGTGGACATAGACATCAATAGTGATACCCCGACGCACTGCAACATCGCGTAAGGCCGATTTGACCTGAGCCAGCAAACCGGCGCCACGCACATATTCAGTCGATTCCACTTCAAAATCACGAATCACGCCTGATAATACAAACTGACTATTAAATTTTTGCGCCAGATTTAAAATGGTGTTGTTTTGATATTGACCTGCCGTAATTATTTCTGGGGCCAGATCGGGACGACTGTAGATTACAGTGCGCGTTTGATTGCGGCCGATAAAATCACCGGATTCCATCAGCTGATTGACAATTTCCCTGGGGATACCGCCATACAAATCCTGAGATTCATTTCCGCTGATCTGTCCGCTGGCCACTATTGGGAATGCCGTGGCGACAATGCGTTTTTTATAGCTGGGCACACAGCCTTCTGACTGACCTGCGACCGCGACAATCTGCACCTTGTAAATATTATTTTCTCGCCATTCATCAACCACTTTGGTATTTGCGACCAAACTACGGGACGTGGTTTGGGTTTTTGACAATTTTGCCGCTTGCCGAATAGCATTCTGAATCGCCTGCATTCTGGCCTCTATAACCGCCCCATTTTGTATGTTGGCTTGCCCTTCTGCAGTAATGACCTGTTTTTCCGATGACCCAGCCGACTGTTTTTGACTGCCCGACAGACTGGCGCAGCCCGGCAACAGCAGAAAAATAACAATGGCAAAAATATAAGATTTATTGGCTATCATTTTGGCATATTTCATAAAAAACTGATGCTACTCGCAGTGCCGAATAACAGATTTGTACAGCACCCACTTCCTCGTTCCCATGCTCTGCGTCATTGCCATTAAGTTAAATCACAGATGTTACGCATAAGTTATCGACACCCAGATTAATTGCCGAGGAGAAATTCCTCGCAGAGAGCAATCATCACTCGACTACAAAAAAAGTGCGTTTGTGTAGGGCGGTTTCGCGCCAGCAAACCGCCATCAAACGTCAAAAACCACTCTCGCCTCAAAACGGTGGATTGCCTGGCGGCGAATCCACCCTACCTGAAAAGTTATTTGTAAACGCAATCAATTTTCCTGTTCAATGCGTAACATCAGTTAAATCATTAACTATCTAGCGTAGGATGGGTAGAGCGTTAGCGAAACCCATCGTTTGCAACTATTTTTCGATGGGTTTCACTTCGTTCTCGGCAACTGCTCCTGCGTAGCTCTACCTCCTGCATCCATGCAGTCGTACCCATCCTACAAGCTAATTGGTCGGTGGAAATTCTGTCAACAATAAATAACGAACTGCTATTTGCGCCGAAGTATTTAGCAGCCATTCGACATCATACAAACCTGCCTGTAACAGCGCCTTGTTCAGCAAATGATTTTCACGGCGGAAACCGGCAATGGAAAGCTGACCACTGCAATCAGGAGTCTGGCAATTCAAGTTGACTGTTTTATGCGTTGCTTCACGTAAACCAATGCGGCTGAATGCTATTTTGTTCTCTTCCTGTAAACAGTGTAGCACAGTTTTCAGCGCCGACATGCATTGCCGAAAATGATCAGTGACGCTTAAATGTAAAACCACCTGAGAAACATACGGATCATTTTGCCTTTGAATATCGGCCTCGCGCAAAAAAGTATCAAAATACAGGCGAAATTTCTCATCTTGTAATACCTTATCCGCCACTGAAACTTCAGCATCCAAGGGTTGCTGAAACAACAAGGCGGCCAATTGCCGATAGGCATTGATGGTTGCCTGTTGCTCGGCTTTATAACGTCGTTGCAATGTAGTCAGGCCTGAAGCTTGCTGAATTTTGGCGCGGCCACTGGCGGATAACAAGGTTTTGGACTGTGTCGATGAAGATCGATTCAGACTGGCGCAACCTGAAAGGGTAAAGACAAACAAACAAAACCAGAAAAAAGTATTTTTTCCATTCATAATCCACTCCGGTGTAGCTGTTTATCTTATCGGCCAAACATGATGAATCTTGAGCCAGCCTCTGTATTATGTCATTTTGTATGCAACAGACTTATTGGTTGATCGCCTCTTCATTTTGTTCGTTGACATCCATGCTCCAGAGTTTTTCCAATTGATAAAACTCCCGTGCCTGGGCTGTCATCACATGTAATATCACATCCCCCAAATCCAGCAATACCCAGTCCGACCCAGGTCCTCCTTCAAAGCCCGGATGGCTGATTCCCAGTTTTTTGACTTTTTCAGAAACATACTGACATAACGAACGAGCATGTCGTTCCGATGTCCCGGTAACAATCACCATGTAGTCGGTAATGCTGGTTTTTCCCCGTACATCCAGCACGGTAATATTTTCACCTTTTTTTTCATCAATCACGTCTGTGATGACTTTCAGTAATTCTTCTGCCTGCATTCAATTTCCTGGTTGATATAGTTTTTGTTGATTAATTGCCTGAATAACATTATCCGGCATTAAAAATTTTGGCTGTCTTCCCGCCTGGATTAATTTACGAATATTGCTTGAAGATATATCCAATGGGGTGACGGGTTGAAAAAATAACGCGCCTGCTTTTGCTTGCCGAAGCGATTGATCCGTTTCGGTTTGCTTGTCTTTTAGCCATCTCGAGCCTGTCTGGCGATGGAAACCAGGCCGGGTCATCACAACAACATGAGCATAATCAAAAAGTTGCTGCCAACGATACCAACCTTCAATGCCGTTAAATGCATCCTGTCCCATAAACAGTATAATCGATTCCTCAGGAAATTCTGCTCGTAATGACGCCAGCGTGTCCACCATATAAGATGGGCCTGGCCGATCCAGTTCGCGTCGTTCAGCCACCCAGCCGGACATTCCCTCTATCGCCAGTTGCAATAAACGCAATCTTATTTCAGCACTGACGCCAGGCTGCTGACGATGCGCTGGATTCTTACAAGGAATCAGGTGAAGCCGTTCCAGCTGAAAAAACTCGCTAACCTCAAATGCTGTTCGCAAGTGGCCATAATGAACCGGATTGAAAGTTCCGCCATAAACACCGAGCATTATTGACGAATATGGCCTTCGCCCAGGACCACATACTTAAGAGTGGTCAGACCATTCAGGCCGACAGGCCCGCGCGCATGCAACTTATCGGTGCTGATACCGATTTCCGCACCCAGTCCATATTCAAAGCCGTCGGCAAAGCGCGTCGAGGTATTGACCATGACCGAGCTGGAATCCACTTCGCGCAGAAAACGACGGGCTAACGAGTAGTTTTCCGTCACGATGCTATCGGTATGCGCCGAACTGTATTTGTTGATATGTTCGATGGCTTCATCGATTCCTGCCACGATACGAATCGACAACACGGGTGCCAGATATTCGGTTTGCCAGTCTTCTTCTGTGGCCCGTTTACAGTCCGGAATCAATGAACAGGTTTTCAGACAGCCGCGCAACTCCACGCCTTTATCCTGGTATTGTTTCGCCAGTGGCGGCAACACCTGCGGTGCAATGGATTCGGCAACTAACAGGGTTTCCATGGCGTTACACACGCCATAGCGATGTGTTTTGGCGTTGAAAGCAATATCAATCGCCTTTTTTGTATCTGCATCATTATCGATATAAACATGACAAATACCATCCAGATGTTTGATAACGGCAATGGTTGCATCACGGGAAATCCGCTCAATCAAGCCTTTGCCGCCCCGTGGCACGATCACATCGACATAATCAGACAGGGTGATTAATTCACCGACCGCTTGCCGGTCGGTGGTTTCGACCACTTGAACCGCCGTTTCCGGCAAGCCCGCCGCTGTCAGGCCTTGCGTAACGCAAGCGGCAATAGCCTGGTTGGAATGAATGGCCTCCGATCCGCCCCGTAAAATACAGGCATTGCCTGATTTCAAGCAAAGTGCTGCGGCATCAACAGTAACATTTGGACGTGACTCATAAATAATGCCAATAACCCCTAAAGGCACCCGCATTTGTCCCACCTGAATACCACTGGGCCTGTAATTCAGATCGGTGATACTACCCACCGGATCAGCCAAGGCAGCAACCTGTTTCAACCCATCGATCATACCGTCAATGGTCGAAGGCTTTAATTCCAGCCGATCCAGCAGTGCCGCATCCAGACCATTCTGACGCCCATTCTGCAGATCTTTCTGGTTCTCTTGTCGCAGTGTCTCTCTGGCCGCTTCCAATGCTTCGGCAATTTTTGTCAAGGCCAGATTTTTCCGGCCGGTTTCGGCCTTGCTCATTTCTCGGCCGGCCTGACGCGCATTGCGTCCCAGTTGTTCCATATAAGCTTTGATATTCATTATCTGACCCAAGGTTATTTAAAAGACTAGGAGGCTGTCCGAGAATAGAAGCCGTTGCGAGGGAAAGCTGATTTGAGTCAGATTTTTTCATTCTTTGAGGCGAATAGTTGCGCTATTTAACGAAAAGAATGGGAAAATCTGGCCAACTTCAGCTTTTCCGTAGTAGGTTCTCTATTCTCGGACAGCCTCCTCGTATTATATCTTTTTATGACAGGCGACTAAAACCAGATACTACCGATTTTCAAAGAATGACATGCGTAATATCCGCTCAGCATACTTGTTATTTAACAAAAACAGGCTATGTTTAAGCTTGAAACCTTCTCACAACATCCATTCATGTATTCCTTATATGTCTTCTAAGCCATCAATCGTTAACAATAAAGAGCTTTTCAAATGTTGAATACAGTGCAATCAGATCTCACTCCAACCGATTTGTTGAAAGGTGATCTTCAGCTCACCACACCTCCCAGCATTTACCTGGCGCTTAAAGAAACAATCAATGATCCTAAAAAAAATATTCATGATGCAGCGGATATAATCGAAAAAGACCCGGCACTATCGGCCCGCTTACTACGCATTGTCAATAGTGCTTTTTATGGCTTTCCTTCCCAGATTCTTTCTATAGACCGGGCCATCAATCTGATCGGCTTTAAAGAATTACAATCTTTGGTGCTAGGCACCATCATTATCGAACGCTTCACCGACTTGCCTGGCGCCATGTCAATGCTGGATTTTTGGAGCCGTAGCCTGAAATGCGCTTTGATAACCGCTGAAATAGATAAATTGAAAGGCGGCCAATATCACGAGTCTTCTTTTATTTGTGGCCTGCTCCACGATATTGGCTTACTGGTTTTTTATCGACGCCTTCCCGAACTGGCTCGCGAAGTGGACTTATTACTCCAATCAGAAGAATCTTTGACCCCCTCAAAGCGAAGCAAAACTGGAACAACAAATTATTGGTTTTGATCACTATCAAATGGGAGCCGTATTGTGTCAATCCTGGAATTTGCCTGAATTGCTGGTCGAAACCATTCAATCTCATTCGCTTGCTCCTCAAGACACCTCGCTTTCTCCACTAGCCGCGATGATTCGTGAAATCAATTTTTTGTCGCAACGGGAATGCTGCCAGACTTGAAACCAATGGATATCACTGGTGAAGACTTTACAGAAGTTATCGAAAAAGCCTTGCTGGATTTTGATGAAATTTTCAATATTTTTTATCCCAACAGGTAAATATAGTGGCTTAACCAGCATTAAGTCTCTAAAATATCAGCTGTTTCTTTTTTCTTAAGTTCTATAAATGCCTTTTATGAATACCCATCACATCGTTTTTTTCTTTGTTTTATTTATTAGCGGCTGCTCCTCGATCTATTTGAATACTCTGGAAAAAATGGGTATTCCAAAACGGGAAGTCATGATTCACCGGGTTGAAAAAGCCCGTGAAACTCAGGAAGAAGCCAAACAGCAATTCAGTTCCGCCCTGGAACAGTTTCAGGCATTGACGAATTATTCCGGTGGCGACCTGGAAGACGTCTACAATCGTTTGAATGACGCCTATCAGGACAGTCTGGATAAAGCCAACGAAATCCGGAAACGCATAGCGGATATTGAAGATGTCTCCGAAGCCCTGTTCGCTGAGTGGGAAGAGGAAATTGAACAATACAGCAGTCCATCGTTAAAACGCAACAGCCAGCTAAAACTGGCCAAAACCAAGCGTCAATATCAACAATTGATCAGCGCGATGAAAAAGGCTGAAGCGAAAATGCAGCCGGTACTGGCCGTTTTTAAAGACCAGGTATTGTATTTAAAGCATAATCTCAACACCCAGGCTATTGCGTCGTTAAAAGAAGATTTAGGCGATATTCAATCGGATGTCGCTAACTTGATCCGCGCCATGGAAAAATCGATCGATGAGGCCAATCAATTTATCCAATCGATGGAAAAATAGTTTGGCCAAACCTGAGTAATGCATAAAGGGAATCGCTGATTTATTCACGATTCCTTGCGGTACGAGTCTCTCTTTGCTGGTTCCCAAGCTCCCGCTTGGGAACCTTGATCCAGCATGTAGGATGGGTAAAACGCAGTGAAACCCATCGAAAAACAGTTGCAAACGATGGGTTTCGCTAACGCTCTCGGCAACTGCTCCTGCGTTGCTCTACCTCCTGCATCCATGCAGTCGCACCCATCCTGCTACACTGATTTATTCAACGATTCCTTAAGCCCCCGAGCAATTTTCCAGGCAGAATGTATCCAATCTCATCTTGAAAGGTATAATAGCCGTTTTCCTGAATGCCTGACACACTCGTGAGTCAAAACAAACATCACTATAATTGGAGTTATATAGCCCGAGTTGCCCTAAAGCATAAAAAACAGCTGGTAATCGCTCATTTTATCGCCGTTTTGGCAACGCTTGCCAGTGTTCCGGTTCCCTTGTTGATGCCGTTACTGGTTGATGAAGTTTTGCTGGACAAACCGGGCGCTATCGTCCATTTCATCAATTCCCTCACGCCGCCGGAGTGGCAACAGCCAGCTTTATATATTGCCATTATCTTGCTCACCAGTGTTCTGTTGCGGTTTATTGCCCTGATATTCAATATTATTCAGACCCGCCAGTTCAGTTTCATTGCCAAGGATGTGGTCTTCCGTATCCGCAAAAAACTGATCAATCATTTACAGCTCATCTCCATGTCGGAGTACGAAAGCCTCGGCAGTGGCAATATTGTCACCCATTTGGTCACCGACCTCGATACCATCGACAGTTTTATCGGCACCACCATCAGCAAGTTATTGGTCGCCTGCCTGACCGTTTTGGGTACCGCCATCATCTTGCTGTGGATGCACTGGAAACTGGGTCTGTTCATTATTTTTCTGAATCCGGTAGTGATTTTTTTCGCGCGTGCCATCGGTTCAAAAGTCAAACACCTCAAAGCCCAGGAAAACAAGGCTTACGCCGTATTTCAGCAAGCCTTGACCGAAACGCTGGAAGCCATTCATCAAATCCGCGCCTGCAACCGGGAAAAATATTATTACAGCAGATTGATCGAGGCCGCAAAAGCCGTTAAACAACGCTCCAGTGTATTTGCCTGGAAAAGCGATACTGCTGTCAGGCTGAGCTTTCTGGTATTTTTATTCGGCTTTGATATTTTTCGCGCCACTGCCATGCTGATGGTGTTGTATTCAGATTTAACCATCGGCGAAATGCTGGCGGTATTTGGTTATTTATGGTTTATGATGTCCCCAGTGCAGGAAATTTTAGGCATCCAGCAAGCCTTCTTCGCCGCCAAAGGCGCACTGGAGCGCATCAATCAACTTACCCAATTAAAACAAGAACCCCATTACCCGCACCTGAAAAACCCGTTTAAAAACCAAACCACCGTTTCCATCCGTATTGAAGATCTGCATTTTCGCTATCAGGATGAACCGGTTTTAAACGGTATCAATCTCACCATTGGCAAAGGTGAAAAGGTTGCTTTGGTTGGCGCCAGTGGCGGAGGAAAATCCACCCTGGCGCAGGTCTTGATTGGTCTGTATCCCATCAAAAAAGGGATGATTTATTTCGATGAAATTCCCGTCACGCAAATTGGCCTGGAAGTGGTCAGGGAAAATGTCGCCACTGTTTTACAACACCCCGCCCTGTTCAATGATACGATTCGCATGAATCTGACTCTGGGCCGCAATATCAGCGACCAGGAATTATGGCAGGCGCTTGACATCGCCCAGCTTAAATCGACCATAAAATCGCTCCCCAAACAACTGGATACCATCATTGGTTTACATGGTATGCGCTTGTCGGGCGGTCAACGCCAACGCCTGGCCATTGCCCGGATGATAGTCAGTCAACCTAAAGTCGTGATTCTGGATGAAGCGACTTCCGCGCTGGATACTCAAACTGAATACCGCCT
This sequence comes from Methylomarinum sp., assembly GCA_965277025.1. Lineage (GTDB taxonomy): Bacteria > Pseudomonadota > Gammaproteobacteria > Methylococcales > Methylomonadaceae > Methylomarinum. Next base: position 2,395,679 of record OZ255706.1, read on the forward strand.
GCATGAATCATTGAATGAATTCCTGCAAGACAAAACTACGCTGATCATTGCCCACAGGCTTAGCAGCATCAAGCAAGCCGACCATGTTTATGTGTTTGAACAAGGTAAAATTTGCGAACAAGGCAAACATGAAACATTGATCCGGCAAAATGGTCTATACGCCAAACTTTATAGTGAATATCAATAATGACTGCCGAAAAATACGACCTGCACTGCCACTCGACCGCTTCAGATGGGGCACTGACGCCTGCTGAAGTCGTCAAACGCGCCAAACTTCAGGGTGTAACTCATCTTGCGTTAACCGACCACGACACTACGGATGGATTGAAAGAAGCACAAATTGCCGCTGAACAACAGGACATCACCCTGATTCCCGGGATTGAATTATCAGCCAGCTGGCAAAAAAAATGCCTGCATATCGTTGGCCTGGGAATTGACCCGGAACACCCTGCCTTATTTGACGGCATCGAGACACAGCAAAAAATCCGTATCGAACGAGCGGCTAAAATTGCCGAAAAACTGAACAAAAAACGCATCGGCGGCGCACTGGAAGCGGTTTGCCAACAAGCCGGAGAGACGATGGTGACGCGCCTGCATTTTGCCGAATTTTTACTGCAGAATCATTACGTCGACAGCTTTCAGGAAGCCTTTGACAAATACCTGGGAGCGGGCAAACCAGCTTATGTCGCCACCACCTGGGCCAGTCTTGAAAACACGGTACACTGGATCACTGAATCTGGCGGCGTCGCCGTCCTTGCGCATCCACTGCGCTATAAAATGACGGCCAGCTGGTTACGAAAAGCCCTGACAGCCTTTAAACACGCAGGTGGCGCCGCCATTGAAGTCGTCACCGGCCAAAGTTCGGTTGATGATATTCAACGCAGCCTGCATTTTGCCAGACAATTTGATTTTATGGCATCCCAGGGTTCCGACTTTCACAATCCAGACAACCGCTGGGTGGAACTGGGCAGACTGGCACCTATGCCAGACGGAATAAAACCAATTTGGCGAAGCGAAAATTTTGCCGGCATCCTCACTTCGTAAACAGTCAATTCAAATGAAAAAGACTAGTGCGCAGAAGCGAAAACACCAATGCTATCTATGAGGAATATATTGTAATATGCTGAATAATACTATATTAAATTCAGCAGGTGATATCATGCCACGTCTAACAGCAGCCCCAATCAGTTTAACAGAAGAACAACGCACGTTATTGCAAGGCACAGTGCGTAAACATACAAGTCCTCAGAATTTGGTGACACGTTGCCGTATTATATTGTTGGCAGATGAAGGCATTAGTGTACATGAAACCATGCGCCAGTTAAAAACTGGACGGACAACTGTTCAAAATTGGCGAAAACGCTGGTTACAGAACCGTGAACAAGAAAATCCTTTAGCCCGGCTTCAAGATGCACCGCGAAGCGGTGCGCCTGCTATCTATACGGCGGAGCAAATTTGCAGCATTATCGCGATAGCCTGCGAACGCCCAGAGGATAGTCAACGCCCGATCACTCATTGGACGCAACAAGAAATAGCCGATGAAGCGATAAAACGGGGCATTGTTGATTATATTTCACAGCGCTCTGTTGGGCGCTTTTTAAAAAGAAGCGGACCTGCAACCCCACCGGATGAAAGGCTGGTTGACGGCAAAAAAAGATGAATACTTCGACGAGAGGTGTCAAGATGTTTGCGAAACCTGCCAACGGGCTTTGGAGCGGGAAGAGCAAGGCATCAAAACGATTTCGATTGATGAAATGACAGGGATTCAAGCTTTAGAGCGAGCAGCGCAGATATTGCCGATGAAGAAAGGAAAAATTGAGCGACAAGAATTTGAATATATTCGACATGGTACCCAGACCTTGATTGCAGGTTTTGATGTGGCCACGGGAGAAGTAATGGGAAGTATAGGAGAAACTCGAACAGAGCAAGATTTTGCCGGGTTTTTGAACCTGCTTTTTCATCAACAACCCAAACAAACCCATTGGCATTTAGTCATGGATAATCTCAATACACATTGTTCAGAATCGGTGGTTCGATTAATTGCCGAAAAAATTTCGTATTCAGGAGAATCAGGGGTTAAAGGAAAAGAGGGTATTTTGAAATCAATGGAAAGTCGTACTGCTTTTTTGACTAACCCAAACCATCCGGTTGTTTTTCATTTTACCCCTAAGCATTGTTCATGGCTTAATCAGATAGAGATCTGGTTTTCTATTTTAATGCGTAAAGTAATCCGGCGCGGCAACTTTAAATCTAAAGAGGATTTAAACAAAAAAATAGCGGATTTCATAAAATATTTCAATGAAACCATGGCTAAGCCTTTTCGTTGGACGTATCAGGCTAAGCCACTTACTCAATAGAGTGAGAACTTACGCTTGTTTGCACTAGGAGGCTGTCGAATTATGGATGATTCTACTGCGACAGCGGATGCGGCGTATTTTTCTGCTCTTTTTCGTTGCGTAGCACCACGTAGCGCTACCAAAATAGCAAAAAAATCCCCTCGATTTCCCACTCGTCTCGTCATGAACCCCATAACCCGACAGCCTCCTAGAAAAATACGCTTTTTTCAGCTGATCTTTTCCATCAAGCTAATTGTACTGTTAGGCGGTTGCGCCACGGAAGCGCCAAAACAGTTTATACATGAAAGCAGTGAACCAGTAAGCGAAAGCGCTTCCTCTCTGCCGCAAAAACCCCTTATCGTTCAGAAAATATACCGGCAATATCAACACTGGAAAAACACGCCTTACCGCTACGGTGGACTGGATAAAAACGGCATTGATTGTTCTGGCCTGATTTACCGTATTTACCAGAATGAATTCGGTTTGACTCTGCCGCGCACGACATCAGACCAGGTCAAACAGGGCATGGCTATTTCCAAAAACCGCCTGAAAGCAGGCGATCTGGTGTTTTTCAAAACCGGCTGGGGTAACCGTCATGTCGGCATCTATGTTGAAAATGGCATATTTTTGCATGTATCCAGTGGCGTCAAAAAAAAGGTGACGCTGTCAAAAATGGATAATATTTATTGGAAGCGCAAATTCTGGACGGCTCGACGGGTTTTAGTCACTCAGCCCCAGGTATCTACTGTCCATTGATTTAGGGAAAAGCACTGAACAAATCATCCCTACTGTCAGCGACCGCAAAGCGCAAATGCGATTTACGCTTCTTTCTCAAAATCAATAGATTACAACTATCGATTTTGACGACAAGTCCCTGTGTCGTGGGAAGCTCTGATTTGCTCAACGATTCCTTAGATATTGTCCTTTCCGCTTCCAGCCTGCTGTTTGGTATGATGAATAATCCTCGGCAGTTTCCACAATACATATAACGCCGGGAAAACCAGCAACACCATCAGCAAGGCCGAGATGGTTCCACCCACCATTGGAGCGGCAATGCGTTTCATCACATCCGCACCGGTATCTTCACTGAGCAGAATCGGAATCAATGACACCAATAAGGTCAGGGCCGTCATCATCATCGGTCGTATGCGTTCGGCCGCGCCCATCGCAATCTGTTCGACGAGAATGGCAGGCTGCATATCCGGATTTTGACGGTGACCTTCCTGCAAGGCCTGGTCCAGATAATGAAACATCAGTAATCCCAATTCGGCGGCCAGCCCGGCCATGGCGATCATACCCACCCAGACGGCGACGCTCAATTTGTAATCCAGCCAGGATAACAGCCAGACAGAGCCGATCAATGCAAACGGCATGGCGCTGAGAACAAACAAGGTATCGGCGACACGCCCACAATGAAACAACAGCAATAAAAAAATCGCCAGCAAGGTGGTGGGAACCACCCATTTAAGTTTGGCCTTGGCGCGTTCGAAGTATTGAAACTGTCCAGCCCAGTCCAGCCGATAGCCGGCGGGCAAGGCAACCTGTTCGGCGATGACCTGTTTAGCCAGATCGACATAATCGGCCACGCCGATATCGCCCTTGATATCGATAAAGACAAAGCCAACCAATTGCCCATCTTCATTGCGAATCATCGGCGCGCCGGTGCGAAATTTGATCTTCGCCAGTTCCGCCATGGGAATCTGATCGCCTGTCTGGCTGGTCACTAAAATCTTTTCCAAACGGGCGACAGAATCCCGGTAATCCCGGCCATAACGCAGCAAAACCTGATAGCGCTCCCTGCCTTCGATCGTTTGCGTCACTGGCAAACCGCCTACGGCAGTTAGCAGTTCATCTTCGACATCCTGAACATTCAAGCCATAACGGACCAACGCATCGCGCTGGAAATCAAGATCCAGAAAATACCCTCCCGTCAATCGCTCGGCAAATGCGCTGCGGGTAAAAGTGGCCGTCCTCGTATCATGCAATAACGCTTTTTCCAGCTTGACGGCAGTCGCTTCAATCTGGCCCAGTTCATCGCCAAAGACTTTAATACCTAAGGTGCTGCGGATGCCTGTCGCCAACATTTCGGTTCGGGTCTGGATCGGCATCCACACCAAACATTGGGCATTCCCGGATAATCGAGTGCGCTATCCATTTCGGCGATCAGATCATCCCAGCTCAGACCTTCCCGCCATTGACTCTTCGGTTTCAAGGTGACCACGGTTTCCACCATGGATAAGGGCGCAGGATCGGTGGCGCTGGTGGAGCGGCCTATTTTTCCGAATACATGCTCAACTTCAGGAAAACTTTTCAATTGTTTATCCATGGCCTCTAAAACCCCGCCCGCCTGGGTAATCGACATGCTCGGCAAGGCGGTAGGCATATACAGAATACTGCCTTCATTCAGAGGCGACATAAATTCATTCCCTAATTGACGCATCACTGGCCAGGTCAAAATCAACATCAGCAATGACACCGCCACGACAATCCAGCGAAAACGTATCGATACTTTGATCAATGGCAAAAACAGCTTGTTCAAAAAGCGGTTAACGGGATTCGAAGCGGAACGAATATTACCCCGCACCAATAACACCGCCAATGCCGGAATCAGCGTCACCAACAACAATGCGGCAAACGCCATGCTATAGGTTTTGGTGAAAGCCAGTGGCTTGAACAGACGGCCTTCGGTCGCTTCCAGCGAAAAAACCGGTATGAATGAAAGCGTGATAATCAGCAGCGAAAAAAACACGCTGGGTCCCACCTGCTGCATCGCCTGAGTAATGACTATTTTACGCGGGTTCCGCTTATCATCCTGACTCAATTTTTTATGGATATTGTCCATCATCACCACTCCGGCATCGACCATCGCGCCAATCGCCACCGCAATGCCGCCCAAAGACATGATATTGGCTGTCAAGCCTTGCAGAGCCATCGGAATGAACGCCAGCAAAATAGCGATTGGCAAGGTGATGCAAACCACCAGCGCCGAGCGGACATGCAACAAAAAAACAATAATGATCAAAGAAACCACCAGTATTTCCTCAATCAGTGTATCTTCAAGTGTCACGATGGCCCGCTCAATCAGGCTGGAGCGGTCATAGGTGACCACCACTTCCACGCCGGGCGGCAAGCCCGGCTTCACATTTTCAAGACGTTGCTTGACCCGCTCGATGACTTTCAGCGCATTTTCGCCATAACGCATAACGACAATGCCGCCCACGGTCTGACCTTCGCCATCCAGCTCCGCCACACCTCGCAGCAGCCCTGGCCCCAGGGTAATATCAGCTACTTGAGACAGTTTTATCGGCACATGATGTTTATCCACGCCGATGATGACTTTTTTCAAATCATCGATGGATTTCAGATAGCCCCGGCCCCGGATAAAATGTTCGTGTCCGGCGATTTCTATGACCCTGCCGCCGACATCGTTATTGGAGCGGCGCACCGCCCGGGCTACCGTGTCGAGTGTAATGCCGAAACTCGCCAGCCGGAAAGGATCGATATGGATCTGGTATTCTTTGACAAAACCACCGATGGAAGCGACTTCCGACACACCTTCGACAGCGCCCAGCCAATATCGCAGTTTGAAATCCTGAATGGCGCGCAATTCGGCCAAGTCATGCTGCCCGGTTTTATCCACCAGAGCATACTGAAACACCCAACCCACTCCGGTTGCATCCGGTCCCAATGTGGGTTGCACATTGTCCGGCAACTGGCTGGCCGCAGTGCTGAGAAATTCCAATACTCTGGAGCGCGCCCAGTAAATATCGGTCCCTTCCTCAAAAATCACATAGACAAAGCTGGTGCCAAACATGCTCTGTCCTCGGACAAAACGCACATTAGGTACGGACAGTAAGGCGCTGGTGAGCGGATAAGTGATCTGATCTTCCACCAGATCCGGACTGCGTCCCGGCCATTCGGTATAAACGATCACCTGCACATCGGACAAATCCGGAATGGCATCCAGCGGTAATTGAAAAAAGCTGCGATAACCCCATACGGACAGAACCGCGACCAGCAACAGGGTGATGCCGGGTTTGTCGGCGCACAAGGCGATCAGCCTGGCGACCCAGCTTGATTCCGGCGAATGGGAAGTGGTTTTTCCGGGTTACGTTCTACCATTGGTTGATCCCCGACTTGAGTTTGCTTTCCGCGGCTATCAGGAAATTACCCGAACTACCACCTTGTCACCCGCCTTCAAGCCCTTGCGGACAATGGTATAGACGCCATCGCTGTACCCCGTGCGTATTCTGACTGGTTGCAACCGGCCATGGCCCCTGTCGACAAAGACAATACGCTTTTCACCGGAAACTAGAATGGCTTCATCCGGTATCAATAATTGTTCGCCAAAATCCGCTTTCAACCTTACCTGGGCAAACATGCCTGGATACAGCCCTTGCTCCGATGGCGGTATTTGCAGCCGTAGCCTGGCTGTTCGACTGGAATTGTTTATAAAAGGGTCTATCTGTAATACAGTAGATTTAAAACGCCGGTTGACATTGGTCAGGCGAACGCTGGCTTCCATGCCTGGCTGAATGGAAGGTAAATCGTGTTCATAAGCATGAGCCTCGATCCACAACGCCCCCGGGTCGGCCAACCGGAGCAAGGATTGGCCCTGTTTGAAGGCCGAACCCTGAATAATGTTTTTTTTCAACAATACACCATCGACCGGTGAAAAAATCGGTAAATAATCCACCGCTTTGCCCTGTTTGCTCAACCACTGGATTTGCGCCGGATTCAAGCCCCACAGTCTCAGCCGTTTGCAGCTGGCGGCGATCAGGGCAGCACGTTGACGGCTAGAACCATGACGGCTGTAGCGCAGCGTTTGCAGGTATTCTTCCTGCAAGGACAATAATTCCGGACTGTAAACCGTGAATAAAATTGCGCCTTGTTGAATACGCTGGCCTTCATACCCCGCCTTCAATTGGCCTATCCAGCCATCGAAATGTAAACTGATGTCGGTCAAGCGGGTTTCATCATACTGAACTTCTGCATATAAATGGATCGGGACAGCAAAAGCACGGCGTATCACCGGGCCGGTTTTCACCCCGATCGTTTGACGACGGCCTTCTTCAACCATCACGCCGCCTTTTTGCTGTTCTTTGTGAGTGACGGGAACCAGATCCATGCCACAAATAGGACAAGTTCCGGGCGTGGCCGATCTGACCGAGGGATGCATCGAACAGGTATAATAAGCGACATCGCCAACCGGCGTGGACGAAACCCGATGAAGCCCTTCGCGGCCTGTCGCCATATCAAACACCAAATCTACATGGTGACTGTCATCGCTCACCGCCTCGACCACCAGCACCCAACTGCCGGCCATCGGCAACTCGAAATCGCCTTGATAACGCCCGCCGCCAAGCGGCGAAATATCTGCCTGAGCCTTCATCGCCGGCATCGAGCCCATCGCGGGCATGGTGGCAATGGCTTTAAGCCGGACATTATCGAGCGGCTGTTTTTTTTGATCGCTTATTTCAATCAGCAAGCGGTTTTTGCCGACTTCAGGTTTGCCGGACAGCAACGAAACAGCTACGTTAAAAGGTCCGGCCTGAATAAATTCGGCATTGCCTGCAGAAGCGTTATCCCCCCTTCCCAATCCTGCTGAACAAACCAGAGCGTCAGTAAAATCAATACAAACAGCGCTGAAATGCCCACACTGTATTCTTTGTTCAACGACCATGCCGATTTACTCATATTCATGCTCCTGCCGCCATTCCGAGGCGAACACCACGCCGGTAACCGCCAGCAATTGGGCGTATTGCGCATATTGATCGCGTAATGCTTTCAATCTTTTGCGTTCAGCCGTCAGCAATTGGCTCTCGGCTGTCAACAAGGTCAGAAAATCACCTTCCCCGGATTGATATTCCACCAGTGCGGCATCCAGATTTTCCCTGGCCAATGGTGATATTTCCTGGACATACAGTTCATGCACCTGTTGCGCCTGTCGCCAGAATGCAAGCGTTTGCGTCAGCATCTCGCGTAAAGTGATGCGAAGATCCTGCAAATCCCAACGCAAAGCCTGTTGCTCGGCGCGCAGACTTTCTTCCCGGCTTTGGCGCTTGTTCAGATCAAAAGGCAGATTCATCGCGACGCCCACCTGCCAGCGCTTGGCATCCTGATTCCATAAACTGTTGTAACGGGCTACCACATTGACCGCCGGATAACGATCTTTTTCCGCCAATGACAATTCATGCGCCTTCTGTCGTTGCAGCGCCTGTTGCTTTTATATTAGCGCTTGTTGATTAAGACTGGCCAGTAATCGCGGCGCCAGATCTTCGGGCAAACGGGTCAGTGGTATCCCGCCATCCAGATCGATGTTGGTTTTTGCATTGAAATTTCCCAGTCTTTTTAGTTCGCTTTCATCCCTGACCAGCATCGCCTGTAACTCCAGCGCTTCCTGCTGCAATAGATGACGGGCGTGCATGGCCTGCAACACAGAAGATTTTCCCGTCATTCCGGCCGCATATTTGGCCCGGGCGACAGCGACGAAGGTCCGCCACAATTTCTGATGGTGTTGATTGATGCGTAATAATTTAGAAGTTACGCATTGACAGGCAATGTTAAACTATGGGTTTAAAAAATCCCAAAGTCAATGCAAGGCAAACCTTGATAAGAGAAATAACACGCCCCTCAACAGCCTGCTGTACATTACCCATGTATATTGGTTTTTTATTAAGTGAGCCGAAACAAGCTGGTTGTCGACGATTAGGAGAAGTCATGTCAATATCACATGATAGCGTAAATCGATTTCTAAATCGGGAGCATTACACTGGGCGAGATTTATACAATGAAGCCAGCGCAAGCCTGAATTTAAAGGGCGGAACCTTGAGTGTTGACGATAGTGTTCTTGATAAACCTTATAGCCAATATATGGCATATGTCAGTTATTTTTGGTCGGGAAAACATCATAGAGCAGTCAAGGGAATCAATCTTGTCACGTTGTACTACACAGACATTCAAGGAAAACACCAACCACTGAATTTCCGGGTGGTCGATAAGGCGGAAGGAAAGACAAAAAATGACTATTTTCAAGACATGCTGACCGAAGTATTAGCTTGGGGACTAGAACCTGGTTTTATAACAGGAGATAGCTGGTACAGTTGCGTGGATAATCTTAAATTGATAAGAAATCATCAGACAGGATTATTCTTTGCAGTGGAAGGTAATCGATTAGTCTCTGTTGAAAAAGGTTCATGGGTTCAAGTCAGGCAATTAGAAATCCCGGAAGACGGCTTAATGGTTTGGCTCAAAAATTTTGGGTATGTGAAATTATTTCGGACGACCTTGAAAGAACAAGTTCGCCATTACATAAGTTCACTACCTGATGAAGAAAAAACCGCTGTTTTTGACAAGAAAGCATTTACCGAACAACATGACAGGCATTGGCAGATTGAGCAATATCATCGGGCAATAAAGCAGGTGTGTAATATTGAGCGGTTCCATGTTCGCAATAAAAGAGCAATAAATAATCATATTTTTTCTGCAATTTGTGGCTTTGTTCAATTACAAAAATTGAGCTTTGCAGACGTGATTAATAATTGCTATAGCGTACAGCGGAATTTATTCAACGATGTTATGGCTTCGTTTATCGACACCTTTATGCCAAATATGAATCATTTAAACCCAAAATTTCGATCTGTTGTCAATGCGTAACTTCTATAATTGTTGATGGTATTGGCGTTGAGCATAGGCCAATCGAATCTGCTTGGCCAGATTGACCCGCCCCTGTTGTTCCTGCGCCGCCCGAACATCGGCTCGTGCGGAAGAAATGCGCTGACGTAACGACAAAACGCCAAACCAGGGCAACGGCTGGCTTAATTCAACGATATAGCCATCAGAAGATTGATTGTCTGCAAAGGTCTGAGGCGCCATCGTCAACATCACCTGGGCGTCATCCAAGCGGCCTTCACTTTCGCTGTCAAGGCGTTGCGCCTGCCACCGGGCCTGCAACGCCTGTTGCGCGCCATTGCAGGCCAACGACTGCCTAACCAGACTGTCCAGTGAATCAATAAGCGACGCTTTACAGCTATCTTGCGCTGTTGAATAAGCTGGGATGAGGTAAAGCCCCAGCAAAGCCAGTACGACAATTTTTTGTCGCAAAAACAAAGAAAAAAACATTTAGACATTCCTGAAGAAACGCTGAACAAGTCAGCGCTTCTCTGATGTAACAAGCCAGCGCTGCTCTCATCATGAGCCAGCGCATTTTCAATCATGCGTTACAAACAGGTGTGTTTAAATGCGTAACCGGGAAGTGGATAACTAGGTTTGTTCCCATCTATAAATGCTAAAACATTGAAATACAAACAAAAAGCCGCCAAAAGGTGCTGATAAATCCGGTGTTGGATGGTATAATTATGCACTAAGTCATTGAAACATAATGAAACCATCCCACACCGGAGATAACAATGCGACAAAAATGCACTGTCCAGCGTAGTATATTTCATTTTTTCGTTGATCACGAGATCGGACAGGAATTACAAGCCATTTCCACTTGGCTGGATGATCATCCTGAGGTACTGGAATGGGTGGTAACCGATCTCCTGGAGGCAAAGGTTACAGATTGTGGTCGCAAAGGCATGCCAGTGGAGTCAGTGCTGCGCTGTGCAATTCTCAAGCAATACCGGCAGGTGAGTTACGAGGAGCTGGCGTTCTACCTGCTGGATTCGCAATCATTCCAGGCATTTGCCCGGTTACCCGTGGAGGTTATTCCCAGAAAAGCAGCGTTACAGCGAACCATCAGCAAGATCAGTGATACGACCTGGGAAAAAATCAATCAGGCCATACTGGGACAGGCCAGGGAGGCGGGCGTGGAGCGAGGACAAGTCATTCGTCTGGACAGCACGGTAACGGACGCGAATATTCACGAACCCAGTGATAGCAGTTTGTTGTGGGATGGTGTGCGCGTCTTGGCCCGACTGTTCGAGCGGGCAAAGGAATTATCGGGTGGCAAACCACTGCCTTGCCAGAATCATTGCCGACGGGCTAAAAGGCGCATGTGTAGTATTCGCTATATACGCGGCCGGGACAAGAAAGCCGCCTTATATCAGGATCTGATCCGGGTGACGCGGATGAGCCTGTCGTATATCGAGCCGGTTTACCAAGCGCTGGCAGGGTCACGGGCAGATCCCGCCCGTTGCGCGGCCTGGCTGGAAGAAGTCGAATACTATCGCACATTGATCGAGCAGATTATCGAACAAACAGAACGGCGTGTTTTTCAGGGTGAAAAAGTGCCGGCCCAGGAAAAGATCTTCAGCCTTTTTGAAGCGCATACGGATATCATCATCAAAGGCAGCCGGGATATCCAGTATGGTCATAAATTGAACCTGGTGACAGGTCAAAGCGGACTGGTATTGGATGTGGTGGTCGAAGCGGGTAATCCGGCCGATACGGAACGCTTGCTGCCCATGCTGGAGCGCCACATACAACACTATGGCAAGGCGCCCCGGCAAATGGCTGTTGATGGTGGCTATGCCAGCGAAGCTAACCTGAAAGAGGCCAGGGCGAAAGGCGTCAAGGACATGGCTTTTCATAAAAAAAGAGGCCTGGATGTCCAGGAGATGGTCAAAAGTAAGCGGGTCTACCGCAAGCTGCGCAACTTTCGAGCAGGTATTGAAGCGGGTATTTCGTATCTGAAACGCAGCTTTGGATTGAATCGATGCAACTGGAAAGGACTGGAGCATTTCAAGGCTTACGTGTGGTCGGCGGTTGTCACGCATAACCTGGTTACGTTGGCGCGCTTGAAGCCAGTTTGAACCAGTCGGCTACTGACTTTTTTTGAAATGGGGATATCACCTCAGGGGGTTATTCGTCCAAAAAATGGAATTTTGGCCATCATAGCTTCCTGCAATCGACAATAGACTGGGTTGGACCGTAAATTAATTTATTCGGTATTTTGGAATACGCTAATTATCTGAATACTGGCGTCATATATAGCTATTTATAGACGGGAACTAGGTTTGTGTGCCGACATGCCCGGGATCACCATCCGGGCGAGATAAGAAAAGCCCTGGTAATGAGCGGATCAACGCCGACCAAAGCAGGAAAAACAACAAAGAAATGGCGAGCCATGCAGGGGGATCAAAGGCGTAGGAATCGACAAACACAAACGGCTTGTCCTTATCGATATCGATGAGTTTGACGGTCAGTTCGGTATCGAAATCACAGCAGACCGTAGCCGCTTTCATTGCACCCGCCGCTTTTTGCTGTTTCATCTCATCACAACAACAATGCTCGATCGGCCCGCTATGCCCCATCATCTGACAGGCGAAAACAGTCTCGACATTCAGCAGTAACGACAGTATGACCAGGCATGCCGCCAGCCGCTTGCGTGTGAGTAAGGATATTTTCGAGTCCGTCATACTTTAAATATTAGCATAAACGCTATGCTTGAAAAATAACTTATGCTTTCTGGGAGCTTCTTAATCGCAATGACTGCTCAATTGAAAATGCAGCGATCATTGATTTTTCAGTCTTCTTTATATATGATTATCCATATATCAATATTTACTTGATGGTAGTCACTCGGCTGCTTGCATTTAACCGGTGCAGATCATTCAGCCTGACATGCTGAACCATACAAGCCGATACGACTAATTCCTTGCAAAGCAAACAATAATATTTCGGAGACTGTAGAAATGACTCATAAATCCTATAACGTCCTCGTCGTCTGTACGGGTAACTCCTGTCGCAGCGTGATGACTGAAGCACTGTTGAATCATTATGGCAAAGGCCGGATCAAGGCATATTCCGCTGGCAGCCATCCGATCGGCAGAATCAACGAGGGCGCATTGGCGACGCTCAAACGGCATGGACTCCCGACCGAAGGTTATCAAAGCCAGTCCTGGGAAGACTTTGAAGATATTCCAATGGATATCGTTATCACTGTTTGCGATAACGCGGCGGGGGAGGTCTGCCCTGCTTACCTTGGCGGCTCGGTGCGCGCCCATTGGGGAGTGTCTGACCCGGGTCATGTGGAAGGAACGGAGGAAGAAAAAATCGCTGCTTTTGAAAAAACTTTTTCCATTTTTGAAAATCGCGTCAAAAAAATGCTGGCTCTGCCTTTTGAAAAAATGAACCGCCAAGAGTTGACTGACAAACTCAATGAAGTCGGAAAAACAGAATAGGAATCAGGCCATGACTGCACAGCACAGTAACGCACCACAGTCTGAAGCTAAACGTTTGAGCTTGTTTGAACGTTATTTGTCGATATGGGTGGCAGTATGCATGGCTATCGGCATATTTATGGGCAAGCAATTTCCGGCGGTTACGGACAGTTTGCGTAAATTGGAGTTTGGCCAGGACACGCATATCAATTTACCGATTGCGGTGCTGATCTGGCTGATGATTTATCCGATGATGCTGAAAATCGATTTTTCCAGTGTCTTGAATGTGCGCAAAAGGCCGCGCGGTATTCTGATCACCCTGTTTGTCAACTGGCTGGTGAAACCGTTTTCAATGGCGCTGATCGCCTGGCTGTTTTTCAAACATTTATGGCTGCCGATCATCGGCGCGGAACTGGCTGATCAATATATCGCCGGGTGTATTATTCTGGCGGCCGCACCCTGTACCGCGATGGTGTTTGTCTGGTCTTACCTGACCGATGGCGACCCGGCCTATACGCTGGTGCAGGTCTCGGTCAATGACTTGATGATGCTGATTCTGTTTGCGCCGATTGTCGCTTTTCTGATCAATGGCGCCAGTGATCTGACCGTACCTTATGACGTATTGTTCTACAGCGTCATCGCTTTCATCGTCATTCCGCTGGCATTGGGCAGTTTAAGCCGTGTTCTGTTGATTCGCCTGAAAGGACTGGATTGGTTTGAAAATCGTTTTATCGCTTTTTTTCATCCAATTACTGTACTGGCCTTGCTGATGACTCTGGTTTTCATCTTCGCTTTTCAAGCCGATAATATTACCGGGAAATTTTTGCATGTCGTGTTGATCGCCATTCCCATTCTGATTCAGGTCTACTTTAATTCTTCTTTGGCTTATGGCCTGATGAAACTATTCAAGGTGCCCTACAATGTCGCAGCCCCCGGCGCTTTGATCGGCGCCAGCAACTTCTTCGAACTGGCTGTGGCTACAGCCATCGCCTTGTACGGCCCGGAATCCGGCGCGGCGCTGGCAACCGTGGTCGGCGTGCTGGTTGAGGTTCCGATGATGCTTTCCGTTTGCGCTTTCTGTAATCGTACCCGACACTGGTTTCCAGAAGAAACGGCTTAACGCAACGGCACAGTCAGGGTCGGACCATCGAACTGGTTCTGACCCGACTGCAATTCAAACAGTTGCGTCAATAACATAAAAGTCGATTTGGATTGTAAATCATTATCGGCAATATAAAACCAGTAACCTCGGTAATTCACCGCCAGAAAAGCATTCTTAGGAAACGACTGGCTGGAATGAATTTTAAACAATCCGCCAGCTGGCGTTTCATCCCACTCGAATAGCCGCCCATCGCTGTTTTTGGTCAGCGTCACCCACCCCGCTTGTCGATGTTCTTCGGGGACATCGATATTTTGTGATAAATAAAACATCAAGCCCACCATGGAACGGGTACGCATGGTAATTTGTTCGGGTGATGTTTGCAATTCATTACTGCCAATCTGGATCGCGCCGATGGTTTTGTTGTCAGATGACGCCTTGAGATCAAGCAAGCGGGTTAATTGCTCGATTTCATCAGCAGAAATGCCTTCGGTTTTGATGTACAAAAAAATACCGGCCTGATTGCGGCCAATGACAATCTGATCAGAGGATTGCAGCTTTTGCAGCAAATCCAGCATTTGCTTGAAACGCCGATAGCGCGGTGC
Organism: Methylomarinum sp.; assembly: GCA_965277025.1. Classification (GTDB taxonomy): domain Bacteria; phylum Pseudomonadota; class Gammaproteobacteria; order Methylococcales; family Methylomonadaceae; genus Methylomarinum. Next base: position 2,410,824 of record OZ255706.1, read on the forward strand.
CTGACTTGGTGTCGGCCCGGAGGCGCTGGGGGCGTTGTATAAATCATTGATGCGTTCCACGCAAAGCCCGAAAATACGCTCCATTTTCCAACCGGACTGGCTCATCACCAGTATGGCCTCCAACGGTAATGAAGATAAAATGCTTTTTAAAAAATCCTCACCCTGCAGCGGCGCCAAAGACAAGGTCGGTTTATCGAAATAGGAAATACCCAGACTGGGTTTGACGATATTGCCGCCAGGACCTAAGTCGAGACTGGTGTCCGCGCCCACACTACCGGAAAAACTGAATGAAGCGGTTATGCTGTTGAGCTTGAGAAAATAAGGGGTATCGCGATATTTCAGCCGAACAAGATTGAGCAGCATTTGCTGATTCAAGGTATTGATAGCTGCCTGATTGTAGGCGGGGTGCGTGGCGTCCAATGCGTTTGGACCAAATGAAGACTGACAACCGCTCAGTAGAAAAAACAGCATTATAATGATGATAAATCGCATGGTTTTGATATCAAGTGTTTAGCAAGAAGTTTTACTGTATTAAAAGCTTATCAAAATATTCTTTAATAACCGCCAAAATCGCAGAATTACGCGGATATAAATTATTGAAATTCTGCTCTGTACATGACAAAAATTAGCTTATGACAATTGAGCCTCATGTATTCCAGTGACAAAAGGTATGGGTTGCAAAAGAGCAATCACTTTTCTAATCATCCTTTTTGGTTGAGATAAGACATTAAACAAGGTTGAGCGGATACAATCTAATCCATATCGAAACAGGCTTTGCGCGAGCCGCTGATGTGTTTTGGTTTTTATTGGTAACTCGCAATCATGTTTCCATTCGCCTACCTTATGTGACCAACAGAAAGCAATAACGGGAAGTACTAACAATTTCTTGATTCGAAGATAACCGACTACACGCGTTTCCTCAAGTTTGAACCCCCGTCCTTTTAAACAGCCAAAAAGCGTTTCGATTTCCCAACGCAAGCCATAAATTTTAATCGCATCAGGGTTCAAATGCTGACAGACGATGATTAATAACTCACCATCACTCAGCCGTAACCCACTGAGATAAATTGAACAATTTCCCAAATAGCGCGCTGTTGAGAGGTGTCGTGTGCTGCCCGGCTTAAGCCCATAAAACAAACGCTCTACGCGTATTCGCTGGCCTTGGGCATTGGTTGTCCTGGCGTTGTTGCGAATACGGATATAAAAGGGAATCTCTTGCTCAAACAACCAGCCCATCCATTCGTCTCCAATAAACTCCCGATCAGCCAAAAGACCTTTGATGTGATGTCGGCCAAACTGCGCAATAAAGCGTTTCATCAGCGCTATACGTTCCTTCGTATTAGAGTTGCCCCGCTTGTTTAAAGGCAACCAATACACAGGAATGGCGGCACCCCGATAAACCACGGCAAGCACCAGCAGATTAATATTGGTTTTACCCCACTTCCAATTCGTCCTGTCTAACGTCAGATAGTAATCCTGATCAGTGAAACCAAACAGTTTCATGATGAAATGAGCGACTTCATTGTAATCCAGCCAATGGTCACTGAAAAATCGTTGCATCCGTCGATATCGTGAGGAAATTTTTGCCCGACTGGGAAAGAATACGGCGAGCTGGGCCAGATTGACCGTGCTAACTGCCATCAAAGCAATTAACATACCCACAAAACAAACGATTCTTGCCTTGTTCCATTGAAAGTGCTCAGTTAATATGACGGTCAGCTCGTTGATTTGTAATGTCCCGTTATTCATGTTCGCTAAAACAAAATGCGGTATTTAATTACATTTCAACGAGCTACGCCAGCTTTTAATATTTTTTGTCATGTACAGAGGAAATTCTGTATTTTCTGTGGCTTGTTTATCTAAGTGCATAGCAATAAATATGTGCTGGCTATAAAAAATACCGCTGGTGGCAGACACTCACAATAAGACTTTTTTCTACTCACTTATCTCTGGGGTTGTGAGAAGTTTTCTAAAAAAAGTTGAATAAAACGTCTCTGCTGTCAGCGCCCGCAAAAGCGTTGTACGATTTCCCCTTTGCTTATCAATAAATGGGCAGCGCATCCATGTGCTTCTTAGCCTCGTGAATAAATCAGTGATTCATTTAGAAATCTGGCCGCAGAAAATCCACAATCTGTTGAATTAAAGCCGCTTTTTGTTCTGTCTTTAAAATATGCTGGGCATGGGCGTGGCCGGGCAACCAGACAAGCTGTTTAGGCTGGGGTGCCTGGCGATAAAGTTCGGCAATCAGGTTTTTCATCGGTTCATCCTGGCTGGCGATAACAAGCAGCGGCCCTTTCAATCGTTCGGCCGATTGGAATGGCGCAGGTGACAATAACACCAATTTTTGTATTTCCCCCGGTTTGGCCTTGATACTCGCTTGCGCAGCCGCCGCCCCGCCCATGCTGGCGCCTAAAATATAGATTTCCTGTTGTTTCTTTTGCTGACGTAAAAAATGCACCGCAGCAAGTATATCTTCATATTTATTAATAAGATCTGGCGCATGCGAATCGCCATAGCCACGAAAATCGATTGCCAAAACCGATAGATGTTTTTTTTGCAGCGCATTGAGCAACCCATCCCAGTTGTTGCGATCGAATATGGCGCCATGCGCCAGAATAACGGTACTATGATCGCCCGCTGGATAAAAATCCGCATAAACCACACCCTTGTCCGCCGTCTCAAAGTGCAAATATTCAGCTTGCGATAGACTGCTGTTCAATAACAGAACGCTCATCATAAAAAAAAACTTCATCATCAAAATAACCTACCCCTTTACTTTGTTTGTATTCTAGTATATTCTAATACCGTAATTCACTTAAACTCGTTGATCTTCTGGAGGATCTTATGAATCTAAAACCTTTTCTATTCATGTCATTATCCGCATTCACATTGGGCTGCACCACTGCCGATAATAAACAAACCACTCAGGCTGAAGCTTCACCAGTCAAACTTTACCATGAAACCCTGAATCCACGTCAAAAAGAATACCCTAACCATTTGGGTTTCAATGACCTGCATATTCAAGCGATTCGTCATTTAAAACCGGATACCGATGATGTTCATGACCCTAAACTGCAAACGATCGTTCATCATCATTGTAAAGCTTATGACGACCAAACCATGATTTGCCTGATGTTCCACTCAGGCATGAAAGATCAGGACAAACCGATTGGTTTTGAATATATCATCACCACCGAACAGTTCAACCAATTACCGGAAGAAGAAAAGAAATATTGGCATTATCATGAAGTTGAAGTACCTCGCGCACACGCCACTTTCCCGGATATGACCGCTGAAGAAACAGCGAAAGTCTTACCGGCAATCAATGCGACCTACGGTAAAGTGGTTTATTTTCAAAACCCGGATGACAAATTCCCATTAGGCGAACCGTACATTATGATCGTTCAGGATATGCCTGAACAGGAATAGTTTTCATTCCATCCCCCTTTGTACTGCGCTTTTAAGCGCTACTATAGCCGGTAGCTGATTTTTTAGTTGCCGGCATTTTTTTAGGAGCTGAGCATGGTCATCATATTATTGATTCTTCTAGTGACATCATTGTCCGTTCAGGCTGATAACTATCTGGGCCTGCCTGAATCCAAACACCCGGCACAAAGTGAATTGACCTCGTTAGGCAAAGCACTTTTTTTTGACGCCAGCCTCAGTGGGGATAATTCCATCAGTTGCGCCAGATGTCATGACCCTGAAAAAGGTTTTACCGATCATCTGCCTCAAGCCAAAGGCATCTGGGGCCAAATCGGAACTCGCAACACCCCGACACTGATCAACGTATCTTTTTTTAAACGTTTTTTCCATGACGGCAGGGCCTCATCCCTGGAAAACCAAGCGTTAGGGCCACTGCTCAATCCGATCGAACATGGATTGAAAAGCAAGCGGCAGCTGGTTAGCAAAATACGGCAAAATCCGCATTACATCCAACAATTCGAAAACATTTTCCATATTGGAGAAGATCAAATCAGCGCTGATCATATCGCTCAAGCCATCGCCAGTTATGAGCGCACATTAGTGGCGGGGAATTCCGCCTTTGACCGCTATTATTTTGGCCGTGACCGCAGCCAGTTATCAGCCAGCGCCGCGCGTGGATTGTTGATATTCCGGCGTAAGGGCAATTGCGCCAATTGTCATGAAATTTCCATGAAACATGCCTTGTTCACCGATAACCGCTTTTACAATATTGGTGTTGGCTTCGATAAATTGGAACCGGTTTTAAAAAAAATCATGCATGGCGACCATTCTCTAACGCCCGGCCAACGATCGGAATCAGGCCGTTTTAATGTCACCCATAACCTCCGTGATTTGGGTAAATTCAAAACGCCGACATTGCGCAATATCGCTTTGACGGCTCCTTATATGCACGATGGCAGCCTCAAAACCCTGGATGAAGTGGTTGAATATTATGATAAAGGCGGCCATAAAAACCCTTATCTAGATAGCGCCATTTATCCATTGCATCTGACAGAACAAGAAAAAGCCGACCTGGTCGCTTTTATGAAATCATTGACATCGAAGATTTATCAAAGCAAGTAACTGGCGAACAATCATCCCGATTCGTCAGCAACTGCGAGGTGGAAATATGATTTCCACTTTGCTTACAACATTAATGGTTTGCAGCCATCAATTTTGACTACATTCCTGTACAGCACCATTTTTTTACTGACGGCTAAGATTGTACAGTTCTGAAGTTGCTTTTACTTACAACTCATACGATCTGACATAGAAAAATGGGTGCTGTACCTGTATCGCAAGGAATCGTGAATAAAGCAGTGATTCCTTAAAGAAGCGCTGAACAAATCATCCATGATCTGTCAGCGCCCGCAAAACGGACAACGATTTCCGCTTTGCTTACAAAATCAATAGCTTGCAGCTATCAATTTTGACGACACCTCCCTGTGTCTCGGGAAGCACTGATTTAATCAGCGCTTCCTTAAAAACATTAGCGTTTTCTTATCTCGGTTATTTTCTGGTATTGAGCGGGCTTTCACTTTAAAATATAAGGTTTTGTTAAGTGCTGGTACCCCGGGACGCGTTAATGACAGATTACAAACTCACTCATCTAAAACAGCTTGAAGCTGAAAGCATTCATATCATCCGTGAAGTCGCGGCCGAATTTGAAAAACCCGTTATGCTTTACTCCATTGGCAAGGATTCGGCCGTCATGCTGCACCTTGCCATGAAGGCATTTTATCCTGGAAAACCGCCTTTTCCATTATTACATGTCGATACGACCTGGAAATTCAAGGAAATGATTGAATTTCGGGATAACCTGGTCAAAGAACTCGGCTTGGAGCTGTTGGTTCATATCAATGAAGATGGGGTTAAACAAGGCATTGGGCCATTCACACATGGCAGTAAAAAACATACGGATGTGATGAAAACCGATGCTTTGAAACAGGCGCTAAACAAGTATCAATTCGATGCCGCGTTTGGCGGCGCCCGTCGTGACGAAGAAAAATCCCGCGCCAAAGAGCGGGTTTATTCTTTTCGCGACAAAAATCATCGCTGGGATCCCAAAAACCAGCGGCCGGAATTATGGAACATTTATAACGGCCGTATTGACAAGGACGAAAGCATACGCGTTTTCCCTTTATCCAACTGGACTGAACTGGATATCTGGCAATATATTCATTTGGAAAATATCCCGATTGTGCCGCTGTATTTCGCCAAGGAACGCCCGGTAGTGGAAAAAGACGGCATGTTGATCATGGTGGATGATGACAGAATGCCGATTGGACCGGATGACAAGGTTGAAATGAAAATGGTTCGTTTCAGAACCCTGGGCTGCTACCCTCTAACCGGCGCTGTGGAATCATCAGCGACCACCTTGCCCGAAATCATTCAGGAAATGCTCTTGACGACGACATCCGAACGACAGGGCCGTCTGATCGATCATGATCAGGCCGGCTCCATGGAGCAAAAGAAGCGCGAAGGTTACTTCTAATTCATCCCGAAAACTTATACAGACTACCACCATGTCACATCAATCCGAACTGATTAGTACCGATATCAACGCTTATCTGGATCAACATGAGCGCAAGGAGTTACTGCGTTTTTTAACCTGCGGCAATGTCGATGATGGTAAAAGCACGCTGATTGGCCGGCTTTTACATGATTCCAAGATGATTTACGAGGATCAATTGGCAGCCGTGCAGGCTGACAGCGTAAAATCCGGCACCACAGGAGCTGGAAAAATCGACTTGGCCCTGTTGGTTGATGGTCTTCAAGCAGAGCGGGAACAAGGCATCACCATCGATGTCGCTTATCGTTATTTTTCCACCTCGACGCGTAAATTCATTATTGCCGACACCCCGGGACACGAACAATACACGCGCAACATGGCAACCGGTGCATCGACCTGCGATCTGGCCGTCATTTTGATCGACGCCCGTTACGGGGTGCAGACGCAAACCAAACGGCATAGTTTTATCGTTTCTCTGCTGGGCCTCAAGCATGTCATCGTCGCCGTCAACAAAATGGATCTGGTTGATTTCAGTGAGGAGGTGTTCAACAAAATCCAATCAGATTATCTGGATTTTGCCCAGCAACTGGATATCGAGGACATTCATTTTGTACCGATCTCTGCATTGAATGGTGATAATGTCGTCAACCCCAGCGAAAACATGCCCTGGTACAGCGGCAAACCGATGATGGAACTATTGAACAGCATCGAAATCGCTCATGATCAGAACCTGACCGATCCACATTTTCCGGTGCAATATGTCAACCGCCCAAACTTGGACTTCCGTGGTTTTTGCGGTACTGTGGCAGGCGGCATTTTCCACCCTGGTGATAACATTACGGTTCTACCGTCTGGCCAGACCAGCAAAATCAAATCAATTGTCACTTATGATGGCGACTTGCAGGAAGCCTTCCCGCCTATGGCCGTCACCTTGACCATGGAAGATGAAATTGACATCAGCCGCGGCGATATTATTGTGGCGGAAGGCGAATCTCAACCCATCGTGGCCGATCAATTCGACGCCAACATCGTCTGGATGACTGAACAGCCAATGACGCCCGGCCGTCAGTATATTATCAAACTGGCGACACGCAGCGTCTCCGGTTCTGTCTCTTCCATTCATCACCGTATCGACGTCAATACCTTGGAACACCACGATGCGACAGAATTGAAGCTGAATGAAATCGGCGTCTGCAAGGTTTCCGTCAATGCGCCGGTGGTTTTTGACCCTTATAAAAAAACCAAAGGCACGGGTGCTTTTATTATCATTGACCGCTTGACGAATGTAACGGTTGGCGCCGGCATGATTATCGGCAAAGCCGATGTGGCTGAACTCAATCCGGTTTCCCCGGAAGAACGTGCCACCCGTTTTGGTCAACAAGCCGCCGTGATTCATTTGACTGGCGATCAGGCCAAAACCCGAGCCGAACAGCTGGAACGTAAATTATTCGACACTGGCCACGCTACCACTATTTTGGATAATGTCAGCTCGGATCTGGATATTTTACTGTCAGTCATTAAAAATGCCGGACTGATTACCTTATGTGTACAGTGTGCAGCCGATCAAGCAGATTTACATTTTGATGCTGACAAAATGGATCTCGATACGATTTACGAAGCACTGAAAGCTGACAAAATCATTTACTAAATATTTAAAAAGGCAGGGTTTGAAGCCCTGCCAACAGCATGACTCAGGATCTGAGCGCCCTACCCCAACAAATTCGTCAATGGAGCCAGGAGCTGGGTTTTCAGCAAACCGGTATTACCGATACCAACTTACAGGATGCCGAACAACGTTTACAGCAGTGGCTGAAAAAAGGCTACCATGGCGACATGGAATTTATGGCCAGGCATGGATTGAAGCGCAGCCGGCCAGAGCTTCTACTGGAAGGAACACGCAGCATCATTTCTGTGCGACTGGATTATTTGCCAGAACCTCAACGCAATATTCAGGCGGCACTGAATGACCCCACAAGCGCATTTATTTCCCGCTACGCCCTGGGCCGCGATTATCACAAACTGATGCGTAACCGCCTGCAAAAACTGGCCACTAAAATCGAACAAAAAATTGGCCGGTTCGGTTACCGGGCATTTGTCGACAGCGCCCCGGTGCTGGAAAAGGCCATTGCCGAAAAGGCCGGCCTGGGCTGGATTGGCAAGCATTCCAATATCATCAATGCCAAAGCCGGTTCCTGGTTTTTTTTGGGTGAAATTTATACTGACCTGCCATTGACAAGCGATAAACCGGCCAAAAATCATTGTGGTGATTGCAGCGCTTGCCTGGATATTTGTCCGACCAAAGCGATCGTCGCCCCTTACCAGGTTGATGCACGCCTTTGTGTTTCCTACCTGACCATAGAACTTAAAAGCGCCATCCCCGTTGAATTACGTCCCTTGATCGGTAATCGTATTTATGGCTGTGATGACTGCCAGCTTGTTTGCCCGTGGAATCGTTTCGCCCGATTAACCCCGGAAAAGGACTTTTCCCTGCGTCATCAGCTCGACACATCACAATTGATTGAATTATTTCAATGGGATGAGTCGACTTTCCTGAAAAAAACCGAAGGTTCCGCTATTCGCCGAATAGGCCATCAACGCTGGCGTCGAAATATCGCGGTCGCCTTGGGCAATGGCCCGAGGACCGAACAAGTCGTGAGGCTCCTAAACGATCATCTGGTGACAGATTCAGAACTAGTCAGAGAACATGTTCACTGGGCGCTATCGCAATTGATGCTTAAAACTTGAAGTCGCCCGCAAAAAGGGCGCACTGCAATGATATAATAAACCTCTTCCAAACTGTTTGACCTTATGAACCATGATTCAAACACACGTCTATGCACTGGATTTAGATGGCGTTATCTGCGACAGCGCAGTTGAAACCGGTATCGCCGGCTGGAAAGCGGCCAGCTGCTTATGGCCGGAGATGCCGGAGCAATGCCCCGCTGCCATTGTTAAACAGTTTTGCCAGATCAGGCCGGTTTTGGAAACAGGTTATGAAGCAATTTATGTTGTCCGGCTGTTATTTAATCAGACTAGCCCAGAAGACATTCTCGCCGACTTTGATTCGCTGAAAGAGGCTCTTCAAACACAGTTGAGTCAGGATATTGATGATCTGAAACGGCTTTTTGGCCAAACCCGTGATCGATGGATCCATTCCGATCTTGAAGATTGGCTGGCCAACAATCCATTATTCAGCGGCGTTCAGGAAAAACTGACCCGGGCTCTTAGAAACTTCCCTTGCTATATTGTCACCACCAAACAGGAACGTTTTGTTCAGCAAATTCTTTCCGCGAATGATATTCATATTCCTGCCGAGAATATCTATGGACTGGAGCGGCAATTAAAAAAAGATGCTGTATTAGTCATGCTGCAGGAAAAGCACCTTAAGCAAACCATCCAATTTATCGAAGATAGATTACCACCGCTGCTTGATGCACAAAAACACCCTAAATTACACAATATTCAACTTTATCTTGCCGACTGGGGTTATAACACCGAGCAGGACAGACAAAATGCCCGTCAACACTCGATTCCGGTCATTGGTCTGGAAGACTTTCTGGCTGATAGCTGAATCCGTAACTGCAATTCATTTATTTTGCAAGCAAAACGCAAATCATTATGCGTTTTGCGCTCCTTGACAGCAGGGGTGATTAATTCAGCGTTTCTGTAGGATTTACTTCAGGATTACTTCAACTTCTCCGCCAATTTCAGCTCCTCGATCATGCTTTCCGTAATCTGGTACCCCAGCTCCCGATAGGCTTCAAACTGTACTTCATCAAAGAACTGATCGGCCGCGCTTTGATCAGGAAACTCGGGGTTCTGCGCCTTATAGCCTTTAATTTTGAAGTTGGCCTCAGAAATAAGAGTAGATTTCAAATAAACCAGTGTTCCTTCCTGCTCCTCATCGGGATAATGAATTTTCACCACCATATAACCTCTTTCTGAAAACCGTGCACCTTGCGGATATTCGTCTTCTTTTTTCATTGGCAGTAATTTATCCGGCCCCAGCTCTGGGTCGTGACAATCCATACGGACATTAAAATCTGTTTCAATACGTCTAATGGCATTCTGGAAATCCGCAAAGCTGAATTGGCTATCTTCGGCCGCATCGCTCAATACGATAAATTTCACTTTTCGTCTGATCAGCTCATAAAGTCCAAGATTCTCAAAATGCCCGCCATCGCTCAATTCAATAAAAGCCTCGTTTTCGCTGAAGCCCTTGCCATTGACCAGACTTTTAGCGATATAAACCAGACTGGGGATAATATGATTGGCGACCTTTGAAAATACTGGCTCCTTCGATGGGTTAAACGCCCAATATCCCAACCGTAAATTCAAGATAGTCATCACCACCGATAGCAAACGGTTCCGGGTCAAGCCCTGACCGCCGACACCAGTATTGGGATTAATCGCTGCGGCTGAAATGGCCACTGCAGTGGCTAATGTCATATGCCCTTACATATACTCAGACGTCGGACACCAGCCGGTGGCATTGCTCCCACAGTAATAGGGGGACAGCACAAAATCATCTCCCCCACGGGTTTTGCAGGTGGGGTCATCAGAATCGACCAGAACTACATTGGCATTGAGCAAATGATAAGGACTGGCGGGGGCATTTTTTGGGTTGAAGTCTTTTAAATAAGCGCTATCCGCCATGGTAGCAATATCAAAATCATTGCATAAAGCTTTGTCGATATCTGGCAAATAGGCTTCCATCAAACGATCCCGATAAAAACGGTGGACGGAAAGATAATTTAAATTGGCGAAATAGCCGGTGATGATGGCAACCAGCAAAACAGCGACACTGATCAACACCGCAATATCAAGCTGATAAACCTGATAGGCCAATAAAAAAGCAACACTGAGCAAACCATATAAAAAAAGGCCCGAAGCAAGCGGAACCAGCCAGGGCAGGCTTTCTTCTTTATTTACAGTCAGTTTGCCCATAAATAAATATATATGTATCAACATGTCTGCAATCAGCATGGCAGGTCCCATCGCAACCAGATAAGCAGTCGCCACCGGTAACAAGCCAATGGCCAGAACAACCAAAGTCATGGGAATCAATATGGACGACCATTTCTCTGATTGTCTGCGTAACCCATACCAGAGCTTTTCCATGTGTAGATTTGACGTTCTCTTCATCCACGTCGCTATTGAATAAACAATAATGCCAATAACCGAGAGGAAGGTAATCCCAAACGCGATTCGCAAAAAAAACTCATAGCCCGCCAAGGCTTCGCTCCATCTCAGGTCACCGCCAGTTTTAACCATCAGTGAGGCCAGCCAGGGATTGGCCACCAATTCTTGAATCAATGGAATTTGCTGGGGAAGCCAAAACCCCAACATAAACACAGAGATGATGACTGATAACCAAAAGATCAGGTTTAACGTCGTGCCGCGTAACACTACACCGATCAAGGCGAAAATATTCAAGCCATTTCCCGGACTCAAATAATGACCGTGTTCACGCAGGTAACGCAACAAGGATTGTTGTACTTCATTATCTCTGGTTTCTGCATGTGCTGAAGGCGCATCGGTTCCATAAGGGAAATTTCCGGCATCCAGGCCGAATTTGCACTGTTGGTGCTTTTCCGTTTGCTGTTTTGGCTGGGTCTGCTGAACTTTATCGCTCAACAGCCATGTTATGCTGGCTCCAATATAGCCCCCTCCCGAAACGGTTGACAGGTAATCAAACTTTTTCAATACATTAGCATGCGCCAACGCCTGAAGAACACCCAGTCCAAATGATGCTGAGCGGATTCCACCTCCGGACAGCGCCAGACCTGTCAACACATTCAGTTCTTCATCTGGCCGAGCATTTTTTCGACGCCAATTGCGGATATATTCCTCTTCAGCATCGAGCAACTGCTGGCTTGCACCGGCAATTTGTTTCTGCCGCTCAGTAAGCGATAGTCTGTTTGTTATTCTTTTTATTTTTTTTAATGTCATGATTTTTTTCTTGCCTGGGTGAACCTTCAGAAGGGTGAATGTATCCTGTGGTGTGCTGCAAAAACCAGGATACTCAACAATTTATCAGCCTTATTCAGTCAAGTGGCTTCAAACTGGCAATGCAATTTCCACTTTCTTTACAAAAGCAATAGCGTGTTGCTATCGATTGTGACGATACATCCCTGTACAGCACCATTTTTATACTATCGGATAAGTTTGTATGGTTATTTGATATTACCAAACTTACAATTCATTCAATCCGACAATGAAAAATGGATGCTGTACCTGTGCCGCTGGAATTGCGAATATATCAGCGATTCCTTAAAATAACATCCGCCGCTTTCTCGCCAATCATATAGATTGACGAGACAATGAAAAAGCCCGGGATACGGGGAAATACCGACGCATCGACGATACGCAAGCCTTCAATACCACGCACTCTGAATTCACTGTCCAAAACAGCCATTGGATCATCATTCGCGCCAATCGGACAAGTGCAGGAGGCATGATGCCCCCAGGCGTGATATTTGACGAAATCGCGTAATTCTTCATCGCTCTGCAACTGTTCGCCCGGTAGTTCTTCTTCGGCGATCAATCCTTCTTTTTTAAGCGGTTCCGCCAACGAACGAACAAATCGAATGCCGGCCACAACCGAATCGAGGTCCTCGTCGTTATACTGCGTGCCTTCATCAAAATATCGAAAATTGATATAAGGCCTTTCTCTGGGGTTGCTGGACTTCAATCTAACAACACCAGCGCGGTTATTAGTATGGGCTTTCAACACCGCCCAGGTCAAATAGTTAAGATGTTCTTTAATCAACACCGAATAGCCAGGAAAATACCCCTTGAATTTGCCCAACAAGGCGAAACAAAAAAGATCTGGTAACGGTCTTTCCGGTTGGGAACGTTTAATCACGGCTAATACTGCTCCATTGGTTGTATAAACCCCTTTTCTGGCTTGTTCCCATTGTTGATATTGCGGATCGCCTTTAGCGTATTTTGCATCTTTCAATACCGTCCAGGCTTTGAAGTTCATGCGATTGACCACCCCGACTTCGTAGCGATCCTGCAGGTTACTGCCTACACCAGGCAAATCATGTTGCACGGCTATGCCATGTTTTTCAAGTTCCTACTTCGGTCCAATGCCTGAGAGCATCAATAATTGCGGCGTATTGTATGCACCACCCGATAAAATCACTTCCTTTTTCACATAAACCTGATGTGTCTTGGCCGCCCCGGAATTTGGCTCGTGATGAGCCTGGTATAGTTTTTCCCCTTTCTGGTATTCAACACCGATCGCCCGGTTATTTTTATCTAAAATAATTTTCGTCACCAAGGCATGCATTTCGATAATCAAATGCTCCGGGTGTTTTTGCCGCGTCACCAGCAAGCGTTCACGGCTGCCATGCCGAGTATGATTGGCTGTCGCCAGCGGCGGATAACGCAAACCGACAGCATTATCCTTCACCAAACGCCAATCATTGAGGTCAGCCATGGCTTCCAGTTGCCATTTCGCCCTTTTAACTGGATCAGCCACTTCTTTGACAGATTCTTTTATCGATTCGAGCAAAGATTTATCTTTCAGCGCAACCTTTGGGATAGCCTTTTCTGTCTGAAACCAGCCCCGCCAGCCATGACGGCTGGAATTTAAACCCAGCAGTCTCTGTACATGACAAAAATTAACTTATGACAAATGAGTCTCATGTATTCCAGTGACAAAAGGTATGGGTTGCAAAAGAGCAATCACTTTTCTAATCATCCTTTTTGATTGAGATAAGACATTAAACAACGTTGAGCGGATACAATCTAATCCATATCGAAACAGGCTTTGCGCGAGCCGCTGATGTGTTTTGGTTTTTATTGGTAACTCGCAATCATGTTTCCATTCGCCTGCTTTATGTGACCAACAGAAAGCAATAACGGGAAGTACTAACAATTTTTTGATCCGAAGATAACCGACTACACGCGTTTCCTCAAGTTTGAATCCCCGTCCTTTTAAACAGCCGAAAAGCGTTTCGATTTCCCAACGCAAGCCATAAATTTTAATCGCATCAGGGTTCAAATGCTGACAGACGATGATTAATAACTCACCATCACTCAGCCGTAACCCACTGAGATAAATTGAACAATTTCCCAAATAGCGCGCTGTTGAGAGGTGTCGTGTGCTACCCGGCTTAAGCCCATAAAACAAACGCTCTACGCGTATTCGCTGGCCTTGGGCATTGGTTGTCCTGGCGTTGTTGCGAATACGGATATAAAAGGGAATCTCTTGCTCAAACAACCAGCCCATCCATTCGTCTCCAATAAACTCCCGATCAGCCAAAAGACCTTTGATGTGATGTCGGCCAAACTGCGCAATAAAGCGTTTCATCAGCGCTATACGTTCCTTCGTATTAGAGTTGCCCCGCTTGTTTAAAGGCAACCAATACACCGGAATGGCGGCACCCCGATAAACCACGGCAAGCACCAGCAGATTAATATTGGTTTTACCCCACTTCCAATTCGTCCTGTCTAACGTCAGATAGTAATCCTGATCAGTGAAACCAAACAGTTTCATGATGAAATGAGCGACTTCATTGTAATCCAGCCAATGGTCACTGAAAAATCGTTGCATCCGTCGATATCGTGAGGAAATTTCTGCCCGACGGGGAAAGAATACGGCGAGCTGGGCCAGATTGACCGTGCTAACTGCCATCAAAGCAATTAACATACCCACAAAACAAACGATTCTTGCCTTGTTCCATTGAAAGTGCTCAGTTAATATGACGGTCAGCTCGTTGATTTGTAATGTCCCGTTATTCATATTCGCTAAAACAAAATGCGGTATTTAATTACATTTCAACGAGCTACGCTAGCTTTTAATATTTTTTGTCATGTACAGAGCCCAGCAGTAACTACTCAGCGTAAATAAGTAAAAAAACTGCTTGACACGATTTTAGCGTTATTTTTGATTTTCTAACGGCAACACCTGGCGCAAGAGGTTTACTGTATTAGCCTGCGTTAGTTGAGGCGTATTGCCTTATAAGCAATGCCCGATAGCCCTTGCTGCCGTGCATTTCTAAAATACGATGACGGGCAACACAGAGGCAAAAATTCGTATTTCAAAAGCCATGAGACAATAGTCCTGTACTTAAACCCACAGGTCGTTTCATTGAAGATTGATTCCATTGATGTAGAGGCTGCCATTACCCATGCCCGGCAGCTGATTGAAGATGAAGCCGATTTATCTCCGGCGCTGCGGTCTTCGCTGGAGATATTGTTGTTGCTGGTCACGCTCTTGATGCATCGGCTCGGACTTAACAGCAGTAACAGTTCCAGGCCGCCATCAAGTGATCCTGATCGTAAAAGGAAAGCACGGGCTGGATCAAAAAAACCAGGTGGTGGACAGAAAGGGCATATTGGCACCACGCTGGTTAAAGTCGATGATCCCGATGACGTTATCTCCATCAAGATTGATCGCCGTACCTTGCCAGCCGGAAGCTACACGGCAGATGGCTTTGAAACCCGGCAGGTATTTGATATTGATATTTCACGGATTGTGACGGAATATCGTGCGCAAAGGCTTATCGATGAACAAGGTCGTCGGTTTGTTGCTCCTTTTCCCGAGGGCGTAACAAAAGCCGTGCAATATGGTGACCAACTCAAGGCGCACGCCGTGTATCTTTCGCAGTACCAATTATTGCCCTGCCAGCGCATCAAGGATTATTTTTCCGGTCAATTACAGATCCCCATCAGTGAAGGTTCGCTGGTTAATTTCAATCAACCAGCCTTTGAGAAGCTGGCATCCTTTGAGCCGATTTGCGAGCAAAGACTGGCGGCAGCTTCTGTTGTACATGCCGATGAAACGGGCATTAACATCAATGGCGCCAGGTACTGGTTGCATTGTGCTTCTAATGATTTATGGACACATTATTTTCCCCATGTAAAACGGGGCAAGGAAGCGATGGATGTCATTGGCATCCTGCCTGACTTTCATGGCATTTTATGCCACGATCACTGGAAGCCTTACTACAAGTCCCCCTTCACTCATGCCTTGTGCAATGCGCATCATCTGCGTGAACTGACCCGTGCCCGGGAGCAGGATGGACAGCAGTGGGCCAAAGAAATGGAAACCCGGTTAAAAAAGATCAATCAGGTCGTCGATGATGCAGGGGGGAAGCCTGAAGCAAGAAAAGCGGCCTGTTATCGACGACGATATCGAGATTTATTAGAGAAAGCACAAATTGAATGTCCGCCACCAACCCCGTTGCCCGGTAAACCCAAACGTGGGCGCCTCAAGCGCAGTAAATCCAGAAACTTACTGGAACGGCTGATCAATTACCAGGATGATGTCTTACGCTTTATGAGAGAAATGGATGTGCCATTTACTAATAATCCCGGTGAGAATGATATCCGCATGACCAAGGTGCAGCAAAAAATATCGGGGTGTTTCAGGAGTGAGCAGGCTGCCATCACCTTCTGCCGTATTCGGGGATATCTATCCACTTGTCGTAAACATCATGTCAGTGCCTCTGAAGCGTTGGTACTGGTATTTAAGGAATTTACTCAGTGACCTGATGCTTTTGGTAAAATACGCTGAGTAGTTACGGCTGAATTTCAAACTGGGGTGGCTGGATAAAGTCTTGAGAAAGTCCAGGTTGCCGCGACTTTCATAACCAACTATAACGGCATACTTGACCGCATCTTCCGGTGTTATACCCGGCACATACGGCGCCAGTGCCTTGGCGACAGCCGCCGGATTTTTAGTAAAGCCATAATCCATATCGCGAAAATAATCTTCATCCGCTGCTGGAAAACTATCTGCTGTGCGCCCGACGCATTTGGCTTCATCGACCACTTTTCCGGGGCCTCGTTGATCGCAGGCTTTGTCTTTATGAAAAAAAGCGTTACTTACTCCATGAAATCCCAATAAAAAAATTAATACAAACTGTGTAAGTCTGATGCGATAGCCTTTATCTGACTGATTCATTTTATCCCCCTTTTTGTATTTATTCTTGGTGGTTCTAGCCACTTTCAAAGAAGGACACGTCGCAAATTGTTTTTTAAACAACTGATTCAAGACAGGAGAAACACTTAAACCATGATTCGGTACAGCGATAACATGAGTCTAAAATTTTCCATTGATGGTATTGAATTTTCAAAAAATAGAATTTTCGATGTATCCCATCTATAAACAGAAATCCAATGTTTGTTGAGCTGCATGCTGATTGTTAACGCCCAAGACTATGAAATTGATTCTGTGTTATTTGATGGAATGTTCAGAATACAAAACAATCTCAACGTTGTCGTGACCCAAATGGGTCAAAAAAACGAGAGGAAAAACCCCATCAATACTAACGTTATAGCTAAGCGGCTAAAATTATGATAGATTGTTTATATTGCGATTGATATACACTAGTTTCAATACACCATAATCACGGGATATCATGACGACGATTTCAGAAGAAGTTGATTTACAAACACTATTTGGAACAGGCCCCAGGAAGCCCGGCAATCTGAAAACAATTTTTATCTAGATTGAACGTAACTACTCAGCGTATTTTACCAAAAGCATCAGGTCACTGAGTAAATTCCGGTAATTTCCCCTTAAATACCAGTACCAACGCTTCAGAGGCACTGACATGATGTTTACGACAAGTGGATAGATATCCCCGAATACGGCAGAAGGTGATGGCACCCTGCTCACTCCTGAAACACCCCGATATTTTTTGCTGCACCCTGGTCATGCGGATATCATTCTCACCGGGATTATTAGTAAATGGCACATCTATTTCTCTCATAAAGCGTAAGACATCATCCTGGTAATTGATCAGCCGTTCCAGTAAGTTTCTGGATTTACTGCGCTTGAGGCGCCCACGTTTGGGTTTACCGGGCAACGGGGTTGGTGGCGGACATTCAATTTGTGCTTTCTCTAATAAATCTCGATATCGTCGTCGATAACAGGCCGCTTTTCTTGCTTCAAGCTTCCCCCCTGCATCATCGACGACCTGATTGATCTTTTTTAACCGGGTTTCCATTTCTTTGGCCCACTGCTGTCCATCCTGCTCCCGGGCACGGGTCAGTTCACGCAGATGATGCGCATTGCACAAGGCATGAGTGAAGGGGGACTTGTAGTAAGGCTTCCAGTGATCGTGGCATAAAATGCCATGAAAGTCAGGCAGGATGCCAATGACATCCATCGCTTCCTTGCCCCGTTTTACATGGGGAAAATAATGTGTCCATAAATCATTAGAAGCACAATGCAACCAGTACCTGGCGCCATTGATGTTAATGCCCGTTTCATCGGCATGTACAACAGAAGCTGCCGCCAGTCTTTGCTTGCAAATCGGCTCAAAGGATGCCAGCTTCTCAAAGGCTAGTGCAAACAAGCGCAAGTTCTCACTCTATTGAGTAAGTGGCTTAGCCTGATACGTCCACCGAAAAGGCTTAGCCATGGTTTCATTGAAATATTTTATGAAATCCGCTATTTTTTTGTTTAAATCCTCTTTAGATTTAAAGTTGCCGCGCCGGATTACTTTACGCATTAAAATAGAAAACCAGATCTCTATCTGATTAAGCCATGAACAATGCTTAGGGGTAAAATGAAAAACAACAGGATGGTTTGAGTTAGTCAAAAAAGCAGTACGACTTTCCATTGATTTCAAAATACCCTCTTTTCCTTTAACCCCTGATTCTCCTGAATACGAAATTTTTTCGGCAATTAATCGAACCACCGATTCTGAACAATGTGTATTGAGATTATCCATGACTAAATGCCAATGGGTTTGTTTGGGTTGTTGATGAAAAAGCAGGTTCAAAAACCCGGCAAAATCTTGCTCTGTTCGAGTTTCTCCTATACTTCCCATTACTTCTCCCGTGGCCACATCAAAACCTGCAATCAAGGTCTGGGTACCATGTCGAATATATTCAAATTCTTGTCGCTCAATTTTTCCTTTCTTCATCGGCAATATCTGCGCTGCTCGCTCTAAAGCTTGAATCCCTGTCATTTCATCAATCGAAATCGTTTTGATGCCTTGCTCTTCCCGCTCCAAAGCCCGTTGGTAGGTTTCGCAAATATCTTGACACCTCTCGTCGAAGTATTCATCTTTTTTTGCCGTCAACCAGCCTTTCATCCGGTGGGGTTGCAGGTCCGCTTCTTTTTAAAAAGCGCCCAACAGAGCGCTGTGAAATATAATCAACAATGCCCCGTTTTATCGCTTCATCGGCTATTTCTTGTTGCGTCCAATGAGTGATCTGGCGTTGACTATCCTCTGGGCGTTCGCAGGCTATCGCGATAATGCTGCAAATTTGCTCCGCCGTATAGATAGCAGGCGCACCGCTTCGCGGTGCATCTTGAAGCCGGGCTAAAGGATTTTCTTGTTCACTGTTCTGTAACCAGCGTTTTCGCCAATTTTGAACAGTTGTCCGTCCAATTTTTAACTGGCGCATGGTTTCATGTACACTAATGCCTTCATCTGCCAACAATATAATACGGCAACGTGTCACCAAATTCTGAGGACTTGTATGTTTACGCACTGTGCCTTGCAATAACGTGCGTTGTTCTTCTGTTAAACTGATTGGGGCTGCTGTTAGACGTGGCATGATATCACCTGCTGAATTTAATATAGTATTATTCAGCATATTACAATATATTCCTCATAAATAGCATTGGTGTTTTCGCTTATGTGCACTAGTTGATTGAAATTAACCAACGAACCTTCACTGATGGGGATCTGTAATTGATCGGAAAAATAATCCTTGATGCGCTGGCAGGGCAATAATTGGTACTGCGAAAGATACACGGCGTGCGCCTTGAGTTGGTCACCATATTGCACGGCTTTTGTTACGCCCTCGGGAAAAGGAGCAACAAACCGACGACCTTGTTCATCGATAAGCCTTTGCGCACGATATTCCGTCACAATCCGTGAAATATCAATATCAAATACCTGCCGGGGTTCAAAGCCATCTGCCGTGTAGCTTCCGGCTGGCAAGGTACGGCGATCAATCTTGATGGAGATAACGTCATCGGGATCATCGACTTTAACCAGCGTGGTGCCAATATGCCCTTTCTGTCCACCACCTGGTTTTTTTGATCCAGCCCGTGCTTTCCTTTTACGATCAGGATCACTTGATGGCGGCCTGGAACTGTTACTGCTGTTAAGTCCGAGCCGATGCATCAAGAGCGTGACCAGCAACAACAATATCTCCAGCGAAGACCGCAGCGCCGGAGATAAATCGGCTTCATCTTCAATCAGCTGCCGGGCATTGGTAATGGCAGCCTCTACATCAATGGAATCAATCTTCAATGAAACGGCCTGTGGGTTTAAGTACAGGACTCTTGTCTCATGGCTTTTGAAATACGAATTTTTGCCTCTGTGTTGCCCGTCATCGTATTTTAGAAATGCACGGCAGCAGGGCTATCGGGCATTGCTTATAAGGCAACACGCCTCAACTAACGCAGGCTAATACAGTAAACCTCTTGCGCCAGGTGTTGCCGTTAGAAAATCAAAAATAACGCTAAAATCGTGTCAAGCAGTTTTTTTACTTATTTACGCTGAGTAGCTACGATTGAACAAGCAATTCAACACAGATTCCGCTGCGTTATTCATCAGCCATTCTTCTTCTACTAAGACAGAAAATCATCTTCTGTATAGTGATCGAATAACAGGAAGACTTTTAAACGAATCTCAACATTCTTTATTGATTCCCGATGCTTTCAGCCAGTTTCTCAGTCAGAATCACTATCATGTGTATTTCAATCCTTCCGACAGTTTTCTGACATCCATTAAAAAAGCTAATGTTTCCAGACCGAGAACCCTATAGTGGACCCCGTAATCCGGACAATAGTTTAAACTATGACTATTGAAAAAAGAGGTACAAAAAATGAGCGAAAAAAAACGGAAAACCTTTAGCGGGGCGCAAAAGGCCAAAATCGCGCTGGAAGCGGTTAAGAACATCAAAACGATCAATGAGATTGCTCAAGAGAATGAAGTCCATCCATCTCAGGTAAGCCAATGGAAAAAGGAACTGTTGGCCAATGCGGGAAGCCTGTTTGAAGGCAAACGCGGGCCGAAAGCGGTGAAGGCGCAAGACAATCCGGACCGTCTGTACGCCAAAATCGGGCAGTTGAATATGGAACTGGATTGGCTTAAAAAAAAGTCCGGGATCAGCCTATGATCACGCGTCAAAGCTGGGTGGATCAAAAAGATGAGTTGGCGTTAAGTCGGCAATGCCAGTTATTGAACGTTACCCGCTCAGTAATCCATGAACAGAAAAAACGCCAACAACAGCCGGTGTCTGCTGAAGATCAGCAACTGTTGCGGTTGCTCGACGAAGAATATAGCCGGCATCCTTTTTATGGCTCACGCCGTATGACAAAGTATTTACGCGGCCTTAACCATCAGGTCAACCGCAAACGGGTTCAGCGGCTGATGCGCATACTGGGGCTGGTCGGCATGGCGCCGGGCCCGAACACCAGTAAGCCGCATCCTGAGCATAAAGTCTATCCCTATCTGTTAAGAGGCGTCGAGGTGACACGCCCCAACCAGGTTTGGAGTACCGACATCACCTATATCCGGCTGCCGCAAGGATTTGTTTATCTGGTGGCCATCATGGATTGGTACAGCCGAAAAGTATTGGCATGGCAACTTTCCAATACCATGGACAGCGCGTTTTGCGTAAATTGTCTGGAGCAGGCCATCAAGACCTATGGCACACCGGAGATATTTAATACCGACCAGGGCGCACAGTTCACCAGCGCGGACTTCACCGGGGTATTGAGTCAGCATGGCGTGACCATCAGCATGGATGGCCGGGGACGGGCCTTGGACAATATCTTTGTTGAACGACTCTGGCGCACAGTGAAATATGAAGAAGTTTATTTGAAGCAATACGGCAACCTGCAAGCACTGTCAGCGGGGTTGACGGACTACTTTGCCTTTTACAACAGCGAACGACCGCATCAGTCGTTAGGCTATGAAACGCCAGACAGGGTTTATCAATTCGCCACGGGGGGTGGCGCTAAAATCGTGGATAAATATAATGCCGGCACTGCCAAGCAGACGCCGGGTGAAAATATGGGCCAGAGCCATTGAGCCTGACTGTTATGAGGGTTCTATCTTAAATTCTCTAATAATTTGTCTGGACAATGGGGTCCACTTTACTATTTAAGCCAATTGCTGTCAGCAATAAAGCTGAGATTGTTTTTACAAGTTACAGATACTGAGCACGCAGGGAAAAATTTACTGTAGCTTTTGATGGTTTTTTAAATAGCCGGAGATTATCTTCCAGCAGAAATCAATCTACTGTAACGTTCAATTCCTTAGGCATAATAAACTGTCCAAAAGCTCGACTGCCCTCATTGACAGGAATAGTCTTAATGACTATTAATTGCACTGTATCAATCACTGACACGGTTCCATCCATCCAATTAGCCACATAAACTAAGCGATCATTACTGTCGGTAGCAATGCCTTCCGGTTTTTCCCCCACCTCGATCTGCTTCATTTCAGTCAGTGTTTTTGTGTTGATAACAGAAACTGTACTGTCATCCTGATTGGTGACAAACAAAAGTGAGTCGCGCTGTGCCAAAGTAACAGCATAAGGTCTGGCGCCAACCTTGATATGTTTAATTCGTTTTAAATGTTCAGGTTGTAGTACAGTCACATCATCACTTTCGACATTAGCGGTATAAATCCTCGAGCCATCTGAGGAAACGGTAATACCAAAAGGATGCTCGCCCGTTTTAGTGGTATTTCTGAGTTTATAGTTTGTCAAATCAATTTGCGATAATGTATCATCCATGCGATTGGCCACATAGAGCCAGTGATTATCGGGGCTGACCATCATTCCCGAGGGAGACTTTCCAACTTTAATGGTATGAATACGCTCAAAATTTTGCGTCAAATAGATATCTACAGTATTTTCATACCAGTCAGCGAGAAACAATCTTTTCCCTACTTGATCGACCGCTATACCGAGTGATGCACCTCGCCCATCCACATGGCGATTGACTGTTAAGGCGTTTGCGTCAATTACGGCAAATCCACCACCTTCCGGAGTACTGATATAAGCTTGTTCAAGTTGTGGGTTCACAGCAACACCGGCTGGTTTTCCAGAAACAGTAATGGTTTTGATCACCACATTGTCACTGGTATCAATCACTGAAACATTATTATCCAGTTGATTGCTTATAAATGCATAGCCACCCGCTATAGTCTGACCGGTTACAAAAAATAGCAGCGCAATACTAACAATCAGGTAATTGATCATAAAAACTAAAGGGCTGTGGAAAGGAGTTTGAACAAGATAACCCCTGCAAAGACAGCAGGGGTTGAGAAATGAATACGTTTTTAACGTTTAATGACAATTTTAACGTCAGAATCAGAAACCTTGTCATCAAATTTCTTGGCCAAATTGACCAAACCACTGATCAATACCTTCTTGACGGCTTCATCGGCAGCTTCTTCATTCAATTCTTCAGGTGGGTTGTTATTGACATAAGCACGGTAATAAGTTGCTACCCATTTAACTTCAGATTTGCCACCTTTATCTTTAACAGAAATCGTTGCTGCATAGTTTGCAACCGGTAATACTGGAATATCTTCGTCCTGACCAGCATGATGAACAGTGCCAGAGGTGCTCATTTCAGTAATTTTATACTTATAAGACATTTTATCGCCTTTATAAGCCTTTAAAACTTCCGTTATGGTTCCACCCTCTTTCAAAGTTAAAACACGCTCGGAACCTTTTTTATTACCTTCCTCACATGCAACACTTTCAATCGCTGGATGCCAGGACATATCATCATAATTTTTGATGACTTCCCAAACCTTATCAGCCGGTGCATCAATAACGATGGTGGCCGTCATTTTTGCACGGACAGGCCCATGACCGAATGCCGAACCAGTCACAAACAGTGCAATTAACGATACGAACAGCGAAATTTTCTTCATATGCTTTCCTCGTGAAATCAATTTAAACAAATCATTATAAAATAGTGCATGGTTTATAGCCATACACAGTATCCATTATAAAAACAACAATCAAGATTTCATGGCTTAAAAAGGAATTATTCCTGATAACTGATGTTACGCAGATTTAGAACTATAACCGTTTAATAGGTAATCACTCCTTATACTGTCGTTCCCATGCCCTGCGTGGGAACGTATGTGGTGACGCTCTGCGTCACGGAACGCAGGAGCGTTCCTGAACGGGTTCCCACGGAGACCGTGGGAACCATATGTTTCCTGTGCGACGGCCGGTGCATGAGAATAGAAACTGTAACCTTGGCAACGATTAACTATCATCAATCTGCATATATCTGTGGTTTCTTTTCTATTACTGTTACAGACGACGCATTTTTACCACATATGGTAGTTGTCTGCGTAACATCAGCTTATAATACAAGTTACTCTCTGAATAGTTGATGAACTGCTTAAATTGTATAACCCCACTTCAACAAACGTTTTTCAACCCCTTCAGCAAACTCGCTCAATGCCCCGATTATATCCTGGGGGGCACCATCAATTTTTTTCAAGTACTGTTTGAACTCACTCAATGTCAACGATGGCCCGACAGTTTTATCGGTAAAAACCTGATAACAATATTGACGCCATCGCTGCTGCTCTTTTTCAATCAGAATATTCGGATAATTTCGACCCTTGTATCTTAACAACATTTCTTCAAGCCTTGCATCCTGAAAGTCAAAATGCGCATGCGCCAGCTCCTCGGCTGGCATTGAGCGCAATCGTTCCATTTCCCGCTTGTCATGAGGCGAAAAGAACCCACCTCGATATAACATCAAATCAGGGTCAGATTCTGTTTCATCAAAGCTTGACTCAAAAACCGCGCTAACTTTCTCAGCCAGTTCCGGTGCCTGAGTTAACTTTTGTAAATTACGCTCAGTCAATTCATTGTTCAACTGTAAGCGTTTTTCATCTTCACGCCGAATAACCGTCAATGGAGCCAGAATAGGACATTTATTGATATGTACGGTTTTCAGTGGAATTCGCTCGACTCCTTTGGGTAAATCCTCATTGCGGGTAAACAGCCGTCGCTGGATTTCTTCGACCGATAAATTCAGCGAATCATTAGGGTTAACCGATAAATCATAAACAATGACACCATTATTGTTAGTCGGATGTTGCGCTAACGGGACGACAACAGCCAAACATTTTTTTCTGCTCGAATACATGCCTGATACATGAACCAGCGGGATCATTTCTCCAAGCTTTAATAACTTACTCACTTCAGTTTTAGAACGATGCTGCCAGAAAAACTGATAAAGTTTTGGCTGTTTATCTTTAATCAATTGAGCTACAGCAATAGTTGCATAAACATCGGACAACGCATCGTGCGCCGCATCATGCTGAATGTGATTGGCTGTAGTCAAATCTTCCAGACGGAAGCTGGGAATCCCGGCTTCTTTTTCTGGCCAGACTATCCCGTCCGGCCTAAGAGCATATGTGGCTCTGACCAGGTCAATCAAGTCCCAACGAGAATTGCCGTTTTGCCATTCTCTGGCATAGGGGTCATAAAAGTTACGGTAAAAAAGATGACGCGTAACTTCATCATCAAAGCGGATGTTGTTATAACCAATCGTACAGGTATCAGGCTGGGATAATTGACCATGAATAATGTGAGCGAATTCGGCTTCGATAACTCCTTTTTCCTCAGCAATTTGCGGCGTTATCCCTGTAATCAGGCACGCTTCTGGGTGAGGCAAACAATCTTCTGCCGGTTGACAATAAAGCATAACCGGGTCATCGATAATGTTGAAATCCAAATCGGTGCGGACCCCAGCGAATTGAACCGGCTTGTCGCGCTGGGGATCGGCACCAAAAGTTTCGTAGTCGTGCCAGAAAAGAGTTTGTGCCACAAAAGCTGCTTCAATAACTGGATACCAAGGCGCGGAGCACGTCGGTACGGCTTATTACGCCCACCAGTTTATCTTCATCCATTACCGGGAAGCTGCGCATGGCCGAATTCTGAAAACGTTCAGCCAGTTCAACTATATTATCTTCCGGGCTGACTGTTTCGATTCCAGTTGCCATAAACTCACCTACAGTTCCCCCCATATCCTGGTTATAAGCTGCATCAAGAACTACTTTAATACTATCTTTTTCCGAGAACATTCCAATTAAACGCCCTTCATCGTCAAGAACGGGGGCCGATGTTATTTTATGATCGAGAATTGCCTTAATAGCTGAAACAATACTAATATTCTTTTTCAGTGTAAAAACGTTTCTTGTCATGTAATCAGCAATGGTTAGCTTAGCCAGCATATATTTTCCTCATTATTTTTTTGTTAACCCTAAAAAACTCAGTCAAAAATAAAAGTTGTGTTCGATTTTAATGACTTTCTGCTTCCTGTGCCTTTCTTTTAGCACACTTTTTTATACAAACGCAATTACCATTATTAGCACCACCACATGACCCTTTAATGGCTTTACGCCCAAAAATTACACCAACCGCCATGATAGCGATTACGATCAACATAAACACAAATGTAGCTAAAAAAACTGCCATAATGACCTCTTTTGCGATGATGTATATTACTTACAGTGACATACATCTTTTTAATTTAGTTCAGTAGGGAATCGCTGAGTTATTCGCGATTCCTTTGGACACAGGGATGTGTCGTCAAAATCAATAGCGCCAAGCTATTGATTTTTTGAGAAAAGTGGAAATCGCATTTCCACTTTGCGTGGTGCTGGCAAATCATAAATGATTTATTCAGCGTTTTCGAAGAAACAAAAATGGGGAACAAAGCGATGCTCGGTTCCCCATCAATGGTTACAAACGTACCGTTTGAAAACGATTAGCCACCAAAATCATCCAACAGGATGTTTTCTCTTTCCACACCATTTTCCAACAGCATATTGATGACTGATGTATTCATAATCGGTGGTCCACACAAGTAATATTCGCAATCTTCCGGATTTGGATGATCTTTAATATACTCTTCATATAAAACATTATGAATAAAACCAGTGTAACCCGTCCAGTTATCTTCCGGTAAAGGATCCGATAATGCAACATGCCATTCGAAATTATCATTTTCTTTGGCCAGCATATCAAAATCTTCTACATAGAACATTTCGCGCTTGCTTCGTGCTCCATACCAGAAAGTCATTTTACGTTTGGATTTCAAACGCCGTAATTGATCAAAGATATGTGAACGCATCGGTGCCATACCGGCACCACCACCGACAAAGACCATTTCATTATCGGTATCACGAGCAAAGAACTCACCATATGGGCCTGAAACCACGGCCTTGTCACCCGGCTTCAAACTGAATATATAGGACGACATTTTACCTGGAGGCACATCATCTGGTGCGCCAGGAGGTGGTGTGGCAATCCTGACATTCAGCATAATATCTTTCTCTTCAGGATAAGATGCCATTGAATAAGCACGTAAAACAGGCTCATCCACTTTGGAGACATATCGCCATAAATCGTATTTATCCCAATCCTCGCGATATTCCTCTTCAATATCGAAATCTTTGAAGCTGACTTCATAAGGAGGACATTCGATCTGGATATATCCCCCGGCACGGTAATTGATTTCCTCACCTTCCGGCAATTCCAGCACCAGTTCTTTAATAAAAGTCGCGACATTATGATTCGACTTGACGGTGCATTCCCATTTTTTGACGCCAAAGACACTTTCTTCGACTTCGATGTCCATATCGTGTTTGACTGCCACCTGACAAGCCAGTCGTTCACCCTCGGCCGCTTCACGCTTGGTGATATGCGACATTTCCGTAGGTAAGATCTCACCGCCACCTTTCAAGACTTTGACTTTACACTGTCCACAGGTACCGCCACCGCCGCAAGCAGAAGGGATAAACAATTGGTTTTCAGCCAATGCTGTTAATAACTTAGCGCCAACCGGTACATGCAGCTTTTTCTCGTGGTTAACGACAATTTCGACATCGCCAGAAGGAACCAATTTACTCTTGGCGCCGATAATTATAAATACCAGCGCAATCACGATGACAGTGAATAAAATCACGCCTAATGCAATTTCAAGCATTACTTATCCTTCCTACAGTTGAATTCCAGAAAAAGCCATGAAGCCCAAAGACATCAGGCCAGCGCTTATGAATGTGATACCCAGGCCTTGCAATCCAGCAGGTATATCGCTGTATTTCAATTTCTCACGTACACCTGCCATTACCGTAATCGCCAACGCCCAACCAAAGCCACTGCCAACACCATACACGACACTTTCAGTGAAATCATAATCCCGCTCGATCATGAACAAACTGCCGCCTAAAATCGCACAGTTAACCGTAATCAGAGGCAAGAAAACACCTAATGCATGAAATAGTGCAGGAAAGAATTTGTCCAGCACCATCTCAAGAATTTGCACCAGGGCGGCGATCATGCCGATACAGCTCAGCAATGACAAAAAGCTGAGATCAACACCGGTAATTCCCATCCATGACAATGCATCTTCTTTCAACAAAGTATGATAGATGATGTTATTGACTGGGACAGTGATCATTTGCACCACCAAAACAGCAATACCCAATCCCATAGCAGTCGAGATTTTTTTCGAAACCGCCAGGAATGTACACATCCCCAGAAAAAAAGCCAACGCCAGGTTTTCGACAAAAACAGCTTTGATAAACAGACTGATATAAGCTTCCATTAGTGATGCCCTCCTTCACCATGTGCGATATCCAGGGTTTTGAAATCCTGTTCTTCTTGTTGTTCTGGTTTCCATTGTCTGAAAACCCAGATAATCATTCCAATAATAAAGAAGGCACTCGGTGGTAACAACATCAGGCCATTAGGGTCATACCAACCTCCATCTTTTACCAGAGGAAGAATTTCTATCCCCAACAATTTACCAGAGCCGAATAACTCTCTGAAAAAGGCCACAATGATCAAAATCAAACTGTAACCAAGACCGTTGCCAATACCATCTATAAAGCTGGCTAATGGAGGATTTTTCATCGCATAGGCTTCTGCACGCCCCATAACGATACAGTTGGTAATAATCAAGCCAACAAAAACAGACAATTGCTTACTGATTTCATAAGCAAATGCCTTCAACACCTGATCAACCACAATAACCAACGATGCAATAATTGTCATCTGTACAATAATCCGGATACTGCCCGGAATATGGTTACGGATGGTACTGATTGCTGCACTTGAACATGCGGTTACCGTTGTCAATGCCAAGGCCATAATCAATGACGTTGACATCTGTGAGGTCACCGCCAAAGCCGAACAAATACCCAGAACCTGTAATGTAATGGGGTTATTATCGACTAACGGTTCAATCAATACTTTTTTAGTTTCTTTATCTAAAACTGCACTCATGATCTTCCCCTATCCATTGCTTCTGATTTTATCCAGATAGCGCTTGAATCCTTCTTCGCCTAACCAGAATTGAATTAAATTTGTTACCCCATTACTGGTTAATGTTGCACCAGCCAAAGCATCAACCTTATATACTGCATCCGGCTTTGAAGGATCAACATTACCTTTCACCAGTTTTAATGCCACATTCCCGTTTTCATCATAGACTTTTTTACCTTTCCATAATGCACGCCAATTTGGATTTACGACTTCGCCTCCCAATCCTGGAGTTTCTGCCTGGTCGTAGAAGTTAATACTTTTAACTGTTTGACCATCAGCTTCCAAAGCCAGAAAACCATACATGGTTGACCACAAACCATAACCATGAACAGGCAAGATAATGGAATCGATCTTATCGCCTTTTTTGACCAAATAAACTTTAGCTATTTTGGCTTTTCGGCGGATATGCGCAATATCTTTTTCTGCTGGTATAGCAACGCTTAATTCTGGATCTTTAGCGGCTTTACGTTGATCATAAGATGCAGGATCCATATCTTCAACGTATTCACCCGTTTCAAGATTTACCAGTTTTTCTTCCACTAATTCAGCAAAAGCCTGATGAACATCTGTATCTTCGGTCAGCAAGCCGGCGACATCAAGGATATTCCTTTTCATATCCATGGCTTTGTTTTCAATTTGCAGTGGTTTTAATGCTACCGCTGAAAAAGAAACCAAAATTGCACAGACAAAACTCAAAGACAGAGCAACCGCAATGGTTTTTTCCAGGCTGTCATTGCTCAATGACAAGATTTTATCTGCATAAGCCTTGAACTTTTGATAATGCTCGCAGCTCTCCAGTTTTTGTTTTAAATTTCCGTTAGACATTGCGTTTCATCCTTCTTTTAATATTTGCCTGGACGACAAAATAATCAATAACAGGTGCAAACATATTGGCAAACAAAATAGATAGCATCATGCCTTCAGGGAATGCCGGATTGACAACTCGTACCAACACGACCATGACACCAATCAATGCGCCAAAAATCCATCGCCCGGTATTTGTCATCGCGGCGCTGACAGGGTCTGTCGCCATATAAACCATACCGAAAGCAAAACCACCGACGGTCAAATGCCAATACCATGGAAAATCAAACATGGGATTAGTATCACTACCAATAATATTAAACAATATGGAGGTTGCGATCATGCCCAACAAAACGCCGCCCATAACACGATAGGAAGCAATTTTGGTATAAAGTAAAAATGCCGCCCCAATCAGGATAGCCAAGGTTGATGTTTCGCCTATTGAACCTGGCATAAAACCCAAAAATGACTGGAACCATCCATAACCCGCTTCGGTAACTGCATCCAAACCACCTTGGGCCGCCAAACCTAAAGGCGTCGCCATGGTATAACCATCAATACCAACCCAGACAGTATCACCTGACATAGCGGCAGGATAAGCAAAGAATAAAAATGCGCGCCCGGTAAGAGCCGGATTTAAAAAGTTTTTCCCGGTTCCACCAAACACTTCCTTACCGATAACGATACCAAAAGAAATACCTAAGGCTACCTGCCATAAAGGAATATCGGGTGGCAAAATCAAGGTATAAAGCATTGACGAAACTAGAAAACCTTCGTTGACTTCATGCCCTCTGACTGTCGCAAACAATACTTCCCATATACCGCCTACCGCCAAGGTAACGATATAAATAGGCAGGAAATACAATGCTCCATGAACAAAATTGGCAATTGGGTTCATCGGATTATAGCCAACTACTGACATGATAATGTCGCGCCAGCTACCGGCCTTCTCCAGCCCCATCGCTTGAATAGCCAAATTTGCTTGATAGCCAGTATTGTACATAGCCATCAGAATACAAAAGAATGTAGCAATCACTACAAAAGTCATGGTTCGTTTCAGGTCATTACCATCACGAACATGAGTTTTACCGCGCGTTACATCGGCTGGCGTATAAATAAAAGTATCCACCATCTCATAAAGACCGTAATACTTTTCAAATCGCCCGCCTTTTGTAAAATGCGGCTCTAACTTATCTAAAAAGTCTCTAGCCGACATTATCCTTCCTTCTCGATTTTAGTTAAATTTACTCGTAAAACAGAACCGAAATCATGTTTGCCCGGGTCGGCAAATGTCATCAAACTCAGGTCTTCTTCAACCAATTCCAGACAACCAAGTTGTTGCGCCTGGTCAGTATCAGCAATAACAATTGCTTTCAACAAAGGGGTCGCCAAAATATCCAGAGGCATCACCATTTCATAAACGCCAACCGGTACAATGGCCCGGTTACTACCATTTTTATCGGTTGTAAAAGGAAACAGCCGACTGCGATCACGACTGCTTAGATAGACATTTAATACGGAATATTTATTTTTTCCAGGTACAATCCAGCCAAATAGTTCACGTTCACGACCTTCTTTCAGAGCCGATATTTGCAAGCTATAGCAACCCAGATAAGCTAATTCATCCGCAGCTTTATGGCCATATAAAACAGAACCCGAAACAACACGATTCTCGACACTGTCATCTAGTTCACCTGCAACCAGATCATCAGTCGATGCGCCTACCCGGGTTTTGATTAACCGCGGCTTCTTGACAGTAGGACCTGCCAGAGAAATTACACGCTCTACATTAATTTTACCTGTACGGAACAAAGCCCCAATCGCAATAACCGCTTGATAATCAATATGCCAAACAGTTTTATCAATGTTTACCGGATCAATCAGATGTATATGCGTACTAGGCAGCCCGGCCGGATGTGGCCCGGAGAATTCGGCTGTCACACAAGCTGCATGATCAGCGATATCTGCACCAGTTGCTTTACACAAGTAGGTTTTACCATCGGTCAACTGAGAGACAATAGTCAAACCGTTAATGAAATCTTTCTCGCGTTGTTTGATAACCACAACCGGATCAGCCGCCAAAGGGCGTGTATCGATAGCTGTGATAAAAATAGAACTTGGTGTTGTATCAACGGCAGGAATTTTACCGTAAGGACGTGTCAGAAAAGATGTCCATAGACCGGAGGCTAAAAGATTTTCTTTTATCTTTTCAGCCCCAATGGAATTCATTTCGGATTCTTTATATTGTTCGAAAGTCTCCTCTTCATTTCCCTTGAGTTCGATGACAACCGACTGCAGCGCTCTGCGTGCTCCGCGATTGATTGCTTTTACCACGCCAGCTCCTGGGGCGGTAAAATTGACTCCAGGGTTTTTCTTGTCAGTAAAGAGAACCTGGCCTAATTTGACCTTATCCCCTTCACTCACCATCATTTTCGGTTTAAGGCCTTCATATTCCGTGCCCAATATAGCCACGGATTTAACCTTGTTACCGGCTTCAATTTTCTGTTCAGGCCTACCGGTAATCGGCAGATCCAAACCTTTTTTAATCGTAAATTGCATAGTGAATAAGCCTGCTCTCCAGACAAGTTGCAGCCAACATCCCTCTCGTTTACAACTGCAAAAACAAGAGGCGCTTCAAGACATAAAACCCGAATATTTCACCATATCTGACCTCCATACTCAATGGAAAAAACATCCATTAAGGAAACACCGAACAAATCGCTCCTGATTTGAAGCTATTAATTTATGCAACACATCCGTGCAGCACTTAGGATATTGATTTAATCAGTGCTTCCTTTGGACACAGGGGTGTGTCGTCAAAATTGATAGCACCAAGCTATTGATAGTGAAAATCGCACAACGCTTTGTGGGCGCTGACAGTTAAGCTTATATCTCCACACATTGGTTGACATCAAGGCCTTCAACCAGTCTTCGCCCATGGTAACCCCTCGGATTACTGAGAAATCGCGTCCCGGCAATTCGATAGTTTCCGCTATTGTGCACATGGCCATGAAACCAGACTGCTATTTCATATTCATGAAAAAGCTCCTTCAAATCATTACAATAAGCCAGTTTTTTCAATGCTTGAGGAGATTTATACCAGCTCCACTCTGTCGGTGCATGATGGGTAATTACAACGGTTTCCCCAGAAAAAGGCTCGGCCAGTTTGCTTTCCAGCCAATTTCGGGATTTTTTATACAATCTGGAAAATTCTGTCTGGTCAAATTTTTGTTCTTTAAATTTGATTTTTCTAAAGTCATAGAAGTTACGCATTGACAACAGATCGGAATTTTGGGTTTAAATGATTCATATTTGGCATAAAGGTGTCGATAAACGAAGCCATAACATCGTTGAATAAATTCCGCTGTACGCCATAGCAATTATTAATCACGTCTGCAAAGCTCAATTTTTGTAATTGAACAAAGCCACAAATTGCAGAAAAAATATGATTATTTATTGCTCTTTTATTGCGAACCTGGAACCGCTCAATATTACACACCTGCTTTATTGCCCGATGATATTGCTCAATCTGCCAATGCCTATCATGTTGTTCGGTAAATGCTTTCTTGTCAAAAACAGCGGTTTTTTCTTCATCAGGTAGTGAACTTATGTAATGGCGAACTTGTTCTTTCAAGGTCGTCCGAAATAATTTCACATACCCAAAATTTTTGAGCCAAACCATTAAGCCGTCTTCCGGGATTTCTAATTGCCTGACTTGAACCCATGAACCTTTTTCAACAGAGACTAATCGATTACCTTCCACTGCAAAGAATAATCCTGTCTGATGATTTCTTATCAATTTAAGATTATCCACGCAACTGTACCAGCTATCTCCTGTTATAAAACCAGGTTCTAGTCCCCAAGCTAATACTTCGGTCAGCATGTCTTGAAAATAGTCATTTTTTGTCTTTCCTTCCGCCTTATCGACCACCCGGAAATTCAGTGGTTGGTGTTTTCCTTGAATGTCTGTGTAGTACAACGTGATAAGATTGATTCCCTTGACTGCTCTATGATGTTTTCCCGACCAAAAATAACTGACATATGCCATATATTGGCTATAAGGTTTATCAAGAACACTATCGTCAACACTCAAGGTTCCGCCCTTTAAATTCAGGCTTGCGCTGGCTTCATTGTATAAATCCCGCCCAGTGTAATGCTCCCGATTTAGAAATCGATTTACGCTATCATGTGATATTGACATGACTTCTCCTAATCGTCGACAACTAGCTTGTTTCGGCTCACTTAATAAAAAACCAATATACATGGGTAATGTACAGCAGGCTGTTGAGGGGCGTGTTATTTCTCTTATCAAGGTTTGCCTTGCATTGACTTTGGGATTTTTTAAACCCATAGTTTAACATTGCCTGTCAATGCGTAACTTCTAAGTCATTCAATGTCTTGCCTATTGCTTCCGCCTTTTCATTTCCCTCAATGAACAAATCTGCCCATAAGGTACATCCTAACGATCATCGCAAGAATTGCCACCCCGCATGATGAAATGTTGTAGAGTTCCTTGTGAAAGATGGCGGTTAAAGACTGCGCTTTACTTTGGAGCCTTAGAACCCGACTGCTAACGTAGCCTGCCATGGATGACTCGAACCCCGGATTGCTTCTTTAAGAGCGAATGTTAAAAGGGCCGTTGACGATTTACATCGCCCTCAGGCAGATCATCCAGGCAACCGCCACCTTCCAGGCTCAATCATAGAGTAAAGGAGGAAAAAATGGAACTCACTGCAATACACAAGCGAGTCATCGGGTTGGATGTTCACCAAAAGCAGATTACCGCCTGCGCCATGGTTGAACAGGCCGATGGTGGTATTCAGACAGAGCATCGGCAGTTTGGCGCATTCAAACGTGATCGACGTGCATTAGCCGATTGGGTGCAGTCTGTCGCACCGGATGAGGTGGTGATGGAAAGCACCGGCATCTACTGGAAAAGCCCATATGCAGCTTTGGAACATGTGGGTATTTACGCCAGGGTCGTCAATGCCCGGCATGTGAAGAATGTGCCGGGACGCAAGACGGACATCGGCGACGCGCAATGGCTGGCGATGCTTTCCCGTGCCGGACTGCTGCGCGGTTCATTCGTGCCACCGGAAAAGATGCGGCAGTTACGCCTGATTTCACGTCAACGACAGAAGTTGGTGTCGATGCTGTCTGCTGAGAAGAACAGACTGCACAAGGTATTAACCGACGGCGGCATCCGGCTTGGCGTGGTGGTCAGCGATGTACATGGGCAATCCGCGCGCGCCATGGTTAACGCGCTGATTGAAGGACAGCCTGCGCATGATGTGTTGAAGCTGACCAGCAATCGTCTCAAAGCGCCGCGCGCCGATATACTGGAGGCGCTGCAAGGTGAGTTGAGCGAGCACCATCGCTTCGTACTGAATGAACTGATGCAGCATATTCAGGATTTGGAAGCACGCATAGCCAGATTTGATGCACAACTGCTGGCCGGACTGGAGAAGGAGAAAACGGTTTTGCAATTGCTCCAGACTATTCCCGGTGTTGATTTGATTGGAGCAGCCATGCTACTTGTTGAGATCGGAACGGATATGACTGTCTTTGGCAGTGCGGATCGGCTGGCGTCATGGGTGGGCATATGCCCCGGCAACAACGAGTCTGCCGGCAAAGGCAAATCAGGACGAACGCGAAAAGGAAACCCATATGTGCGTCGCCTGCTTTGCGAATGCGCCCATGCCGCCAGCCGAACCCGATCGGTTTTCCAGGCAAAATATACATCACTGGCGATTAGGCGAGGTCACCAACGCGCCATCATTGCGCTGGCTCACAAACTTTTGCGGACATGTTACTTCATGATTAGTCGCGGCGAGTATTTCCGGGATTCGACCATCGACTACGAAGAAATGGCTGTCAAACGCAATGCACCACGCTGGATCAGAGCGCTGATAAAATTCGGTTATATAACACAACCGGGGTAAGCCAGCTTACTTCATTGAATATGGATAAGCAGCCTTTTCACGGCTGAGAACTCCTTGCGCTTTCGATATGGATCATTTCATGTTAAAAAACGCACACCTTGATAAACATATTCTTCATTTTCCAGAAATATGACCTGACTGTTTTCGCATTGCGCACGGATAGCGCTAAGGGTCTGATGATAATTATTGGCATAAAACTCGTGATTGCCAGCCACATAAATTACTTTTTTTTGTAGTGATTTTAACCATTCCACCCCTTGCAAATGAACACCGATATCACCAGCGGCAATGATTAGATCGGCATCATTATTCGGAATATCCAAATCGCCAAACTCCAGATGAATATCCGAAAAGTAATTTATCCTCACAATCGGTTCTGTCCTCTTTTTCCAATAGGGTATAATTCGTTATTTGATTATAGCCAAGTTCAGCTATTTTTTAGATTTTCAGGTATTAACAGATGACAATCAGTCCACGTAAAAAAACACAACAAGTTTTAGTTGGCAATATTAAAGTCGGCGGCGGCGCTCCAATCGTCGTACAATCCATGACAAACACCGATACAGCAGATGCAGAAGGCACTGCCCAGCAGATCATGGACCTCGCGACAGCAGGCTCTGAATTAGTCAGAATTACTGTCAACACCGAGGAGGCTGCCAAAGCCGTGGCTGATATTAAAAACAGACTCTTGCAAAAGGGTTTCGATACGCCCATTGTCGGAGATTTCCATTTTAATGGTCATAAATTACTGGAAAAATATCCAGATTGCGCCCAGGCGCTGGACAAATTCCGCATCAACCCAGGTAATGTCGGTCGGGGAAAAAACCGCGACCCTCAGTTTCAACATATGATCGAACTCGCCTACCGCTATGACAAACCCGTGCGTATTGGCGTCAATGGTGGCAGCCTGGATCAATCTGTATTAACTCGTTTACTCGATGAAAACCGGCAAAAACCCGAGCCCGATGAATTGAATGTCGTAACCCGTGAAGCGATAGTTTTATCCGCACTGGAAAGTGCCGCCAAAGCCCAGGAATATGGGCTTGGTAAAGATAAAATTATATTGTCTTGCAAAATCAGCAATGTACAGGAACTCATCAATATTTATGAGGATCTTTCCGCACGTTGCGATTACGCTCTGCATCTGGGTTTGACCGAAGCAGGGATGGGTTCGAAAGGCATCGTATCTTCTTCTGCAGCCTTGGCTGTATTGATGCAACAAGGGATTGGTGACACCATTCGTATCTCGCTGACGCCAGAACCGGGCGCTGCCAGAACCAAAGAAGTCATCGTCGCACAAGAACTACTGCAAACAATGGGCTTCCGTTCCTTCACGCCTATGGTTATCGCCTGCCCGGGGTGCGGCCGGACAACCAGTGATTATTTCCAGAAACTGGCACAGGAAATCCAGGCTTTTCTGCGCGAGCAAATGCCTATCTGGAGAAAAAAATATCACGGCGTCGAAGAAATGGAAGTGGCCGTCATGGGTTGTGTAGTCAATGGGCCCGGTGAAAGCAAAAACGCCAATATCGGTATCAGCCTTCCCGGCACAGGTGAATCGCCAGTCGCACCAGTCTATGAAGATGGCGTCAAGACCGTCACATTAAAAGGTGACCATATTGCTGAAGAATTTCATGAATTGGTAAAAAAATACGTTGAGTCACATTACAGTACCCAATAAGGCGCACTACAATTAGCACTCTTTTGGCACACGGATGCGCCGCGAATAACTCAGCGATTCCCTCAACAGCTTGCTGAAATTGATAGCTGTAAATCGTTGTTTTTGTAAGCCGGATGACATACATAGCTTATTCGGCTTGCATAAATAACAGAAGAAAACTTTTTAACTTCCAGCAAAAAGAACTTCCTCACTCCTGCGTGATTTTCCTCACATTTCCATTCAGTTCTGCTATACCTATCATTCATTGATCAAGAAAGGGTTAGTCTGAAAATGCATGGAAATATAGGCATAGTCGGTCTTGGCCGGGTGGGCCGCTCGATTCTCAGAACCAATTTTCTCCACACAAGGCATGGGCGTTTCAAACTGAAAGTGCTTTGTGACGTCATGCCTATTTCACAAGTGGCCTATCTACTGCTGCATGACAGCACCTATGGTACACCACCTTATTCCATCAATATTGAGGATGATTATTTAATTATCGATGATTACAAAGTCCGCTATCTCCAGGTGGACCGGCGTCAGACTCATAAGGCAGAAGAATATCTGAATGTTTTAAGCAGTTTGAATATCGATGTTTTGGTCAATGCGACCGGCACTGCAGTTATTGATGATTTACGTCAACTGATAGAAAAAAACATTTGCAAAAAAGTGCTGTGTAGCTGGAATATTAAGGGCGGTGACGCCAGCCTGGTTTATGGTGTCAACCATCAACAATATAATCCCAATGAACACCATATTGTCTCTGTCAGCACTTGCACGGGTAATGCCATGGCGCCGGTCGCCATGATTTTGGGGCGCCATTTTGGCATCGACTTCGCCCGTATAGTCACCATTCACCCGGCGTTGTCGGATCAACATATTCTGGATGGCTATCACAAACATCCACACCTGGGTCGTACGACCGCCGCATCGGTAATCCCCACTGCCACCAATGTCGCCGATTCAACAGCCATGGTTATCCCTGAATTAAAAGGCAAACTGGATTCCTTTTCCTATCGAGTGCCGACTGAAATCGTCTCTTTGATGGATATTACAGTACAGCTCTCGAAAAACTGCGAACTGGATGAAATCAAACAACACTTTTTACACTACGCCGAACATGATCTGCAAAATATCCTGCTTTGCGATCAAGGCAGCTGGGGTTACCACAAAGTCAGCATCGATTTTATCGGCAGCCCATATTCGAGCATTATCTTGATGGATCAGCTACACCTGACCAATCAACGTCATTCAGGCATTTCACTGATGCATGACAACGAACATGGCTATTGCTGCCGAGCACTGGATATTCTGGATGTCTTGCTGGAAAAAATGCATTAAATCAAGTTACTACTCAGCAGATATTTTAACAAAGGCGGTAAGCCATTGATTAGCCAGGCTTTACAGCGGGATACCGCTAAAGAGCGTATAGGGATTATACAGCGCCGTAATTACTAAATCACTTTGGAAAACTGCTGCTTTTGAGCCAGATATTGATCGAACACCATACAGATATTGCGAATCAACAAACGGCCAGCCGGCAATACCTGAATTTCTCCATCATCGATTGTAAGCAATCCATCTTCTGCCATTGCAGCTAATTGCTTCAGCTCATTTGAAAAATATTGCTTGAAATCCAAGGCAAACTGTTGTTCGACCGCGCTGAATTTTAATTGAAAATGGCAAATCATTTGAGTAATGACCGCTCTTCTGATTTTATCATCCAAGCTTAATTCCACCCCTTTGAAAACCGGCAAGCGATTTTTCTCCAGCGCTGCATGATAGCTTGGTAAATCCTTATAGTTTTGCATATAAGCATCACCTACCCGCCCAATCGATGTGAGCCCCAAACCGACCAAATCACAATCAGAATGGGTCGAATAGCCCTGAAAATTCCGATAGAGTTTTCCTTCCCGCTGAGCAATAGCCAGTTCATCATCAGGCTTAGCGAAATGATCCATCCCGATATAGACATAACCGGCATCAGTCAGTTTTTTGCCGACCATTTGCAAAATATCCAGTTTCAGATCCGCACTGGGCAAATCATTATCGTTGATCTGACGCTGTACCTTAAAACGGCTGGGTAAATGGGCGTAATTAAAAATGGAAAATCGCTCTGGCTGATATTCCAGAACCTGATCCAATGTATTGGCAAAACTCTCCATCGTTTGCAAAGGCAGACCATAGATCAAATCGACATTAGTGGAGCGAAAACCTTCCTGCCGAGCAGACTCCAGCACAGCAAAGGTTTGCTCAGGGCTTTGAATACGATTGACCGCTTTTTGTACATCCGGGTCAAAATCCTGCACCCCCAGGCTGATACGATTAAACCCCAGTTTTCTCAAACAGGCGATAGTTTCATCATCGGTTTCCCTGGGATCGACTTCGATGGAATATTCGCCTCGATCATCATCACGCAAGTGAAAATACTGGCCAGTCGTATCCATCAAACGTTGCATTTGAGATGGATTCAAAAATGTCGGCGTACCGCCTCCCCAGTGCAGCTGATTGACCACCCGATCACCATCAAACAAGGCGCCTTGTAACGCCACTTCCTTACACAAACTATCCAGATAAGGCTCGGCATGTTTGCGGTTATTGGTGATGATCTTGTTACAGGCGCAATAAAAACAGACCGTATCGCAGAAAGGAATATGAAAATACAATGATAACGGACCTGCCTCGATATTTGACTGGTCGATATGCTGACGATATTCCGCTTCGCCAAAGCCCTCATGTAACTCCAAAGCCGTTGGGTAAGAGGTATAACGAGGCCCTGACTTGTCGTAGCGGTGAATTAAATCGAGATCGAATTGCAGGGTCTGGTCTATCATGGCAATACTTTATCTATAGTAATGGAGACTGTTTGCTTTGCGTTAAGATCAGGCAATGTTTTTGTTCCGACTAAATCACCCGTTTGCGCCATGGCGCTGCCGGTTTTTGATATCCGGGCTATCACATCAACCGCTGAAACAGTCGATAAAGTCATCGTTGGCATCATTGCCATCGACTCATCCAATGTGACGGTCACGGGTAAATTCTTAACCTGCTTACGCACGATAGCCAGTGGCATTTTGGGTCCATTAACTGCACGGGCATAAATAAACACTGTTTCATTTGGTTTGACCTTGTCTTTCAAGGACTCGGCCAAATCGACTTGCACTTCGATAGTGACTTTTTTTGCTGCTGCTTGTTGTTGTCCATTAGCGCTTGTTTGGCCAACTTTTTCCTCTAATGCCTGAATCAACCCCATCAACTTCTGGTATGACTGTGAGCGTTTATCCACCAATGATGAAAGTTTTCGCCAGTCAGTCAATGCCAACTCTAATTCACCCGATTCCACCTTGGCCAAACCGGAAAGCCATAAGGCTGTTTGATTATCTGGCTCTAATTGCAAGGCTCGCTCGATCAATTGTTTTGGCTTACCGGCAAGCCTTCCACCATTCGCTGCCGCTAAAGAATCAGCATATTGCAACAAAACAGGGACATTATCTGGCTGCAAACGGTTAGCTTGCGCAAATGCTTCGGCCGCCGCCTGATACCGTTTTAGATATTGGAATGAACGACCCAACATAACCCAGCCTTCAACATCATTGGGGTTTTGTTTTAAACGCTGAGCCAGGCCATCAACCATTTTAAGAATATTATCCTGGGCTTTTTGCTGCTGCTGAACCAATAGTTGTTGTTTAGATTGTTTTTCAATGGCATCCGGATCACCCAAAGCAAAATAAAGTGACAAACTGGCCAAAGGAACAATAACAATCAAAAAAACAATTGCCCAGCGACCTTGCGTTGCTGCCTGATTTTTTTCGACACTCTCCAAATCATTTTTCAATGCCAGTTCCAACTCCTGAAGCTGCTCATCATATTGCAGCTGACTTAATTCTCCAGCGTCTAATTGCCGTTTTAATTCCTTTAACTTTTCCCGGGCAATTGAAATATTGCGCTGTTCAACTTCAGATACCGGTAAATCTTTTTTCCTGATCAATGGCAAGATCAGAAAAAGCAATGCAATGGTAATCAGCGTGGTGACAACCGCCCAAAAAAACATATTCACTGATCTTCCTCTTGTTCAAGTAACTGCCGTATGCGTTTTTCTTCCTGCTCACTCAAGGAAAGCTCTTTTTGGCTAAGTTTTCGACGACTGATAATCCATAACACTAAAAGTCCGATGACAATAAAAACGGCCGGCCCCAGCCATAAAATCATCGTTTTTGCTTTCAATGGTGGATTATACAAAACAAAATCACCATATCTTCGCGTCATGAAATCGACTATTTCCTGCTGACTTTTCCCTTGTTGCAACATTTCATACACTTGACGCCTGAGGTCTTTTGCCAAATCGGCATTGGAATCGGCAATGGTCTGATTCTGGCAAACCAGGCAACGCAACTCATTGATCAACTCTTGATATTGTTGCTCCTGCTGTGGATCGTCAAACTGGCGAAATTCCACTGCCGCCCAGTAGAAACTGGAAAACAGCACAAAGAAAACAATACACACACCTCTCATGATGGTTCCGCCTCTAACTGTTGCAACAATGGTATAAAAGTCTCGTTAATATCTTTCATACTGACTGGGCCTGTAAATTTAAAACGGATAATGCCTTTTTTATCGATCACAAAAGTTTCCGGTACGCCATAAACCCCATAATCGATGCCGACTCGCCCTTCCCTGTCCATAATGCTGGCGCGATATGGATTACCCAATTCAGCCAGCCATTGTTTCGCAGCTTCCAGCTCATCCTTGTAATTCAATCCAATGATGGTCACAGGCATTTGTTTGATAAATTCATTCAAAACCGGATGTTCAGAACGGCAAGACACGCACCAGGAAGCCCAGACATTCAATAACCAGACTTTGCCCTTTAAGTCTTCAGGCGATAGTTTTTGCTGCGGATTTTCTAAAATTGGCAAGGAAAATTCGGGAGCAGGCTGATCAATTAATGGTGACGGAATATCACGAGGATTGAGTTTTAACCCCATCGCGAGAAATACCGCCAGAATGACAAATAACACCAGAGGAAGAATATATTTGAGCATAATTGTTAACCCGAATAGGTATCGTTGGACAGTTTGTTTTTTCTACTTTAGCTTCAAACATTTCATTTAATGGTATTTTCTAAGTGTTTAGCAAGAAGTTTTACTGTATTAAAAGCTTATCAAAATATTCTTTAATAGCCGCCAAAATCGCAGAATTGCGCAGAAATAAATTATTGAAATTCTGCGTTTTCTGTGGCTTGTTTATCTTAGTGCGTAGCAATAAATTTGCGCTGGAGCTATAAAAAATACCGCTGGTGGCAGACACTCACAATAAGACCTTTTTCTACTCACTCAATTTCATGAGTCATGGTGAAATATCCGGGTTAAGCCTTTACGCGATAACGTCGGTCTATACTTGCGATAATGCCGCCTAAAGCCATAAAAACGCCCCCCATCCAGATCCAGCGAATAAAGGCTTTATAGTAGATCCGCAAACTCCAGGCGCCCTGATTGTCCAGCGGCTCACCTATGGCAACAAACAAGTCCCTGAAAAAACCTGCATCGATGGCCGCTTCAGTCATCGGCATTTTTCGAACCCGATAAATTCTTTTCTGGGGATGTAATTCAGCGACTTTATCACCATTGTAAGTTACGGTTAAAAAGCCTTCCTGAGCGGTGTAATTAGGCCCTTCAGTTTGCTTGATACCATGAAATTCGAAAATATAACCGGCCATATCCAGCTTATCGCCTGGCGCCATTCTGACATCTTTTTCAATACTGTAAATTGATGTATAGGTAATGCCAATAACGAATACGGCAATGCCAAAATGTGCCACCGTCATGCCATAAAAACCGGCCGGAATTTCTGTCAATCGTTTCCAACTCAATCCTTGCTGTCCAAGACGTTCTTTAAATGCCAACACACCGGTACTGATTGTCCATAATGCCAAAGTTGTACCTAAAGCCGCCGCCCAGGAATAAAAAGGCATTAACAATGGTAACAAAACTCCTGTCAGCAAACAGCCGCCCAAGACAGGCGACAAACGTTTACTTAAACGACTGAGTTGATCGCGTTTCCATCGCAACAACACGCCAAATCCCACCGCGACAGACAATGGCGCCATCAGAGGAATAAATACAGCATTGAAATATGGCGGTCCGACAGAAATTTTACCCAAACCCAATGCATCGATAAATAACGGATACAAGGTACCCAGCAAAATACTGGCAGCCGTTACCACCAGTAAAACATTATTGATCAATAGCACCGATTCACGGGAAACCAGATCGAAACTGCCACTGCTTTTAACTTTCGGTGCGCGTATGGCGTATAACAATAACGAGCCACCCACCACTACGGCGAGAAAAATCAGAATGAACAAACCTCGTGCCGGGTCGCTGGCGAAGGCATGAACAGAGGTCAACACGCCGGAGCGGACTAAAAATGTACCGAGTAAACTGAGTGAAAAGGCAAAAATAGCCAAAAGTACAGTCCATGTTTTGAACACGCCACGTTTTTCACTCGCTGCCAGCGAATGAATCAGGGCAGTCCCCACCAGCCAAGGCATAAATGAAGCATTTTCCACTGGATCCCAGAACCACCAACCGCCCCAACCGAGTTCATAATAGGCCCACCAACTGCCGAGCACGATACCCAAAGTTAAAAACACCCAGGCGGCGTTGGTCCAAGGTCTGGACCAACGTGCCCAAGCCGAATCCAGCCGCCCTTCCAGCAAGGCGGCAATCGAAAAAGCGAAAGCGACCGAAAAACCCACATAGCCCATATAAAGCATGGGTGGATGAATCGCAAGGCCCGGGTCTTGCAGCAATGG
This sequence comes from Methylomarinum sp., assembly GCA_965277025.1. Classification (GTDB taxonomy): domain Bacteria; phylum Pseudomonadota; class Gammaproteobacteria; order Methylococcales; family Methylomonadaceae; genus Methylomarinum. The sequence continues at coordinate 2,455,334 of OZ255706.1, forward strand.
ATTCAAATCCCGCCCCTCAATCGGTGAAGGAAATAAACGAGCAAATGGATTTGAGGTTAATAATAAAAACAAGATAAAACCGATACTGATCAGCCCCATGACGCCCAGAACCCGGGACAGGGTTAACGGGGGAATCGACTGGCTGAAACTAGCGACCAATCCGGTCCAGACTGACAAGGTCAAAGCCCATAGCAATAATGAACCTTCGTGTGCGCCCCACACCCCCGAGACCAAATACAAAACGGGTAAGGCGGTATTGGAATTTTGTGCAACATAAGCGACTGAAAAATCGTGAACCAAAAAGGAATAAGTCAAGCAAGCGTAGGAAACCAGCATGAACAATAACTGTCCGTATGCAGCAGGTCTTGCCAAATTGATCCAGCCGACAATCAATCTTGATGAGCCAATAAGTGGCAAAAATGCCTGCACAACCGGCATGCACAGGGCTAAAATCAGCGCAAAATGTCCAATTTCAGGAATCATGTCATTGCCCTGCTGCCGGTACTTTTTTCAAACTGTCTGCCACTTCCGGCGGCATATAATTTTCATCATGCTTGGCCAACACTTCTTCGGCAACAAAAATACCTTTACTATTCAAACGACCTTTGGCGACAATACCTTGGCCCTCACGGAACAGGTCGGGTAAAATTCCAGTGTATTCCACCGTTACTTCACTTTTATAGTCTGTCAGCTTAAACCGTACCGTCATGCCATCACCGGGCCGTTCGACACTGCCCTCTACGACCATACCGCCCAAACGAAACAGCGTATTTTTAGGCGCCTTCCCTTCCACCACATCGGTCGTGGAGAAAAAATACATCAAGTTTTCATTAAATGCTTTCAAAGCGAAGGTAACAGCCAGGGCAATACCCGCCAGCATCAATAATATCAACATCAAGCGTTGTTTCCGTACCGGCTTCATGATTGCAACCTCTTTTGTTTCAATGCCAATTGCCGTAGCAGTTTTTTACGCTGAATAATTGGATTAACAATCAAGGCAATCAATACCAGCGCGCACAAACTATAAGAAACCCAGACATAAAAGCCATAGCCTCCCATGGCAAAAAATTCCTGCCAGTTCATGCGTTCTCCTCAATCAATTTTTTCACCCACTGGGTATTTTTTTCACGTCTTAAAATTTCAACCTTGGCAGCTTGTAACACCGCTATGGCGTAATGAAATTTAAAGGCTGTCGCCATCAGCAACAATGGAATCAGCATACTGATATGAATGGATGGCTTACCGGCTTTCGCGACGGTTGGGCCTTGATGTAGTGTATTCCACCACTGCACGGAATAATGAATGATCGGAATATTCACGACCCCGACAATCACCAAAATTGCAACTGCTCGAGACGCCACCCGGCGGTCTTCAATAGCACCATACAGACTGATAGCGCCAAGATACAGAAACAGTAAAATCAACTCTGAGGTCAATCTCGCATCCCAGACCCACCAGGTTCCCCACATCGGTTTGCCCCAAAGAGAGCCTGTCACCAATGCGATAAAAGTGAAACCGGCGCCAATCGGGGCGCTGCTGATCATCATCACTTCCGCCAGCTTCATGCGCCAAATCAGGGCAATGCCACCACAAATCGCCATCAACACATAAATGAACAGCGACATCCAGGCTGCCGGAACATGTATATAGATAATCCTATAACTATCACCTTGTTGATAATCAGACGGTGCAACAAACAAACCCAAATAAAGGCCCGCTGCGGTCAACACGATAAAAATCAACGTTAACCAGGGAATCAATTTATCGGCAAACGTATAAAAAATCGGCGGCGACGCCATGCGATGAAAAAAGCGACTGATGGGTGCGGGAATAATTGACATAAGTATATTATATATTACTAATACTATTGCTGTTAACTGTTTACGCAATAACTGGGGATCCAGCTGCGCTCGATCATATAATCCGGCAGCTCGTTAAAATCAAACGCCAGACCATCTTCAATCATTTTTGGCACATCGAACAAAATACCAACCTCCGGTATATCATTGAAGAACATGGTGTAAAAAGGCTTGACCAAAGCTTTGGAAACCTTCATTCCGACCGGGCCAATAAAATTTCTCCGTTGTCCGACATGGGCGACTTCATCGATAGTGATTTTATCCAGTAATTCTTTTAATCGCTGTCTAACTTCCGGCTCATCCTTCAACACCTCATCAAAAATATCATACAGATGGCAATAAAAAGTCACCCCCATCAACTCGGTCACAAAAGCAGGCGCATCCATTAAAAAGCCAGGAAATTTAGGAAACTGCTCATATACTTTTTCTTTAAATGGCGTCAGCGGCACCCATTCCACTTTGTCCAGCCCACAAGTCTTCAACATTTCGTCAAACAAGCGCACATGACAAAACTCTTCAGCCAGATGTACCCGGCTTATTTTATCTTCCACAGTATGTGAATTGGCCATATCCGGCACGACATCCCAGGCCCCTTTGATGCCTACCCATTCATGACGGGCAAATTTATAGATACCAGTCAGCATCAAGGTCATTTTATCCAATGACTTTGGATCATCCTGCATTTCTACATAATTACGATAAAATGATTCAGGGTTTTGCAAGGGCTTTCGCAGCTTGACTGGATTATCCTGAAAATATTTCAAGCGCGCCCTTTTTTTAGCCAGATCTTTTTCGTCTTCAAAAAGTTCGCCACCATGCTGTTGGGTAAACTCCCAGTAATCTTTAAAATTTTCTTCCCGTTCTTTTGCTGTTGCAGGACTGAAAACCGACCGATATGTTTGTTCGCTCATTATCTTTCTCTTAACTCATTGAAATTAAATAACGGATGAAAAAATCCAGAAGCAGTCAGTTTAAAAGACCAATGCAACCTTCTCTTCATCAGTTCATACTCATTTTTAAAGCTGCCGCTGCCGGCAGTGGCGCCAACACCAATGCCAAGAACAATATTGCCATTAAAATATTAACTTGCGCTGAAACAGCCATCCCCATCGCCGCCATATCGACTGCATTGCTGGCAAAAATCAATACTGGAATATAAAGTGGTAACACCAAAAGGGATAACAACATACCGCCACGGCGTAAACCCAGCGTCAACGCTACGCCAATCGCGCCAATCAAACTCAATACCGGTGTCCCTAAGACCAGGGTAATAACTAAAGTTCCCATCGCATTTTCAGGCAGGCCTAAAAATACCGCTAACAGCGGTGCAATCAAAATCAAAGGCAAGCCAGTCACCAGCCAATGGGCGACAATTTTGCCCAACACTAATACAGACACCGGAAAAGGGCTGAGTAACATTTGTTCCAGTGAACCATCATCGAAATCAGAACGAAACAGGCTATCCAAAGACAACATCGCCGCCAACAATGCCGACACCCAGATCACACCGGGCGCCATTGCTTGCAATAATTTCGCCTGCGCACCAATACCCAATGGAAACAGCGTAACCACTATGACGAAAAAGAACAGTGGATTGGCAATTTCAGCCCGGCGCCTGACAGCCAAAATCAAATCGCGTCGGACGATCGCGAGAAAAGCGTTAATCAATGACATGAAGATAAATTGATACGTTGCAAATCAATGGAAGGAAGCGCCAAATCGTGGTGTGAGGTCAATACAATCATCCCTTGCTGCTGCACATGTTCAATCAAGATCGATTCAACCAGATCGACACCCTGTTTATCCAATGATGTCAACGGTTCATCCAGTATCCATAGTGCTGCATCAGTCATCAACAACCGGGCTAATGACAATCGTCTTTTCTGACCGGCAGACAAAGCCTGAACCTGCGTTTCATCATAACCTTGCAGTTGAACTTTTGTTAACGCCTCGTCTATCGTCATTTTGCCAGGACTGGATAAGGCCAAAGCCATTTTCAGGTTTTCAACCACCGTCAATTCTCTTTTCAGCCCTTCCAGATGACCGACATAAGCCATGTGACGATAATAATCACTAGCTCCTATTGGCTGGTCGTTCCATAAAATCTTACCCGCATCGGCTTCTCTGAATCCACACAGAATGCGTAATAATGACGTTTTTCCTCTGCCATTTTCGCCTTCCAGCAACAAAATCTGTTTTGGTTTCAAAGTAAATGACAAGTCGTCAAATAAAACCCGGTCGTCTCTAATACAGGCCAGATGACACGCCTGTAGACAAAAATTTTGACCTTCCATGCCCAACCATCACTAAAAAAATTTCTTTATCATATCAATAATCGTCCAACTATCCCAATGCCCGGCAAGCATTATCATCATAACTGCTGTGAAATTTATCCCCAAAGCTACCAAAAAAAGTTTTTTAAACTAGACTTCAAGCTATCTGTTTTATCGCAAAAGAGGACCAGTCGGGGATCAGACATGAAATTAATGAATATTCATTCAGTTGGCACCAAGGTGGTCGCCATCACCATGGGCGTACTTACCATAATCGGCATTGGCATTGTCGTTATTTACGCCAATATTCAAAAAGAGCAATTAACTGATGTTACGCGGTCTTGAATTGTTGCAATTCAGCAAAAGCCTGCCGAATAGCCTTGATATATAATTTAGCCTTCAAAGCAAAATGATTGGTTTGGTGTTTTATTTTGAGACACTCCAGTTTAAAGACCGCCATAATGGCCATAAAAATATGATTGTTTTGTGTTGTTGGGGTACGAGTAGGCGACTTTGCCAACCCGGCATTGGATTTCAATGATTTATGAAATTCTTCGACTTTCCAGCGTTTCTGATAGATTGCCGCAACCTTTTTACCCGTTAATGTTAAATCACTGCACACCAGATTAACGGTTGCAGTACTGCCGTCTTTGTTTGTAAAGATTCGCCGGACAATCAGGACTTCATGTGGGTAGCCTTTTAGCCAGCCGCGTACTGCTTGTTTATCCTCTAATGCAATGTCACTGACACGGGTAAATTTTCCTTGTTTCTTGTCGTCTACGCTCAACGCCACCAAACGATTATCCTTTAAAGCCCCAATGAAATGTTTGTCTTTGTCAACAATAAATTCCAGATTCTCTTTAGCCGTAAACCAGCTATCCATCAACACATAGCGAAATTGAAGCCGATTGTTCAAACACTGTTGAATCATCGCACGCATCAGCTCATTTTTGGTCACCGTAGCCATTCGTTTAACCTGCTTTGTTTTGATATCACAAAACTGAATCGGTTTTTTGACCACTTCAAAGGCTACGGGTATCGAAACATTGCCCGTATGATACAAGGCATTCAATAGATTGATGCCTTTGACTGACCGCCCCTGGCAATGGTCATAATGCCAACAAATGACTTCATTCTCGTCTGTCCATTGCTTCTCCTGGATTGTATCGTCAAAAATCAAACACCCCGTTTCTTCTTCAATCTTCCGGACTGTTCGTTTAACCTCCAGCCAGAGGTCTTTTGATGTGTACGTCCTGGACGATAAAAAACGCGTGATACTATCATGGCTAACTTCTCCATCTAACATTGACGACAAACCCGTCGCCGTCGCATAGCTCGTATTGCTGATTAAATAGTCTGTGTATAGGTCTAATTTCTCTTTGTTCATCCTCAAATTTTATCAATTATCCGGCGTAGCGCGTAACATCAGCAATTAATTGAACACAAATTCAACGAAGCCAAAAAACTGTTGCTGGTTTCTGAATCCATTCGGGATAAAGTCGTCGATAACTGGAATCTCGGGCTGTTCTCGGTCGATCAGTTAAAACGTATGACGGCAGGTAAAAGCCATAATCAGGCGGCTACGATCGTCTTTGCATCGGTACCGGTCGCCAATGCCTGGTCGGTGATTCAACAAAAAGCCAATGCCTGGTCGGTGATTCAACAAAAAGCCAATGCCTGGTCGGTGATTCAACAAAAAGCGAAGGAAGGCAGTTTCCGTTTTAAAGCGCCGCGAGTCGGCGCCAGAAACCCCAAAAACGAGGCTGATGAGCTGGAACGCGAAATTCTGGATTATTTTGCCCAAAACCCTGCCGCAACCGAATATCGATACAATGATGAATCAGCGCAGGTAACCCGTTATTTCAGACCGGTCAGACTGCAAAAACAATGTGAGCTGTGTCATGGTGACCCTGCCACCTCTTTGCAAATTTGGGGCAATAATCGTGGCCAGGATCTATTGGGCTACCCGATGGAAAACAGCCACGCAGGGCAACTGCAGGGCGCTTTCGAAATCATTACGCCTTACACCGTCGATGCCGACATTTTAAGCCAAAAAATCTGGTCTGCCGTCGGTTTTTTACTGTTGAGCCTCATCATTATTGGCGGCACCGGTTATTTTGTCATGAACAAGATTATTATCTCGCCTTTGACCGACCTGGCGTTGAATCTGCAGAATATCGCCGGTTCCGAAGGGAATTTACGGGCCCGCTTGAAGGTTGAAGGTAAATCCTAGTTCGCCTGGGTAGCTGCAAGCTTCAATGCTTTCGTGAAAAAAATCGCCAAGACGGTGGAAGAAATCGTCTTCACCAGTGAAAAAGTCGCCCGGGCGTCGTATGATTTATCAAAAATTACTGACAACACAAGCTCAGGTGTCACCCGTCAACTGGAAGAAACCACTCAGGTCGCCACCGCCATGGAAGAAATGACCGCCACGGTTCAGGAAGTGGCCAGAAATGCGGTACAGGCCTCGGAAACGGCCGCCACCGCCGACCAGGAAGCGGCCGAAGGCAAGAAGATCGTCGCAGAAGCCGTTCATGGCATCAATAACCTGGCTGATGAAGTGGAAAATGCCGCCAATGTCATCCATGAACTGGAAAATGACAGTAACAGTATTGGCGAAGTTCTGGAAGTCATTCAGGGTATTGCCGAACAAACCAATCTGCTGGCGCTGAATGGCGCCATTGAAGCGGCGCGCGCTGGTGAACAGGGACGAGGCTTCGCCGTTGTAGCCGATGAAGTCAGAACGCTGGCCAGCCGCACGCAAAACTCCACTCAGGAAATTCAACAGACCATCGACCGCTTGCAACAACGGGCTAAACAAGCTGTCTCGGTGATGGAAAATGGTCAGAAACAAGCCAAAATCAGTGTTGAAGAAGCCGATTCCGCAGGCGAATCGATCAATCGCATCAGTCAGCGTATCGACACAATCAGCGATATGAACAATCAAATGTAACCGTTCACAGGCCTTGCCAAACATCAAAAAAAGTCAGAAAATCCCCCTTATGAATAAAAGGCATCTGGATTTAACGAAAGCCCCACCGTTACCTGACACATTGGAAGAATCTCATCAGGTGATTTTGTCGCTATGGGAAGTCGTCGCCGAATTACAGGCCTGGAAAGACGAACTGGAAGAACAATTGAATACCGGTTCCGACAACTCATCTTCCCCACCCTCTCAAGACAGCCCCAAAAAACGGGCGGAACGCAAAAGAAAAGCGGCGACAGGTCGCCAGAAAGGCGCGCAGACCGGACACAAAAAGTATGAGCGGGCCTTACTGCCTGAAGACCAGGTCGATACGATCAAGCGTTACTACCCGGACACACGCTGTGAATGTGGGGGATTGATTCACATCGACAGCTATCAGCGTCATCAGGTTTTCGATGTGCCTGAAGTCCGCTATGAAATCACCGAACATCAGCGCTATACCGGATGCTGTCAACGCTGCGGAGAACGGCGGACCGCGCATTTTCCACAATCGGTGCCCACAGGTCAAATGGGGCCTGGGCTTATCGCCTGGATCAGTCTGATGAATGGGCGTTACCATTTGACCTTGAGACAAATAGAAAGTCTGCTGCAGGAACAGTGGGGACTTGAATTCAGTCTGGGGGCGATCAGTCAAAGCCAGGAAAAACTCAACAACTGGCTGGTTCCGGTTTATCATCAGATTGGTGAAAGTGTCCGCAATGCAGATCCTGGCTATGCCGATGAAACCCGGCATTACAGGAATCGCAGTGTTTACTGGCTTTGGTCCCTCTCGACTACTCAGGCAGCTTATTTCCTGATTCACTACTCCCGTGGCAAAGGGGCGGCCAAAGAACTGCCGGGTACATTTAACGGCGTGCTGGTCACCGATCGTCATGGTGCCTACAATGACTATACAACAGACAAACACCAATACTGCTGGGCGCACATCATCCGAAATCTCGAAAAAATCGCCCAACGACAAGGGCGGGCAGGCGAAGATGGTCAAAAACTGCTGAGAATAGCCCGTCTGGTGGTGCGATGCGCCAAACGCTGGCAACAAAGCCAATATCAAAGCCAGCACTATCGACAGGGGCTCGACCGACTTCGAGAAAGTCTCGAAAGCCAGCTACAACAGACGGCGTTAATCCATGGCAAAAACAAAACCGGCAACACCTGCCGAAAACTGCTCAAGGATTATGCCAAGCTCTGGACATTTATGACACATCCGGGTACCCCCTTAACTAATAATGCCGCGAAGAGATCATTACGCCCTTATGTAATTTGGCGAAAAATCAGTTTTTTCAGTCAATCGCATCGCGGCACCCAGTTCCGAGCCATGATATTGTCTGTGATTGAGACCTGCAGACGCTTAAATATTAACCTGTATCAAACGCTGAGAACAATTTGTACTCAAGGACTTTTTGAAGAGGAAGTGACTTACAGGCTGCCTGTTTCAGAACAAAAGCTGGAAATTGTGACTGTGGGGGCGTGAACGGTTACAATCAAATAGCCGAAGCGGCCGAAGAACAAACCACCGTCGCTGAAGAAATCAATCGTAATATCAACAATATCAATCATGTTTCCAACGAAACGGCGACAGCGACCCAGCAGATGTCCGAAGCCTGCCAGAACCTGCAGGATTTAGCTGAACAACTGCGCAGAGCCGTCAGTAGCTTTAAAACCTGATTGTGTAATTCCCTCACCACAATAAAAAATCATCAACCACACACAAACGATTGATTTTTATTGTAAAGATAATTTATATTCGCTCGCACTGACTCATTGGATTTATAAGCATTAAGAATTTCTTTTTTAATGTTAAAATAAACATTTATCATTTAAAACTAGGAGCTGCCAGATTGGAAGCATATTTCAAAGAAAGAAAAACCAGATTATACCTTGGTGATGTTGTTGATATATTAGAAAAATTGCCAAGTGAAAGTATCGATCTTATCTTTGCCGATCCTCCTTATAATTTATCAAATGGAGGGTTTACTTGTCATTCTGGAAAAAGGACCAGTGTAAATAAAGGAAAATGGGATAAATAAAAATAAAGTGGACCCCATTGTCCAGACAAATTATTAGAGAATTTAAGATAGAACCCTCATAACAGTCAGGCTCAATGGCTCTGGCCCATATTTTCACCCGGCGTCTGCTTGGCAGTGCCGGCATTATATTTATCCACGATTTTAGCGCCACCTCCCGTGGCGAATTGATAAACCCTGTCTGGCGTTTCATAGCCTAACGACTGATGCGGTCGTTCGCTGTTGTAAAAGGCAAAGTAGTCCGTCAACCCCGCTGACAGTGCTTGCAGGTTGCCGTATTGCTTCAAATAAACTTCTTCATATTTCACTGTGCGCCAGAGTCGTTCAACAAAGATATTGTCCAAGGCCCGTCCCCGGCCATCCATGCTGATGGTCACGCCATGCTGACTCAATACCCCGGTGAAGTCCGCGCTGGTGAACTGTGCGCCCTGGTCGGTATTAAATATCTCCGGTGTGCCATAGGTCTTGATGGCCTGCTCCAGACAATTTACGCAAAACGCGCTGTCCATGGTATTGGAAAGTTGCCATGCCAATACTTTTCGGCTGTACCAATCCATGATGGCCACCAGATAAACAAATCCTTGCGGCAGCCGGATATAGGTGATGTCGGTACTCCAAACCTGGTTGGGGCGTGTCACCTCGACGCCTCTTAACAGATAGGGATAGACTTTATGCTCAGGATGCGGCTTACTGGTGTTCGGGCCCGGCGCCATGCCGACCAGCCCCAGTATGCGCATCAGCCGCTGAACCCGTTTGCGGTTGACCTGATGGTTAAGGCCGCGTAAATACTTTGTCATACGGCGTGAGCCATAAAAAGGATGCCGGCTATATTCTTCGTCGAGCAACCGCAACAGTTGCTGATCTTCAGCAGACACCGGCTGTTGTTGGCGTTTTTTCTGTTCATGGATTACTGAGCGGGTAACGTTCAATAACTGGCATTGCCGACTTAACGCCAACTCATCTTTTTGATCCACCCAGCTTTGACGCGTGATCATAGGCTGATCCCGGACTTTTTTTTAAGCCAATCCAGTTCCATATTCAACTGCCCGATTTTGGCGTACAGACGGTCCGGATTGTCTTGCGCCTTCACCGCTTTCGGCCCGCGTTTGCCTTCAAACAGGCTTCCCGCATTGGCCAACAGTTCCTTTTTCCATTGGCTTACCTGAGATGGATGGACTTCATTCTCTTGAGCAATCTCATTGATCGTTTTGATGTTCTTAACCGCTTCCAGCGCGATTTTGGCCTTTTGCGCCCCGCTAAAGGTTTTCCGTTTTTTTTTCGCTCATTTTTTGTACCTCTTTTTTCAATAGTCTAGAAGTTACGCATTGACAGGCAATGTTAAACTATGGGTTTAAAAAATCCCAAAGTCAATGCAAGGCAAACCTTGATAAGAGAAATAACACGCCCCTCAACAGCCTGCTGTACATTACCCATGTATATTGGTTTTTTATTAAGTGAGCCGAAACAAGCTAGTGCAAACAAGCGCAAGTTCTCACTCTATTGAGTAAGTGGCTTAGCCTGATACGTCCAACGAAAAGGCTTAGCCATGGTTTCATTGAAATATTTTATGAAATCCGCTATTTTTTTGTTTAAATCCTCTTTAGATTTAAAGTTGCCGCGCCGGATTACTTTACGCATTAAAATAGAAAACCAAATCTCTATCTGATTAAGCCATGAACAATACTTAACATGAAATGATCCATATCGAATGCGCATGGAGTTCTCAGCCGTGAAAAGGCTGCTTATCCATATTCAATGAAGTAAGCTGGCTTACCCCGGTTGTGTTATATAACCGAATTTTATCAGCGCTCTGATCCAGCGTGGTGCATTGCGTTTGACAGCCATTTCTTCGTAGTCGATGGTCGAATCCCGGAAATACTCGCCGCGACTAATCATGAAGTAACATGTCCGCAAAAGTTTGTGAGCCAGCGCAATGATGGCGCGTTGGTGACCTCGCCTAATCGCCAGTGATGTATATTTTGCCTGGAAAACCGATCGGGTTCGGCTGGCGGCATGGGCGCATTCGCAAAGCAGGCGACGCACATATGGGTTTCCTTTTCGCGTTCGTCCTGATTTGCGTTTGCCGGCAGACTCGTTGTTGCCGGGGCATATGCCCACCCATGACGCCAGCCGATCCGCACTGCCAAAGACAGTCATATCCGTTCCGATCTCAACAAGTAGCATGGCTGCTCCAATCAAATCAACACCGGGAATAGTCTGGAGCAATTGCAAAACCGTTTTCTCCTTCTCCAGTCCGGCCAGCAGTTGTGCATCGAATCTGGCTATGCGTGCTTCCAAATCCTGAATATGCTGCATCAGTTCATTCAGTACGAAGCGATGGTGCTCGCTCAACTCACCTTGCAGCGCCCCCAGTATATCGGCGCGCGGCGCTTTGAGACGATTGCTGGCCAGCTTCAACACATCATGCGCAGGCTGTCCTTCAATCAGCGCGTTAACCATGGCGCGCGGATTGCCCATGTACATCGCTGACCACCACGCCAAGCCGGATGCCGCCGTCGGTTAATACCTTGTGCAGTCTGTTCTTCTCAGCAGACAGCATCGACACCAACTTCTGTCGTTGACGTGAAATCAGGCGTAACTGCCGCATCTTTTCCGGTGGCACGAATGAACCGCGCAGCAGTCCGGCACGGGAAAGCATCGCCAGCCATTGCGCGTCGCCGATGTCCGTCTTGCGTCCCGGCACATTCTTCACATGCCGGGCATTGACGACCCTGGCGTAAATACCCACATGTTCCAAAGCTGCATATGGGCTTTTCCAGTAGATGCCGGTGCGTTCCATCACCACCTCATCCGGTGCGACAGACTGCACCCAATCGGCTAATGCACGTCGATCACGTTTGAATGCGCCAAACTGCCGATGCTCTGTCTGAATACCACCCTCGGCCTGTTCAACCATGGCGCAGGCGGTAATCTGCTTTTGGTGAACATCCAACCCGATGACTCGCTTGTGTATTGCAGTGAGTTCCATTTTTTCCTCCTTTACTCTATGATTGAGCCTGGAAGGTGGCGGTTGCCTGGATGATCTGCCTGAGGGCGATGTAAATCGTCAACGGCCCTTTTAACATTCGCTCTTAAAGAAGCAATCCGGGGTTCGAGTCATCCATGGCAGGCTACGTTAGCAGTCGGGCTCTAAGGCTCCAAAGTAAAGCGCAGTCTTTAACCGCCATCTTCCACAAGGAACTCTACAACATTTCATCATGCGGGGTGGCAATTCTTGCGATGATCGTTAGTCAAAAAAGCAGTACGACTTTCCATTGATTTCAAAATACCCTCTTTTCCTTTAACCCCTGATTCTCCTGAATACGAAATTTTTTCGGCAATTAATCGAACCACCGATTCTGAACAATGTGTATTGAGATTATCCATGACTAAATGCCAATGGGTTTGTTTGGGTTGTTGATGAAAAAGCAGGTTCAAAAACTCGGCAAAATCTTGCTCTGTTCGAGTTTCTCCTATACTTCCCATTACTTCACCCGTGGCCACATCAAAACCTGCAATCAAGGTCTGGGTACCATGTCGAATATATTCAAATTCTTGTCGTTCAACTTTTCCTTTCTTCATCGGCAATGTCTGCGCTGCTCGCTCTAAAGCTTGAATCCCTGTCATTTCATCAATCGAAATCGTTTTGATGCCTTGCTCTTCCCGCTCCAAAGCCCGTTGGCAGGTTTCGCAAATATCTTGACACTTCTCGTTGAAGTATTCATCTTTTTTTGCCGTCAACCAGCCTTTCATCCGGTGGGGTTACAGGTCCGCTTCTTTTTAAAAAGCGCCCAACAGAGCGTTGTGAAATATAATCAACAATGCCCCGTTTTATCGCTTCATCGGCTATTTCTTGTTGCGTCCAATGAGTGATCGGGCGTTGACTATCCTCTGGGCGTTCGCAGGCTATCGCGATAATGCTGCAAATTTGCTCCGCCGTATAGATAGCAGGCGCACCGCTTCGCGGTGCATCTTGAAGCCGGGCTAAAGGATTTTCTTGTTCACTGTTCTGTAACCAGCGTTTTCGCCAATTTTGAACAGTTGTCCGTCCAGTTTTTAACTGGCGCATGGTTTCATGTACACTAATGCCTTCATCTGCCAACAATATAATACGGCAACGTGTCACCAAATTCTGAGGACTTGTATGTTTACGCACTGTGCCTTGCAATAACGTGCGTTGTTCTTCTGTTAAACTAATTGGGGCTGCTGTTAGTCGTGGCATGATATCACCTGCTGAATTTAATATAGTATTATTCAGCATATTACAATATATTCCTCATAAATAGCATTGGTGTTTTCGCTTATGTGCACTAGCTTTGTCAGCAATAACATAAGCCATTCAGAAAAACTAAAGGATAGCTTGTTAATCTGTGCTATGTTTGGATTGTTAAAATGTAGAAATATACAGCAGCATTTTTGTATTGATGGATAATTTTTTACAGCCATATTAGATATGGCCAGGGCCAGCGCATAAAAACTCACCCAAATATCACTTGAGCCCTGAAGTCATCGCTGAGGGCTGCCTTGAAGCGCTTGCGCTTAATGCTCAGGCGCGACGGTTCGCGCTTGAGCAAATTGAGCGCCAATTGGCGGATGATAGTGAAGTTGCCCGGTGATTCGCCCTTGCGAATTCGTGACTCGTCTTCACGAAACGTGACATCCAATACCCAATGCAGGCTGTTCTCCACGCCCCAGTGGGAGCGCACAGCGTTGGCGAAGGTTTCAACACTATCAAGCGTGGTGATGTAGTAGCGACGCTCAATGGTTTGTCGTTCGCCGATCTGGCGTTCACACTCCACCATGCCAATGCCCTTGAGTCCTTGCCAGCGCCGGGGCGAAGGCAAGGTGTCCAGACAATCAGCCAGGTAGTAGCGGCGCTGTTCAATCCGGCCGTGTCCGACATCGACCTGTTCGTGGTGGCCCAGTAGCGCCTGACCGTCCTCAACACCGCCATCCACCGCCACGGCAAAGTAATCCACGATCGCTTCATGCAAGGACTTCTGGTTGCCCTTGACCGCCAGGGCGTAATCAGCCCCTTTCTCGACGATCTTGCCAGCAATCTTTTCCTGGCATCCCATCGCGTCAATGGTCACGATGCAGCCTTTAATTTCCAGCATGGCCAACAGTCGGGGAATGGCGGTAATTTCATTGGACTTCTCCTGTGTTTTGACCTGACCCAGGGAGAGCCCCGTCTGGCTTGCCCAGGCGCTGACCATGTGGATCGCGCCCATCTTGTCCTCCTGATCAAAGGACCGGCGCGCCGTTTTGCCGTCAATGGCAACCACTTCCCCCTCGGTCAGTCTGGCGACACTTTGCACCCAGCGACTGAAACAGGCGCTGACTTCCTCGGCCGGCAACCGTGACATCAGGCGGGCAATGCAGTCGTGCGAGGGGATTCCGTTTTCCAACGCTATCCATTGCCGCAGCCAGTCTTGTTTCTCTTTGCCGAAGGCTTCTATGGCCTCCCGGCCTTCAGCGCCACTGACCACCGCGCAGATGGTCAGTACGATAATATCCAGCAGTTGATGACGCTTGTGGCGTTCAATTCGCGGGTCTTCCAGGCTTGAAAAGGCTTCTTGCAGGCTCAGGGACATTTTGATTCCTCATACAGTTTTGCATGAATGATACTGAACTCGCTGTTTTAATAGGATCTTTTTATGCGCTGGCCCTGCAGTTGTCCGTCCAATTTTTAACTGGCGCATGGTTTCATGTACACTGACGCCTTCATTTGCCAACAATATAATACGGCAACGTATCACCAAATTCTGAGGACTTGTATGTTTACGCACTGTGCCTTGCAATAACGTGCGTTGTTCTTCTGTTAAACTAATTGGGGCTGCTGTTAGACGTGGCATGATATCACCTGCTGAATTTAATATAGTATTATTCAGCATATTACAATATATTCCTCATAAATAGCATTGGTGTTTTCGCTTCTGCGCACTAGTTGATTGAAATTAACCAACGAACCTTCACTGATGGGGATCTGTAATTGATCGGAAAAATAATCCTTGATGCGCTGGCAGGGCAATAATTGGTACTGCGAAAGATACACGGCGTGCGCCTTGAGTTGGTCACCATATTGCACGGCTTTTGTTACGCCCTCGGGAAAAGGAGCAACAAACCGACGACCTTGTTCATCGATAAGCCTTTGCGCACGATATTCCGTCACAATCCGTGAAATATCAATATCAAATACCTGCCGGGTTTCAAGGCCATCTGCCGTGTAGCTTCCGGCTGGCAAGGTACGGCGATCAATCTTGATGGAGATAACGTCATCGGGATCATCGACTTTAACCAGCGTGGTGCCAATATGCCCTTTCTGTCCACCACCTGGTTTTTTTGATCCAGCCCGTGCTTTCCTTTTACGATCAGGATCACTTGATGGCGGCCTGGAACTGTTACTGCTGTTAAGTCCGAGCCGATGCATCAAGAGCGTGACCAGCAACAACAATATCTCCAGCGAAGACCGCAGCGCCGGAGATAAATCGGCTTCATCTTCAATCAGCTGCCGGGCATTGGTAATGGCAGCCTCTACATCAATGGAATCAATCTTCAATGAAACGGCCTGTGGGTTTAAGTACAGGACTCTTGTCTCATGGCTTTTGAAATACGAATTTTTGCCTCTGTGTTGCCCGTCATCGTATTTTAGAAATGCACGGCAGCAGGGCTATCGGGCAGTGCTTATAAGGCAACACGCCTCAACTAACGCAGGCTAATACAGTAAACCTCTTGCGCCAGGTGTTGCCGTCAGAAAATCAAAAATAACGCTAAAATCGTGTCAAGCAGTTTTTTTACTTATTTACGCTGAGTAGTTACTCCTGATTTAACTTTTGCGTTTAAATCTTGCGCCTGGAAAGATTGCAGGCTACTGACAGAATGAGTGGCGCAGCCAGATAATACCGCGCTGGCCAAAAGCGCCGTGATAAAAGCTGTTTTTTTCATAAAAATCTCCATGTGTGGTGATGTTTTTGTCGCTAACCAGTATAGTGTAGCGCTTTAATTTATTATTGAATAGTCGATTGTTCCTTCTCGAACTATAAAATAGTAGGTGATTTTTCTGAACGAACAATGAATGGAAGGCATTATGGGTAAAATATTTAAAAGTTTAATGTTGGTTTTTTCGTTACTGATGAATGGAACTGTCGCAGCAGAACCTGGTGAGGCGATTAAAAAACAGGCTGAACAAGGGGATGCATTGGCGCAGGCAAAGTTAGGTTCCAAATATTTGTTGGGCTGGCAGGGATTTGAACAAAACAATGAAAAAGCAGCAGTCTGGATCGAACGTGCCGCCAAACAAGGTCTGGTGGATGCGCAGGTGTTGATGGGAGCACTGTATGACCGAGGAATTGGCGTTAAAGCGGATCGTAACAAAGCAACCCATTGGTACAAAAAAGCTGCAGCACAAGGTCATGGAACCTCACAGGCTATTTTAGGCCAGAATAAAGCAGCAAAGGGCAGCGTTCAATTCAGTTATCAGGCGATGCGTTTGAATGCGGCTCGTTCCATTCCTCGGGAATACGCCAAACGATTTTTACTCAACAAATAATTTATTGATCAATGACTATAAAAACTCGATTTGCTCCCAGTCCAACGGGCTACTTGCATGTTGGCGGTGCCAGAACTGCTTTATTCTCCTGGCTTTATGCGCGTAAACATGGCGGAAAGTTTGTCTTACGAATTGAAGATACTGATCTGGAAAGATCCAGCCAGGAGTCTGTCAACGCCATTTTAGAAGGCATGACCTGGCTGGGGCTGGAATATGATGAAGGCCCTTTTTATCAAACGCATCGTTTTGATCGCTATCAAGAAGTTATCCAGCAACTTCTGGCGCAAGGGGATGCCTATTATTGCTATTGCACAAAAGAAGAGCTGGATCAGCTGCGCGAACAACAAATGGCCAACAAGGAAAAGCCCCGCTATAACGGTAAATGCCGTGATGCCGGGCATGCTCATCAGGAAGGTGAGTCGGTGATTCGCTTTAAAAATCCACTGGACGGTGAAGTGGTTATTAATGATTTAATCAAGGGAAAAATAGTTGTTTCGAATAAGGAACTGGATGATTTAATTATCGCCAGATCAGATGGAACTCCTACTTATAATTTGACTGTGGTCGTTGATGATATAGATATGGGGATCAATGTCGTTATTCGAGGCGATGACCATATCAACAATACACCACGACAAATTAATATTTTACGGGCATTGGGTGTGGAGCCGCCTGCATACGCACATGTACCGATGATATTAGGCCCAGATGGCGCTCGATTGTCAAAACGACACGGGGCCGTAAGCGTTATGCAGTACCGGACAGAGGGTTTTTTGCCGGAAGCATTGTTGAATTATCTGGTCAGGCTGGGATGGTCACATGGAGATCAGGAAATATTCAGTGTGGATGAAATGATCGAATTATTTGACCTGGAAAATGTGAATGTTTCCGCCTCTACTTTCAATAATGAAAAACTGTTGTGGTTGAATCACCAATATATAATGAATGGTGATCCAGCCCATGTTGCCCATCACTTGAGTTGGCATATGGGTGAGCACGGTATTGATCCAACAGACGGACCGAGTTTGACGGAAGTCGTCAAAGCACAACGGGAGCGCTGCAAGACCTTGGTGGAAATGGTTCAGGCCAGTCGTTTTTTCTACCAGGAATTTGAAGAGTATGACGAAAAAGCCGCCAAGAAAAATTTTAAAGCCGGATCTGACCAGGTTCTACAATATTTGTTGGAGCAGTTCTCGAATGTTTCCGCATGGGATGGTGAGCGACTACATCAAATTGTATTGGATGCGGCTGAAAAACTGGAGCTGAAGCTGGGGAAAGTTGCTCAACCATTACGAGTAGCTGTATCGGGTACTGCGGTTTCGCCTCCTATCGACATTACTTTATCTTTGTTGGGACGGGAAAAAACCTTGCAGAGAATAAAAAAAGCGATTGATTTTATGCAAAACAAAAATAAAAGCTAGACAAACGTAAAATCAAAAGTATAATGAACGGGATTCAACTGAAGGGGCCATAGCTCAATTGGGAGAGCGCAACACTGGCAGTGTTGAGGTCGGCGGTTCGATCCCGCCTGGCTCCACCATATTCAGTTAAACGGTCTTAGTCCCCATCGTCTAGAGGCCTAGGACACCGCCCTTTCACGGCGGTAACGGGGGTTCGAACCCCCCTGGGGACGCCATATTTGCCCCACCTGTTATTCAGGTGGGGTATTTTTTGTCTACAGGTTTTTCTCATTCGACAATGTTTGATTGTCAGTAACTACTCAGCGTATTTTACCAAAAGCATCAGGTCACTGAGTAAATTCCGGTAATTTCCCCTTAAATACCAGTACCAACGCTTCAGAGGCACTGACATGATGTTTACTAGAAGTTACGCATTGACAACAGATCGAAATTTTGGGTTTAAATGATTCATATTTGGCATAAAGGTGTCGATAAACGAAGCCATAACATCGTTGAATAAATTCCGCTGTACGCTATAGCAATTATTAATCACGTCTGCAAAGCTCAATTTTTGTAATTGAACAAAGCCACAAATTGCAGAAAAAATATGATTATTTATTGCTCTTTTATTGCGAACCTGGAACCGCTCAATATTACACACCTGCTTTATTGCCCGATGATATTGCTCAATCTGCCAATGCCTGTCATGTTGTTCGGTAAATGCTTTCTTGTCAAAAACAGCGGTTTTTTCTTCATCAGGTAGTGAACTTATGTAATGGCGAACTTGTTCTTTCAAGGTCGTCCGAAATAATTTCACATACCCAAAATTTTTGAGCCAAACCATTAAGCCGTCTTCCGGGATTTCTAATTGCCTGACTTGAACCCATGAACCTTTTTCAACAGAGACTAATCGATTACCTTCCACTGCAAAGAATAATCCTGTCTGATGATTTCTTATCAATTTAAGATTATCCACGCAACTGTACCAGCTATCTCCTGTTACAAAACCAGGTTCTAGTCCCCAAGCTAATACTTCGGTCAGCATGTCTTGAAAATAGTCATTTTTTGTCTTTCCTTCCGCCTTATCGACCACCCGGAAATTCAGTGGTTGGTGTTTTCCTTGAATGTCTGTGTAGTACAACGTGACAAGATTGATTCCCTTGACTGCTCTATGATGTTTTCCCGACCAAAAATAACTGACATATGCCATATATTGGCTATAAGGTTTATCAAGAACACTATCGTCAACACTCAAGGTTCCGCCCTTTAAATTCAGGCTTGCGCTGGCTTCATTGTATAAATCTCGCCCAGTGTAATGCTCCCGATTTAGAAATCGATTTACGCTATCATGTGATATTGACATGACTTCTCCTAATCGTCGACAACTAGCTTGTTTCGGCTCACTTAATAAAAAACCAATATACATGGGTAATGTACAGCAGGCTGTTGAGGGGCGTGTTATTTCTCTTATCAAGGTTTGCCTTGCATTGACTTTGGGATTTTTTAAACCCATAGTTTAACATTGCCTGTCAATGCGTAACTTCTACCTCTTTTTTCAATAGTCATAGTTTAAACTATTGTCCGGATTACGGGGTCCACTATAAAAAGCCAGGGTATTGATGCGGATTTAGAATTTCATTATTCTTGGATAGATGCTTGCCACCGAGTTTTAAAACCTAATGGTTCATTATGGGTTTCAGGAACATATCACTCTATTTATACTTGTGGATATGTTTTACAAAAACAAGGCTGGCATATAATCAATGATATTTGTTGGTTCAAACCAAATGCTTCTCCAAATCTATCGTGTCGCATGTTTACGGCTAGTCATGAAACTTTATTATGGGTTAAAAAAAATCAAAAAGCCAAACATACATTTAATTATGAGGCAATGAAGTTTGGTAATTTTCCTAATGACGTGATAAAAAAGCCAGAGAAACAAATGCGTAGCGTGTGGGCAATAGGAACACCAAAAGATGGTGAAAAAAAAAACATGGTAAACATCCAACACAAAAACCAGAACCCTTATTAGATAGAATAATTGTCGCATCTTCAAACGATGGTGACATTATTCTTGATCCATTTTGTGGAAGTGCTACTACAGGTGTTTGTGCTTTAAGACATAAACGTAAATTTATTGGCATTGACTCTGAAAAAGAATATTTAGATAGTCTGGCCATTCCAAGGCTTTTAGATGAATTAAAAAGAAATAAATCTAATACCGATATTCCACAAGTTTGTGAGGATGACCCACACTATATTATGTTACCGTAGGTTTAAGTATGGAACGTAAAGAAGCAGTAGAAAAGTTAAATCAATTAGTAGGAAAAGAACTTCATGAATTAGCAAATAATTTTGGAGTAACAATTTATCGCAGCGGCAGAGTAAATAAAGGCTGGGCGGGGCATGTTTTTGAACGTTTTTTAGAACTTCCCATTAATTCAGCCCAATCACCAGATTTTGGTTCATGGGAACTCAAGTCCATACCATTAAAAAAATTGAAAAACGGCTCTCTTACTTTTAAGGAAACAATGGCTATAACCATGATCGATCCTATTAATGTTTGTCAAAAAGAATTTGAAGAAAGCCATTTATTAGCAAAACTAAATAAAGCTGTTGTTGCAAGAACTGTCGGTAATCATATTGATGATCCAAGCTATATCCATTCTATTGTAGAATTTACTCTTGATAGTATGTTATATGATGCGGTAAAAGCTGATTATGACCTAGTTAGGAATGTATTGCTTGATCCTCAACAAGGATTTGAGGCTTTTATAGTGGACCCCGTAATCCGGACAATAGTTTAAACTATGACTATAGAAGTTACGCATTGACAGGCAATGTTAAACTATGGGTTTAAAAATCCCAAAGTCAATGCAAGGCAAACCTTGATAAGAGAAATAACACGCCCCTCAACAGCCTGCTGTACATTACCCATGTATATTGGTTTTTTATTAAGTGAGCCGAAACAAGCTGGTTGTCGACGATTAGGAGAAGTCATGTCAATATCACATGATAGCGTAAATCGATTTCTAAATCGGGAGCATTACACTGGGCGAGATTTATACAATGAAGCCAGCGCAAGCCTGAATTTAAAGGGCGGAACCTTGAGTGTTGACGATAGTGTTCTTGATAAACCTTATAGCCAATATATGGCATATGTCAGTTATTTTTGGTCGGGAAAACATCATAGAGCAGTCAAGGGAATCAATCTTGTCACGTTGTACTACACAGACATTCAAGGAAAACACCAACCACTGAATTTCCGGGTGGTCGATAAGGCGGAAGGAAAGACAAAAAATGACTATTTTCAAGACATGCTGACCGAAGTATTAGCTTGGGGACTAGAACCTGGTTTTGTAACAGGAGATAGCTGGTACAGTTGCGTGGATAATCTTAAATTGATAAGAAATCATCAGACAGGATTATTCTTTGCAGTGGAAGGTAATCGATTAGTCTCTGTTGAAAAAGGTTCATGGGTTCAAGTCAGGCAATTAGAAATCCCGGAAGACGGCTTAATGGTTTGGCTCAAAAATTTTGGGTATGTGAAATTATTTCGGACGACCTTGAAAGAACAAGTTCGCCATTACAATAAGTTCACTACCTGATGAAGAAAAAACCGCTGTTTTTGACAAGAAAGCATTTACCGAACAACATGACAGGCATTGGCAGATTGAGCAATATCATCGGGCAATAAAGCAGGTGTGTAATATTGAGCGGTTCCAGGTTCGCAATAAAAGAGCAATAAATAATCATATTTTTTCTCCAATTTGTGGCTTTGTTCAATTACAAAAATTGAGCTTTGCAGACGTGATTAATAATTGCTATAGCGTACAGCGGAATTTATTCAACGATGTTATGGCTTCGTTTATCGACACCTTTATGCCAAATATGAATCATTTAAACCCAAAATTTCGATCTGTTGTCAATGCGTAACTTCTATAATAATCTCGGTGAGAATGATATCCGCATGACCAAGGTGCAGCAAAAAATATCGGGGTGTTTCAGGAGTGAGCAGGGTGCCATCACCTTCTGCCGTATTCGGGGATATCTATCCACTTGTCGTAAACATCATGTCAGTGCCTCTGAAGCGTTGGTACTGGTATTTAAGGGGAAATTACCGGAATTTACTCAGTGACCTGATGCTTTTGGTAAAATACGCTGAGTAGTTACAAAAATATTATTGATCGGTCTGTTTTGCAGTCTGATAAACAACCCTGTTTGGGCTGAGACGGTTTTAGTCACCATTGGCAACACTGGCAAGGTGACTGACCGGCAACTGGAAGCCGCCATGCGTGCCGCACCGTTCGCGACACAGTTTCCCAGTATGGATGAAAAAGACCCAAGCTTATTTACGTGGCGATATACTGCTAAGACTGGCCCGGGCGGAGGCGCTGTATCTGGAAGCTGTCGCCAACAAAATCCCTGAATCTGCTATTTTTCAGCAGGAAATGAGTAATTTCAAGACCAGCTTGCTGGCACAGCGTTTTTTACTCGACCTGGGTAGAAATATTTCCATTCCTGATGATATTGCCGAAAAGCTGGAAGCGAATACTCAAGGCAATAGTGATGCCCTGAAAGCAGCCCGTTCGGCTTTTATCGCCAAACAGTTTAAACAAACCAAAGCTGACAAACTAAAAGACTTACGCCAGGCAGCTTTAATAAAAACCTATTTTGACCACCTTGACGCAGCTGATCAAAAAACTGTTCTGGCCCAGGGTGATCATTTAATCATTCGTTATGGCGACCTGGTCCCCGAAGGGGCAACCGACATTGATGCAAAACAGGTAGAGGAAAAAGTTGATCAATGGATCGACCTGATTATAATGGCTCGCGCTGCTCAAGAAAATAGCGAAAATATTGATGCCTCTTTGAAAGAATATGGGCGCAATCTGGCGGTCAGAATCTTGCTTGCGCAAAAAGAACGGGAATGGATTCCAGATGAGAACACCTTGCTGGATTATTTTCAACAACACCCCAAAATTGGCTACATCCCCGAACGTCGCCAAATCGGCCAGATTGTACTGGCCAGCCAGCAGGAAGCAGAGGCCATCCGGCAACGCATTCTGGACGGTGAAAGCCTGTTTACCCTGGCGGGTCAATACAGCATAGATCCTTATGGCAAACAACGCTCCGGCGATATGGGCTGGCTGACAGAAGGCAGTGGCAGCCCTGAAATTGAAAAAGTTTTGCCGAAACTAAAGGATAATGAAATCAGCCCTGTCATCAAAACAGCCAAAGGCTGGCACATCATCACTATTGTCAGTCGTAAACCCGCCGAACAAAAAAACTTTAATGACATAAAAGACCGGGTCCGGCAAAAACTGCTGGCTGAAAAAATTACCGCTTATATCCAGCAAGTGACTGAACGATATCCGCTAAAGTGGTTGTTGCCGGATAAAACATCAGAATCAGTAGAATAGCTTGTCAAAACATTCTCTAGCCGGTAAAGTGCGTGGCTTTTATTGACTGTATCCTTCTATGACTATATCCCCGTCGATTATCGAAAACATTATTCGCCAAGCCGGCAAAATTGCGCTGGAACAATTTAATGACCTGGCCAACATGAAGGTTAACAAAAAAAGCTCCCGCGACCTGGTCACAACTGCTGATGTCGCGGTGGAAGCCTATTTAAAGCAAGAACTCACTAAATCCTATCCTGAATTTGGCTTTTGGGGGGAAGAAAGCGGCCAATCAGAAAACCAGACCAATCGCTGGATTGTCGACCCCATCGATGGCACACATTCCTTCGCCAAAGGCCAGTATTTCTGGTCGATCAGCGTGGCATTGGAAATTGATGGCGAATTGATGTTCGGCGCAGTCTATGCCCCTGCATTGGATGATTATTATTTCGCTGAAAAAGGTCACGGAGCATTCAAAAATGCTCAAGCCATTCATGTTTCTGATGAAACCAGTCTGGAAGAGTCAATGATCGCCACCGGCTTTGCTTGCCTGCGTTCCTATCTGGACGATAACAATCTGGAACGCTTCGCCCGTATCGCCATGGTCACAACAGGACAACGTCGCTTTGGCTCCGCTGCAATGGATCTCTGCCTGGTCGCTGACGGCCAGGTCGATGCTTTTTGGGAACAGGAACTGAATTTATATGATGTCGCCGGCGGCGCAATTATTGTGAAAGAAGCCGGTGGAACCATTACCGACTTCAAAGGCAATGATGTTTTGAATCCCAAACAAATTTTGGCGACAAATGGCCATTTACTCAAACAACTGCTGCCATTGATGTGATGACAAAGCAGTTTGCTGAAGCGGAACTGCTCTGACAAGGCATAACTATCTATACATCTTGCTAGTTCCCAAGCTCCCGCTTGGGAACCTTTGATCTGGAAGCTCTGCTTCAACAAGGCAGGGTTTTCCAAGGTTCGGCTTGGTGCCGCTGGAATTTAGGAGGCTGTCGGATTATGGATGATTCTATTGCGATAGCGGGAGCGGCGTATTTTTCCGCTCTTTTTCGTTGCGTAGCACCACGTAGCTCTACCAAAAGAGCAAAAAAATCCACTCGATTTCCCACTCGTCTCGTCACGAACCCCCATAACCCGACAACCTCCTAGGAATAATGTTCTTCCAGTTCTTTTTCTAATAATGACTGAAGCAGCGATTCATAATGCCGACGCAAGTTGAAATCCGTAGGTCTCGGCATGCCCAACCGATCTTCCAGTTTAAAGCGCAACTCGGTTAAAAAATGACGCCGCAAGGTACTGTCTTCCGGTACTCTCGGTTTTGCCACAACCACCCTTTCTGTAACGACAACTTGCTGCACAGCACCTGGCACAGCAAGCTCTTCAAGCGCCTGAACCAATTTACTGTCTAATAACTGATCATAATGCCGTTTCAAGGTTGAATCAGTCGGACGCTTGCCCAGTGCTTCTTCAGTAGTCGTTAACAATTGCGTCATAAAATGCCGTCTTAAAGCACTGTCTTGCGGTACAACATCAGAAAACTTTTCGGCAAGTTGCAATAACTCATCCAGTGGTTTCCAATATTTTGCTGTAACGCTTGACGTTCCAGTGGCAGTAGCCGAGGTTTTTTTCTCGGCGGCTATCTGGTCAAAGTTATTCTCATAATCAGCAACTTGTTGCTTCAGCTGCAACAACGCCTGACCACTTTTTTTAATATCTTCTATTGACTTACCCAGATAAACCGCACCGGCAATGGCAAATAATACTGTAGTAATCGCCAAGCCTATTGATTGTTGATTGAAAAGATAAAGCACAATACCGCCAAATACCAGCAACATCCCAATAATAAACAAGATTATTGTTTTGACTTCAGCAGCAATAACTTTATCGCCATCTTTGTTGACATGCAAATCCGGCAAACCCACGTCTCTTAGGCTATCAGGGTCACGGATATCGCAACCAATTTGCTTGGCTAGCGCCAGGGTTTCGTAATCTTGCTGAATTCGTTTGTTTCGTCGTCGGCTTTTTTGACTGAGATAAATTATCGCCAGTAATGACACGAAAACAGCAACTAACACTAAAGCCAATTCAAAATTTATTGAATTATCCATAACAACCTCCACATAACCTGACTATTATTATTTTTTTACATCGATCTAACTCTATGATTTTACAAACAACAGGGGTTTCAGTATCGCGCTTAACTTGCCAGAAAACAAGCCATTTCAGAAGCTGTTCCTCAATTTCCAGGTACAAACGAGTCAAGATCATCACTGAAAAGAATGGGACCGGAATATCTTTTCGCAATAATTCTACGACTTTCAGCCTCTTTACCTAAGGTTCTACTCATGCGATGCGACAACACCAGTTTTTTCACCTTGGCCTTGCCGGCAATTTTGCCAATTTCTGACGGCGGCATGTGTAATTGTCGTGCAACACCTTTGGTCTGTTCGGGTATGGCATGATGTGCAACCAACAAATCTACTTGCTGCGCCAGCGATGAAAGCCGATGATAATGATTACTCATATCACCGGAAAAAACCAAACGACAGCCGGCAACATCTATCCGCCAAGCCAATGCTGGTAATGGCCCATGATGCACAGATACTGCGGACAGGCTGATACCTTGCTGAATATTTTCAAATGTCTGTATTTGTGTTTTGCTGATATCAACAGTTTTTACTTTGATGTGATATTTCGCCACACGATTTTGATCGAAATAATTGCTTAAGTAAGGATACAATCCATTATTAGAAAACAAATCCGCCACAAATTGATCCGTTGGTGGCAACAACTGGTTACCCGTCGGTCCTATAATCAATAAATCTTGATCTCGTCCGGTAAAATAAAACCCTTTGATCAATGCAGGTAATTCAGCACTATGATCTACATGTAAATGGGAATAAAGCACCATTGCTAAATCATTGGGGTGAGCGGCCGATTTATCGTAATTCAGCATGGAACCCGGACCTGTATCCAGCATAATGATACCTTTATCATCCAGCCAAATCAGATAACTGGTCGATGCCCGTTGATCGGTTATTTCTGGCCCACCCGACCCCAGCACCTGAACTTTAACCCGTGATTGTTGACATTCCGCTCCTACCTGTAAACTAAAAAGCAAAAACAACCCAGCCCAGAAAATTTTCATATTCGCCTCTCTTGTTTTTAACCAGAATGCATGACTTCAGGTTTAACTCATCTCGTTATATCGATTGAATCAACAGCTGTTATAATAAGGAGTTTTGTAGGGGACGTTTAATAATCTGTTTTACAAACTCTCCTGTTGATTCCGTTCGTTGTACGCTTGAACATAACAGCAACCCCGTCTGGAATCAATCTCTCACTCACTCTAACGAAATATTCAAAAAAACCTATGGCTCTTCATTGTGGAATTGTCGGATTACCCAATGTGGGAAAATCCACCCTCTTTAATGCACTAACTAAAGCAACCATTGCCGCGGAAAATTATCCATTTTGCACCATCGACCCCAATGTTGGCGTCGTTCCCGTCCCTGACCCGCGCATGGATAAACTGGCGGAAATCGTCAACCCAGAGCGGGTTTTACCCACCACAATCGAATTTGTCGATATTGCAGGGCTGGTAGCCGGCGCTTCAAAAGGCGAAGGGCTTGGCAACCAATTCCTGGGCAATATCCGCGAAACTGACGCCATTATTCATGTTGTACGTTGCTTTGAAGATGATAATGTCGTTCATGTCGCCGGTAAAGTGGACCCCCGCGGCGATATCGAAGTCATCAACACGGAGCTGGCGCTGGCCGATATGGCTTCTGTCGAAAAAGCTCTGCAACGAGCGGCTAAAGCCTCGAAATCCGGCAATAAAGACGAGCTGGCCAAAAAAACGGTTCTGGAAAAAGTCGCAGCACACCTGGATGAAGGCAAACCGGTTCGCTCGATTGAGCTGACAGAGGACGAAGAAAAGCTCATTAAAGAATTATGCCTGATTACAATCAAACCAGTCCTGTATGTTGCCAATGTTCAGGATGATGGTTTTGAAAACAACCCCATGTTAGATAAGGTCAGTGACCTGGCCGCAGAGGAAGGTGCGCAAGTCGTTGCTGTCTGTGCAGCCATTGAAGCTGAAATCGTGCAACTGGACGATGATGAAAAACAGGAGTTTTTGGAAGATTTGGGACTGGAAGAACCCGGCCTGGATCGAGTCATACGCGCCGCTTACGACTTGCTCGATTTATCGACCTATTTCACCGCAGGCGTCAAGGAAGTCAGGGCATGGACCATACCAAAAGGGGCCTCTGCCCCTCAAGCGGCCGGCGTTATTCATACCGATTTTGAAAAAGGATTTATCCGTGCGGAAGTAATCGCCTATGAAGATTTCGTCGCCCATGGCGGCGAACAAGGCGCTAAAGATGCTGGCAAATGGCGACTGGAAGGCAAAGATTACATTGTTCAGGATGGAGACGTCATTCACTTCCGTTTTAATGTTTGACAATAAAAATATCACTACTTATAATAAGCGCTCTTACTTCAAGAGCGCCTTGCTTTTGAAGCATCTATTTGGCGGCATAGCTCAGTCCGGTTAGAGCGCGGGATTCATAACCCCGAGGTCCCAGGTTCGATCCCCGGTGCCGCCACCATATCATCTTTCTTGCCTGTCCCTAAGACTTTTTCCACTCACGCCCTTGAAGAGCATTATGCGGAGAGTATCCTATCTTCTTACGGTAGCAGCGAGCACTGGAAAGCCTTACAGGTTCAAATTGACTCAATTCCTGCGGCATTGATTCGGTACTGCTTAAAAAGATATAACCACCCGGCTCAAGAACCCCACTCATACGGCGCAAAATATCCAGTTTGACCTGTTCCGAGAAATAAATCAGGACATTGCGACAAAAAATAATATTGAATTTCCCCAATACGGAAAAAGGCTTTAGTAAATTAAAAGTTTGAAGTAACTACTCAGCGTAAATAAGTAAAAAAACTGCTTGACACGATTTTAGCGTTATTTTTGATTTTCTAACGGCAACACCTGGCGCAAGAGGTTTACTGTATTAGCCTGCGTTAGTTGAGGCGTGTTGCCTTATAAGCAATGCCCGATAGCCCTGCTGCCGTGCATTTCTAAAATACGATGACGGGCAACACAGAGGCAAAAATTCGTATTTCAAAAGCCATGAGACAAGAGTCCTGTACTTAAACCCACAGGCCGTTTCATTGAAGATTGATTCCATTGATGTAGAGGCTGCCATTACCCATGCCCGGCAGCTGATTGAAGATGAAGCCGATTTATCTCCGGCGCTGTGGTCTTCGCTGGAGATATTGTTGTTGCTGGTCACGCTCTTGATGCATCGGCTCGGACTTAACAGCAGTAACAGTTCCAGGCCGCCATCAAGTGATCCTGATCGTAAAAGGAAAGCACGGGCTGGATCAAAAAAACCAGGTGGTGGACAGAAAGGGCATATTGGCACCACGCTGGTTAAAGTCGATGATCCCGATGACGTTATCTCCATCAAGATTGATCGCCGTACCTTGCCAACCGGAAGCTACACGGCAGATGGCTTTGAACCCCGGCAGGTATTTGATATTGATATTTCACGGATTGTGACGGAATATCGTGCGCAAAGGCTTATCGATGAACAAGGTCGTCGGTTTGTTGCTCCTTTTCCCGAGGGCGTAACAAAAGCCGTGCAATATGGTGACCAACTCAAGGCGCACGCCGTGTATCTTTCGCAGTACCAATTATTGCCCTGCCAGCGCATCAAGGATTATTTTTCCGATCAATTACAGATCCCCATCAGTGAAGGTTCGTTGGTTAATTTCAATCAACCAGCCTTTGAGAAGCTGGCATCCTTTGAGCCGATTTGCAAGCAAAGACTGGCGGCAGCTTCTGTTGTACATGCCGATGAAACGGGCATTAACATCAATGGCGCCAGGTACTGGTTGCATTGTGCTTCTAATGATTTATGGACACATTATTTTCCCCATGTAAAACGGGGCAAGGAAGCGATGGATGTCATTGGCATCCTGCCTGACTTTCATGGCATTTTATGCCACGATCACTGGAAGCCTTACTACAAGTCCCCCTTCACTCATGCCTTGTGCAATGCGCATCATCTGCGTGAACTGACCCGTGCCTGGGAGCAGGATGGACAGCAGTGGGCCAAAGAAATGGAAACCCTGTTAAAAAAGATCAATCAGGTCGTCGATGATGCAGGGGGGAAGCCTGAAGCAAGAAAAGCGGCCTGTTATCGACGACGATATCGAGATTTATTAGAGAAAGCACAAATTGAATGTCCGCCACCAACCCCGTTGCCCGGTAAACCCAAACGTGGGCGCCTCAAGCGCAGTAAATCCAGAAACTTACTGGAACGGCTGATCAATTACCCGGATGATGTCTTACGCTTTATGAGAGAAATAGATGTGCCATTTACTAATAATCCCGGTGAGAATGATATCCGCATGACCAGGGTGCAGCAAAAAATATCGGGGTGTTTCAGGAGTGAGCAGGGTGCCATCACCTTCTGCCGTATTCGGGGATATCTATCCACTTGTCGTAAACATCATGTCAGTGCCTCTGAAGCGTTGGTACTGGTATTTAAGGGGAAATTACCGGAATTTACTCAGTGACCTGATGCTTTTGGTAAAATACGCTGAGTAGTTACAGTTTGAAATCTGACACGACGGGCAATTTCCGGGTTTAGTTGATAGCCATCAGATACTGAACGCTTCCAGCCCTCGCGAAATAGCCAATTCACTATAAATAGCCTGTCTGGCTTCCGACAACACACGCTCGGAAATATCTGTTCCAATGATCTGAATGCTGCGTTGCTTGCCTAATGTCTGCTGTGCTTTCTGAGCACAAATACTGATTGAATAAGGCTCTTGTCCAGATGAACAGGCCGCAGACCAGATTCTGATCGTCCCCTGCTTTTGTTGCAGTAATTCAGGGAAAACCAGTTCCTCAAGTGCTGAAAATTGAGCCTTGTCCCGAAACCAGAATGTTTCGTTGGTGGTCATGGCGTCGACCACGGCCGTTTTTAGTTGCTGCGAAATGGGCTTTAAAACATGCAATGCTTCAATCAGTTCTGTAAACGAATTTAAATCAAATTTTTTCAGTAATCCACTCAAACGGCTTTGAACGAGATATTGTTTATTTTCACCTAATTCAATTCCACTTGTTTCAGCCAGAAAGTCACTAATCGCCTGATATTCTCTGGTATTGATTTCTACTTTGGCTGACAGTTGAGACATTGACATAGCGAGGAATAAACTACTGAATACCGTTAATCTTCGGCTTCTGCATGATAGCGTTTTAATTGATTCTGTATCGTTTTGACCAATTCATCCGGCTCAAACTTGGCTTGAAACTCATTCGCACCTACTTTTTCGACCATGGATGAATTGAATACGCCACTTAAAGAGGTATGTAATATCAAATAGACATCTTTCATCAATGGATCTTCCTTGATTCGGGTCGCCAGGGTATAGCCATCCATCCGCGGCATTTCGACATCGGAAATGATCATGGTGTAATGCCTGGCTATATCGATGCCTTGTTGCGCCAACTCTTTCAAGTGCTCCCAGGCTTCCAACCCATCTTTGCACAAAAAAGCTTCCAGGCCAACCTGACTACAGACCTTTTTGACCTGATTTCTGGCCACTAACGAGTCATCGACTATTAAAACCCTATCTTCTTCTTGAGTTAAACCGGCTTCAAGCAATTCCTCACTGGCTTCCTGTTTGGAGCCAATCACCTCTTTCATGACTTTTTCGACATCGATCACTTCGATCAATTCATTTTCAAATTCAGTCACTGCAGTCAAATAACTTTCCTTACCCGCTCCCCCTAGCGGTGCTTTGACTGAATCCCAACCAATGTTGATAATCCGGTCAACCGACCCCACCATAAAACCTTGCACTCCACGATTATATTCGGTCACAATGACATAGCAACTCTTGTCTCTTTCGAGTGGCCTCATACCAATCGACATCGACAAATCCAGCACTGGAATAGTTTTGCCGCGCAAATGCGCAACCCCACAAATAACGCTGTTTGATTTTGGAATCTGGTTAGTTCTGGACACTGGATAACCTCCTGTACTTTAAATACATTGATACCAAAACGCTGCCTGCCAGCTAATTTGAATAATAAAAGTTCAAAGCGATTATGCCCTGCCAACTTGGTACGTTGATCAACGCCATCCAACACTCCAGCCATAGTAAACCCTCATGAATCGTCTGATTTAGTACATTACCTTTATCAATCAAACAGTCGCAAGGTTTTGTGATCGAAAAAAGACTCACCTGACTGCCAAATTATTAAAGGTTGATAAGGAATCGCTGATTTTTTCAGCGTTTCAATAACATTTTTAAAGTATAGCGAGCTTTCCAGTTTTTACTTTAAATCTTATGGCCCGTTTTATGCTAGAGAATTGATACATGAGTATTTATGACCAAATTCTGACGCGACTGATATGAAAATACGAAAAATCCAACCCTTGCTTTTCAGTTTGCTATTGTTCAGCCCCCAGCTTTTTGCCGGACAATATCAATCACTGGAATCGATTGAAAATCTGTTTAAAGGATTTTTGCATTCACACTTAAGCAAAACGCATAAAGAATTCAATTATCAACTGACCAGACTGGACTCCCGTCTGAGATTACCCGCGTGCCCCCATACGCCTGAGGTTTTTACGCCAAGAGGCGATTTAAAACCCGGCAGAAACACCTTGGGTTTACGCTGCAATAGCGGCAAACCCTGGAAAATTTATACCAGCGTCAACATAAAACTTTATCAGCCGGTGTTAGTGCTCTCGCGCCCGCTCAATCGAGGTGAAATATTGACGCCCGCTTATCTTTCGTTACAAAAAATGGATCTGGGTTTGTTGCGTCAAGGTTATTTGCTTGAATCCTCCAGTATTTTGAACAAACAAGCCAAGCGAAATCTGGCCGGAGGGGCGATATTGACTTCACGACTGTTTGAAGCGCCGGACCTGGTCAAGCGTGGTGAAACAGTCAAAATTCAGGCAGTCAGCCCTCACTTTCAAATCAGCATGAGTGGGATTGCGCTAATGAATGGAAAAAAAGGCCAGAATATCCGCGTTAGAAATTTACGTTCGAAACGCATTATTCAGGCCCACGTCACCCAGCCAAGCCTGGTGACAATTTTTTGACAACCGATATCTGATTTTTATTGGCCATATCGAGAAACCAGAAGACAAAAACACTGCAATGATATTTTTTTCGAGTTTCCCTGTTAAATAAACTAAAGTAATCGATTAACATGCCGCTAACCACTGTAGACAAATAGCATAAGGAGACTCTCATGGCCATTAATTCTATAACCGGCAAAAATTTACCGCCTATAACAACCGGCTCAACAGGCAAAGATAAAAAATCTGATGGTGTTTTCAGCTCGGCGAATACCAACAAGGTGGAAAGAGATAGTTTCGACCCCACGGCCGTTAGCCAGAGGATTAAACAAGCGCTGGAAAGCGATCCTGCAACCCCGGTACTCAATGAAGAAAAAATCACCGCCGTCAGGGAAGCATTAAAACAAGGCAATTATCAAATAAACGCCTATTCCATCGCAGAAAAAATGCTGCAATTCGATAACCCTTTTAACAGTGCATAAAGATGATTAATAAAACTTACCCTATTGCTGAAAAAATATTATCTCAAGGCCAACAATGGCATCAGTCCCTGCTGACGTTGCTGGAAAAAGAAGCTGATTATTTAAAAAAAACCAGCGAAGCGGCGGCTATCACCGAAATAGCCGAGCAAAAAAACATATCGCCCAGCAACTGGAACAGTTCAGTCAGCAAATGACACAAATTCTGGCAACAGAATCACTGGACTTTAATCCTGCCGGCATAAAAGACTATTTTGACAAGGCGCAGGCGGCAGGTCTTGACACGCAAACAGCCCAGGCAAGCTGGCGCCAGATCGCCAGCCTGATCAGACAATGCCACCTTCTCAACGAGCAAAACGGCGCCAGCATTGCGCTACTGATGCGCCATAACCAACGGGTCCAGCAAATCATTCGCGGCAAACATCAACAAACGACCACTTACACGGCAAATGGATCAACCAGCTCGGCTCAGTTTTCCCGCGCTATTGCATCGGCGTAATTCATCCCTGAATCCATGACCAGGCAGGGCCACGTCATCTAATCCGATAACCCACTGACAAACCTGCACTATTGGATAATTGCTGGACGTTCACCTCAGATCATGCTTGAATTCAATCACCATGATCGAAGTGGATTTACCATGATCTCTACCGCTGTCCGATGTCATCGTGCGACCGATACAGCGCCATGAGCGGGCGCGCCACTGGCTGCGCCACCCGATCCCTCATCCCGATTGGAGCACACCGATGCAGAAGATCAATCTGAGCGACCTGGAGATGGCCCAATTGCGCGAACAGCTGGGCCGCTTACCCGAACCCCGCGGTGGACGCCGTCAGCTGCACCCCCTGCCGACGGTGCTGACCATCGCCCTGGCGGCCACCCTGGCCGGCGCCCGGGGCTATCTGGCCATCAGTGAGTACGCCGCCCGCCTGACCCAGACGCAGCTCAAGCGCCTGCGGGCCTATTTCGATCGCAGACAGCAACGCTTCGTGGCCCCCTCCGAGCCCACCTTCCGCCGCGTGCTCCAGCAGGTGGATCCGGTGGCGCTGGAGCAGGCCTTTTCCGCCTGGGTCCAGGCCAGCGCACCGGCCGACGAACCCCTGGCCATCGACGGCAAGACCCTCAAGGGCGCTCGCCGGGGCGATGGCCGCCAGACGCACCTGCTCGCCGCCCTGTTCCCTCGGCAGGGCACCGTCCTGGCACAGCGCGCGGTCGAGACCAAGAGTAATGAGATCCCGGCCCTGCGGGAGCTGCTCGATCCCCTCTCCATCGAGGGGCGTGTGGTCACCGCCGATGCGCTCCACACCCAACGCGAGACCGCCCGCTTCCTGGTCGAGGAAAAGGGCGCGCACTACCTGTTCACGGTCAAGGACAACCAGAAAACCCTGGCCAACGATCTCAAGGCTTTCGACCGGGAATCCATTCCCCCCTGAGCACACCACGGTGGACAAGGGACACGGTCGGATCGAGCAGCGCACCCTTCGCACCACCGTTGCGCTCAATGCCTATCTCGATTTCCCCCATGTGGGCCAGGTCTGCCGGATCGAACGCCAGGTTACCGTGTCCAAGACCGGCAGGACACGCACAGAACAGATCTTCTGCATCACTGATCTCACCCCGGAACAGGCCGACCCCGGGCAACTGCTGGCCCTCAACCGGGGGCACTGGAGTATCGAGAACCGCCTCCATTGGGTCCGCGATGTCACGTTCGATGAGGACCGCTGCCAGGTTCGAAAGGGCCATGGCCCCCAGGTGCTCGCCTGCCTGCGAAACGCCGTCATCGGCCTGCTGCGTCGCCTGATCCGTCAGCCGCGGCAATCCATCGCCAGCATGATCCGCCATTTTGCGGCCCATCCTGCGCAGGCGCTCGCTGTCTTCCTGCGCTGACACGGCCGGCCCAGGTCGTCATCGGGGCCGACGGTGATCGGCCAGGCCCCGGTATGGCCAATGACCATGGCAAACCGCCATTCGGCGGCTTTTTGCAGCCCAATCGACCGAATATCCCGCTTCAAGCCGGGAAACCTCACTACGCCAAGGCCTTGGATCAGGCTGGTTAAGGTGTGGCCGGGGGAGAGGCGATTTAGATGACGTCGTCCTGCATGACCAGGTTGTCGCCTTGACATTCGCTGCGAAACCGGCGACAAACGAAGCGCATCCCGCTGAACAAACGCCGAACCGATCATCCTTGATTTGTTCAACAGATTGCAAGGCGTTGTGTGATTTTCACTTTGGTCTACAATTAATTGAACACTGTGGCCACAAAGATGCTTATGTTTAAAACCATAAAAAAAATTTTTTTGCCTGACCCGCCTCACGCTTCAACACGTCAAAATAACGACCAAAAACCTACCCGTGGCAACCCTAATTTTTTGACCGACCTGTATCGTATCAATAAATTATTGCTGAATCTGGTTGAACACCCCCAACTTTGCACGGTCACCTTTGAAGACAAAAAGCAAAGCTTCAGCACTTCTATTCTGGAGATCAATCCAGAGACAAAAACAATTATTCTGGACGAGATGC
Organism: Methylomarinum sp.; assembly: GCA_965277025.1. Taxonomy (GTDB): domain Bacteria; phylum Pseudomonadota; class Gammaproteobacteria; order Methylococcales; family Methylomonadaceae; genus Methylomarinum. The sequence goes on from OZ255706.1 coordinate 2,490,969, forward strand.
ATCCTGCCCAAGGAAATGATTTACTCAAACAACAAACCAAGGGCAAACTTTCCACTCATTTAGATGGTATTCATTTGGCTTTCATTCTGGAACAGCCTTCAGAGTTTAACTACCAAGGCATAAAAGCTTATCGGATTAAATATCCCAAACGGATTTATTATCCCCAGCGACGCAATTCGCCCCGGGTCAGAATCAAGAGCCTGCACATTCCCTTTGCCGGAATTTGTCACAGAAATCAGGCTTCTGCCGGAGGGGTGGTTTATGATCTTAGCCGGACCGGCGCAGGTCTCACTTTAACGAACAATCACGCGCGTATTCAAAGGGGTGACCGCATCAAGAATTGCCATATACACATTGACGACCATCGTTTGCATTTCGATCTGAATATCGGTTTTGCAAAAAAAGATCGCCATGGAAAAACCAATATCGGTGGTTTTTTTGAAAACCTGTCCAATCGTGATCAAAACAAATTATCAACATTTGTCGCGCAATTGGAACGCAAACATATCCGTACAAACAAAACTGATGAAATCTTTTAGGAAATAGAAATTGCAAACCATAGGCTTTGTGACTAAAGCACAATGGCGGTTTGCTGACACGAAACCGCCCTGCCAAAATCACTGCTCGGTCTTATGCTGATAAGCTGCAGACAATCAGCTTAAACTTTTACTTGCCACCTCATAGACATCCCTTGAAATGTTTTCTGTCTGTACAATCCTTTGTAACTGCTGTTTCATCAAGGTTTGACGCTTTTTGTCGTAACGCCGCCATTGCGTCAAAGACGCAATCAACCTGGCCGCTACTTGAGGGTTCAATGCGTTCAATGCAATAACCTGGTCGGCCAAAAATTGATACGCTGCACCATCTTGCCGGTGAAAATGAATCGGGTTGGACTGACTGAATGCACCAACCAAGGCCCTTACCCGGTTGGGTGTTTTCAAATCGAAAGCCGGATGATTCATCAGTTTTTTAACCCGCTCAAAGGTATCGCTATTGGAACTGACTGCTTGCAGGGTAAACCATTTATCAATGACTAAATCTTCATCTTGCCATTGTTGATAAAAATCATCCAATGCCTGTTCTTTTTCCGGGTGCTGGCTATTAACCATTACAGTCAAGGCCGCCAACTGGTCAGTCATATTTTCTGCCTGAGCGAATTGCTGTGAACTCAGCTGAAAAATATCATCCCTTTCCAGCAAAGCCAAATAGCTTAAACACTGATTTTTAATGCGTCTTCGCACTATTGCTTCGCGGCTGTTATCCCCGGCTTCATCCTGATGATATTGCTGATAAAGTGCTGAAAACAAATCTGCCAATTGCTCAGCTAATGTTTTTAGAACAAATTCCCTGGTCTGATGAATGGCGTCAACATCTACAGGGGTTATTTGTTCCGCCAGATAATTTTCTTCCGGCAGACTCAACAACAATGACAAATAGGATAAATCATCCCAAGGCTGCTTCAGTACATTTTCAAATGCCTGAAGCAGCAAAGGCTCCATTTGTAATGGCAAACCGTTTTGAATGTGCTTAACCAACCCTAGAATGACACGATTGGCCAACTGCTGCCCGGCTTCCCAGCGGTTAAAACTGTCCGTGTCATGTTGAAGCTGGAAGGCCAATTCTTTCAACGTCCTGTCGAGATATAATTTCACCGGCGCTGAAAAACCACGCAATAGCGAAACCAAAGGTTTTTCGTCCAATTGCTTAAAAACAAATGTCTGCTTTGATTTAATCAGTTCGACAACGGTTTCTTCACCCATCGAAACACCATTCATTTCGATCATCAAAGGTTGCCCGGCTTCCCCCAGCAATCCCAGTTTTATTGGAATATGCAGCGGTTTCTTATCTGGCTGGCCGGGTGTTGGCGGGGTATGTTGACTTATTGTTAATGATAATTGCCGTTTTTCCGGATCATAGCTTTCTTCAACCGTTAATTCTGGCGTCCCCGCCTGAGAATACCAATTACGGAACTGATCCAGATTCACATCATTGGCATCTTCCATCGCTTTGACAAAATCTTCGCAGGTAACCGCCTGGCCGTCATGGCGCTGAAAATACAGATCACTGCCTTTTCTAAATCCTTCCGCTCCCAGCAGGGTATGAATCATGCGCACAACTTCTGCGCCTTTTTCATAAACGGTCAAGGTGTAAAAATTGTTGATTTCAATATAGGCGTCGGGCCGTATCGGGTGCGCCAGAGGGCCTGCGTCTTCGGAAAATTGGCGCACTCTGAGCAGTTTGACATCTTCGATGCGTTTGACGCCCCGGGAGGTCTGGTCAGCGGTAAACTCTTGATCACGGAACACGGTAAATCCTTCTTTAAGGCTCAGCTGAAACCAGTCCCGGCAAGTGACCCGGTTACCACTCCAGTTATGAAAATATTCATGAGCAATCACCCCCTCTATGTGTTCATAATCCGTATCCGTCGCGGTATCCGGCCTGGCCAATACAAACTTGGTGTTGAAAATATTCAAGCCCTTGTTTTCCATCGCCCCCATATTGAAATGACTGACCGCGACAATCATATACAAATCCAGATCATATTCCCGGCCATACACTTTTTCATCCCAGCGCATCGCTTTTTTAAGCGATTGCATGGCATGTTCGCATTTATCGATATCATGCGCTTCGACATAGATTTCCAGATCAATGCTTCGGCCGGACTGGGTAACGAAAGTATCGTGAATTTTTTCCAGGTCGCCTGCGACCAGCGCAAACAAATAACAAGGTTTGGGGAAAGGATCCTGCCATTCAACCCAATGGCGATTATTGGCCAGGTCACCCATGCCCTGCTTGTTTCCATTCGATAATAAAACAGGATATTGCTGCTTATCGGCTTCCATGCGAACGGAGAAACGGGTCATCACGTCCGGCCGGTCGATGAACCAGGTGATTCGTCTAAAACCTTCCGCCTCACATTGGGTGCAGAGCATTTGTTTGGACAAATAAAGCCCTTCATAGGCGGTATTGGTGGCAGGATTAATGCTGTTTTCGATTTCCAGCACAAAGGGGTTGTCTTGCGGGACATCAGGAATAATCAGCGTTTCTGCAGTCAATAAATAATCGGCGGGCGCTAAAACCTTGCCATCCAGTTTAATGCCTTGCAAATTCAAGCCTTCTCCCATCAACAACAGTTCTTTCCCTGCTTGTTGACTGACTGGGTTGCGCCGAATCACCATGCGCGATTTGACTTCCGTTCTATCGGCATCAAGTTGGAAGTATAAATCCACCTGATCGATCAAATAATCTGGAATGGTGTAATCTTTTAAATAAATTGTTTTAGGACTTGCGTCTTTCATTCTCAATATCCAGGTTTACGTGCAGCAAAAATCAATAACAAACACCAGGCGGCCAGCCAGGCGACCCCGCCTAATGGCGTAATCATCCCCAGCTTTGGCATTTCCAACAGCGCCAACGCATACAAACTGCCGGAAAACAGAAGAATGCCGGCGAACATCAAACGTCCAGCCCAAACCAATAGCGCAGCATCACCCATTTGATATTTGACGACAGCGACCAACCCCAGTCCCAGCGCATGCCACATCTGGTACATGACCGCTGTTTTATAAACAGCCATCATTTCAACAGACAACACAGCTTTCAGCCCATGTGCGCCAAACGCGCCCATCGCCACACCAGTCATTGCCGACAAGGCGGCTAAAAAGAGCAAAGGCGATCGCATTATTGCTCCTTGAGCCGAGGCATCAATTGCACCAAATTACAAGGTTTGGTGCGGCTATCCAGCTGATGGACAATCAATTCATCCCAGGCCGTTTTACAGGCATTTGAAGAGCCCGGTAAACAGAAAACATAGGCTCCATTCGCCACCCCTGCCAGCGCCCGTGACTGAATAGTCGAGGTTTTGATGCTCTCCCAGGAGAGCATTCTGAACACTTCGCCAAAACCGTCCAATACCTTATCCAAAAGAGGCATCACAGCTTCCGGCGTTCCATCCCGACCAGTCACGCCCGTGCCGCCTGTGGTTAACACAACATCCACTTGCCCATTGGCTATCCAGGCAGATACTGTTGCCCTGACCTGATATATATCATCGGCCACGATACTTTTTTCATAGACTCGATGCCCTGCATCTTTTAATCTTTCGACCAATATATTTCCGGATATATCATCTTCTTCGGTGCGGGTATCAGAAATGGTCAACACACAAATATTCAATATTTTCAAAACAGCTCCATCATTCATTTCAACACCAGAAAGAAAGCTTCACCACCGCGCTGAATACTGATCAATAGCGGTTTGTCGGGGACGACCACGCGTTGTAATTCATTCAGATTATGCACCCGGTATCGATTGGCCGAGACAATAATATCGCCTGGTCTCAAACCAACATACCATACATAAGAACCCGTGTGAATACGCTCGAACATCATGCCTTCAATCTGGCCTTTCTGACTATTCATCAACACAGTTCCCGCCAAACGGCCATGCAGCTTTTCACCGGCTATTTCCCGTTTTTTGGGCTTGCCAACCACCGCTTTCAAAGTCTTTTTCTCATTGCCACGAATAACATCGATAGCAACCGTGTCCCCAACTTCCATAAGACCAATCATATTCCGCACCTGGGAACTGTTTTTAATCGACCGACCATTGACGGCGACAATAATATCACCTGGCTCCAGCCCCGCTTTTGCGGCAGCAGAATCCGCCTCGACCCGGCTGACAATCGCGCCATGTTTGCTTTTCAAACCAAATGCACTGACTAAATCAGCGGTCAAATCCTGAGTAGTCACCCCTAATCGACCACGACGAACCTCACCATGCTCCACCAATGATTCCACCAGGGTCATCACCATATTTGACGGAATGGCGAAACCAATGCCAACGTTGCCACCACCAGGCGCCAAAATAGCGGTATTCATACCGACAAATTCACCGCGCAAATTCACCAAGGCGCCACCAGAATTTCCAGGATTAATTGACGCATCAGTTTGAATAAAATCTTCATAGCCTTCGATGCCCAGGCCCGAACGACCCAAAGCACTGACTATGCCGGAAGTAACTGTTTGCCCCAATCCAAATGGGTTACCGATCGCCACAACGAAATCACCCACGCGCAAACGATTGGAGTCAGCAATTTTCAATGCCGTCAGGCCATCGGCCGGTATTTTAATCACCGCCACATCGGCCGATGCATCCGCGCCAAGTAATTTAGCCTGAAATTGCCGACCATCACGTAATGTCACACGGATTTTATCGGCCTTATCGATGACATGATTATTGGTTACAATATAGCCTTTCCTGGCATTAATTATCACGCCCGACCCCAAGCTGTTACGCTGCTGCCTTGGCTGTCCCGGCCGCTGAAAAAAATGGCGGAAAAACGGATCATTCAACATAGGATTGTTACGCACCGCTTTTGTCGTCGATATATTGACGACAGCGGGCATGGTTTTTTCCAGCATTGGCGCCAGTGAAGGCAAGGAATGTCCATCAACAAGAGCCGGTAACACATTACCTGCCAGCGCTGTAGGCAGATTAAAGAAACTAAAAAGTGCGATTGCAAAAATAATTCTCTGCATTTTCGAATTCATTAGAAGTTACGCATTGACAGGCAATATTAAACTATGGGTTTAAAAAATTCCAAAGTCAATGCAAGGCAAACCTTGATAAGAGAAATAACACGCCCCTCAACAGCCTGCTGTACATTACCCATGTATATTGGTTTTTTATTAAGTGAGCCGAAACAAGCTAGTGCAAACAAGCGTAAGTTCTCACTCTATTGAGTAAGTGGCTTAGCCTGATACGTCCAACGAAAAGGCTTAGCCATGGTTTCATTGAAATATTTTATGAAATCCGCTATTTTTTTGTTTAAATCCTCTTTAGATTTAAAGTTGCCGCGCCGGATTACTTTACGCATTAAAATAGAAAACCAGATCTCTATCTGATTAAGCCATGAACAATGCTTAGGGGTAAAATGAAAAACAACCGGATGGTTTGAGTTAGTCAAAAAAGCAGTACGACTTTCCATTGATTTCAAAATACCCTCTTTTCCTTTACCCCCTGATTCTCCTGAATACGAAATTTTTTCGGCAATTAATCGAACCACCGATTCTGAACAATGTGTATTGAGATTATCCATGACTAAATGCCAATGGGTTTGTTTGGGTTGTTGATGAAAAAGCAGGTTCAAAAACCCGGCAAAATCTTGCTCTGTTCGAGTTTCTCCTATACTTCCCATTACTTCACCCGTGGCCACATCAAAACCTGCAATCAAGGTCTGGGTACCATGTCGAATATATTCAAATTCTTGTCGCTCAATTTTTCCTTTCTTCATCGGCAATATCTGCGCTGCTCGCTCTAAAGCTTGAACCCCTGTCATTTCATCAATCGAAATCGTTTTGATGCCTTGCGCTTCCCGCTCCAAAGCCCGTTGGCAGGTTTCGCAAATATCTTGACACTTCTCGTCGAAGTATTCATCTTTTTTTGCCGTCAACCAGCCTTTCATCCGGTGGGGTTGCAGGTCCGCTTCTTTTTAAAAAGTGCCCAACAGAGCGCTGTGAAATATAATCAACAATGCCCCGTTTTATCGCTTCATCGGCTATTTCTTGTTGCGTCCAATGAGTGATCGGGCGTTGACTATCCTCTGGGCGTTCGCAGGCTATCGCGATAATGCTGCAAATTTGCTCCGCCGTATAGATAGCAGGCGCACCGCTTCGCGGTGCATCTTGAAGCCGGGCTAAAGGATTTTCTTGTTCACTGTTCTGTAACCAGCGTTTTCGCCAATTTTGAACAGTTGTCCGTCCAATTTTTAACTGGCGCATGGTTTCATGTACACTAATGCCTTCATCTGCCAACAATATAATACGGCAACGTGTCACCAAATTCTGAGGACTTGTATGTTTACGCACTGTGCCTTGCAATAACGTGCGTTGTTTTTCTGTTAAACTGATTGGGGCTGCTGTTAGTCGTGGAATGATATCACCTGCTGAATTTAATATAGTATTATTCAGCATATTACAATATATCCCTCATAAATAGCATTGGTGTTTTCGCTTATGTACACTAGTTGTCGACGATTAGGAGAAGTCATGTCAATATCACATGATAGCGTAAATCGATTTCTAAATCGGGAGCATTACACTGGGCGAGATTTATACAATGAAGCCAGCGCAAGCCTGAATTTAAAGGGCGGAACCTTGAGTGTTGACGATAGTGTTCTTGATAAACCTTATAGCCAATATATGGCATATGTCAGTTATTTTTGGTCGGGAAAACATCATAGAGCAGTCAAGGGAATCAATCTTGTCACGTTGTACTACACAGACATTCAAGGAAAACACCAACCACTGAATTTCCGGGTGGTCGATAAGGCGGAAGGAAAGACAAAAAATGACTATTTTCAAGACATGCTGACCGAAGTATTAGCTTGGGGACTAGAACCTGGTTTTGTAACAGGAGATAGCTGGTACAGTTGCGTGGATAATCTTAAATTGATAAGAAATCATCAGACAGGATTATTCTTTGCAGTGGAAGGTAATCGATTAGTCTCTGTTGAAAAAGGTTCATGGGTTCAAGTCAGGCAATTAGAAATCCCGGAAGACGGCTTAATGGTTTGGCTCAAAAATTTTGGGTATGTGAAATTATTTCGGACGACCTTGAAAGAACAAGTTCGCCATTACATAAGTTCACTACCTGATGAAGAAAAAACCGCTGTTTTTGACAAGAAAGCATTTACCGAACAACATGACAGGCATTGGCAGATTGAGCAATATCATCGGGCAATAAAGCAGGTGTGTAATATTGAGCGGTTCCAGGTTCGCAATAAAAGAGCAATAAATAATCATATTTTTTCTGCAATTTGTGGCTTTGTTCAATTACAAAAATTGAGCTTTGCAGACGTGATTAATAATTGCTATGGCGTACAGCGGAATTTATTCAACGATGTTATGGCTTCGTTTATCGACACCTTTATGCCAAATATGAATCATTTAATCCCAAAATTTCGATCTGTTGTCAATGCGTAACTTCTATTCATATATCCTCAATTTGTAATTGCCAGACAATCCAGGTGGTTTTAGGGGGCTGTCCGAGAATAGAAGCCGTTGCGAGGGAAAGCTGATTTGAGTCAGATTTCTTCATTCTTTGAGGCGAATAGTTGTGCTATTTAACGAAAAGAATGGGAAAATCTGGCCAAATTCAGCTTTTCCGTAGTAGGTTCTCTATTCTCGGACAGCCTCCTAGTGCACATAAGCGAAAACACCAATGCTATTTATGAGGAATATATTGTAATATGCTGAATAATACTATATTAAATTCAGCAGGTGATATCATGCCACGTCTAACAGCAGCCCCAATCAGTTTAACAGAAGAACAACGCACGTTATTGCAAGGCACAGTGCGTAAACATACAAGTCCTCAGAATTTGGTGACACGTTGCCGTATTATATTGTTGGCAGATGAAGGCATTAGTGTACATGAAACCATGCGCCAGTTAAAAATTGGACGGACAACTGTTCAAAATTGGCGAAAACGCTGGTTACAGAACAGTGAACAAGAAAATCCTTTAGCCCGGCTTCAAGATGCACCGCGAAGCGGTGCGCCTGCTATCTATACGGCGGAGCAAATTTGCAGCATTATCGCGATAGCCTGCGAACGCCCAGAGGATAGTCAACGCCAGATCACTCATTGGACGCAACAAGAAATAGCCGATGAAGCGATAAAACGGGGCATTGTTGATTATATTTCACAGCGCTCTGTTGGGCGCTTTTTAAAAAGAAGCGGACCTGCAACCCCACCGGATGAAAGGCTGGTTGACGGCAAAAAAAGATGAATACTTCGACGAGAGGTGTCAAGATATTTGCGAAACCTGCCAACGGGCTTTGGAGCGGGAAGAGCAAGGCATCAAAACGATTTCGATTGATGAAATGACAGGGATTCAAGCTTTAGAGCGAGCAGCGCAGACATTGCCGATGAAGAAAGGAAAAGTTGAACGACAAGAATTTGAATATATTCGACATGGTACCCAGACCTTGATTGCAGGTTTTGATGTGGCCACGGGTGAAGTAATGGGAAGTATAGGAGAAACTCGAACAGAGCAAGATTTTGCCGAGTTTTTGAACCTGCTTTTTCATCAACAACCCAAACAAACCCATTGGCATTTAGTCATGGATAATCTCAATACACATTGTTCAGAATCGGTGGTTCGATTAATTGCCGAAAAAATTTCGTATTCAGGAGAATCAGGGGTTAAAGGAAAAGAGGGTATTTTGAAATCAATGGAAAGTCGTACTGCTTTTTTGACTAACTCAAACCATCCTGTTGTTTTTCATTTTACCCCTAAGCATTGTTCATGGCTTAATCAGATAGAGATCTGGTTTTCTATTTTAATGCGTAAAGTAATCCGGCGCGGCAACTTTAAATCTAAAGAGGATTTAAACAAAAAAATAGCGGATTTCATAAAATATTTCAATGAAACCATGGCTAAGCCTTTTCGGTGGACGTATCAGGCTAAGCCACTTACTCAATAGAGTGAGAACTTGCGCTTGTTTGCACTAGTTCAACCTCAAAATGAAAACTGCCAACGCATCGGCAGAACAACATCCTATTTTGTTCTATGATTATATCAGCGATGCCGGACAGAAATGTTTTTTCCCACACCCCATAATAAAAAACAAACCGATCATTAATGTTCAAACTGAAAAAACATTATCATGACAATTGAGATACCGTCTCCAGATGCCAGCATTATTCGAACTTTTTATCCTTTATGCCGTCTACCGCAGATAGGTTTTAATCAACTCTGCCGTAAACTCGAGATTCAAACGGCAAAACCCTGTGATTTCATTTTCCGGCTGGGGCAGGAACAAAATCAACTGGTTTATCTTCTCAACGGAAAAATCAGCTTACAACTTGAGGAATTTAAACTGGAATCCATCCAGGCAGGCACCGAAGCCGCCCGTTTCGCCCTGGCGCACCAGATCCCCCGCAAAGTCAATGCTCGCGCTGAAACCACAACCCGTTATGTCTGTATTAATGTGGATACTGTTAAAATGTTGCAACAACAAGGAACTATTTCAGAGGACTCAAGTGAAATGATTGTCGAAGAAACTGAAAAAAACGGTCAGGACTGGATGACGACATTATTGAAGTCGCCCATCTTTCGAGCGCTTCCGCCCGCCAATTTACAACGCATTTTGATGAACCTGAAATCAGTAGACTACTCGAAAGGAGAAACCATTATCCAGCAGGGTGAATCCGGTGATTATTACTACCTGATCAAACAAGGTGAATGCACGCTGTTCCGTCAACCTTCACCAGAAATCAAGCCAATCAAACTGGGTGAATTAAAAGCTCAGGATACTTTTGGCGAAGATGCCATTATTTCGGGACAACCCCGCAGCGTTTCCGTTGTCGCTAAAACGGATGTTTCTTTGTTACGCCTGGATAAAAATAATTTTATCGAGCTGATCAAAAAACCGACAATGAAATTCATAGGCCTGGAGCAGGCGCAAGAAAAAGTCGCCCAGGGAGGTATTTTGATCGATCTGCGCTCGCCCGATGAATTCAATCAATTTCATCTGGAAAACAGCATCAATATTCCATTTTTTTCTTTGCGTATGCAATTGAATACGCTCAACAGAAATCAACCCTGTATTCTAGCCTGTGAAAATGGCAAAGTCAGCGAAGCTGCGGCTTTTTTATTGCTGCGCAAAAAATACGAGGCTTATATCCTGGAGGGAGGGGTAGCCGATAAAAACGTTCCACAAACAGATCGCTCCCCTAAAGAACAGGCCTCTTTCGACATCGATGACGGCATTGAACTTGATGTAAAAACAATCCCTGAAAATAATGGGACAAAAACACCGCAAGCGACACTTGAAGAAATATCCACGAAACCCGAGCCAGTCAGTATCGATGCCTTACAGCAACGCATCAACGAGCTGGAGGCGCAATGCACCCGGTTACAGAGCGAAAAAGACGCTATTCAACAAAAATGTGGCAAAAAATTGAACAGGCGCGAAGAAAGAGCAATTGATTACAAAACTCATCAAACCCCGCAACAAAGCGCCTGAATCTGCGTTTTCCTGATAGTGGCAAGAGCGTTTAGGAAAGCGCTGAAAAAACAGCAACTCCTTGCCACTCTCACTAAAAGGTGGATTGCCTGGCGGCGAATCCACCCTACTGCTTTTGCAGAGTGGCCCAATAAGCCAGAACGACTTATTTGATTTTAGCTTCCTTGTACATGACGTGCTTACGAACAACCGGATCAAATTTTTTGATTTCCATTTTTTCCGGCATGGTTCTTTTGTTCTTGGTCGTCGTATAGAAGTGACCGGTACCGGCACTAGAGACTAATTTGATTTTATCGCGCATAATCTTTCCCCCTTTATCAGAATTTTTCGCCGCGTTTACGCAGTTCTGTCAGCACTGCGTCGATGCCTTTTTTATCGATAATACGCATTCCTTTAGTGGAAACGCGCAGACGGACCCAGCGATTCTCACTCTCCACCCAGAATTTATGCTGATGAAGATTGGGGTTAAAACGTCTTCTGGTTTTGTTTTGTGCGTGAGAAACATTATTCCCGGTAACAGGGCGTTTACCTGTCACTTGACATACTTTGGACATGATTACCTCTAATGCGTGCCTTGTTCAAAAGTTAGCCCACTTTTATACCAAAAAAACAATTCAGAGTAAATAAAATAGTTAAAATGTTTGATAGAATAGCCGTTAAGGAATCACTGATTTATTCGCGATTCCAATGGTGCATGGATGCGCCACCAAAATCGATGGCGACAAGCTATTGATTTTGTAAGTAAAGTGGAAATCGCATTTCCACTTTGCGTGGTGCTGACAAATCATGGATGATTTGTTTAGCGTTTCCTTAAAGAACGAATCACCTGCGAGCTACCTGACGCCATTTTTATCCGACATTTGCATGTGACTCCTTCGATGTTTCCAACCATTCCTGAACATAATCAAAAATGACGCTTAAATTCGGTATCGTGATGGATCCCATTCAATCCATCAACATCAAAAAAGACACCAGTTTCGCCATGTTGCTCGAAGCACAAGCTCGCAACTGGTCCATCCATTATATGGAATTGAATGATTTATTTTTAGCCGATGGACAGGCCCACGCCAGAACCCGCCAATTAAAAGTTCAACGAGATCCTGACCAATGGTTTGAATTTGACGCGGAGCAGGACATCAAGCTGGACGAACTGGATGTCATCATCATGCGTAAGGATCCTCCTTTTGACCTGGAATACATCTATGCCACTTATTTGCTGGAGCAAGCTGAAAGACAAGGAACACTGGTTGTCAACAAACCGCAATCCCTACGAGATGCCAATGAAAAGCTATTCACCGCCTGGTTTCCTGAATGCTGTGCACGCACACTGGTTACGCGCGAAGCGGCTCGAATTCGCCATTTTCTAGCGCAACAGGGTGAAATCATTTTAAAACCATTAGACGGCATGGGCGGCGCTTCGATTTTCCATCTGCGCGAACAAGACCCGAATATCAGCGTCATTCTGGAAATGATGACTGAACACGGCAAGCGTTTCATTATGGCGCAACAATATTTACCCGAGATTATCGACGGTGATAAACGCATCTTATTGATTGATGGCGAACCTGTCCCCTATGCCTTGGCCCGCATCCCTCAAAACGGTGAGACACGGGGCAACCTGGCCGCAGGAGGGCGCGCCGAGGGGCGAAAATTAACCGAAAGAGATTTATGGATCGCAAAACAGGTCGGCCCCACGTTAAAAGCCAAAGGTCTGCTGTTTGTCGGTATCGATGTGATTGGCGATTACTTGACCGAAATCAATGTCACCAGTCCAACCTGCGTTCAGGAACTTGATCGGGAATTCGGATTCAATATCAGCGCCATGCTAATGGATAGTATCGAACAGAAATTATCATGAAATCGTTTTACACACCCACACCATCACCTGTGTCGCATAATGACACCCTGATGATCGCCTTGTTTATTGCGGCGGTTCTGCATGCGATTGTTCTGCTCAGCCTCAATTTCAAGCTGCCAGAACAGAACAAAGTACGTAAAACCATCGAGGTGACGTTGTCCAACACGCCGGTCGCCAAAGCTCCAAAAAAGGCGCACTTTCTGGCCCAGGACAATCAAATAGGCGGTGGACAACAAAAACGTAAACCCACTCCCAAACAACAAAAGCTACCGTCACGCGGACATAGCGCAAAGCAGCAAAAAGCCAGCAAGCCAACAAAAACGACCTCGCAAGCCAGTAAAAAACTGGTGACGACACAAAGCCAAAGTGTTCACACGACCATCAAAGACAAATTGACGCCGAAACCCAAAGCGGCACGAAAAAAGCTGGATACCAAATTATTGCGACAACAAGTAGCTCAACTTGGCGAGCGTATCCGTCATAGCCAACAAGGTTCTGAATTCAACCGCATGAAATTCATCAACCAGCTCAGCACGCATCGCTATGTGGCGGCGCAATACATGAAAGACTGGGAAAACAAGGTTGAAAGGACAGGTAACCTGAACTATCCTGAATTAGCCCGTAAAAAAGGCTTTTCAGGCACGTTGACCATGGATGTGGGTATTCGCCCGGATGGTACCATCTACAGCATGCGCATCACCAAATCATCTGGCATCAAAGCCCTGGACGATGCGGCAAAACGAATTGTTCGCCTCAGCGCACCATTTGCCGAACTCCCCGCCGAATTATTACAGGAAGTTGATATTCTGGTTATTCGCCGGGTCTGGAAATTTTCTGACGAATCAGGCATCACCACACGTTAATTATGAATCAAGACTATTTAAACCATCAATTTCTGATTGCCATGCCGATGCTGGCCGACACCAATTCTTCCCATACCGTGACTTATCTTTGCCAGCACAATGAAGAAGGGGCGCTGGGCATTGTCATCAATCGCCCTTCGGGGCTGACTCTGGATATGATTTTCGGCCAGATGGATATTGAAACCCATTCTGAAGAAATCGCCAACACGCCTGTTTATGCCGGCGGCCCCGTTCAACAACAACGAGGATTCATTATTCATACCGGGCCTAAAACCTGGGAAGCGACGGTGCCGGTTTCCGACGAAATCTATCTGACCAGTTCCCGCGACATACTGGAAGCCATTGCCGCCGGGGAAGGCCCGGAAGACTATCTGGTCGCATTGGGGTATGCCGGCTGGGGCGAAGGCCAGCTGGAAAAAGAAATTGCCGATAACGCCTGGCTGAATATCAGTTATGACCACAAGATCCTGTTCGATATTTCTCCCAAACAACGCTGGATTGCAGTGGCCAGTCAATTGGGTATTGATATCAATCAACTGACAACACCGGCGGGACATGCCTGATAAAGACCCATTATCCTTCAACACTGACGACACCTATCTGGGCTTTGATTTCGGCAACAAAAAAATTGGTGTCGCGGTCGGCCAGACTACAACCGGCACGGCCAGCCCCTTGCAAACCATCCGCTCTGTCAATCAGCAACCCGACTGGCACGTCATCAGCCAACTGATTGATCAATGGCAGCCTGCTGGACTGGTGGTTGGCCTGTCCAGACAGGCCGACGGATCGGACAACCCCATCACGCCGCGCATCCTTAGATTTTGCCGGCAACTCGATGGACGTTATCATCTGCCGGTTTATCAACAGGACGAAGCCTACAGCACCTTTGAAGCCAAGCAAATGCTGTTTGATGATTTAAAGATGAAAGCTGGTAAACTATGGGATGTTCAAGACCAACTGGCCGCTCAACTGATTTTACAAAGCTGGCTTAATAATAATTAACCTATATGACATTGACTGACACTGATATCCCCAGATTACTGGAAAACAACATTGATAACCTGGAAAACAACATTGCCCAACAAATCGAACAACGCCAATTAAACAATCCGCTGATTATCGGCATTCATACCGGTGGCGCCTGGATAGCGAAAATAATGCATCAGCGTTTGCACATTCGAGAGCCACTTTACAGCATGGATATTGCCTTTTACCGTGATGATTTCTCGCAGATTGGCATGCACCCGGAAATCAAACCCAGTCAATTACCCACGCACCTGGAAGGCCGTGATGTTATATTGATCGATGATGTGTTTTACACTGGACGAACCATCCGGGCAGCGCTAAATGAAATTTTTGATTTCGGTCGGCCGAATCAGGTGCTATTGGCTGTTTTAATTGAACGTGACGGCCGTCAAATTCCATTACGACCCGATTGCATTGGCACACAAATCACCCTGCCTCCGGGCCAGCGCATCAAATTAACCGGCCCGGAACCTTTGGGCATTCATATACAAACAGTTAATCAAGCGGCCTGATATGAAGCGTGCTTTACAATTTAATGATCAAGGAAAGCTAAAGCATTTTTTAACCATTGAAGGACTGGACAAGGCATTACTAACCGACATACTGGACAAGGCTGAGTCCTTTGCCGGCATCAGTGGCCAGGCGGTCAAAAAAGTGCCATTGCTGCGCGGCAAAACCATCGTCAACCTGTTTTTTGAAAACAGCACCCGTACCCGCACCACGTTTGAGCTGGCAGCAACCCGTCTGTCCGCCGATGTATTAAACATCAATATCGCCACCTCAGCCACCTCAAAAGGCGAAAGCTTGCTGGACACTATTCGTAATCTGGAAGCCATGCATGTCGACATGTTTATCGTCCGGCACGCGATCAGCGGCGCGGCGCATTTTATCGCCCAACATGCCGCTCCGCATATCAGTGTCATCAACGCCGGTGATGGTCAACACGCCCATCCCACACAAGCGATGCTAGATATGTTCACCATCCGACAATACAAACCGGCATTTTCCGGTTTGAAAGTCGCTATTATCGGTGACATTCGCCATTCCCGCGTGGCCCGATCGCAAATTCAGGCGCTCAACACACTGGGCGTCAAAGAAGTACGGGTCATTGCGCCAAAAACCTTATTACCCGTTCATGTTGAGCACTTACAGGTAACAGCAACCCATGACATGGAATACGGCCTGGATGATATCGATGTCATCATTATGCTGCGCTTGCAAAAAGAACGCATGAGCGCCGCACTACTACCCAGTGAATCCGAATTTTTCAAGTGTTATGGCCTGACCCCGGCAAAACTGGCCTGCGCCAAACCGGACGCCATCGTCATGCACCCTGGCCCCATCAATCGCGGCGTCGAGATTGATTCAGCCGTGGCCGATGGCCCACAGTCGGTGATTTTGCAACAAGTCAGCAATGGTGTGGCCATCCGCATGGCCATCATATCCATGGCCATGCAACAACAGATAGGTGGCGCTCATGGCTAAAATTCTCATCGAAAACGGCCATATTATTGATCCCGCCAATCATTTGGATATTATTGGCGCTGTTTCGGTCGCCGATAACAAAATTATCAGTGTCGGCGACATAGATGCTGACTTCACGCCAGATTTGACCCTGGACGCCAAAGACAAAATCGTCTGCCCCGGCTTTATCGATCTCAGCGTCCGGTTACGCGAACCGGGTCAAACGCAAAAAGGCAACATCCAATCCGAAACCCGGGCCGCGGCCGCCGCCGGTGTCACTAGCTTATGTCTGCCACCAGACACCCAGCCTATTATCGACAGCCCAGCGGCCATCGAATACATTCGTGATAAAGCGGTTCAGGCCGGTTACGACAATGTCTTGCCAATTGGTGCGGCAAGCAAGCAATTGCAAGGTGTGGAACTGAGCAATATGTTTGCGCTGAAAAAGGCCGGTTGCATCGCCATCAGCAACGCCAACCGCCCGCTTCAAAACCTGCTGATATTGCGCCACATCATGGAATACGCTGTCAGTCACCAGCAGTTATTGATATTGCGAGCCGATGAAGCGTCGTTATCAAAAGGCGGCTGTCTGCACGAAGGAGCGATCGCCACACAATACGGCCTATCTGGCATCCCCGCCGCCGCGGAAACCATTGCTGTCGCCCAGACGCTGGAACTGGTCAAATTAACCGGATGCAGGATTCACTTCAGCCAGATCAGTTGCCAGGGTTCGGCGTACAAAATACAACAAGCACAAAAAGAAGGATTGAAGGTCTCCTGCGATGTCGCCATTCATCAATTGCATTTGACCGAACAGGACTTGATTCCCTTTGACAGCCGTTATCATGTTATCCCGCCACTTAGAAGCCAATCAGATAAAATGGCATTAAGGGAAGCTCTCGCTGCCGGAAGCATCATGGCCATCTGTTCAGATCATCAACCACATGACCTGGATGCAAAACTGGGAACGCTGCCAGAAACCGAACCAGGTATTGCATCGCTGCAAACTTTATTGCCGCTGACATTGCAACTGGTCAACGACAATGCATTGACACTCAATCAGGCGATTGCGCTTTTAACCAGCCAGCCAGCGCAATTATTATCATTGGATAAAGGCTCTTTAACCCCTGACAAAACAGCCGATATTTGTATTTTTGACCCAAATACTCATTGGACAGTCGATAACGAGCACTGGCTCAGTGCTGGCAAAAACACCCCATTCTGGGGTAAAACCTTGCAAGGTCAGGTCATTTATACGATACAATCAGGAAAAATCATTTATCAAAATGCCATAAAAACATCATGAATTTATTGAATACGTCCACTTTACTTTGTTCTTCGCTATTATTTCTTAGTGGCTGCTCGCATCAAAATGACTACAGCCCTTCCAGTGATGCAACTGGTGAGCAGATTTTTGCTGAAGTCTGTAAAAATTGTCATCAACCGGATGATAAGGGAATTATTTACACCCTGAAAAAAGAAAACGCCAATGTTGCTTATATCAGCAAACAAATCAAACAGGGGTCAATGATGATGCCAAAATTCCCTAATATGCCTGATGATGCAATAAATAAAGTGGCACAATATGTTTTAGCTCATTCCCGCAGTGAATAACCCTCTTCCGCTTGCCTGAAAAGCAAAAAATGTCCATGTTCGGACCTTTTTTCAAGGTTACAGTTGCTTTCTCTATTAACAAGCAACTGTAACTGCGTTATCCTTGAGCTATGACAATATTCATGTATTCCGTTAGATTACGACATCATGAATTTTTGACTCCAATCTCTGTACATGACAAAAAATATTAAAAGCTAGCGTAGCTCGTTGAAATGTAATTAAATACCGCATTTTGTTTTAGCGAATATGAATAACGGGACATTACAAATCAACGAGCTGACCGTCATATTAACTGAGCACTTTCAATGGAACAAGGCAAGAATCGTTTGTTTTGTGGGTATGTTAATTGCTTTGATGGCAGTTAGCACGGTCAATCTGGCCCAGCTCGCCGTATTCTTTCCCAGTCGGGCAAAAATTTCCTCACGATATCGACGGATGCAACGATTTTTCAGTGACCATTGGCTGGATTACAATGAAGTCGCTCATTTCATCATGAAACTGTTTGGTTTCACTGATCAGGATTACTATCTGACGTTAGACAGGACGAATTGGAAGTGGGGTAAAACCAATATTAATCTGCTGGTGCTTGCCGTGGTTTATCGGGGTGCCGCCATTCCGGTGTATTGGTTGTCTTTAAACAAGCGGGGCAACTCTAACGATCATCGCAAGAATTGCCACCCCGCATGATGAAATGTTGTAGAGTTCCTTGTGGAAGATGGCGGTTAAAGACTGCGCTTTACTTTGGAGCCTTAGAACCCGACTGCTAACGTAGCCTGCCATGGATGACTCGAACCCCGGATTGCTTCTTTAAGAGCGAATGTTAAAAGGGCCGTTGACGATTTACATCGCCCTCAGGCAGATCATCCAGGCAACCGCCACCTTCCAGGCTCAATCATAGAGTAAAGGAGGAAAAAATGGAACTCACTGCAATACACAAGCGAGTCATCGGGTTGGATGTTCACCAAAAGCAGATTACCGCCTGCGCCATGGTTGAACAGGCCGAGGGTGGTATTCAGACAGAGCATCGGCAGTTTGGCGCATTCAAACGTGATCGACGTGCATTAGCCGATTGGGTGCAGTCTGTCGCACCGGATGAGGTGGTGATGGAACGCACCGGCATCTACTGGAAAAGCCCATATGCAGCTTTGGAACATGTGGGTATTTACGCCAGGGTCGTCAATGCCCGGCATGTGAAGAATGTGCCGGGACGCAAGACGGACATCGGCGACGCGCAATGGCTGGCGATGCTTTCCCGTGCCGGACTGCTGCGCGGTTCATTCGTGCCACCGGAAAAGATGCGGCAGTTACGCCTGATTTCACGTCAACGACAGAAGTTGGTGTCGATGCTGTCTGCTGAGAAGAACAGACTGCACAAGGTATTAACCGACGGCGGCATCCGGCTTGGCGTGGTGGTCAGCGATGTACATGGGCAATCCGCGCGCGCCATGGTTAACGCGCTGATTGAAGGACAGCCTGCGCATGATGTGTTGAAGCTGGCCAGCAATCGTCTCAAAGCGCCGCGCGCCGATATACTGGAGGCGCTGCAAGGTGAGTTGAGCGAGCACCATCGCTTCGTACTGAATGAACTGATGCAGCATATTCAGGATTTGGAAGCACGCATAGCCAGATTCGATGCACAACTGCTGGCCGGACTGGAGAAGGAGAAAACGGTTTTGCAATTGCTCCAGACTATTCCCGGTGTTGATTTGATTGGAGCAGCCATGCTACTTGTTGAGATCGGAACGGATATGACTGTCTTTGGCAGTGCGGATCGGCTGGCGTCATGGGTGGGCATATGCCCCGGCAACAACGAGTCTGCCGGCAAACGCAAATCAGGACGAACGCGAAAAGGAAACCCATATGTGCGTCGCCTGCTTTGCGAATGCGCCCATGCCGCCAGCCGAACCCGATCGGTTTTCCAGGCAAAATATACATCACTGGCGATTAGGCGAGGTCACCAACGCGCCATCATTGCGCTGGCTCACAAACTTTTGCGGACATGTTACTTCATGATTAGTCGCGGCGAGTATTTCCGGGATTCGACCATCGACTACGAAGAAATGGCTGTCAAACGCAATGCACCACGCTGGATCAGAGCGCTGATAAAATTCGGTTATATAACACAACCGGGGTAAGCCAGCTTACTTCATTGAATATGGATAAGCAGCCTTTTCACGGCTGAGAACTCCTTGCGCTTTCGATATGGATCATTTCATGTTAATACGAAGGAACGTATAGCGCTGATGAAACGCTTTATTGCGCAGTTTGGCCGACATCACATCAAAGGTCTTTTGGCTGATCGGGAGTTTATTGGAGACGAATGGATGGGCTGGTTGTTTGAGCAAGAGATTCCCTTTTATATCCGTATTCGCAACAACGCCAGGACAACCAATGCCCAAGGCCAGCGAATACGCGTAGAGCGTTTGTTTTATGGGCTTAAGCCGGGTAGCACACGACACCTCTCAACAGCGCGCTATTTGGGAAATTGTTCAATTTATCTCAGTGGGTTACGGCTGAGTGATGGTGAGTTATTAATCATCGTCTGTCAGCATTTGAACCCTGATGCGATTAAAATTTATGGCTTGCGTTGGGATATCGAAACGCTTTTCGGCTGTTTAAAAGGACGGGGATTCAAACTTGAGGAAACGCGTGTAGTCGGTTATCTTCGGATCAAAAAATTGTTGGTACTTCCCGTTATTGCTTTCTGTTGGTCACATAAAGCAGGCGAATGGAAACATGATTGCGAGTTACCAATAAAAACCAAAACACATCAGCGGCTCGCGCAAAGCCTGTTTCGATATGGATTAGATTGTATCCGCTCAACGTTGTTTAATGTCTTATCTCAATCAAAAAGGATGATTAGAAAAGTGATTGCTCTTTTGCAACCCATACCTTTTGTCACTGGAATACATGAGACTCATTTGTCATAAGTTAATTTTTGTCATGTACAGAAACTCCAATAATAACTTTATAAAAGGTGTGTTATGGCTAAAAGCTTTTTTACTCAAATTCTGGACTTGGCCGGTATCTCGTTACCCGACCCAAATACTCAACACGACGATCCTTCTAAATACCGTTCATCGGCAACTGAAAGCCAAGCCCAATCAGCCAGTGGCCTCACACGAGTTGAGCAATATCTGCAAAAGAAAAACCCGCCATCCAAGAAGATGACCCGGGTTGAGCAATACCTGACCAAAAAGCAAGCTGCCATGGAGTCCGAAAAAAAGGCGCAAACCCCAGAAACAACGGTTGTGTCTGATGATAGTCAACTTACTGGGGTAGCACGTTATCTGGCCAGAAAACAAGCCTCGCAACAGACTGTAACCACACAGAAAGAACCCGCACCCAGCAAACCGAAAACACGGGTTGAAAAATATCTGGCGCAAAAACAAAGCCAACCCAAGCAAACATCTAAAAAAAACAGTCCGGATAAACCGGCAGCCAGTGTAAAAAAAACAGAACCTGGCGCCAGCGCACCAGCTACGGGCGTCGATAAATATCTGTCCCGTAAAAAAAGTGTCCCCGTCCCTGCACCCTCCAAAGAAATTGTGGAAACAGCCAAACCGGAGGAAAAACCACCTGTTGAAGTAACAAAGGCAAAAAAACCGGCTGTAGCAACCGAATCTAAAGAAGAAACACCACAGAAAAACCAAAAGAACAGATTGCTCAGTCGACTACTGCAGCCAGAAAAAGTACGTCCATTATTGATCATGCCGCAAATGCCGATCAATGTCAGGCAGCCACACAGAAAGGAACCCGTTGCAGACGTAAATCCAACCTGGAAATTCTGACAAAAACTATCAACAAACAAAAATATCGTTTTGCCGTTTGTCATCAGCACAACAATAGTGATTTCGTCCCTTTTGAGGAATTTATCCAAAAAGATTAATGACTGATGTTACGCATTGATCTGAAGAATTGATTGACACAAGACAAATAAAGCCTCATCGGTAAGGTGGATTCGCCGTCAGGCAATCCACCACCTATGCTAAATTGCTTGTCAAAAGTCTGGCTTCGCTAAGGCTGAGCTTTTGTTTTTTATTCCAATCCCAGTTTTTTCAACCGATATCGCAAAGAGCGGAAAGTCAGCCCCAAGTGTTTGGCAGCTGCCGTTTTATTCCAGCGGTTTTCCTCAAGAGCCTGGACTAAGGCCTGTTTTTCAATTTCTTCCAGATAATCTTCCAGTGATTGAAGAGACGGATCGAAGGCATCTTTTTCCACCCGTTCTGTCCCGACCGGCAGATTGAGATCATCAACATCGATTCTGTTCCCTTCAAATAACGCCAGAGCACGTTCAAGGATATTTTCCAGCTCTCGTACATTCCCCGGAAAAGGGTAATGCCGCAAGGTCTCCAGTGCCTGTTCGCTAAAAACCGGTGGCTCCAAACCATTATTTCTTGCCTGTTTTTCCAGTAAAAAAGTGGCTAACTGTTCAATATCCTCAGCCCGCTCCCGTAAAGGCGGCAACTCCAATTCAATAACATTCAGGCGGTAATAAAGATCCTGACGAAAATCCCCTTCCTGCACCATTTTGCGTAAATCTTTATGCGTAGCGCTCAAAATACGCACATTGACGGCAATTTCTTCATGCCCACCCACCGGGCGAATCTTTTTCTCCTGAATCGCCCGCAATAATTTGACCTGCAAAGACAGTGGCAAATCTGCTATCTCATCCAGAAACAATGTGCCACCATCGGCAGCTTGAAACAGGCCCTGTTTATCTGAAACCGCACCGGTAAAACTGCCTTTTTTATGGCCGAAAAATTCGCTCTCCATCAATTCATGTGGAATGGAACCACAATTGACAGCGATAAACGCCTTTTCACTTTTAGGGCTTTGTTGATGAATCAGTCGGGCAACCAGCTCTTTCCCGGTGCCCGATTCGCCACTAATATAGACCGGCGCCTGGCTTCGAGCCAGCTTGTCAATTTTAGAACGAATCTGCCGCATCACCGCCGACTCTCCAAGCAAAATATGCCGCATACGCCTGTCTTTAGTCCGCTGAACCGGAGCCGAAAGCTGTAATGCATTTTCCACCAACTGCCTTAATGCAGCCAAGTCCACTGGCTTGGACAAAAAATCAAATGCCCCCTTGCTTCATCGCTTTTACTGCAATATCCATGCTGCCATATGCGGTAATCACCGCCACCGGCAATTGTTCCCTGTTATCCTGGATATATTTGACCAACTCCAAGCCATCACCATCCGGTAATTTCATATCGGTTAAACACAAATCAAATGATTCTTTATCCAACAGACTTTTCGCTGCTGCAAGTGATTCTGCGCAACACGTCTCAATTCCCATTCGGGATAAGGTGATATCCAGCAGTTCCCGAATATCCGGTTCATCATCTACAATCAGGGTCAGTTTTTTCATACAGCCAGTATGGGTTGCTCCGCATTAGGCACGCTCAATACGAAATCGTTTTTGTCATAGCGATAAGTATAGTGCAACTTGGCGCGGTTAAGCGCGGCCAATTCCCGGCAAATGTAAAGCCCCAACCCGGTGCCGCTGGTTGATGTGGTAAAAAACGGCTCAAACAAATGCTGCCTGTCATCCGCATTTATCTCAGCGCCTTCGTTCATGACATGAATATGAACCAGATTTTGTTCTAATTCTACTTCGATAACAATATTTGGATCAGTCTGATCGCCATGCTTTAACGCATTGTTGCAAAGGTTCTGCAAGATTTGCCGTAAATGACCTTCATCTATTTCGATTTTAACCGCCTCATCAGTCATTATAATTTGAATAATATTGCTCAGACCATGCTCTTCCTGCCATTGCTGGCTGAAACTGTTCAGCCAGCCAGCCAGAGAAATCACACTTTTTTGACTGGTGTTACGACGGGACAAATGTAACATGGACTCGATAATGCCATTGACCCGCTGACTATGGGCATGAATAATTTCCGTCAATCGCTTATCCTGCGGCGATAATTCTTGCGCTTCTGACAACAGTTGTACTGCATGGCTGATCGCCCCTAAAGGATTACGGATCTCATGCGCCATACTGGCCGTCAAACGTCCTAACGATGCCAGTTTGCTTTGCTGCAAACGCTGATTATAAAGGGCGATATCTTCAAGGATAAGCATATATAAAACAGTACCCGCCATTTTCAATGCTAATAACCGTATTTGCACTTCCTGCCCATTGGTCAATGTAACAATACAAAAATCCGCACCAGGATCATTCAACCATTGCAGTAGCGATCTTTGCAATGATTCATCCAGATCGGCCAACTTTTTTGGCGAGCCTTCGTAGTCCAATAATTTTAACGCTGCCTGATTGGATAATTGAATATTCATTTTTTCATCGATAATCAAAATACCACTTTGCATATATTGGATAATATGCTGATTCAACTCCTCAAGTTGGACGATCGTCTTTTGTTGTTCATGTGCTAATTGTTCAGATTTCTCTGTACGCTGTGCCATCACCACCGCTAATAAGGCAATGGTAAAATACGAGGCACCCAGCATGCCCGAATAAGTCAGGCTGGATGTCGATGCATTATTGTTTAAAATAGCGTAGACCTGTTCGGATAACACGGCCAGACTGGCCAACGCCGCAAATAAAAAGGCGCACCGCCCCCCCACCAGCATGCCACCCGCTGCGATAGAGATAACCAGTAAAATGCCAATACCACTGTTAATCCCACCACAGGCGTGCATCAATAAAGTCAAACAGACGATATCAATAAATATTGCCAGCTGAGCCTGCGCCGTATAAGCAAGCAAAGGCCAAACAATCAGAAGTCCTGACAATAAAACCAGGATTAAATAGGAGCCACCAGCGATAAAAAACAATTCTTTATCCAGGTTACTCAATCCTGAAAATGAATTGTCGCTGAAATACAAAGCAACAAACAGCCCGGTAACCAGTAAACGATAGCTGAAAAATATTTTCAGTAATGTCCAGGCTTGCGCAGTTGGAATACTGTAATTTTTTGAAAACGGACAAGGGTAAAGTTTCTGCGACGAATCAGAATGCATACAAGGGTCTTGTTTTATTATGTTTGAACGAGAATAATAGCCGTATATTGTTTTAGGAAACGCTGAACAAATCATCCATGATTTGTCAGCGGACGCACAGTGGAAATGTGATTTCCACTGTGCTCACAAAATCAATAGCTTGTAGCTGTCGATTTTAACGACACATCCCTGTGTCGCAAGGAATCACGAAAAAATCAGCGATTCCTTAAGCATAGCATTATCTTGTTATCCAAGCGGCTAAAAACCAAACCGGAGTTTTAATGAACATTCACGAATACCAGGCGAAACAGTTATTCCGCGAGTTTGCCATTCCCGTACCAGAAGGTGGCCTTGCCACTTCCCCCAAACAAGCCCAGGATACCGCCCAACATTTAGGTGGCAATGGCTGGGTCATCAAAGCACAAGTACATGCCGGCGCACGTGGCAAGGCCGGTGGCGTCAAATTCGCCAAAACGCCGGAAGAAGCAGCCGAACAAGCTGAACAAATGCTTGGTAGCCGACTGGTGACACACCAAACGGGTAAAGAAGGTTTACCCGTCAACCATGTACTGGTGGAAAAAACCACCGCTATTAAATCAGAGTTTTATTTGAGCCTGCTGATTGATCGCAGCGACGAGAAACTGCTGTTTGTCGCATCGATAGCAGGGGGTATGGATATCGAAGCGGTTGCAAGTCAATCTCCTGATAAAATCGTCGAAACGCAAATTCACCCCGCCAGCGGCTTGCAACCTTACCAATGCCGAAAAATAGCCAAAGCCCTGGGACTGTTAAAAGGTGAGCAAGGCAAACAACTGGCCCGTATCATGCGAGGGATGGTCGACCTATTTTTGAGTAAGGACGCCAGCCAGATTGAAATCAACCCACTGGTGGAAACCGAAGACGGGCAAATTCTGGCATTAGATGCCAAAATCAATTTTGATGACAATGCCGTCCCACTACATGCCGATATCGTCGCCATGCGAGATCTGGAACAAGAAGATGCCAAGGAATGTAAGGCGAAACAATTCGATTTGAGCTATGTCACGCTGGAAGGCAATATCGGTTGTATGGTTAACGGCGCAGGGCTGGCCATGGCGACCATGGACCTGATTAAACTGGAAGGTGGTCAACCCGCCAATTTTCTTGATGTCGGCGGTGGCACTGATGCCAGAAAAGTTGCTGAAGCCTTTAAATTGATTCTGTCGGATGAGAACGTCAAAGCCGTACTGGTCAATATCTTCGGCGGTATCGTACAATGTAATATCATCGCCGAAGGCATTATCGCCGCGGCAAAAGAACTAAACCTTGACCTTCCTGTCGTAGTTCGCCTGGAAGGCACAAACGCGGCCGAAGGCTTGAAATTACTGGAGGAATCCGGTTTGGGCCTGACTGTATCCGAGGATTTGAACCATGCCGCCGAACAGGTTGTGGCATTGGCCGGAGGGAACTCATGAGCATTCTGATCGATAAAAATACCAAAGTTATTTGCCAGGGTTTTACCGGTAAACAAGGCACGTTTCATTCCGAACAAATGCTGGATTATGGCACCCAACTGGTTGGTGGCGTAACGCCTGGGAGAGGTGCTCAACATCATCTTGGTCAGCCTGTTTTCGATACCGTCGAAGAAGCTGTTAAAGCAACTGATGCAAATGCCAGTGTTATTTATGTTCCGCCTTTCTTCGCTGCTGACGCCATTTTAGAAGCTGTCGATGCAGGCATCGAATTGATTGTCTGCATCACCGAAGGTATTCCTGTCTTGCATATGTTAAAAGTCAAAGCCGCCATGCAAGGAACAGATGCTCTGTTAATCGGGCCAAACTGCCCCGGTGTGATTACGCCAGGTGAATGCAAAATTGGTATCATGCCGGCGCATATCCATCGCCCCGGTAAGGTTGGTATCGTTTCCCGTTCCGGCACATTAACCTACGAGGCTGTGTTCCAAACCACCCAACAGGATTTGGGACAATCAACCTGTGTAGGTATCGGTGGCGATCCTTTACACGGCATGACCTTCATCGATGTCCTCAGTCGTTTCCAGGATGACCCAAAAACTCAGGGTATCATCATGGTTGGCGAAATTGGCGGCAGCGAAGAAGAAGAAGCGGCCGAATACATCAAAGCCAATGTCACCAAACCAGTCGTTGCCTATATTACCGGTCGCACAGCTCCTCCTGGAAAACGGATGGGGCATGCGGGTGCAATTGTTACCGGTGACAAAGGTACAGCCAGCAGCAAAGTCAATGCGCTTAAAAATGCCGGTGTCGAAGTGGTCGATTCTCCAGCAGACCTCGGCGTTGCCATTGTCGATTACTTGTAAACACAACTAAAACGTAAGCCACAAAACTTTGTGAGATTTTGTCCGGTGCCTAGGAGGTTGTCGGGTTATGGGGTTCGTAACGAGACGAGTGGGAAATCGAGTGGATTTTTTTGCTCTTTTGAGGCGCATAGTGGCGCTACGCAACGAAAAAGAGCGGAAAAATACGCCGATTTCCCGCTGCCGCAGTAGAATCATCCATAATCCGACTGCCTCCTAGACCGCTTTGAAGTAGCGAACAAATCAGGGATGATTTGTTCGACATTTTGCTTTGTTGCCTTGTCAGGTTTCAACCCCCATGTTACTGTGTATAATTTAGAGTAATATACACATAAAACATGCGAACAAATATTGTCATTGATGATGATTTGATGAATGAAGCGTTAAAAGCCACGGGGTTGAGAACTAAAAAAGATGTGGAGGAACAAGGCCTTAAATTACTCATCCTTCGGCAACGTCAACAAGCGATCCGGGACTTGCGTGGAAAAATCAACTGGGTGGGAAACCTGGATGAAATGAGAACCGATCGTGATATTAGTTGATACCAGTGTTTGGATTGACTATCTGAACGGTCATGAACATTCATTGACTGAAATTCTCGATAGTGCATTAATCAAAGGCCTGGTTTCGATAGGAGATAGAAGTTACGCATTGACAGGCAATGTTAAACTATGGGTTTAAAAAATCCCAAAGTCAATGCAAGGCAAACCTTGATAAGAGAAATAACACGCCCCTCAACAGCCTGCTGTACATTACCCATGTATATTGGTTTTTTATTAAGTGAGCCGAAACAAGCTAGTTGTCGACGATTAGGAGAAGTCATGTCAATATCACATGATAGCGTAAATCGATTTCTAAATCGGGAGCATTACACTGGGCGAGATTTATACAATGAAGCCAGCGCAAGCCTGAATTTAAAGGGCGGAACCTTGAGTGTTGACGATAGTGTTCTTGATAAACCTTATAGCCAATATATGGCATTTGTCAGTTATTTTTGGTCGGGAAAACATCATGGAGCAGTCAAGGGAATCAATCTTGTCACGTTGTACTACACAGACATTCAAGGAAAACACCAACCACTGAATTTCCGGGTGGTCGATAAGGCGGAAGGAAAGACAAAAAATGACTATTTTCAAGACATGCTGACCGAAGTATTAGCTTGGGGACTAGAACCTGGTTTTGTAACAGGAGATAGCTGGTACAGTTGCGTGGATAATCTTAAATTGATAAGAAATCATCAGACAGGATTATTCTTTGCAGTGGAAGGTAATCGATTAGTCTCTGTTGAAAAAGGTTCATGGGTTCAAGTCAGGCAATTAGAAATCCCGGAAGACGGCTTAATGGTTTGGCTCAAAAATTTTGGGTATGTGAAATTATTTCGGACGACCTTGAAAGAACAAGTTCGCCATTACATAAGTTCACTACCTGATGAAGAAAAAACCGCTGTTTTTGACAAGAAAGCATTTACCGAACAACATGACAGGCATTGGCAGATTGAGCAATATCATCGGGCAATAAAGCAGGTGTGTAATATTGAGCGGTTCCAGGTTCGCAATAAAAGAGCAATAAATAATCATATTTTTTCTGCAATTTGTGGCTTTGTTCAATTACAAAAATTGAGCTTTGCAGACGTGATTAATAATTGCTATAGCGTACAGCGGAATTTATTCAACGATGTTATGGCTTCGTTTATCGACACCTTTATGCCAAATATGAATCATTTAAACCCAAAATTTCGATCTGTTGTCAATGCGTAACTTCTAGGAGACTTGATTTTTCTAGAAATTTTACAAGGTATAAGATCCAGAAATGACTATAACAAAACCAGGGCAGCCCTTTCTCTTTTGGAACAACATGAAATGTTTGGCTGGAATATGGTTGAAAAATGCGCCGAAAATTCTCGTCTCCTTCGCAAAAAAGGAATAACCATCAGAAAAACAAATGACGTAATCATTGCAACCTACTGCATTGAAAACAATCTCCCCCTGCTTTTCAGTGATCGAGACTTTATGCCATTTGTTGACCATCTTGGCCTCATCTCTGTCTGCCCTGCGTAATCAGTAATCTCGTCAACACCCATTATCGTTAATTCATGACTCTCAAAATAGCACTTGCGCAAATCAACACCACGGTCGGTGATTTTGATCTTAATCGTCAAAAAATCATCCAGGCAGCTCAACACGCCCGGGATCAGCTTAAGGCAGACTTGATCGTTTTTCCCGAATTGACTGTTACAGGCTACCCACCTGAGGATCTGCTGTTTCGACAAGATTTTATCGATCTCACCAAAGAGGCCATAGAAAAACTTAGTCAGGAAATTAACGGAATAGACTTGGTGGTTGGTTTTCCCCATCAACAGGACAACCGCCTTTACAACAGTGCGGCTGTTATCCGTGACGGCAAAATCAAACATCTCTATCACAAACAAAAGCAGCCTAATTATGGCGTTTTTGACGAACAGCGCTACTTTACTGCTGGACATGAGTCCTGTTTGTTTGAGTGTCAAAACACGCGTCTGGCGCTCACTATTTGTGAAGATATCTGGCATGATGATGTCGTCAGCCATATCCACCAGGACAAAGCCGATGTCATCCTGACATTGAATGCCTCGCCATTTCATGCTGGCAAAATCCATCAGCGCGAACAAATTGTTTGCCAACAAGCACAAAAAGCCGGTGCGCCGATTGTTTACGTAAACCAGATTGGCGGCCAGGATGAACTGGTTTTTGATGGCGCATCCTTTGTCACCAATGCCCAAGGCAAGATTGTCTTTCGCGCCAAAGAGTTTGAAGAACAAATCAGCACAGTAAGCTTCTCCAAAAAGCCCCCTGTACCTGCAGAATGCGCACCTTTGTACGAACCTGTCGCCAGTGAATATAAAGCGCTGGTGTTAGGTGTTAAAGATTACGCCAGGAAAACAGGGTTTAAAGGGACTTTATTAGGTTTGTCCGGGGGAATCGACTCGGCGCTGGTTTTGGCCATTGCCGTCGATGCATTGGGAGCCGACAATGTGGAAGCGGTATTGATGCCTTCTCGCTACACACAAGATATGAGCAACGAAGATGCCGTTAAAGAAGCTGAAAGCCTCGGCGTTAAATATCATATCATTCCAATAGAGCCAGCGGTCAAAGCCTTTAACGAAATGCTGGCGCCTGTTTTTTCAGACAGCCCTAAAGATACCACCGAGGAAAATATTCAGGCGCGCTGCCGTGGTATTGTCTTGATGGCCATGTCGAACAAACAAGGAAAATTACTGTTGACCACCGGCAACAAAAGCGAAATGAGTGTCGGCTATGCAACTTTATATGGCGATATGGCGGGTGGCTTTGCGCCCATCAAAGATGTGCCAAAATTACTGGTTTATCAGCTGGCGGAATATCGAAACAGCTTGTCACCAGTCATTCCACAGCGAGTCATTGACAGGCCGCCATCGGCAGAACTGGCCCCCGATCAAATCGATGAAGATTCATTACCGCCTTATTCCGTACTTGATCCTATCTTGGAAATGTATGTGGAACAGGATAAATCCGCCAACGATATCATTGCCGCTGGTTTCAATCCAGAAGATGTACATCGGGCTATTTCGCTGGTGGACAGAAATGAATACAAGCGCCGCCAAGCACCCCTCGGTATCCGTATAACACCTCGTGCATTTGGCCGTGATCGCCGCTATCCTATCGCTTCGGCCTATCGTGGTACACAGACAATAAAACTCTCATGATGCCCGCTCTCAGTCCTGAAATTATTGGTTATATTGCCGCCACTTTAACTACCGCCTCATTTTTACCGCAAGCGTTGATGACGCTGAAAACCCGCAACACCGACTCCTTGTCTCTCGGCATGTACTCCGCTTTTACCCTGGGTGTATTATTCTTGCTGATTTATGGTCTGCAAATAAATGACTTGGCGATTATTTTCGCCAACGCCATTACCTTGTTGCTGTCAGGCTCAATTCTGTTGATCAAATTGTATAACGAACTCAAACGGAAAAGAGCTTAAGTAAAAATCCACGTTCTAAGAACGTGGTTTTGATTTCACCCTAAAAGGGTGATATGGCTAGCCCTCTAAGAAGGCTAGTGCAAACAAGCGCAAGTTCTCACTCTATTGAGTAAGTGGCTAAGCCTGATACGTCCACCGAAAAGGCTTAGCCATGGTTTCATTGAAATATTTTATGAAATCCGCTATTTTTTTGTTTAAATCCTCTTTAGATTTAAAGTTGCCGCGCCGGATTACTTTACGCATTAAAATAGAAAACCAGATCTCTATCTGATTAAGCCATGAACAATGCTTAGGGGTAAAATGAAAAACAACAGGATGGTTTGGGTTAGTCAAAAAAGCAGTACGACTTTCCATTGATTTCAAAATACCCTCTTTTCCTTTAACCCCTGATTCTCCTGAATACGAAATTTTTTCGGCAATTAATCGAACCACCGATTCTGAATAATGTGTATTGAGATTATCCATGACTAAATGCCAATGGGTTTGTTTGGGTTGTTGATGAAAAAGCAGGTTCAAAAACTCGGCAAAATCTTGCTCTGTTCGAGTTTCTCCTATACTTCCCATTACTTCACCCGTGGCCACATCAAAACCTGCAATCAAGGTCTGGGTACCATGTCGAATATATTCAAATTCTTGTCGTTCAACTTTTCCTTTCTTCATCGGCAATGTCTGCGCTGCTCGCTCTAAAGCTTGAATCCCTGTCATTTCATCAATCGAAATCGTTTTGATGCCTTGCGCTTCCCGCTCCAAAGCCCGTTGGTAGGTTTCGCAAATATCTTGACACCTCTCGTCGAAGTATTCATCTTTTTTTGCCGTCAACCAGCCTTTCATCCGGTGGGGTTGCAGGTCCGCTTCTTTTTAAAAAGCGCCCAACAGAGCGCTGTGAAATATAATCAACAATGCCCCGTTTTATCGCTTCATCGGCTATTTCTTGTTGCGTCCAATGAGTGATCGGGCGTTGACTATCCTCTGGGCGTTCGCAGGCTATCGCGATAATGCTGCAAATTTGCTCCGCCGTATAGATAGCAGGCGCACCGCTTCGCGGTGCATCTTGAAGCCGGGCTAAAGGATTTTCTTGTTCACTGTTCTGTAACCAGCGTTTTCGCCAATTTTGAACAGTTGTCCGTCCAATTTTTAACTGGCGCATGGTTTCATGTACACTAATGCCTTCATCTGCCAACAATATAATACGGCAACGTGTCACCAAATTCTGAGGACTTGTATGTTTACGCACTGTGCCTTGCAATAACGTGCGTTGTTTTTCTGTTAAACTGATTGGGGCTGCTGTTAGACGTGGCATGATATCACCTGCTGAATTTAATATAGTATTATTCAGCATATTACAATATATTCCTCATAAATAGCATTGGTGTTTTCGCTTATGTGCACTAGCCTTTGAGAAGCTGGCATCCTTTGAGCCGATTTGCAAGCAAAGACTGGCGGCAGCTTCTGTTGTACATGCCGAT
Source organism: Methylomarinum sp. (assembly GCA_965277025.1). Lineage (GTDB taxonomy): Bacteria > Pseudomonadota > Gammaproteobacteria > Methylococcales > Methylomonadaceae > Methylomarinum. Next base: position 2,523,581 of record OZ255706.1, read on the forward strand.
GAAACGGGCACTAACATCAATGGCGCCAAGTACTGGTTGCATTGTGCTTCTAATGATTTATGGACACATTATTTTCCCCATGTAAAACGGGGCAAGGAAGCGATGGATGTCATTGGCATCCTGCCTGACTTTCATGGCATTTTATGCCACGATCACTGGAAGCCTTACTACAAGTCCCCCTTCACTCATGCCTTGTGCAATGCGCATCATCTGCGTGAACTGACCCGTGCCCGGGAGCAGGATGGACAGCAGTGGGCCAAAGAAATGGAAACCCTGTTAAAAAAGATCAATCAGGTCGTCGATGATCCAGGGGGGAAGCTTGAAGCAAGAAAAGCGGCCTGTTATCGACGACGATATCGAGATTTATTAGAGAAAGCCTCTGTACATGACAAAAATTAACTTATGACAAATGAGTCTCATGTATTCCAGTGACAAAAGGTATGGGTTGCAAAAGAGCAATCACTTTTCTAATCATCCTTTTTGATTGAGATAAGACATTAAACAACGTTGAGCGGATACAATCTAATCCATATCGAAACAGGCTTTGCGCGAGCCGCTGATGTGTTTTGGTTTTTATTGGTAACTCGCAATCATGTTTCCATTCGCCTGCTTTATGTGACCAACAGAAAGCAATAACGGGAAGTACTAACAATTTTTTGATCCGAAGATAACCGACTACACGCGTTTCCTCAAGTTTGAATCCCCGTCCTTTTAAACAGCCGAAAAGCGTTTCGATTTCCCAACGCAAGCCATAAATTTTAATCGCATCAGGGTTCAAATGCTGACAGACGATGATTAATAACTCACCATCACTCAGCCGTAACCCACTGAGATAAATTGAACAATTTCCCAAATAGCGCGCTGTTGAGAGGTGTCGTGTGCTACCCGGCTTAAGCCCATAAAACAAACGCTCTACGCGTATTCGCTGGCCTTGGGCATTGGTTGTCCTGGCGTTGTTGCGAATACGGATATAAAAGGGAATCTCTTGCTCAAACAACCAGCCCATCCATTCGTCTCCAATAAACTCCCGATCAGCCAAAAGACCTTTGATGTGATGTCGGCCAAACTGCGCAATAAAGCGTTTCATCAGCGCTATACGTTCCTTCGTATTAGAGTTGCCCCGCTTGTTTAAAGGCAACCAATACACAGGAATGGCGGCACCCCGATAAACCACGGCAAGCACCAGCAGATTAATATTGGTTTTACCCCACTTCCAATTCGTCCTGTCTAACGTCAGATAGTAATCCTGATCAGTGAAACCAAACAGTTTCATGATGAAATGAGCGACTTCATTGTAATCCAGCCAATGGTCACTGAAAAATCGTTGCATCCGTCGATATCGTGAGGAAATTTTTGCCCGACTGGGAAAGAATACGGCGAGCTGGGCCAGATTGACCGTGCTAACTGCCATCAAAGCAATTAACATACCCACAAAACAAACGATTCTTGCCTTGTTCCATTGAAAGTGCTCAGTTAATATGGCAGTTAGCTCGTTGATTTGTAATGTCCCGTTATTCATATTCGCTAAAACAAAATGCGGTATTTAATTACATTTCAACGAGCTACGCCAGCTTTTAATATTTTTTGTCATGTACAGAGGATGTTATCAATGCCGGTGCAGCTATACCCAATTCGAAAATTTTAAAAGGCTTATGTTCATCATCATGTAGGTAAGCAACAATACCTCCAACAACAAATAAGACCAGATAACGGATGACAATGCCAATGATATTGCCGATAGTCAAAATGCTGTCATCATTTAACACTGCACCAATATCGATTGCCAGCAATGACACCAACACCGGCATCAATGCGCCACCTCCTCCCAGCAAGAAACGTTTTTTTGATGTCATGCACTCCCCCCTTTCAAGCAATTAGCTTGTATTATCAAACAATTTAAGCATGCTCTAAACCTTAAACAAAAACCTAACAACTTAGTTTCAAACTAACGCTATTGATTCTCACTGTCAATAAATTAAAACGTTTTTGTTTTTCAATTTCTGACGGGAGGCAGTCTTGAAACAATGGGAAAGAATTTAACTAATACAAAACATGAATACTGCGCTGAGAAATGAAAACCACTCTGACAAATAGTGAGTATGGATAATTGTTAAAAAATGACCTTTACAATTTTTCCAGATGAAAAAGTCAGAACTGGACTAGGAGGCTGTCGGATTATGGATGACTCAACTGCGACAGTGGGCAATCGAGTGGATATAGTTAATGAGATAAACTATGGATTATCAATCCCCTCTAATGAAACGCTGAACAAATCATCCATGATTTGTCAGCGCCCGGAAAACGGCAATGCGATTTCCGCTTTGCTCACAAAATCAATGGATTACAGATCTCGATTTTGACGACACATCCTTGTGTGCTGACAAAGGCGTTATCCCTCAACTGTTGTCCATTTAGCCGCCAGTTTCGCTGAAGCTATGCCAAAACCAACACCTAAAGCCAATGAAAAAGAAACAATCATAACTGGATTTTCCCAACTGACGCTGGCCAGTACTTCTGGTGATAATTTGCCGGGTGTTTGCAGCAAATAGGCAAAAGTTGCTGAATAGCCCAAGACACTGGCTGGAATAGCGGAAAGAGCTGGAATATTAGCCGCCAAACACAACACGATCACCGACAAGGTGACTATCAAAGCGGCTGTCAGAGGAAAACCCAGCATGGCATCAGGACCAATCTTGGTAATTAAAAATGCAGCATAGCTGGCCAGAACCACGCCAAAAATGCTACAAACAGCCGTGTTTTTAGCAGCTTCCGGCGTACCGCCCAAAGCAAAATAGGCTGCCCACGAAATGGTCAGCGCCCAGATAAAAAACACACCACTCAATGGCCCTACCGCCAAAAAAGTTGCCAAACCGGCCAATACGCCAATACTTACAGAAAGTGCAGTCAAACTGTTCATCAATTATTCTCCTCAAAGGAATGAAAGAAAGCAGACATCCAAAATACCTGGATGGCGACAAAATGTCCCAGACAGTATGCCGTTAAACTTTCTGTGAAACCAGTCATTTTTCTTCTAACCTGGCTATCCGCTCTTGTAAGGTTTTGATGGTTTTGATCAATTGGGGCAATTTACTTAACGCCGCCAGCTCTTTCCAGGCTGTTTTCCGTTCCTTGGCAGGACTCCCCCAAACCTGGGTTCCGGCTTTGACATCCTGCGACACGCCCGAGCGTGCCATCACGACAGCTTGCTGGCCGATCTTGACATGATCAGCAATGCCGGAACTTCCAGCCAATATAACACCGTCTTCAATCACACATGAACCGGAAATACCCGATTGACCACAGATAATAACATTGCGCCCGACCTGATTGTTATGTCCCAATTGCACCAGGTTATCGATTTTACTGCCGGCGCCAATCACGGTCGACCCCAATGCTCCCCGGTCGATACAGGTATTCGCGCCGATTTCCACATAGTCTTCGATCACCACATTACCGACATGCGGCACTTTGATATGTTGATTGTTGCGGTATTTATAACCAAAACCATCGGCAGCTATAATCGCGCCAGCATGAATGATGACATAATCGCCGATTACGGTATTGTCGTATATCACAGCATTAGGATAGATTTTGCAATACTGGCCGATTTTGACATTGCGGCCAATATGCACACCGGCACGAATTTCACTGTGATCGCCAATCTCGCTGTCTTTTCCGATCGTTGAAAACGCAGCAATATGAATAGCGTGTCCCAAACTGACCGAATCGGCAATATCGGCTTTTTCCGAAACGCCCTTCTCCACTTCCAGTTCAGGGTGCAAAATTTTGATCGCTTCAAGAAAACTGATTTCAGGGTCATCACAGACCAGCAAGGTCAAATGCTCGGGCTTTTGTTCCGGGATCAGTTTCGGGCTGATAAAACAGGCCGAAGCCTTGCAATCAGGTAAATATCTCTTGTATTTGCCATCACTGAGCACGGTGACCTGACCGCGCTCGGCGGTCATGATATCAGCCGCGGCCGTCAGTGGCTCAGTGATGTTGTCGCTTTGAATGTCGGCCTGACAGAGTCTTGCCAGTTGTTCTATTGTGATCATGTTATTTCCAGATTTCCACGATATTGCTAAAGTCATCCGTCCAGGATTTCATATCAAAAACCAGCGGCAGTTTTTGCCATCTACCCAGGCGACTTTGCTGTAAAGCCTCTAAACGCTCAGGATTTTTCGCCATTACCACCCAGTCGGTCGCTACAATCAACGGGATCGAGTCTTTCGGTGGTTTATATTCCTGTATCAGGGCGGCCAGTTTTAAATGCTGCGCATGATCGGCCAGGACTTTTTTCAAACTTAAATGGCGGTTGGTAATATGAAAGGCCAACACGCCATTGTCTTTTAATTTGGAAAAATACAACGTAATCGCTTCCCGGGTCAACAAATGCGTGGGGACTGAATCGGAACTGAAGGCGTCCAGAATCAGCAGATCAAAGTACTGATCCGGCTCTTTTTTGAGTGATAAACGTCCATCACCCACAATAATATCCGCCTTTGGCGCACAATGTTGCAAGTAGCTGAAAAACTTTGCTGTTTGAGCGATTTTAATCACAAGCGGATCAATTTCATAAAAACGCCAGTGCTGTCCAGGCTTGGCGTAACAAGCCAATGCACCCGCGCCCAGTCCAACCGAACCAATCGTCCAATGTTCATCTTGCCGGTCAAAAACCTTGAAAAACTGTCCTACCGGCCCCGGCCGGCTGTAATAAGTATAAGGAACGGTAATATACGGGGCATTCAACCGCTGCGCCCCATGTTTTGTCGTGCCATGAAACAGCTCATGGTATTTTTCCGGCTGGTGCCGTTCATTCAACATCATGGCTTCACGCACCGAAAAAACACCAAAAAAACTACGTTCCTGATACAAGGTGTTGGACAACAATCCATGCAGACCCTGACTGAAAAACAAGATCAAGCCGGTCAACAAGGCCAAGGTAACTGGTTGCTGCCTGAATGCATAAGTCACTCCTGCCAACAAAATCAAACCAACGCCAATGGTATCCAGATAAGCACCCAGATGATCGGTGGAAAAATAAATGCCAACACCCACCATCAGTACAATCGCCGGCAACGCAAGCTGCCATTGCCATTTCTGGCTAAAGAAACCGGGCCGCAACATCAGAGCAGCAACAATCATGATGGGATATTCATAAACACCATCAAAAACAAACGGCGCGATAAAAGTATTGAACATACCGCCTAACATGCCAGCAAATGACATGATCAGATAGAAATCAGTCAAATGCTGCGTATGTGGGCGATTTTTAGCCAACTCACCATGACAAACCATAATGGCCAGAAAAAATGCCAGCAAATGCAATGCCAGATTGAGCCAATAGGGTAAAACGGCCGGGTTGATAAAGGAAAAAGCGATAAATGGCAACAACACAATGGGCTGTAATGCCAACATAACCGGATGAATCTTGCTGGCCCAGTGCGAAAATACCAGCACGAAAGACAACAAATACAATACCAATGGAATAATCCACAATAATGGCGCAGACGCAATATCGGTACTGATAAAATTGGTCAATCCCAATAACAAACTGGAAGGTACAAAGGCCAGCGCCAACCAATAAAGGCGGGTGCGATGCAATAAATCCGGTATATCATCTTCCGTTTCGGCGACTGCCGCATACTGCTTCCTGGATTGATTCCGCCATAACATCAATGCGCAAAAACCAATCAATAGCAACAACACAGCATAGCCCATCGACCAGACAAGTTGCTGCTGCGCCAGGCCAATATTCGGCTCGATAATAAATGGGTAACTGAGCAGCGCCAGTAAGCTGCCGGCATTACTGGCAGCATACAAATAATATGGATCATCGCTGGTATGATGGCCAAGTCTTGAAAACCATTTTTGCAGAAGTGGTGCCGTTGTCGAAACCACAAAAAATGGCAACCCAATAGCGATAAACAACACCGAAACCAGCCAAAAAGTAGGATTGTTTTCTGTCGGCGGCGATATCTCATCCGGCAACCCAACCGGCAATAGCAGCAAGGTTACAACAATAACCGCCAAATGAATTTGAACATGTCGTGTCGTATCAGCCTTGCCGGTTAAATAATGCGCATACAAATACCCCAAAAACAACACCATCTGATAGAACACCATGCAGGTATTCCAGACCGCCGGTGTCCCGCCTAACAATGGCAACAGCAATTTGCCAAACATCGGCTGCACAATGAACATCAACGTCGCGCTGATAAACAAGGTTACGGCGAATAACACAATCTGAGAAAGATTTTTATCCGGAGTTGTGTGTGCTTGATCTGTAGTCATTATTTTTTCTTATTAATGCAATAGTAGGTTATTCACTGATAAACGAACAACAATAATCAACCGGCGTTAATGCTTTCACACTGAACTGACTATTGGCCGGCACATAAAAATGCTCACCAGTTTTAAAAACCAGCCAATCCTTCTCTCCAGGAAGCAAAGCATGTAATTCTCCATCCAAAACTTCCATCAATTCTTTATCTGCAGTCTCTGTACATGACAAAAATTAGCTTATGACAATTGAGTCTCATGTATTCCAGTGACAAAAGGTATGGGTTGCAAAAGAGCAATCACTTTTCTAATCATCCTTTTTGATTGAGATAAGACATTAAACTAGAAGTTACGCATTGACAACAGATCGGAATTTTGGGTTTAAATGATTCATATTTGGCATAAAGGTGTCGATAAACGAAGCCATAACATCGTTGAATAAATTCCGCTGTACGCCATAGCAATTATTAATCACGTCTGCAAAGCTCAATTTTTGTAATTGAACAAAGCCACAAATTGCAGAAAAAATATGATTATTTATTGCTCTTTTATTGCGAACCTGGAACCGCTCAATATTACACACCTGCTTTATTGCCCGATGATATTGCTCAATCTGCCAATGCCTGTCATGTTGTTCGGTAAATGCTTTCTTGTCAAAAACAGCGGTTTTTTCTTCATCAGGTAGTGAACTTATGTAATGGCGAACTTGTTCTTTCAAGGTCGTCCGAAATAATTTCACATACCCAAAATTTTTGAGCCAAACCATTAAGCCGTCTTCCGGGATTTCTAATTGCCTGACTTGAACCCATGAACCTTTTTCAACAGAGACTAATCGATTACCTTCCACTGCAAAGAATAATCCTGTCTGATGATTTCTTATCAATTTAAGATTATCCACGCAACTGTACCAGCTATCTCCTGTTATAAAACCAGGTTCTAGTCCCCAAGCTAATACTTCGGTCAGCATGTCTTGAAAATAGTCATTTTTTGTCTTTCCTTCCGCCTTATCGACCACCCGGAAATTCAGTGGTTGGTGTTTTCCTTGAATGTCTGTGTAGTACAACGTGACAAGATTGATTCCCTTGACTGCTCTATGATGTTTTCCCGACCAAAAATAACTGACAAATGCCATATATTGGCTATAAGGTTTATCAAGAACACTATCGTCAACACTCAAGGTTCCGCCCTTTAAATTCAGGCTTGCGCTGGCTTCATTGTATAAATCCCGCCCAGTGTAATGCTCCCGATTTAGAAATCGATTTACGCTATCATGTGATATTGACATGACTTCTCCTAATCGTCGACAACTAGCTTGTTTCGGCTCACTTAATAAAAAACCAATATACATGGGTAATGTACAGCAGGCTGTTGAGGGGCGTGTTATTTCTCTTATCAAGGTTTGCCTTGCATTGACTTTGGGATTTTTTAAACCCATAGTTTAACATTGCCTGTCAATGCGTAACTTCTATAAACAACGTTGAGCGGATACAATCTAATCCATATCGAAACAGGCTTTGCGCGAGCCGCTGATGTGTTTTGGTTTTTATTGGTAACTCGCAATCATGTTTCCATTCGCCTGCTTTATGTGACCAACAGAAAGCAATAACGGGAAGTACTAACAATTTTTTGATCCGAAGATAACCGACTACACGCGTTTCCTCAAGTTTGAATCCCCGTCCTTTTAAACCGCCGAAAAGCGTTTCGATTTCCCAACGCAAGCCATAAATTTTAATCGCATCAGGATTCAAATGCTGACAGACGATGATTAATAACTCACCATCACTCAGCCGTAACCCACTGAGATAAATTGAACAATTTCCCAAATAGCGCGCTGTTGAGAGGTGTCGTGTGCTGCCCGGCTTAAGCCCATAAAACAAACGCTCTACGCGTATTCGCTGGCCTTGGGCATTGGTTGTCCTGGCGTTGTTGCGAATACGGATATAAAAGGGAATCTCTTGCTCAAACAACCAGCCCATCCATTCGTCTCCAATAAACTCCCGATCAGCCAAAAGACCTTTGATGTGATGTCGGCCAGACTGCGCAATAAAGCGTTTCATCAGCGCTATACGTTCCTTCGTATTAGAGTTGCCCCGCTTGTTTAAAGGCAACCAATACACCGGAATGGCGGCACCCCGATAAACCACGGCAAGCACCAGCAGATTAATATTGGTTTTACCCCACTTCCAATTCGTCCTGTCTAACGTCAGATAGTAATCCTGATCAGTGAAACCAAACAGTTTCATGATGAAATGAGCGACTTCATTGTAATCCAGCCAATGGTCACTGAAAAATCGTTGCATCCGTCGATATCGTGAGGAAATTTTTGCCCGACTGGGAAAGAATACGGCGAGCTGGGCCAGATTGACCGTGCTAACTGCCATCAAAGCAATTAACATACCCACAAAACAAACGATTCTTGCCTTGTTCCATTGAAAGTGCTCAGTTAATATGACGGTCAGCTCGTTGATTTGTAATGTCCCGTTATTCATGTTCGCTAAAACAAAATGCGGTATTTAATTACATTTCAACGAGCTACGCCAGCTTTTAATATTTTTTGTCATGTACAGAGATCTGCAGTATTAAATTGATACTCGCCCGGCAACATAAACCCCAAGGTTTTTAGTGAACCATCGGCAAATTTAACTGTGCGGCTAGTCACTTTCCCGTCAAAATAAACATTGGCCTTTTTTACCACCGTTACATTGTCAAATTCAGTCATTTCCAACATCCAAAAAATGGCACCAGTATAGCACCAGCGACAAAGCCGGGTAAAAGTTGACTAGAAGTTACGCATTGACAGGCAATGTTAAACTATGGGTTTAAAAAATCCCAAAGTCAATGCAAGGCAAACCTTGATAAGAGAAATAACACGCCCCTCAACAGCCTGCTGTACATTACCCATGTATATTGGTTTTTTATTAAGTGAGCCGAAACAAGCTGGTTGTCGACGATTAGGAGAAGTCATGTCAATATCACATGATAGCGTAAATCGATTTCTAAATCGGGAGCATTACACTGGGCGAGATTTATACAATGAAGCCAGCGCAAGCCTGAATTTAAAGGGCGGAACCTTGAGTGTTGACGATAGTGTTCTTGATAAACCTTATAGCCAATATATGGCATATGTCAGTTATTTTTGGTCGGGAAAACATCATAGAGCAGTCAAGGGAATCAATCTTGTCACGTTGTACTACACAGACATTCAAGGAAAACACCAACCACTGAATTTCCGGGTGGTCGATAAGGCGGAAGGAAAGACAAAAAATGACTATTTTCAAGACATGCTGACCGAAGTATTAGCTTGGGGACTAGAACCTGGTTTTATAACAGGAGATAGCTGGTACAGTTGCGTGGATAATCTTAAATTGATAAGAAATCATCAGACAGGATTATTCTTTGCAGTGGAAGGTAATCGATTAGTCTCTGTTGAAAAAGGTTCATGGGTTCAAGTCAGGCAATTAGAAATCCCGGAAGACGGCTTAATGGTTTGGCTCAAAAATTTTGGGTATGTGAAATTATTTCGGACGACCTTGAAAGAACAAGTTCGCCATTACATAAGTTCACTACCTGATGAAGAAAAAACCGCTGTTTTTGACAAGAAAGCATTTACCGAACAACATGATAGGCATTGGCAGATTGAGCAATATCATCGGGCAATAAAGCAGGTGTGTAATATTGAGCGGTTCCAGGTTCGCAATAAAAGAGCAATAAATAATCATATTTTTTCTGCAATTTGTGGCTTTGTTCAATTACAAAAATTGAGCTTTGCAGACGTGATTAATAATTGCTATAGCGTACAGCGGAATTTATTCAACGATGTTATGGCTTCGTTTATCGACACCTTTATGCCAAATATGAATCATTTAAACCCAAAATTTCGATCTGTTGTCAATGCGTAACTTCTATTGACTTATCCAGCCGCTAAAAAGACAATGGCCGGCATGACAGCCAAAAGCACTGCTACCACTTTACCTGAAAACACTCAGACGTTCGTCAGCTACCAGAGCAAAAACCGTTTGTTGATTATGGGTTCTGAATCGGATCTGGATCAGGTTTTGAGAGGGCTTCCAGCACCATTTATCCTTTTCTGGTTGCCGAACAACCAGCCAAACCGGCCTAAAGCCGGAGTTGAAACGCTGCCGCGAACAGAGGCGACTCGCTTAAGCGGCTATTTAGGCCAATTCCGGCTCAACACCTCACCCGATGTTGTTTTCGATCAAGTGCTGGATTTTCAACAGCCGCAGGCCATCACCTCTCATGTTGCGCCATTTGGCTATTACGCCATCAGTGATTTAGATGCATTGGACACTGCGTTATCCGCCTTGCCTGAGATGATTGGCGATTTTGACAAGCCCCGCTATTTTCGATTGGATGCAAGTCTTTGCGCCCATCAACAAAATGGCGTCAAAGGCTGCCAGCGCTGCATCGAGGTTTGCGCCACTGACGCCATTCAGTCCGTCAATGGCAAAATCGATGTCAATCCCTGGTTATGTCAGGGCTGTGGGGATTGCTCAAGCGTCTGTCCCAGTGGCGCAATCAGCTATCAGCATCCTGATCTTGCAACGACCTTGCAAGCGATAAAAAGCACATTGTCTGGCCATAGAGGCGCTCTGCTGTTTTATAGCGGCGCAGCCCCTGAAAATCTGCCCGCAAACATCAGACCTTTTGCGCTGGAAGCGCTGGGCGTCATCAACCTGGCCATTTGCCTGAATGCCATCGCTTATGGTGCCGAACAAATTTTAATTCGTATTGAATCATCAACGCCACAAACCCGGCAAAGCCTGGATGAACTGATCAGTCAGGGCAATGCCCTTTTAAAAGCAATGGGCCTGGGTAATAATCGCATTGTTTTGACTGATCTGAATTCTATCCCGGAAGTTTCAGCACTGACGATTCCCCCCGCGCATTATCAACCCGAGGCCGATAAGCGCCGCGCCATTCGTATGGCAACCGATTATATCAACATGCATGTTGCATGCCCGGCTACTGTTTGCAAGCTTGACCCACCCGCCAACTTTGGCCGGTTAAATCTTGACAAACAAGCCTGTACGCTTTGCATGGCCTGCGTCTCGGTATGTCCGGCTCAGGCGCTACAATCAGGAACTGATCTGCCGCAACTGAAATTTATCGAAGCGAACTGCTTGCAGTGTAAACTTTGCCAACATGCCTGCCCGGAGCAGGCTATTGAATTGGAAGCCCGCTATTTGTTTGATTCACACCAGGCCCGCAAAGCCAAACTGTTACATGAAGAAAAGCCGTTTTTGTGCATTAACTGCCAAAAACCCTTCGCCACAGAAAGCATGATCAATACCATCGTACAAAAATTACAGCATCATCCGATGTTTCAGGGCCAGCGCAAACAACAGCTATTGCTGTGCGAGGATTGCAAAATCGCCGCTCACTTCAATGAAGACACCCCGTCATGACCGACCAGGAACGCAGTTTCTTTTATCGCTTGTTCGCCCGCTTGCTGATCGCACCAATCGATCGCGATTTGCTGAATTTATTGCAACAAATACAGCCCGATGATGATTCCCTTTTCTGCCGCGCGCTTGAAGACCTGCAATCGGCGACGCAAACAGCCAATCTAAAGCATCTGGATGATGAATTTCACACCCTTTTCATCGGTTTGGGCAAAGGTGAACTATCGCCTTATCTGTCCTGGTATCAAACCGGTTTTTTAATGGAAAAACCGCTGGCTTTGTTGCGACAGGATTTGCTGGAACTGGGCTTTAAGCGCCAGAGCGAAACGCCGGAACAGGAAGACCACATCAGCGCATTGTGTGAGGTCATGGCTTTGTTGATCAGTGAAAACAACCCCGGGCAAGCGCGTTTTTTCAGTCATTATCTTCAGCCGTGGTATGAGCGTTTTTTTAGCGACTTACACCACTCAGGCACTGGCATTTTTTATCCAGCGGTGGCAAAATCAGGCATTGCGTTTATGAATCTTGAATCCGCCCATTTACAGGAGCCTACATGAAACCTGAAAAAAACCGTCGCCGCTTTTTCAAGCAGTTGCTCGGCGCATCGGCCGCTGTCGGCGTTTTATCCGCCTCCTCCTCGCAGGCGGGAAAAAACAGCATTGAAACGAAAGAAAAAAACGCTCGCGGTTATCATGAAACCGAGCATATCCGCGATTATTATCGAAAAATAAACTTTTAGACTGTTGATGGGGGGAAACAAAGTAGCCCCCATCTTACCTGACCGAGGATACAGCATGAAACTGATCCGCCGTACACGCCCGACAAAACCCACGCCAAATTCGCTGGATCGCCGCAGTTTTCTGAAGAACAGCGGCTTGCTGGCGGGCGGTTCCGCCCTGGCCAGCCAATTGCCGCTAAGCCTGATGGAAAAGGCCGAGGCGGCCAGCACCGAAACCCCGGCCGCCGTGGTCAAAACCGTTCGTTCGGTCTGCACTCATTGTTCGGTTGGCTGCGGCGTGCTGGCGGAAGTGCAAAATGGCGTCTGGGTCGGCCAGGAACCGGCTTTTGATCACCCTTTCAACCTCGGCGCGCATTGCGCCAAAGGGGCTGCGGTACGGGAACATGGTCACGGCGACCGCCGGCTGAAATATCCCATGAAACAGGTCGATGGCAAATGGAAACGCATCAGCTGGCAACAAGCCATCGATGAAATCGGCGACAAAATTCTAAAAATCCGCCAGCAATCCGGCCCGGATTCGGTTTATTGGCTAGGATCGTCCAAACACAATAACGAACAAAGCTATCTATTCCGCAAATTTGCCGCCTTCTGGGGTTCCAACAACATCGATCACCAAGCGCGAATCTGCCATTCCACAACGGTTGCGGGCGTCGCCAATACCTGGGGCTATGGCGCGATGACCAACTCCTTCAACGATATTCATAACAGCAAGGCCATTCTGATTATCGGCGGCAATCCGGCCGAGGCGCATCCGGTTTCCATGCAACACATATTCAAGGCCAAAGAACGCTGCGCGCCGCTGATCGTCATCGACCCACGCCACACCCGCACCGCCGCCCACGCCAGCCAGCATATACGGCTTCGTCCGGGCACTGATGTGCCGCTCATCTGGGGCATGCTATGGCATATTTTTGAAAATGGCTGGAAAGATAAAACATTCATCCAACAGCGCGTTTATGGTATGGACGAGGTGCGCCAGGAAGTGGCCAAGTGGACGCCAGACAAGGTTGAACAAGTTACCGGCGTGAGCGAAGCCGAGGTTTTAAAAGCCGCCAAAACCATGGCGACGCACCGCCCCGGCACGTTTATCTGGTGCATGGGCGGTACGCAGCATACGATTGGCAATAACAACACTCGCGCCTACTGCATTTTTCAGCTGGCGTTGGGCAATATGGGCGTAGCCGGTGGCGGCACCAATATTTTCCGCGGTCATGACAATGTGCAGGGGGCAACCGATCTGGGCCCGAATGCGCATACCCTGCCGGGCTATTATGGCTTGAGCGAAGGCGCATGGAAGCATTGGGCCAGGGTTTGGGATGTGGATTATGACTGGCTGTCCGCCCGTTTCGATAAGGCTTTGTATGATGATGGCGCAGGCGGCAAAAAACGCACCATGAACATGAGCGGCATTCCGGTTTCGCGCTGGGTCGACGGCGTTCTGGAAGACAAGGCGTCGATTTCGCAACAAGACAATCTTCGCGCCATGGTGTTTTGGGGGCATGCACCTAACAGCCAGACACGCTCGCCGGAAATGAAACAGGCCATGGAAAAACTGGACTTACTGGTGGTGGTCGATCCTTACCCGACCAACAGCGCCGTGTTGCATGACCGGCAAGACAACACTTATTTACTGCCGGCCTGCACCCAGTTTGAAACCTATGGCTCGCTAACTTCTTCCAACCGTTCCTTACAGTGGCGCGATCAGGTTATCGATCCCTTGTTTGAATCGCGTCCCGATCATCAGATTCTCTATCAATTCGCCGAAAAGCTGGGGTTCGCCAAGGAAATGTTCAAACATATCCGGGTAGACAACACGATTCCGCGCATTGAAGATATTACCGATGAAATCAACAAGGGCGTCTGGACCATAGGTTATACCGGTCAAACAGTCGAACGCATCAAAAAACACCAGCAAAACTGGCACACCTTCAACACCACAACGCTGAAAGCGGAAGGTGGCCCGTGTGATGGCGAATATTTTGGCCTGCCCTGGCCGTGTTGGGGAACAGCCGAGCAAAAACACCCCGGCACGCCGCTGCTTTACGACACCAGCAAACCCGTGGCCGAAGGCGGACTGACGTTCCGCGCCCGTTTCGGCGTGGAACGCGATGGTGTCAGCCTGCTGGCTGAAGGCTCTTACAGCAAAGGCTCTGAAATCAAACAGGGTTACCCGGAATTCAGCAGCGAATTATTGAAACAACTGGGCTGGTGGGATGATTTGACTGACGCCGAAAAACTACAAGCTGAAGGCAAGAACTGGAAAACCGATTTATCCGGCGGCATCCAGCGGGTTGCCATCAAACACGGCTGTGCACCATTCGGCAATGCCAAGGCGCGTTGTGTCGTATGGCAGTTTCCAGACCCGGTTCCGGTGCATCGTGAACCGCTTTATACCGCGCGCCGTGACCTGGTTTCGACCTATCCGACCTATAAAGACAGAAAAGTATCTTACCGCCTGCCCACCCGCTATGAATCGATCCAGAAAGTCGATTACTCAGAGAACTTTCCACTCACCATGACGAGTGGTCGTTTAGTGGAATATGAAGGCGGCGGCGAGGAAACCCGCTCCAATCCCTGGCTGGCGGAATTACAGCAACATATGTTTGTCGAAATTCATCCGGCCGACGCCAATGACGCTGGCGTCAAACATGGCGAGCAAGTCTGGGTGGAAGGCCCTGAAGGCAGTAAAATTAAAGTCATGGCCTTTGTCACACTGCGCGTTGGCCGTGGCCTGGTGTTCATGCCGTTTCATTTTGCCGGCCACTTTGAAGGACGCAATCTGGCGGATAAATATCCGGAAGGATCTCGCCCTTATGTGCTGGGCGAATCCTGCAATACGGTGTTTACCTATGGCTACGATCCAGTCACCGCCATGCAGGAAACCAAAGTGTCGTTGTGTCGTTTACGAAAAGCCTAACCAGGAGTATTCATGGCTAGAATGAAATTTCTTTGTGATGATGACCGCTGTATCGAATGCAATGCCTGCATTACTGCCTGTAAAAACGAAAATGAAGTTCCGTGGGGCGTCAATCGCCGGCGCGTGGTGACTTTGAATGATGGCCAGAGCAATGAAACCAGTATTTCCGTCGCCTGCATGCATTGCTCTGATGCCCCCTGCGCCCAGGTCTGTCCGGTCGATTGTTTTTACACCACCGAGGATGGCGTGGTGCTGCATGATAAAGACTTGTGTATCGGCTGTGGTTATTGTTTTTATGCCTGCCCTTTCGGCACACCGCAATTTCCACAAGATGGCGCATTTGGTAATCGAGGCAAAATGGATAAATGCACTTATTGCGCCGGCGGGCCGGAGGAAGATTTTTCCGAAGCAGAATTTGAAAAATACGGCCGTAACCGTCTGGCCGAAGGAAAGCTGCCATTATGCGCTGAAATGTGCTCCACCAAAGCCTTGCTGGCTGGTGACGGTGATGTCATCAGCAAATTGTTTTCCCAGCGTGTTGTGCAGCGCCAGTTGGCGGAAGAAGAAAACACTGCCGCCGGCCCTAAATTATGGGGCTGGAAAACCGCCTATAAGGATTGATCATGTTTCGTATATGCCTGCTTATCATTTGTTATTTCCCGGCATTGCTGCTGGCTGATGAACGTAACTTCTGGCGTCAGGCGCGTGAAGGTGTAGAGGGCTATTCAGCGGTTATTGGCCTCGAAACGGGCAAACTGATCCAGGCCAGTGGTACGCAATGGGTTTACATCCGCAATGAGTTAATCGCCGGTACAGGCGCCTGGCTGCTGGCGCTGACTGTTTTTGCGCTGGTTATTTTCTATTTGTTTCGTGGCACAGTGAAACTGTCCAAACCCCGCAGCGGCCAGTTGATCGAACGCTGGAGTAAAACCGAACGCTGGCTGCATTGGTATACGGCTGTTTTGTTCATTATTTTGTCACTGACAGGTTTAAGTCTGCTTTATGGCCGCAGCGTGCTGATTGACTGGCTTGGACATGAAAACTTCGCCGCCTATGCGGAAATCGCCAAAATCATTCATAACTACGCAGGACCATTGTTCAGCGTTGGGCTGGTTCTGATGGGCCTGATGTGGTTTGACGACAATAAATTCAGCAAAATTGATTGGCGATGGTTTAAGCAATTCGGCGGCTTTATCGGTGACAAACACCCCTCTGCCAAGCGTATGAATGCAGGCGAAAAAGCCTGGTTCTGGCTGTTGATGACAGCGGGAATCCTGGTTACGCTGACCGGCTTGAACCTGGATTTCCCTAATATGGAACAATACCGTCTGGTCATGCAAATCAGCCACATCATTCATTCGGTCGCCGCCTTGTTGCTGATGATCGGCGCACTGGCGCATATTTATATCGGCACCATCGGCACCGAAGGCGCATTGGAAGGCATGATTTCCGGCAAAGTCGATAAAACCTGGGCTGAACAACACCATGATTTATGGCTTGAAGAACTGGAAAATCCCCCCGAATTGATTATCGACCAATCAAACGACGAGCCGCCTGTTTCACATCGACAAGAAACTCCAGGATTTTCTGGCGAGACTACTCAAAAAAACACTTGCCCACGGAATTGAAAAATATCCGGGTTCTCATTGAAGCCTTTAGAACTGGGATAGGTATTGACATGTATATATAATTAGCCATAAAACGGATATTACGGTTGGCGTACCAGTTTAGACCCACGGTAAAGTCTTCCTGTCGACCGCCCGTGATATCCTTGTCGTTCAAATCCAATGCACTGAATCTGAAGCCTAATTCCCAAGCGCCAAATTTGCTGCTGGGTTCAATGGCGGTAAAACTGCCTTTTTTCACACTATAAGGTCTTGATTCGCCAGTCAGCAACCAGCTGACGTAAGCGTACCAACCATAAAAATGCAAACTCTGCGCATTGGTCCTTTGCACCCGGCTATGGATATATTCGCCCTGCAAAGAAAAAGGACCTTGAACCAGCGCCAATTCCGCAGCCGCCTTCAACGTATTATCGACATTCAATATCTTGCCGGTATCGACCAGTCTGACATTGGTGCCCCAGGATTCAGGGCGATAACGATAACGAACCGTTTTAACGCTATCGGGAACCCGGTATTCAGCCGAAGCGCCAATATGTAACAAGCTGCGCTGTTGACGCCATGGTGCTAACGTCACCCGCCCAACAATCCCCCAACCATTATCGATATTATCCTTTTTGGTTTGAATCGCATTGGCGAAAATCCCGGTGGAGGCTTGCCACCATTGTCCATAGCGGGTGAGACTTCCCCCCAGGTGATAATCCGGCGCAAACACATAAGGCAGACCTCGCTCCATAAACGTGATGGTGTTTGAACTGTTCATGCCTTCCAGGCTGAAAGGTTCCTGAAATTGGCCCAGTTTAAGCGTATAATTTTCCCAGCCTTTGTAACTGAAATACATGCCTCTGACGCCCGCTTTATCTTTCTTGGCGAAATCAACCGAGGTGAAATAACCCCAATTTTTAAATACTTTTCCCGATACATTCAAGCGGGCTCTACGCAAAAACAGACCATCCCCCCATCGGCGTAACCTTGTCATTGAAAAAAGCACCATCCATCTGAATTCTGCCGCCAATCTTCATGGCGAACTCGCCATCACGGGTTTTAATTTTAAGGCCATTTTTTAAGCTGACCTTGACGCGCCGTTTTTTCTTTTTTCCAGGGCTTACTTTGTTATTTTTATTCAGTTGTTGCTGCTGTTTTGAAACCAATTGCTGCAACGCCTGAATTTGTTGCTGCTGCATGGCTAATTGTTTTTTCTGTTCCAAGGCGAGGCGATATAGTTCATCAATGGAAATATCGGTTTGTCCGCGGCTTGTTACTGGAGTCAACAGAATCATGGTGGACAGAATCATTCTGACCAAAGGATTTATAAATGTCATATTGGGAAAATTTATTATGCGCTTGAACAGCCAAACAAAAACTTGAACACCAGTCCCCCCATTTTTCCATCACGCATACATTGTCGATATGAATGACCGGAATTGGGTAACAGATGAAATTGATACTCCGTATTACGGTAATACTGGCGGGCTTTTTTTTGCATTGCTTCAATCCATTTCTGGCCCCGCTCAATCCGGTTTGTGCCTTGCCGCTTGATTATTTTATCCGAAACTCTCAGTTGTTCGTCCGTTTCACAATCCTGTTCGCCAACCAGAACACACGCGGGGATCGCCAATATTTTGTCTATCTCAAAGTTCAGATCAGGCAACAGGCCATCTGGACGCAAACCATGGGGAAAACGGCGCGATTCATTCGGCGGGGTATACCACCCTGCCGCGCCAATAGCGACTTTTTCCACCAAATCAGGGTACGCCATAGCAAAACGATGAACAAACTGCCCGCCCCCCTGAATAGCCAAATAAATAATACCGTCGTGCATTGATGGCGGTTATCTCCTTGACTTCATCGAGAATATCCAGCAATTTATAATCCGCTCGCAAGCCATGCCCCAACCGTCCCAATCGCTGATAATCCGGGAAACGCTCTTTTGAAAACAAGGGGGCAACAATGAGAACATTACGTTTTTCCACGCGTCTTATATTCCGTTTGACATGCTGTTGCGCATTTCTGGAAACGCCATGCACCGAAACAAAAACCTTTGATGTCTCATCAAGATTCAATGGCAAATAAAGGTAATAAAGCTGTTCCGGGTCAGAACGCAAACGTAAACAATGTATCTCGCCTTTTGCCAGGCAGCATCGTGCAGACAAAGTCATCATTGGATAATCATCCAGTAAACATTCACTTGACTTCATATTCATGAGACTAAACTCTGTTGAAATAATTTTCGGGTCAGAGATTCCCTGTTTAATAAGTGTTGCGGGGTTCCTTGCTCAAGCAACACGCCATTTTCCAAATAAATGATCCGGTCCGCACTGTAAAGACGGTCCAAACGATGCGTCACCATGATAACGGTACCGGAAAATTGTTTGATAATGGCGTCCAGAATTTTGCTGGACTTCGGATCCAGGTTGGCGTCCGCCTCATCTAGCAATAATATTTTTGGATTTCCCAATAATGTCCTGGCCAGCGAAATTCGTTGTTGTTGGCCAAAGGAAAGATTTTTGCCGCCCTCCTGGATACGGGTTTTCTCTCCGTCACTCAGTTCCGCCAACATCTCGTCGATTTGACAAAGTGTTTTAATCCGCATTATTTCGGTTCCCGGGGCGCGACGCCAACGATAACGCAGATTCTTCTCGATGGTGCCACGCAGTAACGGCAAGTCAGGACTGACCAGGCCCACCCTGTCCCGGATAGAAGTCAAGGTCGCCTGTTTGATATCCATGCCGTCAATCAGAATACAACCCTCGTCAGGATCGACCAAACGCGTCGCCAAGGCAAGTAAAGTGGATTTTCCCGCCCCATTAGGGCCGACGACAGCGGTGATTTTTCCCGTTTCAAATGTATAAGAAAACCTCTTGAGCGCATGATTGAACGACACATTCTTAAAACTCAACAGTCCTTTTTCCACATCAATCTCTGTACATGACAAAAATTAACTTATGACAAATGAGTCTCATGTATTCCAGTGACAAAAGGTATGGGTTGCAAAAGAGCAATCACTTTTCTAATCATCCTTTTTGATTGAGATAAGACATTAAACAACGTTGAGCGGATACAATCTAATCCATATCGAAACAGGCTTTGCGCGAGCCGCTGATGTGTTTTGGTTTTTATTGGTAACTCGCAATCATGTTTCCATTCGCCTGCTTTATGTGACCAACAGAAAGCAATAACGGGAAGTACTAACAATTTTTTGATCCGAAGATAACCGACTACACGCGTTTCCTCAAGTTTGAATCCCCGTCCTTTTAAACAGCCGAAAAGCGTTTCGATTTCCCAACGCAAGCCATAAATTTTAATCGCATCAGGGTTCAAATGCTGACAGACGATGATTAATAACTCACCATCACTCAGCCGTAACCCACTGAGATAAATTGAACAATTTCCCAAATAGCGCGCTGTTGAGAGGTGTCGTGTGCTACCCGGCTTAAGCCCATAAAACAAACGCTCTACGCGTATTCGCTGGCCTTGGGCATTGGTTGTCCTGGCGTTGTTGCGAATACGGATATAAAAGGGAATCTCTTGCTCAAACAACCAGCCCATCCATTCGTCTCCAATAAACTCCCGATCAGCCAAAAGACCTTTGATGTGATGTCGGCCAGACTGCGCAATAAAGCGTTTCATCAGCGCTATACGTTCCTTCGTATTAGAGTTGCCCCGCTTGTTTAAAGGCAACCAATACACAGGAATGGCGGCACCCCGATAAACCACGGCAAGCACCAGCAGATTAATATTGGTTTTACCCCACTTCCAATTCGTCCTGTCTAACGTCAGATAGTAATCCTGATCAGTGAAACCAAACAGTTTCATGATGAAATGAGCGACTTCATTGTAATCCAGCCAATGGTCACTGAAAAATCGTTGCATCCGTCGATATCGTGAGGAAATTTTTGCCCGACTGGGAAAGAATACGGCGAGCTGGGCCAGATTGACCGTGCTAACTGCCATCAAAGCAATTAACATACCCACAAAACAAACGATTCTTGCCTTGTTCCATTGAAAGTGCTCAGTTAATATGACGGTCAGTTCGTTGATTTGTAATGTCCCGTTATTCATATTCGCTAAAACAAAATGCGGTATTTAATTACATTTCAACGAGCTACGCTAGCTTTTAATATTTTTTGTCATGTACAGAGCACATCAATATCAACTGCATCTGCAGCTTCTTCCACCAGACTGGGTATTTCCAGAAAACTCTCGATTTTAGACACTGAAACCACTGCGTTTTTCCAATATTCATGCACACGCCCCAAATCCTTCAACGTTGGCGATAAAAAGCTGATAAACGTCATCGCCGCAACCACCGAACCCGGCGATGTATTTCCCAGAGCCACCTCGAAACTTCCCAAAACCAAAACGCCAAATGTGGCGATGGCGGAAGTGGCTTCTACAATAGCGCGTAATTTGCCTATAATGGCCGCTCTAGCCAGACTGGCGTTCTTCAACCGTTGACTCTGCCGGCTAATGCGTTGTTGCTCTCGCCGGTGTTGATTAAAAACCTGGACGACGGCAATCGAAGAAATTTTTTCATTGATATTGTTCGCCATAGAAGTTACGCATTGACAACAGATCGAAATTTTGGGTTTAAATGATTCATATTTGGCATAAAGGTGTCGATAAACGAAGCCATAACATCGTTGAATAAATTCCGCTGTACGCTATAGCAATTATTAATCACGTCTGCAAAGCTCAATTTTTGTAATTGAACAAAGCCACAAATTGCAGAAAAAATATGATTATTTATTGCTCTTTTATTGCGAACATGGAACCGCTCAATATTACACACCTGCTTTATTGCCCGATGATATTGCTCAATCTGCCAATGCCTGTCATGTTGTTCGGTAAATGCTTTCTTGTCAAAAACAGCGGTTTTTTCTTCATCAGGTAGTGAACTTATGTAATGGCGAACTTGTTCTTTCAAGGTCGTCCGAAATAATTTCACATACCCAAAATTTTTGAGCCAAACCATTAAGCCGTCTTCCGGGATTTCTAATTGCCTGACTTGAACCCATGAACCTTTTTCAACAGAGACTAATCGATTACCTTCCACTGCAAAGAATAATCCTGTCTGATGATTTCTTATCAATTTAAGATTATCCACGCAACTGTACCAGCTATCTCCTGTTACAAAACCAGGTTCTATAAAGTGGACCCCGTAATCCGGACAATAGTTTAAACTATGACTATTGAAAAAAGAGGTACAAAAAATGAGCGAAAAAAAAACGGAAAACCTTTAGCGGGGCGCAAAAGGCCAAAATCGCGCTGGAAGCGGTTAAGAACATCAAAACGATCAATGAGATTGCTCAAGAGAATGAAGTCCATCCATCTCAGGTAAGCCAATGGAAAAAGGAACTGTTGGCCAATGCGGGAAGCCTGTTTGAAGGCAAACGCGGGCCGAAAGCGGTGAAGGCGCAAGACAATCCGGACCGTCTGTACGCCAAAATCGGGCAGTTGAATATGGAACTGGATTGGCTTAAAAAAAAGTCCGGGATCAGCCTATGATCACGCGTCAAAGCTGGGTGGATCAAAAAGATGAGTTGGCGTTAAGTCGGCAATGCCAGTTATTGAACGTTACCCGCTCAGTAATCCATGAACAGAAAAAACGCCAACAACAGCCGGTGTCTGCTGAAGATCAGCAACTGTTGCGGTTGCTCGACGAAGAATATAGCCGGCATCCTTTTTATGGCTCACGCCGTATGACAAAGTATTTACGCGGCCTTAACCATCAGGTCAACCGCAAACGGGTTCAGCGGCTGATGCGCATACTGGGGCTGGTCGGCATGGCGCCGGGCCCGAACACCAGTAAGCCGCATCCTGAGCATAAAGTCTATCCCTATCTGTTAAGAGGCGTCGAGGTGACACGCCCCAACCAGGTTTGGAGTACCGACATCACCTATATCCGGCTGCCGCAAGGATTTGTTTATCTGGTGGCCATCATGGATTGGTGCAGCCGAAAAGTATTGGCATGGCAACTTTCCAATACCATGGACAGCGCGTTTTGCGTAAATTGTCTGGAGCAGGCCATCAAGACCTATGGCACACCGGAGATATTTAATACCGACCAGGCGCACAGTTCACCAGCGCGGACTTCACCGGGGTATTGAGTCAGCATGGCGTGACCATCAGCATGGATGGCCGGGGACGGGCCTTGGACAATATCTTTGTTGAACGACTCTGGCGCACAGTGAAATATGAAGAAGTTTATTTGAAGCAATACGGCAACCTGCAAGCACTGTCAGCGGGGTTGATGGACTACTTTGCCTTTTACAACAGCGAACGACCGCATCAGTCGTTAGGCTATGAAACGCCAGACAGGGTTTATCTATTCGCCACGGGAGGTGGCGCTAGAATCGTGGATAAATATAATGCCGGCACTGCCAAGCAGACGCCGGGTGAAAATATGGGCCAGAGCCATTGAGCCTGACTGTTATGAGGGTTCTATCTTAAATTCTCTAATAATTTGTCTGGACAATGGGGTCCACTTTAGCGGAAGGAAAGACAAAAAATGACTATTTTCAAGACATGCTGACCGAAGTATTAGCTTGGGGACTAGAACCTGGTTTTGTAACAGGAGATAGCTGGTACAGTTGCGTGGATAATCTTAAATTGATAAGAAATCATCAGACAGGATTATTCTTTGCAGTGGAAGGTAATCGATTAGTCTCTGTTGAAAAAGGTTCATGGGTTCAAGTCAGGCAATTAGAAATCCCGGAAGACGGCTTAATGGTTTGGCTCAAAAATTTTGGGTATGTGAAATTATTTCGGACGACCTTGAAAGAACAAGTTCGCCATTACATAAGTTCACTACCTGATGAAGAAAAAACCGCTGTTTTTGACAAGAAAGCATTTACCGAACAACATGACAGGCATTGGCAGATTGAGCAATATCATCGGGCAATAAAGCAGGTGTGTAATATTGAGCGGTTCCAGGTTCGCAATAAAAGAGCAATAAATAATCATATTTTTTCTGCAATTTGTGGCTTTGTTCAATTACAAAAATTGAGCTTTGCAGACGTGATTAATAATTGCTATAGCGTACAGCGGAATTTATTCAACGATGTTATGGCTTCGTTTATCGACACCTTTATGCCAAATATGAATCATTTAAACCCAAAATTTCGATCTGTTGTCAATGCGTAACTTCTACCTCTTTTTTCAATAGTCATAGTTTAAACTATTGTCCGGATTACGGGGTCCACTATATTTCAACCGCCACGCCATCGATTTCAACACCGTCAACAATACCATCGCTTGCTGTTCCTGCAACAGATCAAATTGCTACGGTTCAAACCCCTGTCAAGTTAAGTGAATCAATGACAGTATTCTTGCCTGAATTCAGCGGCGTCATTATTGGCACCACCTGTTTATTACAAATGCTGATAGCCGTTATGTTGGATCGGCATTATGGTCACCAATTATTACGTTATTATTTATGGGTCGTCTGGTATCCGTTTGGATTTTGGTTGATTAATATGTTGACCATTGTTGTTGCTATCCCAAAGATTCTATTCCGAGGCAGGGACTTGCGTGCGCGCTGGATCAGTCCGGACCGGGGAATTCATGAAAACGACCATCAGCCGCCCTCTCAGAGCAATCGGCAAACTGACCCCGCAGCTAAAAACGACCATGACGATGACAGGCATTCACCACAAAACGCCGGGGTACAAACCCAATACCTTTCTGGCGAAAATCTGATTCTGGATCACTTCTGTCAACAATCATTAGCTTATCGATGGTTCACAAATTGTTTGACAGCAATGGCCTGGGGATTCTGGCTTTACTTGTGGTTGCCAATAATTGACTCTTTTGGGCATCTTTTGGCTGGAATAACGCTCAGCCCACAGAAAACTTTGGCGCGTTGAGCCGTTTATTAATATCATTAAACGAGCAATTGCTGACTATTATCATTTTTGTCGCCATTTTTTTCCTCTGGTCCATTATTCGTAGATTCAATGATCATCGTTTCATTGATCACGAAAATGGCATTGAAAGCAGGCCACGCATCTCAAAAAAAACTCATGATTTCGATCTATCTCATAATCGTTTGATTATTGTCAGTCATGAAGAAGAAACCGGACGGATAAAATCCATCGAAACGCGGCAACCGTCGGCTGTTCTCAACACCATTCAGGCTGGCATGCATTAAAATGATCCTGATTGAAACAGACCATGCCTATTTCAAGACTACTTTTCGCGCTTTGGTCAGCTATCGGAGTTTGACAACGCTGCTCTTGTTAATGACATTTAATGCCAATCAAACCGTTGCGGCTACCGGGCTTTGTGAGCAAAATGCCGAATTAGCGGTATCTTATAAACTAAGCCTGTTACTCCATCTGGCCTGTACTGAAGTGAAGAAAAATCGCTGGATTCCAGCAATACATTATTACCAGCAAGTATTAGCCCTGGCCCCCGACAATCGGCAGGCTTTGCGAAACCGGGCTTTACTGCTCAGTAAACTGGGAGCCGCCAAACTTGCCGAATGGCGGGCCAAACAACATCCTGATTTATTGTAACTGTTCAGCGTTCGTTTTTCTGAAGAAAACGTTGAACAAATCATCCATACTGTCAGCTCCCGCAAAACGGACAACGATTTCCAACTTTGCTTACAAAATCAATGACTTGCCGCCATCGACTTTGACGGCGTATCCTTGCGCCGCTTCGAGTCGCGAATAAATCAGCGATCTCCCAAGTATCGCATGATCTCATCTTGTTGCGCCAAAAGATCAAGCAGTTTGTCGTGCAATACGACAAAATACTGCCTAGATAAATCGATGTTCTGTTGTGTTAAAGCGGTTTCCAGCGCGTTGATATCCCCCTGAAAAACCGTAAACCCACAAAATTTTATTGAGCCATGCAAAGTATGAGCTGTCTGTTCGGCTTGTGAAAAATTGTAAGCCATAATGGCCATTTCAATTTGCCTGAGTTGTTCTGGAATTTCCTCAAATAATTGTAACTACTCAGCGTAAATAAGTAAAAAAACTGCTTGACACGATTTTAGCGTTATTTTTGATTTTCTAACGGCAACACCTGGCGCAAGAGGTTTACTGTATTAGCCTGCGTTAGTTGAGGCGTGTTGCCTTATAAGCAATGCCCGATAGCCCTGCTGCCGTGCATTTCTAAAATACGATGACGGGCAACACAGAGGCAAAAATTCGTATTTCAAAAGCCATGAGACAAGAGTCCTGTACTTAAACCCACAGGCCGTTTCATTGAAGATTGATTCCATTGATGTAGAGGCTGCCATTACCAATGCCCGGCAGCTGATTGAAGATGAAGCCGATTTATCTCCGGCGCTGCGGTCTTCGCTGGAGATATTGTTGTTGCTGGTCACGCTCTTGATGCATCGGCTCGGACTTAACAGCAGTAACAGTTCCAGGCCGCCATCAAGTGATCCTGATCGTAAAAGGAAAGCACGGGCTGGATCAAAAAAACCAGGTAGTGGACAGAAAGGGCATATTGGCACCACGCTGGTTAAAGTCGATGATCCCGATGACGTTATCTCCATCAAGATTGATCGCCGTACCTTGCCAGCCGGAAGCTACACGGCAGATGGCTTTGAAACCCGGCAGGTATTTGATATTGATATTTCACGGATTGTGACGGAATATCGTGCGCAAAGGCTTATCGATGAACAAGGTCGTCGGTTTGTTGCTCCTTTTCCCGAGGGCGTAACAAAAGCCGTGCAATATGGTGACCAACTCAAGGCGCACGCCGTGTATCTTTCGCAGTACCAATTATTGCCCTGCCAGCGCATCAAGGATTATTTTTCCGATCAATTACAGATCCCCATCAGTGAAGGTTCGTTGGTTAATTTCAATCAACCAGCCTTTGAGAAGCTGGCATCCTTTGAGCCGATTTGCAAGCAAAGACTGGCGGCAGCTTCTGTTGTACATGCCGATGAAACGGGCATTAACATCAATGGCGCCAGGTACTGGTTGCATTGTGCTTCTAATGATTTATGGACACATTATTTTCCCCATGTAAAACGGGGCAAGGAAGCGATGGATGTCATTGGCATCCTGCCTGACTTTCATGGCATTTTATGCCACGATCACTGGAAGCCTTACTACAAGTCCCCCTTCACTCATGCCTTGTGCAATGCGCATCATCTGCGTGAACTGACCCGTGCCCGGGAGCAGGATGGACAGCAGTGGGCCAAAGAAATGGAAACCCTGTTAAAAAAGATCAATCAGGTCGTCGATGATGCAGGGGGGAAGCTTGAAGCAAGAAAAGCGGCCTGTTATCGACGACGATATCGAGATTTATTAGAGAAAGCACAAATTGAATGTCCGCCATCAACCCCGTTGCCCGGTAAACCCAAACGTGGGCGCCTCAAGCGCAGTAAATCCAGAAACTTACTGGAACGGCTGATCAATTACCCGGATGATGTCTTACGCTTTATGAGAGAAATAGATGTGCCATTTACTAATAATCCCGGTGAGAATGATATCCGCATGACCAGGGTGCAGCAAAAAATATCGGGGTGTTTCAGGAGTGAGCAGGGTGCCATCACCTTCTGCCGTATTCGGGGATATCTATCCACTTGTCGTAAACATCATGTCAGTGCCTCTGAAGCGTTGGTACTGGTATTTAAGGGGAAATTACCGGAATTTACTCAGTGACCTGATGCTTTTGGTAAAATACGCTGAGTAGTTACAATCTAAAGAGGATTTAAACAAAAAAAATAGCGGATTTCATAAAATATTTCAATGAAACCATGGCTAAGCCTTTTCGTTGGACGTATCAGGCTAAGCCACTTACTCAATAGAGTGAGAACTTGCGCTTGTTTGCACTAGGAGGTTGTCGGGTTATGGGGTTCGTAACGAGACGAGTGGGAAATTGAGTGGGATTTTTGCTCTTTTGGTAGCGCTACGTGGTGCTACGCAACGAAAAAGAGCGGAAAAATACGCCGCACCCGCTGTCGCAGTAGAATCATCCATAATCCGACAGCCTCCTGGATATAGAAAACGCTGACAAATCATCCTGATTTGTCAGCGTTTCTTTAGCTGGTAATGGCGGTTGGCTGAGGCGAAACTGCCCTGGCAGTCTATGTTACCGGCGGTATAGGGGGTTGCGCCGAGCGCATGAATGAAATGGGCGCCTCCTCTTCATTCTCGAACTCCACAATTTCCCATGCGTCGGGAGTGTCCAGCAAGGTCAGCAATAATTTATTATTTAAAGCATGACCGGATTTAAAGCCCTTGAATTCCCCGACCAGGCTATATCCCAACAGATACAAATCGCCAATGGCATCCAGAATTTTATGCTTGACGAATTCATCGGCATAACGTAATCCATCTTCGTTCAGTATCTTATCGTCATCGACAACAATGGCGTTATCCAGGTTTCCGCCCAAGGCCAGATTGTTTTCACGTAAGAATTCAATATCCCGCATAAAACCAAATGTTCGGGCGCGACTCACTTCTTTGACAAAAGTCGTAGAAGAAACGTCCATCACAGCCGTTTTCAAATGATCGGGAAAAGCAGGATGTTCAAAATCAATGGTAAATGTCACCTTAAAGCCGTCAAAAGGTTCAAATGCTGCCCATTTATCATCTTCCTCCACTCTGACTGGCTGCTTGATGCGGAGATATTTTTTAGGCGCATCTTGTTCACAAAGCCCTGCCGACTGCAGTAAAAACACAAATGGGCCAGCGCTGCCATCCATAATCGGTACTTCAGCGGCACTGACATCGACAATGGCATTATCCACTCCCAGCCCGGCCATGGCGGAGAGCAAATGTTCGACGGTCGCTATTTTTACATCACCTTTGACCAATGTTGTCGATAACATCGTTTCGCCAACATTTTCAGGCCGGGCTTCAATCATAACCGGCGGATCCAGATCAACACGCCGAAAACGGATGCCGGTATCGGGTTCCGCCGGATGCAAGGCCAGATAAACCTTGTCTCCCGAATGCAAGCCTACGCCGGTGGCCCGAATCGTGTTTTTTAAAGTACGCTGTTTAATCATTTGCTCACGGCCAAACTAAAAACCGTCTATTCTATCATAGGTTATGGATTTTTCCGGGCAACAACGTGGTTTCTCCTATGGAAACGCTGAACAAATCATCCATGATTTGTCAGCGCCCGCAAAACGGAAATGCGATTTCCGCTTTGCTCACAAAATCAATGGCGGCAAGCCATTGATTTTGACGACACATCCCTGTGTCCAAAGGAAGCGATGATTTAATCAGTGCTTCCCTATGTTACCCGGCTCA
Source organism: Methylomarinum sp. (assembly GCA_965277025.1). GTDB lineage: Bacteria > Pseudomonadota > Gammaproteobacteria > Methylococcales > Methylomonadaceae > Methylomarinum. The sequence continues at coordinate 2,552,791 of OZ255706.1, forward strand.
TGCTTGTCATTAATACTTTTTCTGCTATCCATTCAATCAGCCTGGCGACGAAGAAATGCCGGTACATCCAAATAGTCCAGATCCAGATCATTTTTAGGCTGTGCACCAAAACGGGTTTCCCTGGTTTCTACCTTTTTCTGGCGATTGATGGTCGGCGTGTCCAGCTCATCGTACTTCGCTTCACCATTAGCCACTTTTTGCACCAGCTTGATGGGCGACTTGACCGCTTGTGCTGATTCCCCCATACCGGTTGCAACAACTGTCACTTTTATTCCATCACCCATATCAGGATTGATTGCGGTACCAATTTTCATATCGGCTTCTTCTGAAGCGAAAGTATGCATGATGCTGCCAATTTCATCGAATTCGGTCAGATCCATATCTGCAGCACAGATATTGACCAGAATTCCTTGTGCGCCTTGCAGGCTGATGTCTTCCAGCAATGGACAAGCAATCGCTTTTTCAGTCGCTTCCCTGGCCCGGTTATCGCCACTGGCCACACCCGTTCCCATAATCGCTGCGCCTTTGTTGCTCATCACTGTTTTGACATCGGCAAAATCGACATTGATCAAGCCAGGGCTAGTGATCAGCTCTGTAATGCCTTGCACCGCATCGAGTAGAACATCGTTAGCGGTATTGAAAGCATTCGCCAATGACAGATTGTTGCCTAACACAGGCAGCAATTTTTGATTAGGAATCACAATCAATGAATCAACAAATTTTTCCAATTCCTGAATGCCTGCTTCAGCCACCGATTTTTTCTTCTTGCCTTCAAAATCGAAAGGCTTGGTCACAACGGCAACAGTCAATACATCCATTTCCTTGACGATTTCCGCAATCACTGAAATGGCGCCGGTTCCGGTTCCGCCCCCCATCCCGGCAGTCAAAAACAGCATATCGGCGCCTTCGATTTCTTCGCGAATCCTGTCACGGTTTTCTTCGGCGGCCTGGCGTCCCACTTCTGGCCGGGTTCCTGCACCCAGGCCTTTGGTCAATTCCACACCCAGTTGAACCTTGGTGTCTACTGTCAAGCCTCTCAAGGCCTGAGCATCGGTGTTCGCGCAAACGAACTCGACCCCATCAATACCGGAATTCACCATATAATCCACTGCGTTACCGCCACCGCCGCCAACACCAATGACTTTAATCACAGCATTTTCACTACACATATCCACTAATTCGTATTTCACTTTTTTATCCCACAAACTAAAAATTACCCTGAAACCAGTTTTTCATTCTTGCCCAAATACTTTGGCTTTCATCCCGTAAACTTTCTGTTTTACCCTGGTGCTCCCTGCCATATATCAACAATCCCACTCCTGTTGAAAATACCGGGTTTTTGACCACATCCGTCAAACCTGACATTTGCTGTGGAAACCCTATTCTGACTGGCATATGAAAAATTTCTTCCGCCAGTTCCGTCAATCCTTTTACTTTTGAGCTGCCGCCGGTCAATACCAGCCCTGCAGCAATCAAATCTTCATAACCACTACGGCGCAATTCTGCCTGCACCAACAGCATTAATTCCTCATAACGCGGCTCGATAATCTCGGCCAGATTTTGTGCCGAAATTTTGCGTGGGTCCCGGTCACCAATACTGGGCACATCTATCATTTCTTGAGGATCGGCCAACTGTGTCAATGCACAGGCATGTTTGATCTTGATTTCCTCAGCATTTTTGGTGGGTGTTCTAAGCGCGACAGCAATATCATTGGTCACCTGGTCGCCGGCGATCGGAATCACTGCGGTATGTTTTATCGCACCATCGGAAAACACGGCGATATCTGTCGTGCCGCCACCAATATCTATCAAACAAACACCCAGGTCTTTCTCGTCTTCCGATAATACCGAGGTGCAAGAGGCCAGTTGTTCCAGCACAATATCTTCAACCTCGAGACCACACCGCCGAATACATTTGATAATATTCTGCGCCGCGCTGACGCTGCCGGTCACCATATGTACTTTAGCCTCCAGCCGGATGCCAGACATGCCGACAGGCTCTTTGATACCTTCTTGCTGATCGATGACAAATTCCTGCGGCAAAATATGCAAAATCTTCTGGTCGGCCGGAATCGCCACCGCACGGGCTGAATCGATCACTCGGTCAATATCCGACTGCATCACTTCCTTATCCTTGATGGCGACAATGCCATGGGAATTCAGACTGCGAATATGGCTCCCGGCAATGCCGGCAAATACCTTTTTAATCTGACAACCCGCCATCAACTCGGCCTCTTCCACAGCCCGCTGAATGGAATTGACAGTAGACTCCAGATTGACTACCACCCCTTTCTTCAATCCTTTGGAGGGCGCCACGCCAATGCCTATCACTTCCATTTCGTCACTGCTGTTGAACTCGCCGACAATCGCCGCCACCTTGGACGTGCCGATATCCAGTCCCACCAATAAATCTCGTTCTGTTTTTTTAGCCATTTTTTTGCCTGAGCGTTTATACGCGTTTCTTTTTTTCGATAATGTCTTTCCAGTCATCCGACTTCCAGATCACGGCATAGCCGTTTGGATAACGCAAATCCACCACCATCATCAATTCGAGCAATGTATGCCCCAACACATCAACCGTGTTCAAAAATCGTTGTAACTGTAAAGCTGGAGTCAACCGCCCCAGTTTCAACTCCATGCCACTCACCAGGAACACTCTCCAGTCTCTACGATCGTTAACATTAAAGCGTTGCAATAACATGCCTTTATCGGCCAGCATTTTTCTCAAACTTTTCATTTCTTCCAGCAACATCGCATGCTGCCCCTGGGGGCCGATAATTTCCGGCAAATCGTTAAATTCCGCCAGATTATCGGGTTTGAACAACACCCCTTTATCGTTAATCAGCGCCTCATTCTGCCAGCGCGCCACCGGTTGCTGTTCTTCAATTTCTATCGCCAGCCTATCCGGCCAGACTCTCTGCACCGATGCCTGCTCTATCCATGGCAGAGATTCCAATACCTGCCTTACTGCATTCAAATCGACCTGATAAAACCCGGTCGACACTAATGGCGTCAATGCCTTTTTCACTTTCTCCCGCCTTAGATATTGAAAGCTCCCCTCCACACGGACATGATGAATCGGCATCCATTCACGGCCATACTGGTCAAATTGCCGCCCAACAATAATTGCCGCGACAATCAACAATATTGCTATCAACATCACTGCCTTATTCATTTAGCCGGCTAATGAGTTACTTCATTAGTAAAACTGGTCTCCAGAATACGCCACACTAACTGATCAAAATTGATACCTTTCGCCGCCGCGGCCATCGGTACCAGGCTATGGCTGGTCATTCCTGGAACGGTATTGACTTCAATCAGTTGACTGTTGCCCTGCTCATCGATAAACACATCTACCCGCCCCCAGCCACTGACACCGATAATCTCGGCGGCTTCCAGCGCCAATTGCTGAAGTTGCCGTTCTCTGTCAGCCGACAAACCACTTGGACAATGGTATTGAGTATTGTCCGACTGATATTTAGCCTCATAATCATAAAATGCATTCGGCGTTTCCAGTCGTATGACCGGCAAGGCCTCCCCTTGCAACAACCCTACTGTGTACTCATCGCCACAGACCCATTGCTCGGCATATACATCACATCCAAATGGGCGGGCGATCATCCAGGCTTCAGTCAATTGTTCGACATTATTCGCCTTGCTCATACCAAAACTGGAGCCTTCCAGTGCCGGTTTGACAATAACAGGAAAGCCCAGTGTTTCAATGCACTGTTGCAAGTCCTGTTCATTTTTTAGCAGCATCCAGACAGGTGTCGGTAACCCCTTTCCTTGCCAGCATAATTTGGTTCTCAATTTATCCATCGAAAGAGCCGAAGCCAAAACGTCAGATCCGGTATAAGGGATATTCAAGGTTTGTAATATCGCCTGAAGAATACCGTCTTCACCGCCCCGGCCATGGATGATATTAAAAACCCGGTCAATGCTTTTTCCGGCAACTGCATCGATGAGATTTTCTTTCACATCAACGGCTTCGACATCGACACCTTGTTTTTGCAAGGAGCTGAATACCGCCTCACCACTAATCAACGAAATTTCCCGCTCGGCCGCTTGTCCCCCCATCAGCAAGGCGACTTTTCCAAAGGCTTTCGGGTCGTCAATACGATGGGCTTTCATTGTGCTTCCCCGACCCGGCAGACTTCAGTTTCCAGCGCCACGCCATGTTTTTTCTTGACCTGTTGCTGAATATATTCAATCAGCCGCTCAATATCGCGGGCCGTTGCTTGGCCCCGGTTTTCAATAAAATTGGCGTGTTTTTCCGACACGCAGGCATTGCCGATGCAATAACCTTTCAAACCACAGGATTCGATCAGACGGGCGGCAAAGTCCCCGGCCGGGTTTTTAAACACCGAACCGCAGGTAGGTTTATTGGTTGGCTGAGTCTGATTACGTTTTTCCAGCAACGCCTTTATTTTTCCCGCTCCATCCTTGCTTTGCTGTTTTTCCAGCAGCAGTTCAACCGCCAGAAACCACTCATTTTCCTGGCCTTTCACCGATCGGTAAGCGACTTTAAATTCATTTTTATTACGCTGAATCACCTCTCCCTGGTCATTTAATACTTCAACCCGCTCGACTATATTCCAGGTTTCACCACCAAATGCGCCGGCATTCATTTTCAACGCACCACCCATCGTACCGGGAATGCCCGCCAAAAATTCCGCACCGGTCAAGCCTAGATCTGTGCTGTATCGAGCCACATGGGCACAAGGCACGCCAGCTTCTACATACAGTCGGGTCGAATCGATCAACTCCATCTTCTTCAGCCGACCCCGGGTATTGATAACAGTGCCTTTGATACCGCCATCGCGCACCAGCAAATTACTGCCTAACCCCAGCCAAAAAAGTGGTTCGCCGGCCGGCAGAGATTTAACAAAAGTGATCAGGTCATCTTTATCTTGCGGTAAATACATTTTTTCCGCAGGGCCTCCTACCCGCCAACTGGTATATTTTGCCAGCGGTTCATTGCGCAACAGTTCACCTCGCCACTGTGTGGTCATGATATCAGCGCCTCCTGCAACTGCTGTGGCAACTTTTGGGCAATCTGCCCAACATTGCCGGCTCCCATGGTCAACAACACATCATCAGGCTGGACAATACCAGCCAGAATGGCCGCCAAATCCTGCGGTTGGCTGACAAATACCGGATTGACCTGTCCCATGATGCGAATGGCTTGTGCCAGCGCCTTGCCATCGGCACCAGTAATAACTACCTCCCCTGCGGGATAAACATCGAGTAGCACGAGCACATCAACACTCGATAACACGTCGACAAAGTCCTCAAACAAGTCCCGCGTACGGGTATATCGATGCGGTTGAAAAACAACGACCGAGCGTCTATCCGGCCAGGCCTGGCGCATCGCTTCCAATGTCGCCGCCAATTCCCTAGGATGATGTCCGTAATCATCCACCAGGGTGATGACGCCATCATGCAGTTTGATCTCGCCATTTAATTGGAAGCGGCGGCCAATTCCTTTAAATTCTTTTAAACTGTCGACAATGGCGCGATCTTCAACATCGATTGCCGTCGCCACCGCAATCGCCGCCAATGCATTCAGCATGTTATGCCAGCCAGGCATATTTAAAACCACTTCAAGCTGTGTTTTATCTTTCCGCAACACGGTAAAGGCGGTTTGCATTCCCTGTTGTTTGACATCGACGGCGCGGACATCGGCCTCTTCCACCGTTCCATAAGTGGTAACCGGCTTGGAAACCTCCGGCAAAAGTTTTTTCACGCCGGGATCATCCAGGCACATCACCGCCAATCCGTAAAAAGGCAAATGATGCAAAAACTCCAGAAAGGTATTCTGTAGCTGCTGATAACTGCCGCCATAGGTTTCCATATGATCCTGATCGATATTGGTCACGACCGATAGCATGGGCTGCAAATGCAGAAACGATGCATCGCTTTCATCAGCTTCTGCCACCAGAAATCGCCCGAGACCTAGTTTGGCATTGGTTCCTGCGCTATTCAGGCGGCCACCGTTCACAAAGGTTGGATCCAGTCCCGCCTCAGCCAGAATACTGGCGATCAAACTGGTGGTCGTGGTTTTGCCATGGGTTCCGGCCACCGCCACGCCAAAGCGGAAGCGCATCAATTCCGCCAACATTTCCGCCCGACGAATAACCGGTATGCGCTGCGCTTTCGCCGCACTGACTTCGGGATTTTCCGGATCGACCGCTGTCGAGGTCACCACCACATCGACATCATCCACATTGCTGGCCGCATGACCGATAAACAGCTTGACGCCCATATTTTCCAAGCGTTCGGTAACGGCCGATCGGCGAATATCGGAACCGGACACCTGATACCCCAGATTGGATAATACTTCGGCAATACCGCTCATGCCGGTACCACCAACCCCGACAAAATGAATTTTTTCGATATTCCCCAAAAACTGTGCGGGGTGCAGATCCGGTCGATTCATCGCCCTGCCTCCTCGATACATTGTTCAGCCACGACTTCGGTCGCATCGAAACGGGCTCTCTCCCGCGCCGCCTGACTCATCGCCACCAGGTTTTCACGTATTTCGGCAATCGCCTGTTTCAAACGGTGTTCGTTCATCTGTGCCTGAGGCAATAAGATTCCGGCCCTGGCGTCAGTCAAATAACGGGCATTGGCGGTCTGATGGTCATCGATGGCGTGTGGCAGGGGAATCAACACAGACGGCAAGCCAGCTGCAGCCACTTCACTGACAGTCATGGCGCCAGCCCGGCAAATAATCATATCCGCCCATTGATAGGCTCCGGCCATATCCTCGATAAAAGCACTGACTTGGGCTTTTGTCTGTTGTTCCGCATATTGTTTTTCAACCTGACTCCCCATAAGCTCACCTGTCTGGTGCCACACATTAATGTTTTTCATCCCTGCCAGGATGCCTGGAATTTTTTCGTTCAATGCCTTGGCGCCTTGACTGCCGCCTAACACCAGAATTTTCATTTCATCCTGTTCGCTCAAATGCCTTGGCTTTTTTTGTTTTAAAATCATCATTGCCTGTCTTAACGGATTACCGGTAAACAAGGCTTTCACACTGGGATCAAAACTTCCGGGAAAAGCTTCCATCACGCGTTTGGCAAAGCGCATCAATAGGCGGTTAGTCGTGCCGGGCACTCTGTTTTGTTCATGAATCAGCAATGGTATGCCCAACCACTTACTCATCATCCCACCCGGGGCGGCGACAAATCCACCCATGCCTAACACCACATCAGGTTTACGTTGTTTTAAAATACCCCGCGCTTCAATGCAGGCTTTCAATAATTTGAATATTGCGTTGAGTTTTCCTGACAGTCCTTTGCCACGCAGGCCGGCAACCGACAACCAGTCGATCTCGATGCTTTGTTGGGGGATGACCCGGCTCTCCATGCCTTTTTGAGTTCCCATCCAGGTGACATTCCAGCCCTGCTGTTGTAACGTCTGCGCGACCGCCAGGGCCGGAAAAATATGTCCGCCCGTTCCTCCGGCCATGATCACTATGCGCTTGCCCATTGCTCGCCTCCCTGTCGGCCATGCAATTGTTGCTCGGTGACTTCACTGCTTATTCGCAACAACAATGCCATTGCCGCACACATTACCAGCATACTGCCGCCCCCGTAACTCATCAGTGGCAAGGTGATACCCTTGGTGGGCAACAAGCCCATGTTGACACCCATGTTGACAAATGACTGAAAGCCCAGCCAAATACCCAATCCATAAGCCACATAGGCATTGAATCGCAGGCCTTTCTGCTCCGCCTGCCCAGCAATGACAAAAATGCGCCAGATCAAACCGCTGTACAGGGCGACTACCACAAACACGCCCATCAAACCCCATTCCTCAGCCAGTACCGAAAACAAAAAATCGGTATGCGCTTCAGGCAAGTAAAACAGCTTCTGAATACCATTACCCAGGCCCACACCAAACAAGCCTCCCTGACCAAAGGCAATCAATGCCTGCACCAGCTGGAAACCGGTATTTTTTGCATCGGCCCAGGGGTCGATAAAGGCCGTGATTCTCGCCCAGCGATAAGGTGACAACCAAATCAATAATCCAACGGCAATCAAAGCCAGCAAGATAATCAACAAAAATTGCTGGATCCTGGCCCCGGCCAAAAACATCATACCCATTGCAATCACAATAATGACGACCGCAGAACCCAAATCGGGCTCCAGCAACAATAAAATACTGGCAAGAACAAACAACACCAATGGTTTCAACATACCGTAACCAGATTGCAGAATTTCCTGCTGATGCCGTAATACATAGCCGGCCATATAAATAACCGAAGCCAATTTAACAATTTCCGATACCTGTACCCTGAACCCGGCTAATGATATCCAGCGCATGCTGCCATTGACTTTAATGCCCACTCCAGGTATCAGGACAACTGTTAACAACACCATGCCAAGAATAAACAAACCGGCACTGTAACGCTGCCACACTGACATCGGCACAACACATATAACACTGGCGATCATCAGCCCCAAAAAAATATGAATCAACTGCCTGACTGGGTAATGGAATAAATTACCCGCCATTTTGACCCCTAAATGCAAAGATGCGGAGGTCACCATCAAATAACCGATCAACAGCAATAGCGCGCTCAACGCCAGCAGTGTTTTATCCGGATAAAACGGGCTGAAGCCTAAGCCTTGTAACCATTGATTATTCATGCCGCCTGCTCCAAGTGCATCACTGCCTGAACAAACAGGTCACCACGCTGCATATAGTTCTTGAATTGATCCAGACTGGCGCAGGCTGGTGATAACAACACCACATCCCCTGTTTTCGCCAATGAGCCAGCTGTTCTCACCGCTTCATCGATTTGCTTTGCAGTATAAACAGGTAACTTTCCTTCCAGGCTTTGCGCAATAACCGGCCCATCCTTACCCATTACGACCACCGCCTTGCAATGCTGTTTGACGACCGGAACAAGCTCTTCCAGGTTAGCGCCTTTTGCATCGCCGCCGGCAATCAATATGACATTGCCTTTAAAACCTTGTAACGCAGCGATACAAGCCCCGACATTGGTCGCCTTGGAATCATTGATCCAGCTAACACCGTTCATCCGGGCGACCAGTTGCATGCGGTGCGCCAATCCCTTAAAGGTTTTTAATACCTGCACCATTTTGTTTCGCGCCATGCCTGCCACCTCACCCAATGCGACAGCCGCCAAAGCATTGGCAATATTATGTGTCCCTTGCAAGGCCAGATCCTGTCCTGACATCAATAGTTCATCACCGGCTTTTAGTTGATTCTTCTCACTATCCCACCAATAATTCGCCCGCTGCACAATAGAAAAAGTCCGTTCGTCTCTTCCCCCGGTTCGCATGGCCATCACCATAGGGTCATCCTGGTTCAACACCATCACTCCCTGACCGTTAAAAATCCGTTGTTTGGCCTGTGCATATTGCCCCAGGCTATGGTGACGATCCAGGTGATCTTCCGAGATATTCAGCACGGTTGCAGCAACTGGCTCCAATAACGAGGTTCGCTCCAATTGAAAGCTGGACAACTCCAGCACATATAACTGTACTTCATCATCCAGCAAATCCAGTGCAGGCACACCAAGATTGCCACCGATGGCTGTTTTAATTCCTGCTGCCTTACCCATTTCACCCAGCAATGTGGTGACCGTGCTTTTGCCATTCGAACCGGTTATCGCAATAACCGGTTTATCGGTGGCGCAGGCGAATAGATCAATGTCACTGATAATCTTGCATCCTGCCTGTATCGCCCGTTGCACCGAATCTTCCAATAACGATACGCCAGGGCTTACCACCAAATGAGTGGCCACCTCAAAGGCGGCGTGATCGAATCCACCACTGAATACTGCGACATCGGACATTTCTTCCGCCAACAAATCTACCTGGGGTGGCTTGTCCCGACTATCGACAATGGCAAACTGAAAGCCTGATTTTTTTAAAAATCTCGCAATCGACAAGCCGGTCGACCCCAAGCCGACCACCAGCACTTTGGCGCTTCCAGGTTGTAGCGCCAATTTTTGCTTGAGTTGCTGTAACAGTTTTGCTTGCGAGGTTTCCATCGTTATCTCAATTTCAATGTGGCGAGTCCCACTAATACTAAAATGACGGTAATAATCCAGAAACGAACGATAATTCGTGGTTCCGGCCAGCCTTTCTTTTCATAATGATGGTGGATCGGCGCCATTAAAAACACCCGCTTGCCACGTAGTTTGTACGAGAGCACCTGAACGATGACAGAGATGGTTTCAACCACGAAAACACCTCCCATGATCATCAACACGATTTCCTGCCTGACCAGAACGGCAACGATACCTAATGCCGCACCTAACGCCAGCGCACCAACATCCCCCATAAACACCATGGCCGGATAAGCGTTAAACCATAAAAAACCTAAACCCGCGCCGACAATTGCCGCGCAAAATACCGCTACCTCGCCTGCCTCGGGTAAAAAAGGAATAGCCAGATACTCGGCAAATTTATAATGTCCGGAAAGGTAAGCGAAAATAGCCAGTGCAGCCGCAATCATGGCTGTCGGCATAATCGCCAGACCGTCCAGACCATCGGTAAGGTTCACAGCATTACTGGTGCCGACAATGACAAAATAGGTCAATACGATATAAGTCCAGCCCATATCGATATGCACATCTTTAAAAAACGGTACGATAAACTGGGTTTCCGCCGGAACCTGTGCGGTATTGTATAAAAACAGCGCAGCGCTCAACGCGATCACCGATTGCCAGAAATATTTGGCTTTGGCCGACAAGCCGTCACTATTGCCCAGTTTGACTTTTTTATAATCATCGATAAAACCGACAATTCCATGTCCTAATGTGACGAACAGCACCACCCAGATATAACGGTTCTCCAAATCGGCCCACAACAAGGTGCTGATTGAAATCGCCACCAGAATCAACGCGCCCCCCATCGTCGGTGTACCGGATTTTACATAATGGCTTTCCGGACCATCTTCCCGAATACTTTGGCCAATCTTGTCTCGCGTCAGTTTTCTGATCATCCAAGGACCGACAATGAACGAGATGATCAAGGCAGCCAATGCACCCAGAATTGCGCGCAATGTCAGGTATTGGAATACCCGAAAAGCTCCATCAAACTGCATTAAATATTCTGTTAAATAAAGTAACATGCTCAGTTCCCGTTATTCGTCAATGCGGCCACCACTTTGTCCATTTGTTGCGCCCTTGATCCTTTGATCAACAGACTTTCCCGCCCCGTTATCTGCTGCTGCAAACTTTCAATCAATGTCTGTTGTGATTGAAAAAACAGAGCACCTTGCCCAAATGCTTCAACAGCAAATTTGGCATCGGCGCCAGTGGCAAGCAGCTTTTTAATTCCCATCTGTTTTATCAATTTACCCAGCTCCTGATGAATCGTCTTGCTTTCAGCGCCCATCTCGCCCATTGCGCCCAAAATCACCCACGGCTCCCCTTCACTTTTCAGCAACACGTCCAGCGCCGCTTTTATCGAAGCCGGGTTGGCGTTGTAACTGTCATCAATCAGCAAGCCACCAGCAATATTCTGTTTAGGCGTCAACCTGCCATTGACAGGCTGCATCCTCTCAAGACCCGCCTGAATTGTCTCCGCCCTTATGCCTAAGGCGATGGTGGCTGCTGCTGCGGCCAAGGCATTTTTGACATTATGGACACCGGCTAATGCCAATCTGACAGGCATCTCAATGGATTTGGTTTTTAAAACAAACTCCGTCACAAACCGGCCTTGCTCTACTTTTTGCCTGATGTTGAGCGCCTGAACATCGGCTTGTTCAGACAAGCCAAAAGTCAATGTCGGCCTTGGTCCTGCCAAATCTCGCCAAAAATCAAAAAACACATCATCACGATTTAATACCGCCACACCATTCACACTCAGGCTTTCAATCAACTCACCCTTGGCCTTCGCGACACCTTCCAGACTGCCAAATCCTTCCAGATGAGCAGGACCGACATTGGTTAAAATCGCCACATCCGACTGAACCAACCCGCTGGTGAAGGCAATTTCCCCCGGATGATTCGCCCCCATTTCCACCACCGCATAGCGATGCTGTTTTTCCAGTCTGAGCAGGGTTAACGGAACGCCTAACTCATTGTTCAGATTGCCTTGTGTGTAAAGAGTCTCAACCTTTTGTTTCAAAATACTGGCGGTCATTTCCTTGACCGTCGTCTTGCCATTACTGCCGGTAATGCCGACTATTTTCAACCTCAGTCGTCTGCGCCAGAAAGCGGCTAATTCCGCCAGTGCCTTTCGGCAATCTGTAACAATTATCTGCGCAGCATCAATCTCGACCGGGTGACTCACCATCACAGCTTTTGCGCCTGCAGCAAGTGCCGCATCAATAAAATCATGTCCGTCAAAACGCTCGCCTTTAATGGCGATATAACAATCACCTGGCTTCAAATTCCGGCTGTCGATGCTGACGCCCTGAATGTCGGTATCACGCCCTCGCATCTCAGCCGAACATACATCGGCAATTTCTGACAAAGTCATTTGCATCGCGAATACCCGTCTAACGTTTGCCTGGCAATTTGTTGATCGCTGAAAACTGTTTTCACGCCTTTTATATCCTGATATTGTTCATGGCCTTTGCCGGCAATAACGATACAATCGTTAACTTGCGATTCGTGTATCGCTGTCTCAATCGCTTCTGCACGATCAGACAAAACGCTTGTTTTTTGTAAATCACATCCTTGTAAAATATCTTCAATAATTTTCTCTTCCGCTTCCATACGCGGGTTGTCATTAGTGACAATTACCCGATCCGCCCATTGGCAGGCGATTTTTCCCATTAACGCTCTCTTGCCTTTATCCCTGTCTCCACCACAACCAAATATGACCGTTATTTTTTGACCATTCCCCCTGATGCTTTGCAATAATTTTTCCAATGCATCCGGAGTGTGAGCATAATCAATCACAACCACAGGCTGCCCCTCCTGCCCACCTAATGTTTCCATACGTCCTGCAACAGCTTTTAATGTTTTTATTTTTTCCGCTGCTTGTTCAAGTGACCAACCTAAAGCCAATAACAGCGTCGCAACCGCCGCCAGGTTTTCGATATTGAATTGCCCGGTCACCTGGCTGACGATTGCTTTTCTCTGCTTCCGCCAGTTCAAATCAAAATGGATCCCGGACAAGCGACACTGCTCATTGTCGATGACAACCATTTCATCGATATTTTCAGTAATTTGATTCCTTCCATATCCCCAGCTTTTCACGTTCTCCGAGCTTTTCAACAAAATCTGCCCTGCTGCTGGGTCGTCAACATTCACGACAATAAACTTCAACCCCGGCCAGCGAAATAATCTCATCTTCTGCGCCAGATAGTGTTCCATCGAACCGTGATAATCCAAATGATCCTGGCTCAAATTTGTAAATAGTGCGCCAGTAAATTCCACTCCGTTTATCCGGCCCTGCACCAGGCCATGCGAGGAAACTTCCATCGCCACATAGCGCAATCCCTGTTCGACAAACCTGGCCAGGATACGTTGAACAGTCAAAGCATCCGGCGTAGTATTCAGCGTTTGCTGCAAGCGTCCACCCCAACCCCAGCCAAGCGTACCGATAACGCCACATTTTGGTAACATCTGTGCCAAAAACTGGCTGCAACTGGTTTTACCGTTGGTGCCGGTAATACCGATAATGTCCAGTTTCCGGCTAGGATATTGATAATAACGGGCGGCAATATCGCCTAATTTCTGCTCCAGGTCAGACAGCGCATAACAAGGTATTTCTGTAATGGCGCGGGCTAACTTATCGCCTTCCCCGGCCGGATCATAAACAATCGCTTTAGCGCCTAGCGCTTTAACCTGCTGATAAAAACGCAGGCCGTGTTGTCTCGCCCCGTTCAACGCAACAAACAAATTTCCAGGCTGGATTTTCCGGCTGTCTATTTCCAGACCGGTTATTTCCAGCGGCTCATCAGGCCGTACCAACCCGCTTAATAATTCAGTCAGCAACATGGTTTGTTATCAAATCCGGCATCGTTTCTTCCTGGTCAGGCGCAACACCATAAATCCTCAGCACACCGGCCATCACCAGGGAAAAAACCGGTGCGGCCACCAGGCCACCGTAGTATTGTCCAGCACGAGGAGTATCCACCATAACGGCAATGACAAATTGAGGGTCACTGGCCGGTGCCATGCCGACAAATGCGGCGATATAATCCTTGTCTGAATAGCCTTTTTTGCCTTCAGACTTTTTCGCCGTGCCGGTTTTACCCGCTACCCGAAAGCCAGGCACTTGTGCTTTTGTCGCGGTTCCACCTTTTTCAACCACTGCCTCCATCATTTTTCTGACTCGCCGGGTGTTTTTCGCAGTAAAGATCCGCTGCGACTGGTCATCCACGTCCCGGGGCAGCAAGCTGACTGAATGCAACATACCATCGTCAGCCAGAGCGGTATACGCTCTTGCAAGCTGCAACGCAGAAACGCTCAATCCATAGCCAAATGACAAGGTCGCCTGTTCAAATTCATTCCAGCCCTGATAGTCCGGCAATCGTCCCCGTGCCTCCCCCGGGAAGCCAATTTGAGTCGCCTGGCCAAAGCCCAATTTCTTATAGCTGTTCCATAAAAATTCTGCTGGCATTCTCAACGCAATCTTACTGATCGCGACATTGCTGGATTTCTTGATAATGCCGGTCAAATCCAGCGTTTTATAATTATGAGTATCCTTGATCAACTTGCGTTTAAGCCGGTAAAAACCATGCGTTTCAATTTTTTCAGATAGTGTTACATAACCCCCATCCAAGGCCGCTAGCATGACAAACGGTTTTACCGTTGAGCCCGGTTCAAAAACATCCACGAAAGCCCGGTTTCGATAACTTTTTGCTCGTAATCGCTTACGGTTATTCGGGTTGAAAGCAGGCTGATTGACTGCCGCCAGCACCTCTCCTGTCTTGGCATTCAATACCACTAATGCTGCGGCCTTCGCCATATGTGAGAGTACCGCAGCTTTTAATTCTCTATAGGCCAAATACTGAATCCTATTATCGATACTCAAGGTCAGGTCTTTTCCCGCTACGGGCTCTTGGATAATTTCTACATCATTGATGATGTGCCCCTTTCCATCGCGGATCACTTTCTTGGCACCCGCCCTGCCTCTGAGCTGTGATTCATATTCCCTCTCTATCCCCTCTTGACCGACATCATCAATATTGGTAAAGCCCAACAAATGCCCTGTAACTTCTCCAGAGGGATAAAACCGCTTCAGAGCATCTTCAAAAAAGATACCCGGTACTTTCATCGCTTGAATAGCCCTGACTAATTCAGGATTGACATGCCGCTTCAGATAGATGAAGCGTTTGTCAGCAAACTGCCTTTTGATTCTGCTTATTTTACGCTGCGACAATTGCAACAATGCCGCCACTTGTTCAACTTTTGCCCAATCATCCTCTTTAACCAGATAGGGCTTTAAAATAACTGCTTGAACAGGTGTGCTGATCGCCAGAGGCTCCCCCTGCCGATCCAGAATCTTTCCCCGATAAGCTGGCACGATAACCTTATCGCTGTATTGTTGTAGCGCCCGTTTTTGTAAAAAGGATTTATCCACAACTTGCAAATAAACGGCCCTTACAACCAGCGATGACATGGCTAACAGTAAAAGCGCCAAAACAACCAGGCGACGGCCTTTAAAAGCCGGTACTTTAGACGGGGTTATGGGTTCAAGTTTCATCATTCAAGGCTTGATATAAATAATATCTTCCCGGGCTGACATCACCATGTTCAATTGCTTACTGGCAATCCGTTCAACCCGGTTACCCGCTGTCAACATGGTCAACTCCAATTGCAAGCGCCCCCACTCCACCTCAAATTCATTAAGACGGCGTTCTTCTTTCTGTATATTGTTAAAGAGCAGCCGTTGCTGATATTTGCTATAAATCACGGCTATAGCCGAAACTAACAGCACAGCCACCAGCAATGGCAATAAAAACCTGGTTTGAATCATAACTTCTCGGCAACACGCATCACGGCACTGCGCGATCTGGGGTTTTTCTCCAACTCATCCCGACTGGCGCGTACCGCCTTACCTATTTTCTTCAACATCCCTTGTTGAATATCTTTTTCCAATACTGGCAATCTACCCGGATTATTTTTACCTCCCGACTCTTGCCTGATAAAACGTTTCACCAAACGGTCTTCCAGCGAATGAAAGGAAATCACGACCAGTCGTCCGGCCGGTTTCAGCAACTCGACCGATTGCGCCAACACTTGCTTTATCTCCTCCAGCTCTTGATTGACCTCGATCCGTATCGCCTGAAAAGAACGTGTTGCCGGATGCTTATGCCGTTCTTTTATCGGCACTGCATTTTCAATCAGACGCGCTAACTGTAAAGTTGTCTCAATCGGTCTATCAATGCGAGCTTCCACAATCGCTTTAGCGATTCGCCTGGCAAATCGTTCTTCACCATATTCAAACAACACGCTGACCAGTTTTTTCTCATCTACCTGTTGCAACCACTCTGCAGCATTCAACCCAAACTGCCTGTCCATGCGCATATCCAAAGGACCATCGCGTAAAAAACTAAACCCCCGCTCAGATTCATCCAGTTGCGGCGATGAAACGCCCAAATCCATCAAAATGCCATTGACGCCGTTGTTTAACCAATCAGCAGGCAGCAACGATTTCAACTGCGAAAAACTACCTTGTTTTATTAAAAACCGCCTGTCCTGCTGCAGATGTTTGGCAACAGAAGACTGAACCGCCGCCCAGTCCCGGTCTATGGCCAACAACCGGCCTTCAGGCCCCAACCTTTCTAAAATCCCTCGACTATGCCCTCCTCGGCCGAAAGTACAATCAATATATAAGCCATCAGGCTGGATATTCAGGGCTTCAAGAGACTCTTCATATAAAACGGGCAAATGCTCCATGCGTCAGCAGCTAAAAAGTAAGATTTTCAAGCACTTCCAAATCATCATCTTCCTTCCAGCCCTCTTTTTTAGCCTGCCAGGCGTCAAGACTCCAGATTTCAAACTTGTTCAACTGCCCTAACAAATAAATATTTTTTTTCAATCCTGCATGAACTCTCAATGTCTCGGTAATCAACAAACGCCCTTGCTTGTCCATTTCACATTCCTGGGCATTTCCAATCAACATACGGCGTAAGCGACTGGCCGTTTTGTTAACGGTCGGCAATTTGCTGATCGTTTGCTCGAGCCGTTCCCACTCAGGCATGGGATATAGCCACAGACAGCCCTCTTCACTTTTCCCTTTCTCATCCAAAGCGTATGTCACAATCAGCTGTCGG
The DNA here is from genome assembly GCA_965277025.1 of Methylomarinum sp. GTDB lineage: Bacteria > Pseudomonadota > Gammaproteobacteria > Methylococcales > Methylomonadaceae > Methylomarinum. Next base: position 2,570,017 of record OZ255706.1, read on the forward strand.
TCACAGCAATCCTGCAATTCCGCCCGATAACAGGTTGGAATCGTGATGCGCCCTTTGGCATCCAGATTGATTGCATGACCACCTCGAAACAAAAAACCTCCCCACTTAGATCAAAAATTCCATTTTTTTCCACTTTTCCTCATTTTCTAACCACTATAGTTTTACACCGCTATATAGTCAAGGTTGGTAAATGACAAACTGATGTTACGCGGTCTTGAATTGTTGCAATTCAGCAAAAGCCTGCCGAATGGCCTTGATATATAATTTAGCCTTCAAAGCAAAATGATTGGTTTGGTGTTTTATTTTGAGACACTCCAGTTTAAAGACCGCCATAATGGCCATAAAAATATGATTGTTTTGTGTTGTTGGGGTACGAGTAGGCGACTTTGCCAACCCGGCATTGGATTTCAATGATTTATGAAATTCTTCGACTTTCCAGCGTTTCTGATAGATTGCCGCAACCTTTTTACCCGTTAATGTTAAATCACTGCACACCAGATTAACGGTTGCAGTACTGCCGTCTTTGTTTGTAAAGATTCGCCGGACAATCAAGACTTCATGTGGGTAGCCTTTTAGCCAGCCGCGTACTGCTTGTTTATCCTCTAATGCAATGTCACTGACACGGGTAAATTTTCCTTGTTTCTTGTCGTCTACGCTCAACGCCACCAAACGATTATCCTTTAAAGCCCCAATGAAATGTTTGTCTTTGTCAACAATAAACTCCAGATTCTCTTTAGCCGTAAACCAGCTATCCATCAACACATAGCGAAATTGAAGCCGATTGTTCAAACACTGTTGAATCATCGCACGCATCAGCTCATTTTTGGTCACCGTAGCCATTCGTTTAACCTGCTTTGTTTTGATATCACAAAACTGAATCGGTTTTTTGACCACTTCAAAGGCTACGGGTATCGAAACATTGCCCGTATGATACAAGGCATTCAATAGATTGATGCCTTTGACTGACCGCCCCTGGCAATGGTCATAATGCCAACAAATGACTTCATTCTCGTCTGTCCATTGCTTCTCCTGGATGGTATCGTCAAAAATCAAACACCCTGATTCTTCTTCAATCTTCCGGACTGTTCGTTTAACCTCCAGCCAGAGGTCTTTTGATGTGTACGTCCTGGACGATAAAAAACGCGTGATACTATCATGGCTAACTTCTCCATCTAACATTGACGACAAACCCGTCGCCGTCGCATAGCTCGTATTGCTGATTAAATAGTCTGTGTACAGGTCTAATTTCTCTTTGTTCATCCTCAAATTTTATCAATTATCCGGCGTAGCGCGTAACATCAGTGACAAATTCTTGCTTAAGCGACAATGACTTAGCCGTAAAACAGACAAGCGTGATTTCTGTGTTTTTTTACAACACGAAAATCTTTTCTTGATCACGCTTTTAATTAACTATTTTGATGTAATTTGTAGAGTTGAAACAACAAATTATTAAGGCGTTTTTTTGACTAAAAAAAATGATGAAAATACCGCACAAATTGCAGTTTTTATTTAATCTGTGTACAGCATTGAAATAAAAAAACAATTTCACTTTTCAGATTGAAAAATGGAAGAGGTAAAGTGGACCCCATTGTCCAGACAAATTATTAGAGAATTTAATAGAAGTTACGCATTGACAGGCAATGTCAAACTATGGGTTTAAAAAATCCCAAAGTCAATGCAAGGCAAACCTTGATAAGAGAAATAACACGCCCCTCAACAGCCTGCTGTACATTACCCATGTATATTGGTTTTTTATTAAGTGAGCCGAAACAAGCTAGTTGTCGACGATTAGGAGAAGTCATGTCAATATCACATGATAGCGTAAATCGATTTCTAAATCGGGAGCATTACACTGGGCGAGATTTATACAATGAAGCCAGCGCAAGCCTGAATTTAAAGGGCGGAACCTTGAGTGTTGACGATAGTGTTCTTGATAAACCTTATAGCCAATATATGGCATATGTCAGTTATTTTTGGTCGGGAAAACATCATAGCAGTCAAGGGAATCAATCTTGTCACGTTGTACTACACAGACATTCAAGGAAAACACCAACCACTGAATTTCCGGGTGGTCGATAAGGCGGAAGGAAAGACAAAAAATGACTATTTTCAAGACATGCTGACCGAAGTATTAGCTTGGGGACTAGAGCCTGGTTTTGTAACAGGAGATAGCTGGTACAGTTGCGTGGATAATCTTAAATTGATAAGAAATCATCAGACAGGATTATTCTTTGCAGTGGAAGGTAATCGATTAGTCTCTGTTGAAAAAGTAAAGTGGACCCCATTGTCCAGACAAATTATTAGAGAATTTAAGATAGAACCCTCATAACAGTCAGGCTCAATGGCTCTGGCCCATATTTTCACCCGGCGTCTGCTTGGCAGTGCCGGCATTATATTTATCCACGATTTTAGCGCCACCTCCCGTGGCGAATTGATAAACCCTGTCTGGCGTTTCATAGCCTAACGACTGATGCGGTCGTTCGCTGTTGTAAAAGGCAAAGTAGTCCGTCAACCCCGCTGACAGTGCTTGCAGGTTGCCGTATTGCTTCAAATAAACTTCTTCATATTTCACTGTGCGCCAGAGTCGTTCAACAAAGATATTGTCCAGGGCCCGTCCCCGGCCATCCATGCTGATGGTCACGCCATGCTGACTCAATACCCCGGTGAAGTCCGCGCTGGTGAACTGTGCGCCCTGGTCGGTATTAAATATCTCCGGTGTGCCATAGGTCTTGATGGCCTGCTCCAGACAATTTACGCAAAACGCGCTGTCCATGGTATTGGAAAGTTGCCATGCCAATACTTTTCGGCTGTACCAATCCATGATGGCCACCAGATAAACAAATCCTTGCGGCAGCCGGATATAGGTGATGTCGGTACTCCAAACCTGGTTGGGGCGTGTCACCTCGACGCCTCTTAACAGATAGGGATAGACTTTATGCTCAGGATGCGGCTTACTGGTGTTCGGGCCCGGCGCCATGCCGACCAGCCCCAGTATGCGCATCAGCCGCTGAACCCGTTTGCGGTTGACCTGATGGTTAAGGCCGCGTAAATACTTTGTCATACGGCGTGAGCCATAAAAAGGATGCCGGGTATATTCTTCGTCGAGCAACCGCAACAGTTGCTGATCTTCAGCAGACACCGGCTGTTGTTGGCGTTTTTTCTGTTCATGGATTACTGAGCGGGTAACGTTCAATAACTGGCATTGCCGACTTAACGCCAACTCATCTTTTTGATCCACCCAGCTTTGACGCGTGATCATAGGCTGATCCCGGACTTTTTTTTAAGCCAATCCAGTTCCATATTCAACTGCCCGATTTTGGCGTACAGACGGTCCGGATTGTCTTGCGCCTTCACCGCTTTCGGCCCGCGTTTGCCTTCAAACAGGCTTCCCGCATTGGCCAACAGTTCCTTTTTCCATTGGCTTACCTGAGATGGATGGACTTCATTCTCTTGAGCAATCTCATTGATCGTTTTGATGTTCTTAACCGCTTCCAGCGCGATTTTGGCCTTTTGCGCCCCGCTAAAGGTTTTCCGTTTTTTTTCGCTCATTTTTTGTACCTCTTTTTTCAATAGTCATAGTTTAAACTATTGTCCGGATTACGGGGTCCACTATAACGTCCAACGAAAAGGCTTAGCCATGGTTTCATTGAAATATTTTATGAAATCCGCTATTTTTTTGTTTAAATCCTCTTTAGATTTAAAGTTGCCGCGCCGGATTACTTTACGCATTAAAATAGAAAACCAGATCTCTATCTGATTAAGCCATGAACAATGCTTAGGGGTAAAATGAAAAACAACAGGATGGTTTGAGTTAGTCAAAAAAGCAGTACGACTTTCCATTGATTTCAAAATACCCTCTTTTCCTTTAACCCCTGATTCTCCTGAATACGAAATTTTTTCGGCAATTAATCGAACCACCGATTCTGAACAATGTGTATTGAGATTATCCATGACTAAATGCCAATGGGTTTGTTTGGGTTGTTGATGAAAAAGCAGGTTCAAAAACCCGGCAAAATCTTGCTCTGTTCGAGTTTCTCCTATACTTCCCATTACTTCTCCCGTGGCCACATCAAAACCTGCAATCAAGGTCTGGGTACCATGTCGAATATATTCAAATTCTTGTCGCTCAATTTTTCCTTTCTTCATCGGCAATATCTGCGCTGCTCGCTCTAAAGCTTGAATCCCTGTCATTTCATCAATCGAAATCGTTTTGATGCCTTGCTCTTCCCGCTCCAAAGCCCGTTGGCAGGTTTCGCAAACATCTTGACACCTCTCGTCGAAGTATTCATCTTTTTTTGCCGTCAACCAGCCTTTCATCCGGTGGGGTTGCAGGTCCGCTTCTTTTTAAAAAGCGCCCAACAGAGCGCTGTGAAATATAATCAACAATGCCCCGTTTTATCGCTTCATCGGCTATTTCTTGTTGCGTCCAATGAGTGATCGGGCGTTGACTATCCTCTGGGCGTTCGCAGGCTATCGCGATAATGCTGCAAATTTGCTCCGCCGTATAGATAGCAGGCGCACCGCTTCGCGGTGCATCTTGAAGCCGGGCTAAAGGATTTTCTTGTTCACTGTTCTGTAACCAGCGTTTTCGCCAATTTTGAACAGTTGTCCGTCCAATTTTTAACTGGCGCATGGTTTCATGTACACTAATGCCTTCATCTGCCAACAATATAATACGGCAACGTGTCACCAAATTCTGAGGACTTGTATGTTTACGCACTGTGCCTTGCAATAACGTGCGTTGTTTTTCTGTTAAACTGATTGGGGCTGCTGTTAGTCGTGGAATGATATCACCTGCTGAATTTAATATAGTATTATTCAGCATATTACAATATATTCCTCATAAATAGCATTGGTGTTTTCGCTTATGTGCACTAGTTGTCGACGATTAGGAGAAGTCATGTCAATATCACATGATAGCGTAAATCGATTTCTAAATCGGGAGCATTACACTGGGCGAGATTTATACAATGAAGCCAGCGCAAGCCTGAATTTAAAGGGCGGAACCTTGAGTGTTGACGATAGTGTTCTTGATAAACCTTATAGCCAATATATGGCATATGTCAGTTATTTTTGGTCGGGAAAACATCATAGAGCAGTCAAGGGAATCAATCTTGTCACGTTGTACTACACAGACATTCAAGGAAAACACCAACCACTGAATTTCCGGGTGGTCGATAAGGCGGAAGGAAAGACAAAAAATGACTATTTTCAAGACATACTGACCGAAGTATTAGCTTGGGGACTAGAACCTGGTTTTGTAACAGGAGATAGCTGGTACAGTTGCGTGGATAATCTTAAATTGACAAGAAATCATCAGACAGGATTATTCTTTGCAGTGGAAGGTAATCGATTAGTCTCTGTTGAAAAAGGTTCATGGGTTCAAGTCAGGCAATTAGAAATCCCGGAAGACGGCTTAATGGTTTGGCTCAAAAATTTTGGGTATGTGAAATTATTTCGGACGACCTTGAAAGAACAAGTTCGCCATTACATAAGTTCACTACCTGATGAAGAAAAAACCGCTGTTTTTGACAAGAAAGCATTTACCGAACAACATGATAGGCATTGGCAGATTGAGCAATATCATCGGGCAATAAAGCAGGTGTGTAATATTGAGCGGTTCCAGGTTCGCAATAAAAGAGCAATAAATAATCATATTTTTTCTGCAATTTGTGGCTTTGTTCAATTACAAAAATTGAGCTTTGCAGACGTGATTAATAATTGCTATAGCGTACAGCGGAATTTATTCAACGATGTTATGGCTTCGTTTATCGACACCTTTATGCCAAATATGAATCATTTAATCCCAACATTTCGATCTGTTGTCAATGCGTAACTTCTAAATCAGTAAAGGGTGAGCTGGCCTGTAAGCCGGGTTCTGTCGTGAACAGTCATTCATCTAGGCGTCAAGTCACCCTGACGCTCAAGCAATCTACCCAGGAACCGCGCGGGCCACGCGTCTGTTCCTCTATTTGATCTTGCTCCGGGTGGGGTTTACCCTGCCACTGCTGTTACCAGCAGCGCGGTGCGCTCTTACCGCACCTTTTCACCCTTACCTGACCACTCGCGAGTGATCAGGCGGTTTAATTTCTGCGGCACTTTCCGTAGACTCACGTCTCCCAGGCGTTACCTGGCACCCTGCCCTGCGGAGCCCGGACTTTCCTCTACGTTATAAATAACGTAGCGACTGTTCGGCCAGCTCAATGGCCATTATACCTTATATACTATTGAATTACTTGTCTTTCCTTGGACAGCGCAGAACAAACCAAGAATGTGGGATTCAAAAAAATTTGAGATCAGCTCTTTCAATAACTCACCCCAGTGATTGATCTTATGAGTGTAGACGCCGTTGATCTGCCACATGCAGCCGGTCGGGTCAGATGCGCTCATTGGCCCAGGTGTAAACGTGGCTTCGTAGGTGATGCTATTTCACTCTGGCTCTTTGTCCATCTGCCCCTTTGTCCTCGTTATCGTGATTTAGCCGACTTTGTTTTGTGCAGCTGACGGATTACTGTTCAGCAAGCTGCTAGACTGTCGAAGTTTTTTACACCTTCAGGATTTTGAACCGGATGCGAGTTGGGCTTGGGTATGGCGAAAAGTGGCGTGAAGGAAAAGGCGCACCAAAAACCAAACTGCCTGAAAGGATATTCTATTTTTCCAAATTGAGTTGACTGTGATTTTATGAAGCCCGGTATCGACAGTACCTATCTTCGAAAGCGTAGGAATATACCTGATTCTACTCGCGTTGTTTTGTATTCCGGCACTATGAAATTTCATCACTTACAATCTTATAAAAGCTTGCCTGCATTAATGAATCCGGCAGATATTCATCTGACTATCAAAAAAAGGCACTGCAGATGCTACATTACCTGCCAATCTCTCGGCAGATGGATATAGCACGGAAGAAAATACAAAGATGAGTCTGTTATGCAAAAAATTTCCTGGTTATGATAAAAACAGCAATGGCTGCCCGATGCTCTCAATTGGTTTCACTATCTTTATTGACGCCGCCTGCTTTTCCAAAATATCAACAAACTGCTCCCAAACAACCAGAATGCAGCGGGTATAGGCACTGGGGCTGCTGCCAGAATATCACCATCCCTGACAACCCAGGTATAGAATTCATTTCCTTTCCAACTAATACTTTGCAATCCATTGGTCATATTAAAAGTCCAAGCGAGTTCGGAGGTAGAAGGGCCATATTCAGCCGATGTCCAGTAAATTCCATTTTTTAGACTATTAAAATTATTTAATCCAACCCCTGCTTGATTATTTAGAGAAACATAATACATATCACCCATTTCCGAAGCAGGATCACCCTGTGCATTACGCCAACCACCCGCCTGGCCGTTTGTAGCATATAGTGGACCCCGTAATCCGGACAATAGTTTAAACTATGACTATTGAAAAAAGAGGTACAAAAAATGAGCGAAAAAAACGGAAAACCTTTAGCGGGGCGCAAAAGGCCAAAATCGCGCTGGAAGCGGTTAAGAACATCAAAACGATCAATGAGATTGCTCAAGAGAATGAAGTCCATCCATCTCAGGTAAGCCAATGGAAAAAGGAACTGTTGGCCAATGCGGGAAGCCTGTTTGAAGGCAAACGCGGGCCGAAAGCGGTGAAGGCGCAAGACAATCCGGACCGTCTGTACGCCAAAATCGGGCAGTTGAATATGGAACTGGATTGGCTTAAAAAAAAGTCCGGGATCAGCCTATGATCACGCGTCAAAGCTGGGTGGATCAAAAAGATGAGTTGGCGTTAAGTCGGCAATGCCAGTTATTGAACGTTACCCGCTCAGTAATCCATGAACAGAAAAAACGCCAACAACAGCCGGTGTCTGCTGAAGATCAGCAACTGTTGCGGTTGCTCGACGAAGAATATACCCGGCATCCTTTTTATGGCTCACGCCGTATGACAAAGTATTTACGCGGCCTTAACCATCAGGTCAACCGCAAACGGGTTCAGCGGCTGATGCGCATACTGGGGCTGGTCGGCATGGCGCCGGGCCCGAACACCAGTAAGCCGCATCCTGAGCATAAAGTCTATCCCTATCTGTTAAGAGGCGTCGAGGTGACACGCCCCAACCAGGTTTGGAGTATCGACATCACCTATATCCGACTGCCGCAAGGATTTGTTTATCTGGTGGCCATCATGGATTGGTACAGCCGAAAAGTATTGGCATGGCAACTTTCCAATACCATGGACAGCGCGTTTTGCGTAAATTGTCTGGAGCAGGCCATCAAGACCTATGGCACACCGGAGATATTTAATACCGACCAGGGCGCACAGTTCACCAGCGCGGACTTCACCGGGGTATTGAGTCAGCATGGCGTGACCATCAGCATGGATGGCCGGGGACGGGCCCTGGACAATATCTTTGTTGAACGACTCTGGCGCACAGTGAAATATGAAGAAGTTTATTTGAAGCAATACGGCAACCTGCAAGCACTGTCAGCGGGGTTGACGGACTACTTTGCCTTTTACAACAGCGAACGACCGCATCAGTCGTTAGGCTATGAAACGCCAGACAGGGTTTATCAATTCGCCACGGGAGGTGGCGCTAAAATCGTGGATAAATATAATGCCGGCACTGCCAAGCAGACGCCGGGTGAAAATATGGGCCAGAGCCATTGAGCCTGACTGTTATGAGGGTTCTATCTTAAATTCTCTAATAATTTGTCTGGACAATGGGGTCCACTTTAGCATAACCTAAGTCTGTACTGCTATCAGTAGAAAATGATAACGAAAAGCTTGAGCCATTCTTAGGAGTTAATTTTGGTAAGCGCCAATCACTATATCCTCCATAACTAAATAAATTCAATTGATTCACCCAATTGTTAGCGTCAGCCCAAGTCATTTTTCCATTGATAGCATCAAGCCAGGTTACATTCAGGTTGTCATCGTAAATCATGCCATTCCCACGATCGTATAGAGCCGCATGAACCACATCTGCTTGCCCAAAAAAACCTATGACAATAAACAAATTAAATAAAAATTTTGAAAGTTTCATTTTTTACCTCTTACCATTTTATAAACCAAATCTTCCTGCTTTTTTGGCAGACATCGAAACTTGTAGAAGTATCTTTAATGTACTTGCTGATTATATCTCAAACAGCATCACAAGGCCTGCGTCCAAGAATTACGATAACTACCTATCCCAATTTTTGGAAAGCTTCAGCATACAAAAGCAAGCAAAATCAATGCCAGACTCACAACACATTGTTTTTATAGCTTTTATTTTTTCCCTCAGAAAATTCGTTTCTCTGTACATGACAAAAATTAACTTATGACAAATGAGTCTCATGTATTCCAGTGACAAAAGGTATGGGTTGCAAAAGAGCAATCACTTTTCTAATCATCCTTTTTGATTGAGATAAGACATTAAACAACGTTGAGCGGATACAATCTAATCCATATCGAAACAGGCTTTGCGCGAGCCGCTGATGTGTTTTGGTTTTTATTGGTAACTCGCAATCATGTTTCCATTCGCCTGCTTTATGTGACCAACAGAAAGCAATAACGGGAAGTACTAACAATTTTCTGATCCGAAGATAACCGACTACACGCGTTTCCTCAAGTTTGAATCCCCGTCCTTTTAAACAGCCGAAAAGCGTTTCGATTTCCCAACGCAAGCCATAAATTTTAATCGCATCAGGGTTCAAATGCTGACAGACGATGATTAATAACTCACCATCACTCAGCCGTAACCCACTGAGATAAATTGAACAATTTCCCGAATAGCGCGCTGTTGAGAGGTGTCGTGTGCTACCCGGCTTAAGCCCATAAAACAAACGCTCTACGCGTATTCGCTGGCCTTGGGCATTGGTTGTCCAGGCGTTGTTGCGAATACGGATATAAAAGGGAATCTCTTGCTCAAACAACCAGCCCATCCATTCGTCTCCAATAAACTCCCGATCAGCCAAAAGACCTTTGATGTGATGTCGGCCAAACTGCGCAATAAAGCGTTTCATCAGCGCTATACGTTCCTTCGTATTAGAGTTGCCCCGCTTGTTTAAAGACAACCAATACACAGGAATGGCGGCACCCCGATAAACCACGGCAAGCACCAGCAGATTAATATTGGTTTTACCCCACTTCCAATTCGTCCTGTCTAACGTCAGATAGTAATCCTGATCAGTGAAACCAAACAGTTTCATGATGAAATGAGCGACTTCATTGTAATCCAGCCAATGGTCACTGAAAAATCGTTGCATCCGTCGATATCGTGAGGAAATTTTTGCCCGACTGGGAAAGAATACGGCGAGCTGGGCCAGATTGACCGTGCTAACTGCCATCAAAGCAATTAACATACCCACAAAACAAACGATTCTTGCCTTGTTCCATTGAAAGTGCTCAGTTAATATGACGGTCAGCTCGTTGATTTGTAATGTCCCGTTATTCATATTCGCTAAAACAAAATGCGGTATTTAATTACATTTCAACGAGCTACGCCAGCTTTTAATATTTTTTGTCATGTACAGAGAATTCGTTTAAAAAATGTAAAAAAAGCTGATAACCTGTAATCTTTAAAGTGATTCATATTGGCAAGACCATTTGTTCCAAAAAAACAGCCTGACACTCCCAAACGTTATGGGATAGTGCATTTTAATGTGAACTGTCTGGAACGGCTCATAAACACCTATGGCATACCGGAGGTACTTCCAGCCAGCCGGGACTGACGGATTGTTTTGCCTTTTACAACAGCGAACGGCCGCATCAGTCGTTAGGTTATAAAGCACCTGACAAGGTTTATCGATTCACTACGGGAGGTGGCGATAAAATTGTGGATAAATATAATCTGAACTGCCAAGCAGACGGCGGGTAAGAATATGAGCCAGAGCCATTGTGCCTGACTATGATGAAGAGGGAGGGCTATCTTAAATTCACTGATCTTTATCTGGACAATGGAGACACACTTTACACTTTGTTGTTAATACCATCGTCACGACAAGACTATAAATATGGAAAATATTTTTTCACAAGGTCTAAACCAACTACGTTAAGATTCATTTCGGACCCCTCTTTTATCCAAATTTTTTTCTGATTCATTATGATATCGTGAAAGAGAGGAGTCCATGTCATCAAGCTATTTTTCTTTTTTTGATACCAAATAAGCCCAAGGCGCTGGCAAACAACCAAAACGCTGCTGGCACAGGAACCGCCGATGTAATTTCGATTGCCCGAGGGGTTCCCGCCATGGCAGACATGCCTGTACTTTCACCCACCATACAAAAAGGGCCCATCATGCTACCTAAAGTACAATCACCATATTCCATTAGATTAACCAAGGCCGGATTAACATTCCCCAGTCCGGCCGAAAAGGCTGGGCTATTCGGGGCTTTGAGCCTGTGCAGGATTAAGATAATTACCACCAACATTAAGAGTACTACTGTAGGCATTCTGCAGACCTGTTGAGGTAATAGCGCCAGTGGTTTGATCATATTCAAAAACCAATTTAAAAGAAGCGTTCTCGGTATTGGGAGATGGCGCTGTACCGACAGCTCCTGGAAAAAGCGGAGCACCAAAAACCGTATCGTCGCCCGGAAGGCGGTATACCGTTGCCATTGCGAGCCCGTTAACCGCTGTTTGATTATAATCAGCTCCACCATCTGATGCCAGCGGCATCATGAATTTGTCTGAAAATTGCGGCGTACCATCATATTCATGCCCCGTTGCCCAATTCCCTCGCATAGATTCATTCATGGTTCCTGTAAAACCTGAAATCTTTTTGTTAGCCTCATCCCAGTTAAAAGACCCGACAAATTCAGTCATAACAGATCCTGTCTGTGGCTCATAGAAGATGGAATGAACGTTATATAAGGTCGCATGAGCGGTGGAAATACTGCCTGACAATAAAAGCAACACAGCAAATTGATTTAATTTCATGATTTTTTCCTCATCTGACACCGGATAACTTTATACAGAGCGCAATCTGCGCTCTATCCGATGTAAGTTATAAAGTATTCCAGAAGTTTTAACACTCTTTGCCGCCTTCTGCAGAAAAAGAAGAAGGGAAGGTCAAAATGAAAAAAGAGGAGGGTTTAAAGTGTAAGAACTTTTGAGATGATTACTAATATCAATGGTCGAAAAATCCCTTTAAGCGTTATATCACTTAAGCGCTAACGCCTTCCCGTATGTTTTGAGGGCGCGTAAGCCACTTAAACAACGTATCCACATTTTGAACATCGGGTGATAGCGAATCCATTGACAACATCCTTGTCACTCAATCCTTATTTACTCGCCGTTATCAAGCAGCTAATGCTGGTTTACGACGGTTAGCACCTAACAGGGTCATCAACGCTCCACCGAACAACCAAATGGCTGCAGGCACTGGAACTGCTGCCTGTGTAATTTCAAGAACCCAAGGGGTTCCTGCCATCATAGAACCACCTGTTGGCTCGCCAGCCATACACATCCCCCCCCCCGCCATCATCAAGCTACCAGAAGTACAGTCGCCATATGCCATTGCATTAACCAAAGTAGTATCCTGTATCGCCGGCCCAGTAAAGAGCGGACTATTAGCACTTTTGTGAGACTGATACCCTGCAGGATTGCTAGTACTGTTCAAATCTGCTGCCGTGCTAGTGCACATAAGCGAAAACACCAATGCTATTTATGAGGAATATATTGTAATATGCTGAATAATACTATATTAAATTCAGCAGGTGATATCATGCCACGTCTAACAGCAGCCCCAATTAGTTTAACAGAAGAACAACGCACGTTATTGCAAGGCACAGTGCGTAAACATACAAGTCCTCAGAATTTGGTGACACGTTGCCGTATTATATTGTTGGCAGATGAGGGCATCAGTGTACATGAAACCATGCGCCAGTTAAAAATTGGACGGACAACTGTTCAAAATTGGCGAAAACGCTGGTTACAGAACAGTGAACAAGAAAATCCTTTAGCCCGGCTTCAAGATGCACCGCGAAGCGGTGCGCCTGCTATCTATACGGCGGAGCAAATTTGCAGCATTATCGCGATAGCCTGCGAACGCCCAGAGGATAGTCAACGCCCGATCACTCATTGGATGCAACAAGAAATAGCCGATGAAGCGATAAAACGGGGCATTGTTGATTATATTTCACAGCGCTCTGTTGGGCGCTTTTTAAAAAGAAGCGGACCTGCAACCCCACCGGATGAAAGGCTGGTTGACGGCAAAAAAAGATGAATACTTCGACGAGAGGTGTCAAGATATTTGCGAAACCTGCCAACGGGCTTTGGAGCGGGAAGAGCAAGGCATCAAAACGATTTCGATTGATGAAATGACAGGGGTTCAAGCTTTAGAGCGAGCAGCGCAGATATTGCCGATGAAGAAAGGAAAAATTGAGCGACAAGAATTTGAATATATTCGACATGGTACCCAGACCTTGATTGCAGGTTTTGATGTGGCCACGGGTGAAGTAATGGGAAGTATAGGAGAAACTCGAACAGAGCAAGATTTTGCCGAGTTTTTGAACCTGCTTTTTCATCAACAACCCAAACAAACCCATTGGCATTTAGTCATGGATAATCTCAATACACATTGTTCAGAATCGGTGGTTCGATTAATTGCCGAAAAAATTTCGTATTCAGGAGAATCAGGGGTTAAAGGAAAAGAGGGTATTTTGAAATCAATGGAAAGTCGTACTGCTTTTTTGACTAACTCAAACCATCCGGTTGTTTTTCATTTTACCCCTAAGCATTGTTCATGGCTTAATCAGATAGAGATCTGGTTTTCTATTTTAATGCGTAAAGTAATCCGGCGCGGCAACTTTAAATCTAAAGAGGATTTAAACAAAAAAATAGCGGATTTCATAAAATATTTCAATGAAACCATGGCTAAGCCTTTTCGTTGGACGTATCAGGCTAAGCCACTTACTCAATAGAGTGAGAACTTGCGCTTGTTTGCACTAGTACTTTTTCTTCAACGACAATGACATCATTTTTAGCAATTACCATCTGATCTGACTCTCTAAATGCCAATGCAATATCGCAAGGAAAGATATCGTAGTCAGTTTGACCAAGGAATTGTTGTTGATCGATATGAAATAACCGGGAGTATTCTTCATTGACGAATATATAATGGCCGTCAAGATCTTTTGCCCCAATCACCGCATTAGCATGATTTAGTATAGATTTAAAAAGTGCCACTTGGCGATGTAGACTTTCAAGTGTTTCATTACTCATAAATTTCACTTCCCACTTTAACGTATTACTCATTATAACAATACCGATACTTAACAGGCTGTTGATTTAATCCAACCTGGAGGCCGCATTGTTTCGTTGCCATAATTGGCATTTGATTACATAACTAATTGTTATTTATGGTAAAATGATTCAATCCATTTGATATTCCCCGATTTTTTATTTGTTATGCGCGGCATTGATTATACCCAAAACGAATTATTCAGTTATCGGACGCTGGAATCTAGAATTCCGGGTGATCATCCTTTACGCAAACTACGATATTTGGTCGATATTCTATTAACTACTCTGGATGAGGAGTTCGATGACCTGTATTCCCGACGGGGCCGGGCGTCAATTCCTCCCGAGCGTTTACTCCGTGCCAGTTTGTTGCAAATCCTGTTTTCCATTCGTTCGGAGCGGCAACTGATCGAACACATTGATTTCAATCTGCTGTATCGTTGGTTTGTCGGCTTATCAATGGATGATGAGGTTTGGGATCATTCAACGTTCAGCGCCAATCGTGACCGTCTATTGAATGAGCGCGTCAGTCGTTTGTTTTTTGATCGTGTGCTGTGCCTGGCCGAATGGCAGGATTTAGTCTCAGACGAACACTTTTCGGTTGATGGCACGCTAATCAAGGCCTGGGCTTCTGTGAAAAGCATCAAGGCCAAAGACGGTTCGAGCCGGCCGCCGGAGGATTCCACCCGCAATCCGGGTGTCAACTTCAAAGGCGAGAAACGCTGTAACGACACGCATGAATCGACAACGGACCCGGAAGCAAGGATGTATAAAAAAAGTCAGGGCGATAAAGCCCAACTCGCTTTTCCGGGCCATGCACTCATGGAAAATCGCCATGGTTTGGTCATCGATGTTGAAGTGACCCGGGCGACCGGAACGGCCGGGCGGGAGGCGGCGACAAAAATGATCAAACGCAGCGTCAAAAAGCGGGTGCCACAGTGGGTGGTGACAAAAACTATGATACCCGGAACTTCGTTGCCGAGCTTCGCGCAATGAAGGTGACCCCGCATGTAACTCAAAAAGCGAAAGGTTCGGCGATTGACAAGCGGACGACCCGACACCCAGGCTATACCAGCAGTCTCAAAATCCGTAAACGGATCGAAGAAGTCTTTGGCTGGAGCAAAACTGTTGGGGGATTACGTCAAACCCGGTTTCGCGGAGTGAAAAAAGTGACTGCCCAAACCGTATTCACCTTCGCAGCGTATAATCTGACCCGCCTGATGACCCTGTTACAATGGCGTTATTCAACTGCGCAGGCACCGTTGTGCCTGAAATCCGCCAAAAGGCGGAAATAAAGCCTCGAAAGGGCAATATAAACCGGCTGATACCGGAAAACCTGGCTAATCAGGCCATCCAGAGGTAAATTTAACCCAAAATGAAGGGCTGGAGCCGGAGGCATAGGGGCGTTTTTCAACAGCCTGTTAAGCCTTTTCGTTGGACGTATCAGGCTAAGCCAGAGTGAGAACTTACGCTTGTTTGCACTAGCTAAATTGAAAAGAGATTATCAGTCCTGGATATGTCAGGAATGATAATATATGATTACAAATGAACCATACAGAACCGGATTAACACAATGACAACTGAAGCATTTACAGTCAGAACTGATCCCGACATCGTCCATCAACTCGACCACATGGCAGATTCATTAGATCGCTCGCGCAATTATCTGGTGAACCAGGCGATCAAGGAATACTTGCAAACCCATGCCTGGCAAATTGAGAAAATCAGTCAGGGTATTACTGCGGCCGATCAAGGTGAACTGATTCGTCACGATGAAATGATGCAGGAAATCGAAGACCTGATTGAAGAAAAAACTAAAAGCCACGCGTGAAAATTTTCTGGACTGAGCCAGCCCGCCAGGATTTACGCGAAATCTTCGCCTACATCGCAGAAGAAAACCCCAGAGCTGCCCGTGCTTTACTGACTGAAATTAAAAAGCGCGCAACCGTATTACAAGATAATCCCCAGCTGGGACAAAAAGGTCGAGTGGAAGGTACACGAGAGTTAGTTTTGTCAGGTACGCCTTATCTCTTGCCATATCGCGTAAAAGGTCAGCAGATTCAAATCTTAGCCGTGTTTCATACGGCTAAACGGTGGTTGGGCAATTTTGACATCTGAGCGGGACACCCTGTTGGCTGATTTTATACAATCAATAACCAAAAAGCCATGTTCTCCGATTGCTACGGTGCTGTATTGCGTTGCCTTGCGCATCAGCTCACTGTTCCAGGTGCAAGACGTGACTTCAGGAGGGCTTTCTATTTCTCTCTACCCCCATTTATCCCAATACATTTCTGGTAGCCCGTATGAAGCAACGCGGAATACGGGAAGGTGGGGAAGTTCCGATTATCCCGGATTCCGTTTCACTTCATCCAGGCTACTAGTGCAAACAAGCGCAAGTTCTCACTCTATTGAGTAAGTGGCTAAGCCTGATACGTCCACCGAAAAGGCTTAGCCATGGTTTCATTGAAATATTTTATGAAATCCGCTATTTTTTTGTTTAAATCCTCTTTAGATTTAAAGTTGCCGCGCCGGATTACTTTACGCATTAAAATAGAAAACCAGATCTCTATCTGATTAAGCCATGAACAATGCTTAGGGGTAAAATGAAAAACAACAGGATGGTTTGAGTTAGTCAAAAAAGCAGTACGACTTTCCATTGATTTCAAAATACCCTCTTTTCCTTTAACCCCTGATTCTCCTGAATACGAAATTTTTTCGGCAATTAATCGAACCACCGATTCTGAACAATGTGTATTGAGATTATCCATGACTAAATGCCAATGGGTTTGTTTGGGTTGTTGATGAAAAAGCAGGTTCAAAAACCCGGCAAAATCTTGCTCTGTTCGAGTTTCTCCTATACTTCCCATTACTTCTCCCGTGGCCACATCAAAACCTGCAATCAAGGTCTGGGTGCCATGTCGAATATATTCAAATTCTTGTCGCTCAATTTTTCCTTTCTTCATCGGCAATATCTGCGCTGCTCGCTCTAAAGCTTGAATCCCTGTCATTTCATCAATCGAAATCGTTTTGATGCCTTGCTCTTCCCGCTCCAAAGCCCGTTGGTAGGTTTCGCAAATATCTTGACACCTCTCGTCGAAGTATTCATCTTTTTTTGCCGTCAACCAGCCTTTCATCCGGTGGGGTTGCAGGTCCGCTTCTTTTTAAAAAGCGCCCAACAGAGCGCTGTGAAATATAATCAACAATGCCCCGTTTTATCGCTTCATCGGCTATTTCTTGTTGCGTCCAATGAGTGATCGGGCGTTGACTATCCTCTGGGCGTTCGCAGGCTATCGCGATAATGCTGCAAATTTGCTCCGCCGTATAGATAGCAGGCGCACCGCTTCGCGGTGCATCTTGAAGCCGGGCTAAAGGATTTTCTTGTTCACTGTTCTGTAACCAGCGTTTTCGCCAATTTTGAACAGTTGTCCGTCCAGTTTTTAACTGGCGCATGGTTTCATGTACACTGATGCCTTCATCTGCCAACAATATAATACGGCAACGTGTCACCAAATTCTGAGGACTTGTATGTTTACGCACTGTGCCTTGCAATAACGTGCGTTGTTTTTCTGTTAAACTGATTGGGGCTGCTGTTAGACGTGGCATGATATCACCTGCTGAATTTAATATAGTATAGACGTTACGCATTGACAGGCAATGTTAAACTATGGATCTCTGTACATGACAAAAATTAGCTTATGACAATTGAGTCTCATGTATTCCAGTGACAAAAGGTATGGGTTGCAAAAGAGCAATCACTTTTCTAATCATCCTTTTTGATTGAGATAAGACATTAAACAACGTTGAGCGGATACAATCTAATCCATATCGAAACAGGCTTTGCGCGAGCCGCTGATGTGTTTTGGTTTTTATTGGTAACTCGCAATCATGTTTCCATTCGCCTGCTTTATGTGACCAACAGAAAGCAATAACGGGAAGTACTAACAATTTTTTGATCCGAAGATAACCGACTACACGCGTTTCCTCAAGTTTGAATCCCCGTCCTTTTAAACAGCCGAAAAGCGTTTCGATTTCCCAACGCAAGCCATAAATTTTAATCGCATCAGGGTTCAAATGCTGACAGACGATGATTAATAACTCACCATCACTCAGCCGTAACCCACTGAGATAAATTGAACAATTTCCCAAATAGCGCGCTGTTGAGAGGTGTCGTGTGCTACCCGGCTTAAGCCCATAAAACAAACGCTCTACGCGTATTCGCTGGCCTTGGGCATTGGTTGTCCTGGCGTTGTTGCGAATACGGATATAAAAGGGAATCTCTTGCTCAAACAACCAGCCCATCCATTCATCTCCAATAAACTCCCGATCAGCCAAAAGACCTTTGATGTGATGTCGGCCAAACTGCGCAATAAAGCGTTTCATCAGCGCTATACGTTCCTTCGTATTAGAGTTGCCCCGCTTGTTTAAAGGCAACCAATACACAGGAATGGCGGCACCCCGATAAACCACGGCAAGCACCAGCAGATTAATATTGGTTTTACCCCACTTCCAATTCGTCCTGTCTAACGTCAGATAGTAATCCTGATCAGTGAAACCAAACAGTTTCATGATGAAATGAGCGACTTCATTGTAATCCAGCCAATGGTCACTGAAAAATCGTTGCATCCGTCGATATCGTGAGGAAATTTTTGCCCGACGGGGAAAGAATACGGCGAGCTGGGCCAGATTGACCGTGCTAACTGCCATCAAAGCAATTAACATACCCACAAAACAAACGATTCTTGCCTTGTTCCATTGAAAGTGCTCAGTTAATATGACGGTCAGCTCGTTGATTTGTAATGTCCCGTTATTCATATTCGCTAAAACAAAATGCGGTATTTAATTACATTTCAACGAGCTACGCCAGCTTTTAATATTTTTTGTCATGTACAGAGACTATGGGTTTAAAAAATCCCAAAGTCAATGCAAGGCAAACCTTGATAAGAGAAATAACACGCCCCTCAACAGCCTGCTGTACATTACCCATGTATATGGGTTTTTTATTAAGTGAGCCGAAACAAGCTGGTTGTCGACGATTAGGAGAAGTCATGTCAATATCACATGATAGCGTAAATCGATTTCTAAATCGGGAGCATTACACTGGGCGAGATTTATACAATGAAGCCAGCGCAAGCCTGAATTTAAAGGGCGGAACCTTGAGTGTTGACGATAGTGTTCTTGATAAACCTTATAGCCAATATATGGCATATGTCAGTTATTTTTGGTCGGGAAAACATCATAGAGCAGTCAAGGGAATCAATCTTGTCACGTTGTACTACACAGACATTCAAGGAAAACACCAACCACTGAATTTCCGGGTGGTCGATAAGGCGGAAGGAAAGACAAAAAATGACTATTTTCAAGACATGCTGACCGAAGTATTAGCTTGGGGACTAGAACCTGGTTTTATAACAGGAGATAGCTGGTACAGTTGCGTGGATAATCTTAAATTGATAAGAAATCATCAGACAGGATTATTCTTTGCAGTGGAAGGTAATCGATTAGTCTCTGTTGAAAAAGGTTCATGGGTTCAAGTCAGGCAATTAGAAATCCCGGAAGACGGCTTAATGGTTTGGCTCAAAAATTTTGGGTATGTGAAATTATTTCGGACGACCTTGAAAGAACAAGTTCGCCATTACATAAGTTCACTACCTGATGAAGAAAAAACCGCTGTTTTTGACAAGAAAGCATTTACCGAACAACATGACAGGCATTGGCAGATTGAGCAATATCATCGGGCAATAAAGCAGGTGTGTAATATTGAGCGGTTCCAGGTTCGCAATAAAAGAGCAATAAATAATCATATTTTTTCTGCAATTTGTGGCTTTGTTCAATTACAAAAATTGAGCTTTGCAGACGTGATTAATAATTGCTATAGCGTACAGCGGAATTTATTCAACGATGTTATGGCTTCGTTTATCGACACCTTTATGCCAAATATGAATCATTTAAACCCAAAATTTCGATCTGTTGTCAATGCGTAACTTCTATAGTATTATTCAACATATTACAATATATTCCTCATACATAGCATTAGTTTTTTCGCTTCTGTGCACTAGCTTACGAAATAAAATCAACGCTCTTCTGTCAATTCCAAGGCCATTTGATAGAGCATTTTTTTTCTAAGACCGGTTATTTTAGCGGCCAGGCTCGCCGCTGTTTTGACAGAGCATTCCTCAAGTAATATTTCCAATAGCGTCTTTGCCTCATCCGTTGCTTCACTTTGGTCAATACTGGCAGGGCCGATCCCGGCGACAACGACGACAAATTCGCCTTTTCTCATGGTAGGATCATTTTTAATTTTATCAACCATAGATTGCAATGGACCTTTTATAATAGTTTCATGCAGTTTGGTTAATTCCCTCGCCACCACACACTCCCGCTCAGGTGACAGTATCTCCAGCATATCGCACATTGTAGCCTGGATACGATGGCTGGATTCATAAAACGCCCAGGTATATTCGACATCCCGCATCTCATTGAAAAACTGCTTTCTGGCACCCGAAGTGCGTGGCAAAAACCCTTCGAAACGAAACCTGGTCATCGGCAGGCCCGAAACTGACAGTGCGGCAATCAACGCACAGGCGCCCGGAACCGGGGAAACCTTAATACCTTGCTCTCTGGCCATTTTCACTAACGGTAAGCCTGGATCACTGAGCAAAGGCGTTCCTGCGTCTGAGATCAACGCAACCGACAATCCTTGTTGAACTTTTTCAAGCAAGCAGGGAACCTGCTTTTCTTCATTGTGTTGATGCAATGAAATAACAGGTGTTGTAATACCATAATGCTGCAGCAACAACCGCGCATGACGAGTATCTTCAGCCGCAATCAGGTCGACTTGCTGCAGTATTTCTACGCCACGAAAACTGAAATCCGCCAAATTACCGATGGGCGTCGCGACAATATAGAGTGCCCCTTCCCTTGCTGCATTGCTATTTTGCATATCCTGCCTTTAAAATTGACCTAACGATCATCGCAAGAATTGCCACCCCGCATGATGAAATGTTGTAGAGTTCCTTGTGGAAGATGGCGGTTAAAGACTGCGCTTTACTTTGGAGCCTTAGAGCCCGACTGCTAACGTAGCCTGCCATGGATGACTCGAACCCCGGATTGCTTCTTTAAGAGCGAATGTTAAAAGGGCCGTTGACGATTTACATCGCCCTCAGGCAGATCATCCAGGCAACCGCCACCTTCCAGGCTCAATCATAGAGTAAAGGAGGAAAAAATGGAACTCACTGCAATACACAAGCGAGTCATCGGGTTGGATGTTCACCAAAAGCAGATTACCGCCTGCGCCATGGTTGAACAGGCCGATGGTGGTATTCAGACAGAGCATCGGCAGTTTGGCGCATTCAAACGTGATCGGCGTGCATTAGCCGATTGGGTGCAGTCTGTCGCACCGGATGAGGTGGTGATGGAAAGCACCGGCATCTACTGGAAAAGCCCATATGCAGCTTTGGAACATGTGGGTATTTACGCCAGGGTCGTCAATGCCCGGCATGTGAAGAATGTGCCGGGACGCAAGACGGACATCGGCGACGCGCAATGGCTGGCGATGCTTTCCCGTGCCGGACTGCTGCGCGGTTCATTCGTGCCACCGGAAAAGATGCGGCAGTTACGCCTGATTTCACGTCAACGACAGAAGTTGGTGTCGATGCTGTCTGCTGAGAAGAACAGACTGCACAAGGTATTAACCGACGGCGGCATCCGGCTTGGCGTGGTGGTCAGCGATGTACATGGGCAATCCGCGCGCGCCATGGTTAACGCGCTGATTGAAGGACAGCCTGCGCATGATGTGTTGAAGCTGGCCAGCAATCGTCTCAAAGCGCCGCGCGCCGATATACTGGAGGCGCTGCAAGGTGAGTTGAGCGAGCACCATCGCTTCGTACTGAATGAACTGATGCAGCATATTCAGGATTTGGAAGCACGCATAGCCAGATTTGATGCACAACTGCTGGCCGGACTGGAGAAGGAGAAAACGGTTTTGCAATTGCTCCAGACTATTCCCGGTGTTGATTTGATTGGAGCAGCCATGCTACTTGTTGAGATCGGAACGGATATGACTGTCTTTGGCAGTGCGGATCGGCTGGCGTCATGGGTGGGCATATGCCCCGGCAACAACGAGTCTGCCGGCAAACGCAAATCAGGACGAACGCGAAAAGGAAACCCATATGTGCGTCGCCTGCTTTGCGAATGCGCCCATGCCGCCAGCCGAACCCGATCGGTTTTCCAGGCAAAATATACATCACTGGCGATTAGGCGAGGTCACCAACGCGCCATCATTGCGCTGGCTCACAAACTTTTGCGGACATGTTACTTCATGATTAGTCGCGGCGAGTATTTCCGGGATTCGACCATCGACTACGAAGAAATGGCTGTCAAACGCAATGCACCACGCTGGATCAGAGCGCTGATAAAATTCGGTTATATAACACAACCGGGTTAAGCCAGCTTACTTCATTGAATATGGATAAGCAGCCTTTTCACGGCTGAGAACTCCTTGCGCATTCGATATGGATCATTTCATGTTAAATAAAAAACACCTGCTCTCATTTTATGCAGTACACTAATGCATTTAAGAGCACCCCCATAACGCTTTAACACAGTTCCTACTCCCCCATGAGCATTCGACATTTTCTGACGCTTCCAATTATTGCATTCAGCTTGCTACCGGCCTGCAAAACGGTACCTGCCAATCAGCCTTACTTTGAACAGCATCAGCAGGCTGAAATCATGATGGATAACAGCCATTACGATCAAGCGGCAAGATTGTATCAGGAGCTGTCACAAAACGCCCCCCAACAAATCGATTACCGCTTGCTGGCTGTTGATGCGCTCATTAAATCAGGTCAATTGGAAAAAGCCCAGCAATTACTTGTCACCACATCAACAGCTCATTTAAACACTCAGCAAAAAGCCTTGTTCGATTTACTTGGCGCACAAATCGAACTCAGCCAGGGAAATGACAAATCGGCATTGCAGTTGCTTAAAGGAATTACAGTTGATTCATTACCTGTCGGAAAACAACGTGATTATTTCAAAGCACTTGCCTTTGCCCAGGCATTATCGGGCGACGGGCTGGCCAGCGTTCAATCCAGGATCCAATTAGGTGATTTGTTAATAGACCCACAAGCCATCCAAAAAAACAACAGCGCAATTATCGAAACATTAAATCGCTTAAGTCTCAATACCTTGCTTCAAGCCGAACCCCATGCCAGCGGCACCTTGAAAGGCTGGATCACGCTGGCTATCTTGCTCAAACAACGTTCCACCGAAGCCGAACTACTGACCCAGATGAAACTGGAACAGTGGCAACAGCAATTTCCCAACCACCCGGCCAACGGTGCATTTCTGGAACAAATATGGACGAGTTCCCGTCAGTTTGTTACGCAACCGGCAACGATTGCGGTATTCCTGCCGGAAAGTGGCCGTTATGCAAGAGCTGCAGCGGCAATAAAATCCGGTATAAACGCCTCGGCAGAAATTCAACAGGCATCAGGCTATGCTCCGAACCTTATTTTTTTTGATAGTGGAGCCGAAAACCCGATAACGCTATATCAACGTGCAATCAACGCAGGCGCCGAACTCATTATAGGCCCCTTGCAAAAAAACAACATTTCGCAACCGGCCTCACTGGGTGAATTACCCATACCGGTTATAGCATTGAACCAGGTGGATGGATTGGTTCACGAAAATTTGATCCAGTTTGGATTAAGCCCCAGCGATATTGCTCGCGAAGTCACTCATTTTTCCTGGTTGAATGGGCATCGAAAAGCTTTGTTTTTAGTACCAGAAAATCATAAAGGTGAGCGCAATCTTGGCTACTTGACTGATTCTTGGCAACAACAAGGGGGTCGAGTACTGGAAAGCCAACGATATGCTCTTAAGCAATACGATTTTTCTCACCCTATAAAACGCTTAATGAATCAGGATGAAAGTGAGCAGCGTTATTATCGATTGCGGAGAACACTTAAGCGAAGCATTCAATTCAATCCACGTTCTCGCAGTGATGGCGATGTCATTTTCATTATGGCCAGCCCCAAAACAGGCCGTTCATTAAACCCTCAACTCAAATTTTATGGGGCACGCAGTATTCCAGTGTATGCGACCTCTGGTATTTATAGCGGTATTCCGTCGCCTTCATTTGATAGCGACCTGGATGGTATCCATTTTTGTGACATCCCTTGGCTGTTCCCTGAGCTATATAGCGCCGAACCTTCTTTAAGCGGCCTATATCCCCAATTTAAGCGTTTACCCCCCCGCTACCGCCGCCTGCTGGCGCTAGGCATCGATGCTTATAATATCATTCCACACCTGAATGAACTCGACAGCCTTGCCTACCCAAGCGCCACAGGCACTTTATCACTGACATCCGATAACCGTATTTTACGAGGCTTGGTTTGCGCCCGTTTTGAGCAGGGCGCGCCAACTGACGCCCATTACCTGGAAGACGGTTTCAGTGACCTGGAAAGTGATATTCATGAAGAAGATGAAACCTCATACTTCTAAACAAAAATCGGGGGAAAACGCCGAACAGCGAGCGCTTGAGTTTTTACTCAGCCAAAAACTTACGCTGCTTACCCGAAACTATCATTGCCGCATGGGGGAACTGGATTTGGTCATGCAACAAAATGATGTCCTGGTGATTATTGAAGTACGCTATCGCCAATCTGAACGTTTTGGGGGTGCGCTGGAAAGTATTACGCGACAGAAACAATCCCGTATAATAGCCGCCACACAATATTATTTAATGCAACACAATATCAATCCTGTCGTTCGTTTTGACGTTGTCGCCATCAACGCCAGCCAAGACATCAACTGGATACAAAATGCTTTTCAAACTGGCCTATGAGTTTTAAAGAACGTATTACTCAGTATTTTTCAGACGCCATTCAAATTCAACAGGAGAGTTTGCTCTACCTGCCTGAGCTGATTGAGTTCGCTTCCCAATTAATGGCTAGCGCATTGATTAATGACAAGAAAATCATCAGTTGTGGCAATGGTGGCTCCTCTGGAAACGCATTGCATTTATCCGCCCTGATGTTAAACAGATTTCAGCGGGAACGTCCTTCTCTACCCGCCATCACCTTGAATGGTGATACGCTTACATTGACTTCAATCGCCAATGATTACCATTTCGACGAGGTGTTCGCCAAACAATTACGAGCCCTCGGCCAGGAAGGCGATATTTTACTGTGTTACAGTACCAGTGGAAATTCCGCCAACATCCTGAAAACCGTCACTGTTGCGCAAGAAAAGAATATCCCGGTTATCGCCCTGACAGGCCAGACCGGTGGATCTTTAGCTGACTTTCTGAGCGAAACTGACCTGGAAATACGCGTTCCAGCCACTGAGGCTGCCCATATTCAAGAAACCCATTTATTGATCACCCATTGCTTGTGTGATTTGATTGACCAGCAATTATTCGGTGGCTGACATGGAAAAACTGTTTTTTTTAATCCCTTTAATTTTACTGAACACTGCCTGCACAACTATCGCTACAGGTGCGGCTGAAGCGACTGGTCTATCGGTTTTACATGACAGGCGCACCAGTGAAGCGTTGTTACGAGATGAAAAGATTGAAATCGACGCAGGTATCGCCCTCAATGCCGACGATGAAATCAGGGACAAAACACATTTCAACGTTACCTCATATAATGGCATTGTGTTGGTGACAGGCGAAGCCCCAAACGAGACTTTACGCAACAAAATCATCAACATCATCAGATCCATTCCCGGCGTCAAAATCGTTCATGATGAAATCAGCATCGCCCAACCCAGCTCTATGTCCAGCCGTGCATATGACACCCTGTTAACCACAAAGGTAAAATCAGCGATCAGTGAAGTCCACAATATTCCCGGTTTTGATGCTACCCGTATCAAAGTCGTCACTGAAAATGGTGTCGTTTACCTGATGGGACTGGTGCACCCCAATGAAGGTTATGTCGCAGGGGAAATGGCGCGCCGCGTCGATGGCGTCAAACAAGTCGTCAAGATCTTTGAATACATTGACGACAGTATCGGTCAGTAACAGAAGTTTATCCAAACCCATAGCCATCATTTTTTGCCAACTACATTTGACTATCTTTACATTTTTTAAAACACATGGAATTGATTCATATAGCCGCTGGCGCTTTGGTTGGACTCATTATAGGCTTAACGGGAGTAGGCGGCGGCTCGTTGATGACACCCATTCTGGTCTTAGGATTTGGCATAGAGCCTGCGATTGCTGTTGGCACCGATCTTCTCTATGCCGCCATAACCAAATGCAGCGGCGTATTTTTTCACCATAAAAACAAAACAGTTGACTGGAAAATCGTGCTGTTACTGGGCAGTGGCAGCATCCCGTTTACCTTTCTCACTATCTATCTACTGGAGCAGCTCAAGCAACAGCAAATCAATTATGATCAGCTGATTATTGCTACATTGGGCACAATGCTGGTATTGACCGCCGTAATCATAGCTCTGAAAAATCGCTTACTGAATTTCATTCATGGCAAACACGATAACAGTCTTCCTGTCAGACTTATCCGCCAATACCGCCCACAGATCACCGTATTATCCGGCTGTCTGCTCGGTGTTGTCGTTACACTTTCTTCTGTTGGCGCTGGCGCCATTGGCTCGGCAATATTATTCATACTCTACCCACATAAGCGCCCCATCAATATCGTCGGTACCGATCTGGCTCATGCCGTTCCCTTGACGGCAATCGCTGGTTTTGGCCACCTGCACTTTGGCTCGATCGATTTCAGCCTGCTTGCGGGTTTATTATTGGGCGGTCTGCCAGCCATTTATCTGGGCAGCATGATCGGCAAAAAACTGCCCGACACCATTTTACGCCCGATCATTATCCTTATTTTGTTATCGATGGGTGTAAAACTATTATTCTCGCAACTGAATATCGACGAAATCACGGCTTGGTTCTAGGAGGCTGTCGGGTTATGGGGTTCGTGACGAGACGAGTGGGAAATCGAGTGGATTTTTTTGCTCTTATGAGGCGCATAGTGGTGCTACGCAACGAAAAAGAGCGGAAAAATACGCCGATTTCCCGCTGTCGCAGTAGAATCATCCATAATCCGACAGCCTCCTAGGCCCAAACAATGCCGAGCCTATCCGCACTACGGTCGCCCCTTCTTCAATAGCCGCCTGTAAATCCTGCGACATACCAAAAGAAAAAGTATCCAGAGAAGAATCATTTAAGGCCTGGACAGCCTGATAAAGTATTGAAAAAGGCTGTCGCTGTTTATCAAAATCGTCTGCCGGCTCCGGAATCGCCATCACACCACGCAATTTCAGCCGTGGCAATGCCTTGACCTCCTCAATCAAACGGGGTAGTTCCTCCAGGTTTATGCCCGACTTACTGGCTTCATTACTGATATTGACTTGTAAGCAGATATTCAGGTCTGGCAGGTTGCCTGGGCGCTGCTCACTCAAGCGGCGGGCGATTTTCAACCGGTCGACACTGTGTACCCAGCTGAATTGCCGGGCAATCCATTTGGTTTTGTTGGACTGAATCGGTCCGATAAAATGCCAGCTGATATCAAAAGCCGACAATGCTTTTTGTTTAGCCAAGGCTTCTTGTATGTAGCTTTCGGCAAAATGCCGCTGGCCCAACTGATAAAGTGTTGCAATATCTTTCGCCGGCTTGGTTTTACTGACGGCCAACAACGCTACACTACCTAACGGCCTACCTGCGGCCATCTCCGCTTTCTCAATCTGCGTTTTAATCTGTCGCCATTTTTTCTGTAATGTTTCCATACGACTATTAAACAACAACCCTTCCAAAATACAAAGACCTGGGCTATGTTTAAATGTATTAAACATGACCTTCAGGACAACAAAATGGATATTTCAGAATTATTGACCTTTTCTGTTAAAAGCAATGCCTCAGATTTGCACTTATCCGCAGGCCTCCCCCCCATGATTCGGGTGGATGGCGATATTCGCCGCATCAACATTCCCGCCCTCGAACATAAAGAAGTACATTCTTTGATTTATGACATCATGAATGACAAACAACGGCGAGATTATGAAGAATTTCTGGAAACGGATTTTTCCTTCGCCTTGCCAGGCGTGGCCCGCTTCAGGGTAAACGCATTCAATCAGGAACGCGGGGCAGCTGCCGTTTTCCGAACCATTCCATCAGAAATTCTATCGCTGGAGCAGCTGAAGGCGCCACGTTTTTTTGAAGAAGTCTGTAAAAAACCCCGTGGCCTGATTCTGGTGACTGGACCTACAGGTTCCGGTAAGTCAACCACCCTCGCCGCGATGATCAACCATATCAACAATACCGAATACGCGCATATCCTGACTGTTGAAGACCCGATTGAATTTGTCCACGACAGTAAAAAATGCTTGATCAACCAACGGGAAGTCCATCGCGACACATTAGGCTTCAACGAAGCCTTACGTTCTGCACTGCGGGAAGACCCGGATATTATTCTGGTTGGTGAGATGCGTGATCTGGAAACCATCCGGCTGGCGTTGACAGCAGCCGAAACCGGTCACCTGGTCTTTGGCACCTTGCATACCACCTCGGCCGCCAAAACCATCGACAGGATTATCGATGTCTTTCCAGCAGCCGAAAAAGACATGATTCGTTCCATGCTATCTGAATCATTACAGGCCGTTATTTCACAAACCTTGTTGAAAAAAATCGGCGGCGGCCGGATTGCCGCACATGAAATCATGATTGGCACGGCCGCTATCCGTAACCTGATTCGTGAAGCTAAAGTAGCGCAAATGTACTCTGCCATTCAAACCGGCCGGAAAGAGGGTATGCAGACATTGGATCAAAACCTGAAAGAACTGGTCGACCAGGGATTGATAACAGCCAAAACGGCAATGGCGAAAGCGGTCAACAAAAGTCAGTTCCGTTAACCCAGCAAATGCTTGAATATCTCTGCTTTTAAACTTCCCCGGAGAAACAATGGACTTTAACGCATTACTCAATATCGTCTATGAAAAAAAGGCATCTGACCTGTTTATCACTGCAGGCCGCCCGCCCGCCATCAAAGTAGACGGCCAACTGATCAACCTGTCAAAAACATCATTGACGGCAGAACAATCTCATCAGGCTGTCCTCAGCATCATGAGCCAGCAACAACGGGATGAATACGACCATACCAAAGAATGTCAATTCGCCATCAGCGTCCCCAAACTGGGCCGTTTCCGGGTCAGCGCTTTTACCCAGCGCGATTCATCAGGCATGGTTCTGCGACGTATTGAAACCAACATTCCCAAGCCTGAAGAGTTGCATTTGCCTCCCATTCTCAAAGAATTGATCATGAACAAACGGGGGCTGGTTATTTTTGTCGGCGCCACCGGTACCGGTAAATCGACATCTCTGGCTGCCTTGATCGATCATCGTAACGAAAACTCCAGTGGTCATATCATCACCATCGAAGATCCCATCGAATTTATCCATCCACATAAAGGCTGCATTATCACCCAACGGGAAGTGGGGCTGGATACCGAATCCTATGAAGTTGCCCTGAAAAACACCTTGCGACAAGCCCCTGATGTCATTCTGATTGGCGAGGTGAGAACCCGTGAAACCATGCAACATGCGATCACTTTCGCCGAAACAGGCCACTTATGCTTATGTACCTTGCACGCTAATAACGCCAACCAGGCATTGGACAGGATTCTGCACTTCTTTCCCGATGAAATGCACAGTCAATTATTCATGGATTTATCCTTGAATTTGCGTGGCATTGTTGCCCAGCAGTTAATTCGCCGTGCCGACGATAAAGGCCGCTATCCCGCCGTGGAAATATTGCTCAATACGCCATTGGCCTCTGATTTTATCCGCAAAGGCGAAGTGCATAAATTGAAAGAACTGATGAAACAATCGCGCGAACACGGCATGCAAACCTTTGACCAGGCGCTATACGAACTATATACCTGTGGTAAGATCAGCTACGAAGATGCATTGAATTCTGCTGACTCCAGAAACGAAGTCCGTCTGATGATTAAGCTGGGCGCAGAAAATGCCGGTTCATTGGATACCGGCATCACGCTGGAAGAAACAGAAGAAGAACGAAATGGTGGTATTTTTTAAGGAAACGATGAACAAATCATCCATGATTTATCAGCGACCATAAAGCAGAAATCGTGATTAAATCAGTGACTTCCTAGCTCCATTTAATCTGAACCCCTTGTCCAAGCCATCAACTGTTGGATTTAATTTAAATGACATGCATTTTCCAATTTAAACCACATGGAATAATGCTTATGTCTGATAATATCAACACCTTACTAAAAACAATAAAAAACCTGGAAAAAGAACTGATTACAGAAATACAGCGACAGCAAAAAGAGGCAAACTATCAGATTGACGAGACAAAAATCTCATTTGACGCCGAGAGGGTGCAGCAACATAAAAAACAACAACAATCTTTGCTCAGTTATTTCAAACAGGCATCACTCGGCAATATTCTTAGCGCCCCTGTTATTTGGCTGGTTCTGCTACCGGCAGTTATGCTGGATATTACCGTCAGTATTTATCAAGCCATTTGCTTTCCGATATACAAGATTCCGAAAGTCAATCGCAAAGATTACATCGTCTTTGACCGTCATTATTTGAACTACCTGAATATTATCGAAAAAATCAACTGCGCCTATTGCAGCTATTTTAATGGCATGATCGCCTATGTTCAGGAAATCGCCGCCCGCACCGAACAGTATTGGTGCCCAATTAAATATGCTCGCCGCATCAGCACCTTACACAGTCGTTACCAACATTTCCTGGATTATGGCGATGCCGAAGCCTACCGCACCTATAAAGAAAAAATACGCAACCAGTTTGATGATCTTGAGGATGAAAAGTCAAGGAATCCCTGATTTATTCGCGATTCCCTGGGCGGAATATGCGCTGAACCACTATAATAGGGTATTTCCGCGCATACTATGCCGCGCGCTTAACTTTTTTTAGTACTAATCTTCCGAGGAACACATATGGCAATTAAACGAATGGCTGATCTCGATTTATCTGGTAAACGCGTTCTGATCCGTCAGGATCTCAATGTCCCAATTAAAGATGGCAAAGTCGCCAGCGATCTTAGAATCCGCGCCAGTATTCCCACTATCGAGCTTGCATTGGAAAAAGGCGCAGCTGTGATGGTCATGAGCCACCTTGGCCGCCCTAAAGAAGGCGAGTTTTCAGAAGAATTCAGCCTGGCGCCTGTTGCGCTAAGAATGTCTGATTTATTGGGCAAACCCGTTCGCCTGGAAAGAGATTGGATAAATGGTATCGATATTGCCCCAGGCGAAGTCGTGTTATGCGAAAACGTCCGCTTTAACGTCGGAGAAAAGAAAAATGATCCCGAATTAGGCAAAAAAATGGCGGCTCTGTGTGATGTTTTTGTCATGGATGCTTTTGGTACAGCACATAGGGCGCAAGCTTCTACTTATGCAGTCGCTCAATTTGCGCCAGTCGCCTGTGCCGGCCCTTTGTTGAGCGCTGAACTGGATGCGCTCGGTAAAGCGTTGGAAAACCCAACCAAGCCATTAGTCGCCATCGTCGGAGGCTCGAAAGTATCCACCAAATTGACCGTACTGGAATCATTATCACAAAAGGTCGATCAATTGATCGTAGGCGGCGGCATCGCCAATACATTTATTGCGGCAGCCGGTTATCCGGTTGGCAAGTCTTTATATGAAGAAGATTTGATCGATGAAGCCAATCGTTTGATGGAACAAGCTAAAGCTAACAATGCCGATATTCCCGTTCCTGTCGATGTGGTGTGCGCCAAAGAGTTTTCTGAAAATGCCGAAGCCACGATCAAAAAAGTAGCAGACGTGGAAGATGATGACATGATTCTGGATATTGGCCCTGAAACCGCCAAGCAGTACAGTAAAATGATTCACAATGCAGGAACTATCGTCTGGAATGGTCCGGTTGGCGTGTTTGAAATCGACCAATTCGGAGAAGGCACCAAAGCGGTCGCTATGGCGATTGCTGAAAGCCCGGCATTTTCTATCGCGGGTGGCGGCGATACATTGGCCGCGATCGATAAATATGAAATCAGCGACCGTATTTCGTACACATCCACAGGCGGCGGGGCTTTTCTGGAGTTCCTGGAAGGCAAGAAACTTCCGGCTGTCGCTATTTTAGAAGAACGGGCCGCCGAATAAACGAAAAACCCGCTCATCATCCAGGACTTGCTGATTTATCACAATTCCAGTAGTACAAAGATGCACTACTAAGGAAGCGCCGAATAATTCATGATGAATTATTCGGCGTTTCATTTTATAATTAAAGGTTCCTTCTTATAATCTGATTATTTTCTTAGCAGATTAACTAAACTAACTGGATAAAACATGGCTAGAATTACCGTTGAAGATTGCCTGGAAACGATTGAAAACCGTTTTAAACTGGTGCTGTTAGCCAGAAAACGCGCCAGACAACTGGAAAAAGGGGCGGAAGAATTTGTCCCGCGCGAAAAAGATAAAGATACTGTCCTGGCGTTGCGTGAAATTGCCGCAGGTCACGTCACCGAAGACAATATCGATATGCTGCACAATGTTGGTGAAGTGCCAGATAATCGGGTTGAAATCTGATTAATGAGTTCCACTGCCCTACCGCCAGATGAACGACAAGAAGAAGCACTTGAAAACATATTATTCAAGCGCCTCTGTCGTATTTTGGACGAATATCTGGAAGCCGACCAGGTAAACGATATTATCCGCGCCTATCAGGTTGGCCTGGAGGCGCACAAAGGGCAGTTTCGTAAAAGTGGCGAAGCTTATATTTGCCACCCTCTCGCCGTTGCCACAACGCTGGCGGAAATGCGCATGGACGCCCGCGGTATCATGGCCGCCATCTTGCATGATGTTATTGAAGATACCGAAATCAGCTATCAAGACCTGGCTGAAATGTTCAGTGAAGAAGTCGCCGACCTGGTTGAAGGCGTCACTAAACTGACCAAGCTGGACAACAAGTCTCACGCCGAAAAACAAGCGGAAAATGTCCGTAAAATGTTTTTGGCCATGGACAAAGACTTTCGCGTTATCATGGTCAAACTGGCCGACCGTCTACATAATATGCAGACGCTTGGCGCCATGCCACCTGAAAAAAAACGCCGAATTGCCAAGGAAACCCTGGAAATTTACGCACCGATTGCCAACCGTCTGGGCATGAACAAAATCCGCCACCAATTGGAGCATCTGGGTTTTGAAGCGCTGTATCCCTGTCGGCACAAAGTCTTGAGTCATGCGGTCAAAAAAATCCGCGGGCATCGAAAAGAAATCATCGATACCATTGAAAATGCCATTGCGCATCGCCTGGAGCAAAGCAATATCCAGGCGACTGTCGAAGGCCGGGAAAAAAATATCGCCAGCATCTACCATAAAATGGTGCAAAAAAAGATTTCTTTTTCCGATGTATTCGATGTTTACGCCTTTCGCATACATTGCGATACCGTTGAAGACTGCTATCTAACGCTGGGCTGTGTCCATAATCTGTACAAGCCCATTCCCGGCCGTTTCAAGGATTACATCGCCCTGCCCAAGGCCAACGGCTACCAGTCTTTGCATACGGTACTGATCGGGCCTTACGGCGTACCTATCGAAATCCAGATCCGCACACATGAAATGCATCGCATGTCGGAATCGGGTATTGCCGCTCACTGGTTATATAAATCGGATAATCACGAAAGTGCGCAGGCCCGTGCTAACGAGTGGTTGCGGGATTTATTGGAAATTCAGAAAACAACGGGGAATTCGCTGGAATTTATCGAAAACCTCAAGATAGACCTGTTTCCACAAGAGGTGTTTGTATTTACACCGGAAGGCGACATCATCAAGTTACCCCGTGGCGCCACCATTATTGATTTTGCTTACGCCGTTCATACCGATATCGGTAATGCCTGCATTTCCGCCCGTATCGATAAAAAACTGGTGCCACTGCAAACACAGCTAGAAAACGGCATGACCGTTGAAGTCATCACCGCACCCTGGGCACGCCCGAATCCATTATGGCTAAATACAGTAGTTACAGCCAAAGCGCGCAGCGGCATCCGTAATTACCTGAAAAACTTCAAACAACAAGAAGCCATTAACCTGGGCCGGCGTCTGCTGGAAAAAGAATTGCATGCCTCAGGCCTTAAGCTGGAAGATATTGAAAATGACCGCATACAGCAATTGCTGGAAACCTTGCAGATGAATTCGCTGGATGCGTTACTGGAAGATATCGGCCTTGGCAACAAAATGCCTTTGCTGATAGCCAAACGCATCAGCCAGAATGATGTCACCGCCGCCGTCAAACTGGAAGACAATACCCAACATAACACCACCAACCCGTTGATAATCAAAGGTACCGAAGGCATGGTCGTCACTTTGGCGAAATGCTGCCATCCGATTCCCGGCGACCCGATTATCGGTTTTTTCAATCCTGGCAAAGGTATCGTCGTGCACCATTCAGATTGCCGCAACAGTAACGATGTCAGAAAAAAACAAACCAGTTGGCTGGATGTCGAGTGGTGCCAGGAAACAGAAGGTGAATTTCCGGCCGAAATCAAGATTGAACTGCTCAATCAGCGTGGCACGCTGGCCACCATCGCCACTACCATTTCCAGCATGGAATCCAATATCGAAAATGTCACCATTCTCGTCCAGGACAAGGAGGTTTCCGTAGACCTGATAACACTGACGGTAAAAAACCGGGTGCATCTGGCCAACATTATCCGAAAATTGAAAAAATTGAATATTGTTTTAAAAATAACCCGAATCAAAGCGTAAACTATGAACAAACACGTTATCTATACCAAACAGGCTCCTCAGGCAATCGGCACCTATTCACAAGCCATCAAGGTGGACAGCACCGTTTATTTGTCGGGGCAGATTCCATTGGACCCTGAAACCATGGAAATCGTACCCGGCGACATTCGCGACCACATTCGCCGCGTTTTCGATAACCTGAAAGCGGTCTGCGAAGCGGCTGGCGGCGATCTGAATGATATCGTCAAACTGAATGTCTATCTGACCGATCTAACCAACTTCCCTATCGTCAATGAGATCATGGGCGAATATTTTGAACAACCCTACCCTGCACGGGCCGCTGTTGGCGTTGCCGCCCTGCCAAAAGGCGTAGGCATTGAAATGGATGCTGTAATGGAAATCCAGGAACCTTACAGTATTTAAACAACACGAATGGATATTTCCCGGCAACCGGTTTCCAATCTTAAAGGTATTGGCCCACAATCGGTTGCCAGACTGGATAAACTGGGTATCCATTATGTTCAGGATCTGCTATTTCATTTACCGCATCGTTATCTGGACAAAACCCGTTGCCACCCGATCGCTTCTTTAACGGCAGGCCAAACCGTTTTAATCGCTGGCATTATCGAAGCTGCAACCGTCCTCCCGCATGGCAAGCGTCATTTAATCATCACCCTGAACGATGACACCGCCCAAATCAATTTACGTTTTTTCCACTACAGCGCCGCCCAGCTCAAACAATTAAAACCCGGCGTCTATCTCGCCTGCTTTGGGGAAATTCGTGCAGGATACCAGGGCCTGGAAATGACTCACCCCGAGTACTCTGTTTATCATTCGCAACAAGTACCGACAGAGGAGCGGCTGACGCCGGTTTATCCCAGCACCGAAGGCTTGCGTCAAGCGACGTTGAGAAAAGCCATTCAGCAAGCCCTCGCATCACTGAACGATCAGCTTCAGGACTTTCTGCCCGACTCTGTCCGTGAGCGACATGGGTTTCCACCTCTGCAACAGGCACTGGAAACACTACATTCCCCCTTGCCCGCACAATTACAACAAAATACGGCGTTAAAACGGCTGGCTTTTGAGGAATTACTCGCCCATCATTTAAAAATGTTGCAAGGCAAACAACAATTAAAACAATGGCAGGCTCCGCTATTGACAGTGGACACCGCCTTGAAAAAGCAGTTTTTACAGCAGCTTCCCTTTCAACTGACAGCCGCTCAACAACGCGTCATTGCCGAAATCGAGCGCGATTGCCAACAAACACACCCCATGCTGCGACTGGTTCAAGGCGATGTTGGCTCCGGCAAAACCCTGGTCGCCGCCTGCGCTGCATTGATGGCCCATGCATCAAACTTTCAAACCGCT
The DNA here is from genome assembly GCA_965277025.1 of Methylomarinum sp. Taxonomy (GTDB): domain Bacteria; phylum Pseudomonadota; class Gammaproteobacteria; order Methylococcales; family Methylomonadaceae; genus Methylomarinum. The sequence goes on from OZ255706.1 coordinate 2,606,293, forward strand.
ATCATGGCGCCAACAGAGCTGCTGGCAGAACAGCACTTGCGCAATTTCAGCCAATGGTTTTCCAGTTTAGGCCTTGAGCCTTTTTTCCTGAGTGGCCAGTTAAAAGGCAAAAAACGCCAGCAAACCCTGAAAGCCATACAACAAGGAGAGGCCAGCATTATCATTGGTACCCATGCTTTGTTCCAGGAACAAGTGGAGTTCGCCAGACTCGGTTTGATTATCATTGACGAGCAACACCGTTTTGGCGTGCATCAACGCCTGGCATTACGGGAAAAAGCCCGCTCAACCGGCTTGAAACCTCACCAATTAGTCATGACTGCGACGCCAATCCCAAGAACCCTGGCGATGCTACAATACTCCGATCTGGATATTTCCGTTATCGACGAACTACCTCCTGGCCGTAAGCCCGTCACAACCCGCGTGCTCCCATCTTCCCGTCGTGACGAGGTCATTGACAGGATCCGCCAATGGGCCAAACAGAATCATCAAAGCTATTGGGTTTGTACCTTGATTGAAGAATCTGAGGCCTTACAATGTGAAGCGGCGGAAAAAACCGTAGAGTATCTGCAGCAAGCCCTGCCGGGGCTTCGCATCGCGTTGGTGCACGGCCGCCTGAAAGCCGCAGAAAAAGAACAAATCATGCATGATTTCAAGCAACATCACTATGATTTGCTGGTCGCAACCACTGTCATCGAGGTTGGCGTGGATGTCCCTAATGCCAGTTTGATGATTATCGAAAATGCCGAACGGCTGGGACTGTCCCAACTACACCAATTACGCGGCCGGGTTGGACGAGGCAGCCAGGAAAGCTATTGCCTGCTGCTCTACCAGCCGCCACTTTCAGACACGGGCAAACAGCGCCTGGGTATTTTACGGGAAAGCAATGATGGCTTCGTTATCGCAGAAAAAGATCTGGCTATTCGTGGCCCCGGTGAAGTGCTTGGCACCCGGCAAACCGGCCAGATTCAGTTTAGAATTGCCGATTTAGGACGTGATCAGGATTTGCTGGATGCTGTGCAGCAGGCAGGTAATTACATCATTACACACCAGCCTGATTCGGTTGCTCCCTTGATTGAACGATGGCTCAGTCATCATAACCCTTATGCCGAGGTATAAATAAACAACGTGCCTTTTCGTAACAGCCTTTTATTATGCAAAGATCCGGTCTGGAAAGATAGCCGGCCGGATTTACGCCATCACCTTCCTGCCCAGGTAAAATCCTGGATTTATGAAAGCGGTTCGTTGACGCAACGCCTACGCAATCAATTTCCCGGCCAGGTAAGGGTCAAAATTCTGTTCCATCAATGGAAACCGGCCTTCCCGGGTGAATGCGCCCTGTTGCGGCTCGATCATCATCGTTACCAACTGGTGCGTGAAGTATTGTTGTTCGCCAATAACACCCCATTGATTCTGGCGCGCACCATTTTGCCGGAAAAAACCATTAAAATCGCCAAACGCAATCTGTCGCACTTAGGCACACGCCCTTTGGGCGAAGTTATCTTTTCCTATCCAAGCCTTGAGCGTGGCCAGCTGCAAATGAGTTCTGTTGCAACAAAATATTGGTCAAGTGCTTTGCAAACACAACTGGATTTGCCGGATAATATTTGGGGCAGGCGCACCATTTATCGGATACAAAAACATCCATTGCTGGTCAGTGAGTTCTTTTTACCTGGCGCCTTATCATTACCACAACCCGAGAAAAACCGATGAAAACTTTTGCCACAGCCGACCTTTGTGATCAATATTCTGAAGAAGAACTCTTCCAGATAGCTGAACCCTTGTTCAGACATTTTGGTCAACATGCCGCTTTCTGTGGCGCCATCACAACCTTGCGGGTTTATGAAGACAACACACTGGTCAGACAGGCACTGGAAGAAAAAGTAACCGACCGGGTACTGGTCATCGATGGCGGCGGCTCTCACCGCTGCGCCCTGTTAGGCGATGACCTGACGCAAAAAGCGTGTGAAAATGGCTGGCAAGGTATCATTGTGTATGGCTGTATTCGTGACTCGGATCAGATCAACAGGCTCCCTATCGGCATACGGGCATTGAACACCCATCCGTTAAAAAGCCGCAAACACGGCCATGGCGAACGCGATGTCATGATCACATTTGCCGGAATCAATTTCAGGAAAGATCATTGGCTGTATGCCGATAACGATGGAATCATCGTCTCCGACCATAAATTAGGGTAAAATCATCCCAACTTAACCAAGTAAAAGACTCAAGATATGCAAATTATTCTCGCTAATCCTCGTGGTTTCTGTGCTGGCGTAGACCGCGCCATTGAAATCGTCGACCAGGCCATTGAAACCTTTGGCGCCCCTATCTATGTTCGTCATGAGGTTGTTCATAACCGCACCGTCGTCGGTGGCCTGAAAGAAAAAGGCGCTATCTTCATTGAAGATTTAAGCGATGTGCCGCTGGGTTCTTATTTGATTTTCAGCGCCCACGGTGTGTCGAAAAAAGTACAACAAGAAGCCAAGGATCGCAATTTGATTGTTTTTGACGCAACCTGTCCGCTGGTTACCAAGGTTCATCTGCAAGTGGTCAAACACGCCAAACAGGACCGCGAAGTCATTTTGATCGGCCATGCCGGACACCCGGAAGTCGAAGGCACGATGGGGCAATATGAAAAATGTACGGAAAATGGCAATATCTATCTGGTAGAAACACCGGAAGACGTCAAAAACCTCAAGGTAAACAACCCTGAAAACCTGGCTTATGTCACGCAAACGACCTTATCGATGACCGACACCCAAACCATGGTCGATGCGTTGAAAGAAACATTTCCAGCCATCCAGGAACAGAAAAAAGACGATATCTGCTACGCCACGCAAAACCGTCAGGATGCCGTGCATGACCTGGCGGAAAAATCCGACCTGATACTCGTCGTTGGCTCGCCCAACAGCTCAAACTCCAATCGTTTGCGTGAAATCGCCGAACAACTGGGAAAACCCGCCTATCTGATCGATACTTATAAAGACCTGGATCGCTCATGGCTGGAAGGGGTCGATGTGATCGGCGTCACCGCCGGTGCTTCCGCCCCTGAAATTCTGGTTCAGCAGGTAATCGAACAATTGAAAAAATGGGGTGGTGAGACAGTAAAAGAGAATGAGGGAATTGAAGAGAAAGTGGTCTTTTCGTTACCGAAAAACCTGAAAAAACATATCAACGCTTAAGGAATCGCTGATTTATTCGCGATTCCAGTGGCGCATGGATGCGCCACCAAAATCGATGGCGACAAGCCATTGATTTTGTAAGCAAAGCGGAAATCGCATTTCCGCTTTGCGGGTGCTGACAAATCAAGGATGATTTGTTCAGATGGAATGGACACCGCCTTCCCTTGACCGGCATCGATGTGCCATAGTTAACAGGCTGTTGAAAAACGCCCCTATGCCTCCGGCTCCAGCCCTTCATTTCAAGCGAGTCTTCGATCTCGTGAAAGATTTTGGGACATCCGAGTCCCCAAAATCGACTCGATCTTCGACAACTCATTGGTGCCCCGGCCGTCCTGGTCACCCGGCGTTCCGCCACAACATCGCAAGCTCGTTGCGGCTACACACCGGCCTCCCATATGACTGGACGCCGCGTTCGGATGCTCCCTTGGGATCCCCTTTGGCGCCTTCGGCACGTCGGGTATCCCGTGTCGCCTCGCGGCTACCGGGGACTACCCGCCTTCGCTTCGCTCTCCATGGCGGGCAGCGATTGACGCCCGGCCCCGTCGGGAATACAGGTCATCGAACTCCTCATCCAAAGTAGTCAATAGAATATCGACCAAATATCGTAGTTTGCGTAAAGGATGATCACTCGGAATTCGCGATTCCAGTGTCCGATAACTGAATAATTCGTTTTGGGTATAATCAATGCCGCGCATAACAAATAAAAAATCGAGGAATATCAAATGGATTGAATCATTTTACCATAAATAACAATTAGTTATGTAATCAAATGCCAATTATGGCAACGAAACAATGCGGCCTCCAGGTTGGATTAAATCAACAGCCTGCTAAAGCCGGTTTATGAACATAGAAGTTACGCATTGACAGGCAATGTTAAACTATGGGTTTAAAAAATTCCAAAGTCAATGCAAGGCAAACCTTGATAAGAGAAATAACACGCCCCTCAACAGCCTGTTGTACATTACCCATGTATATTGGTTTTTTATTAAGTTAGAAGTTACGCATTGACAGGCAATGTTAAACTATGGGTTTAAAAAATCCCAAAGTCAATGCAAGGCAAACCTTGATAAGAGAAATAACACGCCCCTCAACAGCCTGCTGTACATTACCCATGTTTTATTAAGTGAGCCGAAACAAGCTAGTTGTCGACGATTAGGAGAAGTCATGTCAATATCACATGATAGCGTAAATCGATTTCTAAATCGGGAGCATTACACTGGGCGAGATTTATACAATGAAGCCAGCGCAAGCCTGAATTTAAAGGGCGGAACCTTGAGTGTTGACGATAGTGTTCTTGATAAACCTTATAGCCAATATATGGCATATGTCAGTTATTTTTGGTCGGGAAAACATCATAGAGCAGTCAAGGGAATCAATCTTGTCACGTTGTACTACACAGACATTCAAGGAAAACACCAACCACTGAATTTCCGGGTGGTCGATAAGGCGGAAGGAAAGACAAAAAATGACTATTTTCAAGACATGCTGACCGAAGTATTAGCTTGGGGACTGGAACCTGGTTTTATAACAGGAGATAGCTGGTACAGTTGCGTGGATAATCTTAAATTGATAAGAAATCATCAGACAGGATTATTCTTTGCAGTGGAAGGTAATCGATTAGTCTCTGTTGAAAAAGGTTCATGGGTTCAAGTCAGGCAATTAGAAATCCCGGAAGACGGCTTAATGGTTTGGCTCAAAAATTTTGGGTATGTGAAATTATTTCGGACGACCTTGAAAGAACAAGTTCGCCATTACATAAGTTCACTACCTGATGAAGAAAAAACCGCTGTTTTTGACAAGAAAGCATTTACCGAACAACATGACAGGCATTGGCAGATTGAGCAATATCATCGGGCAATAAAGCAGGTGTGTAATATTGAGCGGTTCCAGGTTCGCAATAAAAGAGCAATAAATAATCATATTTTTTCTGCAATTTGTGGCTTTGTTCAATTACAAAAATTGAGCTTTGCAGACGTGATTAATAATTGCTATAGCGTACAGCGGAATTTATTCAACGATGTTATGGCTTCGTTTATCGACACCTTTATGCCAAATATGAATCATTTAAACCCAAAATTTCGATCTGTTGTCAATGCGTAATATAGTGGACCCCGTAATCCGGACAATAGTTTAAACTATGACTATTGAAAAAAGAGGTACAAAAAATGAGCGAAAAAAAACGGAAAACCTTTAGCGGGGCGCAAAAGGCCAAAATCGCGCTGGAAGCGGTTAAGAACATCAAAACGATCAATGAGATTGCTCAAGAGAATGAAGTCCATCCATCTCAGGTAAGCCAATGGAAAAAGGAACTGTTGGCCAATGCGGGAAGCCTGTTTGAAGGCAAACGCGGGCCGAAAGCGGTGAAGGCGCAAGACAATCCGGACCGTCTGTACGCCAAAATCGGGCAGTTGAATATGGAACTGGATTGGCTTAAAAAAAGTCCGGGATCAGCCTATGATCGCGCGTCAAAGCTGGGTGGATCAAAAAGATGAGTTGGCGTTAAGTCGGCAATGCCAGTTATTGAACGTTACCCGCTCAGTAATCCATGAACAGAAAAAACGCCAACAACAGCCGGTGTCTGCTGAAGATCAGCAACTGTTGCGGTTGCTCGACGAAGAATATACCCGGCATCCTTTTTATGGCTCACGCCGTATGACAAAGTATTTACGCGGCCTTAACCATCAGGTCAACCGCAAACGGGTTCAGCGGCTGATGCGCATACTGGGGCTGGTCGGCATGGCGCCGGGCCCGAACACCAGTAAGCCGCATCCTGAGCATAAAGTCTATCCCTATCTGTTAAGAGGCGTCGAGGTGACACGCCCCAACCAGGTTTGGAGTACCGACATCACCTATATCCGGCTGCCGCAAGGATTTGTTTATCTGGTGGCCATCATGGATTGGTGCAGCCGAAAAGTATTGGCATGGCAACTTTCCAATACCATGGACAGCGCGTTTTGCGTAAATTGTCTGGAGCAGGCCATCAAGACCTATGGCACACCGGAGATATTTAATACCGACCAGGCGCACAGTTCACCAGCGCGGACTTCACCGGGGTATTGAGTCAGCATGGCGTGACCATCAGCATGGATGGCCGGGGACGGGCCCTGGACAATATCTTTGTTGAACGACTCTGGCGCACAGTGAAATATGAAGAAGTTTATTTGAAGCAATACGGCAACCTGCAAGCACTGTCAGCGGGGTTGACGGACTACTTTGCCTTTTACAACAGCGAACGACCGCATCAGTCGTTAGGCTATGAAACGCCAGACAGGGTTTATCAATTCGCCACGGGAGGTGGCGCTAAAATCGTGGATAAATATAATGCCGGCACTGCCAAGCAGACGCCGGGTGAAAATATGGGCCAGAGCCATTGAGCCTGACTGTTATGAGGGTTCTATCTTAAATTCTCTAATAATTTGTCTGGACAATGGGGTCCACTTTATAACTTCTATAAGTGAGCCGAAACAAGCTAGTTGTCGACGATTAGGAGAAGTCATGTCAATATCACATGATAGCGTAAATCGATTTCTAAATCGGGAGCATTACACTGGGCGAGATTTATACAATGAAGCCAGCGCAAGCCTGAATTTAAAGGGCGGAACCTTGAGTGTTGACGATAGTGTTCTTGATAAACCTTATAGCCAATATATGGCATTTGTCAGTTATTTTTGGTCGGGAAAACATCATAGAGCAGTCAAGGGAATCAATCTTATCACGTTGTACTACACAGACATTCAAGGAAAACACCAACCACTGAATTTCCGGGTGGTCGATAAGGCGGAAGGAAAGACAAAAAATGACTATTTTCAAGACATGCTGACCGAAGTATTAGCTTGGGGACTAGAACCTGGTTTTGTAACAGGAGATAGCTGGTACAGTTGCGTGGATAATCTTAAATTGACAAGAAATCATCAGACAGGATTATTCTTTGCAGTGGAAGGTAATCGATTAGTCTCTGTTGAAAAAGGTTCATGGGTTCAAGTCAGGCAATTAGAAATCCCGGAAGACGGCTTAATGGTTTGGCTCAAAAATTTTGGGTATGTGAAATTATTTCGGACGACCTTGAAAGAACAAGTTCGCCATTACATAAGTTCACTACCTGATGAAGAAAAAACCGCTGTTTTTGACAAGAAAGCATTTACCGAACAACATGATAGGCATTGGCAGATTGAGCAATATCATCGGGCAATAAAGCAGGTGTGTAATATTGAGCGGTTCCAGGTTCGCAATAAAAGAGCAATAAATAATCATATTTTTTCTGCAATTTGTGGCTTTGTTCAATTACAAAAATTGAGCTTTGCAGACGTGATTAATAATTGCTATAGCGTACAGCGGAATTTATTCAACGATGTTATGGCTTCGTTTATCGACACCTTTATGCCAAATATGAATCATTTAAACCCAAAATTTAAATCTGTTGTCAATGCGTAACTTCTATGATATCCGCATGACCAAGGTGCAGCAAAAAATATCGGGGTGTTTCAGGAGTGAGCAGGGTGCCATCACCTTCTGCCGTATTCGGGGATATCTATCCACTTGTCGTAAACATCATGTCAGTGCCTCTGAAGCGTTGGTACTGGTATTTAAGGGGAAATTACCGGAATTTACTCAGTGACCTGATGCTTTTGGTAAAATACGCTGAGTAGTTACAAGATTTTTTGACTAAAACAGACATGATTCTCCACGTTTTCAACAGATAAAAAACGCCGACAGGAGAGTCATCAAGAGGGTTTTCCGTCGGCGCAATCCAATGCCGACATTTGTGCATAAAGAAGCAGACAGGCTATCGAGGGAGGAGATAGATAGAAAGCCCGTTTTCCAGATATTCAACAAATGCGGCACACTCACGCATCATCGAAAACGGTCTTTCCGCCCCACAAATAAACCCGATTTGTGGCTAAGAACCTGTTCAATATCGTTACGAGCCGCTGTTTTGTGTGTGCGGACGGAGCGCAGAAACCGAAGTTTACACAGAGTAAATGAGGATTTCGAGCACCGCCCAAATACAAAGGACAGTGGCGCAGCTGATCTTAAACAGGTTCTAAGATGATACTCATTCCGGCAGGTATCCTGGCTCACGCGTCATCGCCTGTATTTCGCCTTCCCAGTTTCCCAGTGGCTTTGGTCAATACAGACTCGTCGTTTACAGTTGCGGGTCAGCCAGGGCTTTGACAATAATGTCGCACCCTGTTCCCTGTTTCCTCCCTCGTTAAAGGGAACCGAAATTGCGGCGTAGCCTACCAGCCAAAAAATTCAAGGTCAATACAACTTTCCGTTTTAAACAACAAGTCATCCGGCCAAGTCCCGAATCCTGGTTAAATATCCGGGTTAAGTTATTAATTTTTAGTATTAATAAATGAGGCCTGGTGTTGTTTTTTTGATACAATGAAAATCTTTTTTACGCCCCAAACAGCTTAACCTGGCTTTTAGCATAATGAAATTATCTGTCGTTGTTCCCGTTTTTAATGAGGCTGAAAATATCCTGCCTTTGCTCGAAGAAATCACGCAAGCCATGTCCGCCTCAGCATCCCATGAAATTATTTATGTCGATGACGGCAGTCAGGATGAAACGGCGAAAGTTTTGCAACACGCCCTGACGCAGTTTTCCACGCTGCGCGTCATTCGCCATAAAACCAGTTATGGGCAAAGCGCCGCGTTACGCACCGGCATCAAACATGCGAAATTTCCAGTCGTCGCCACGTTGGATGGTGATGGCCAGAACGACCCGGCTGATATTCCCCGTTTATATGAAACATTAATCAAAAATCAGTCCAGCCAATCAAACTTGTGGATGGTTGCTGGCTGGCGGCAGAAAAGACTGGATTCACAATGGCGTATTTTCTCGTCGAAATTCGCCAACGCCATCCGGTCGACTTTGTTAAAAGATAAAACGCCTGATACGGGTTGTGGATTGAAAGTTTTTTTTCGCGACAAATTCCTGGATCTGCCTTATTTTGATCATATGCATCGTTTTTTACCGGCATTGATCATTCGGGAAGGTGGCCGAGTTATTTCCGAACCTGTCAATCATCGACCCCGTGAACGTGGGGTCTCCAAATACGGCACCTGGGGACGCCTTTGGGTGGGCATTATCGATTTAATCGGCGTCATGTGGCTGTTAAGCCGCGCCCAGCCAGTCATTGCGGAGGAAATCAAAAATGGATAGTGAATCAATCTGGCTGGCTATCGGTTTTTTAGGCCAGGCATTGTTTTCCGCCCGGTTTTTGGTGCAATGGATCAAAAGCGAAAAAGAGAAAAAAAGCGTGTTTCCGGTTGCTTTCTGGTATTTCAGTATTGCTGGCGGCCTAACCCTTTTATCTTACGCCATTCACAAGCAAGACCCGGTTTTTATTGTTGGCCAGGCGACCGGGCTGTTTATTTATCTGCGTAATTTGTATTTTATTATTTATCACAAAGATGATTACAAAGCGCCTTGATAAAACGCTGCACAAGCTGTCTCTTGTTCCGAAATCAGGCGACATTTTTCCCCGTATAAAAACCTTCAGACAATGTTAATGAACAAACGTATTCCAGAGAAATACTGGCTCTATTTGTTATGGCTGTTCTTAAGCGGGGTAAGCATTGCTGTCAGACCTTTATTTCCGGTGGATGAAACCTGCTATGTTTCCGTTGCCTGGGAAATGTGGCTGAACCATGACTGGCTGGTCCCTCATTTAAACGGGCAAACCTATAGCCACAAGCCCCCTTTGTTGTTTTGGTTGATTAACCTGGTTTGGGCGATTTTCGGCGTCAATGAAACGTTGATTCGCTGGATCGGCCCGCTGTTCTCTTTGGCCGGCATCATCCTGGCTGGTCAAATCGCCAGAATGATGTGGCCGAAACAAGCCTCTATACAAACCAATGTACAGTTTGTGTTGCTGGGATTTTTCTTCTGGATGCTATATGGCACCCTGACCATGTTCGACATGATGCTGGCTTTTTTTGTCTTGCTGGGAATTTACAGCATCGTGAAACTGGCTTTTTGCGGGTGGACATGGAAACGCTGGCTGTTGTTGGGCATCGCCATCGGTGGAGGTATTTTAACCAAAGAGCCGGTCATCTTGCTGCATCTATTGCCGGTTGCGCTATTGGCTCCCTGGTGGTTAAAACAGAAAAGTGAAAATTTACCTTGGACGCACTGGTACTGGGGGCTGTTTTCCGCCGTGATCATCGGCGCTGTAATTGCGCTATGCTGGGCGATTCCGGCCGGCATCAGTGGCGGAGAAGCCTATCGAAACGCCATTTTCTTCGGCCAGACCAGTGGCCGTATCGTCAATTCATTCGCCCATCGCCTGCCCTGGTGGTGGTATTTGGAAAGACTGCCCTTTATTTTACTGCCGTGGTTATTGTGGAAACCCTTCTGGCAAACGCTGAAAGAATTTGACAGTCAAAATCCGGGCATCAGATTTTGTCTTGCCTGGCTGTTGCCGGTGTTTGTCGCCTTTTCATTAATCAGCGGCAAGCGCATCCATTATTTGCTGCCGTTAATGCCCGCTTTTGCATTGTTGATCAGTTTTGGTCTGGACAAGGTTTTGGCCGACAAACAGCATGCCAGACCTTTTACTATCTCTGCCATTTACTTGATCTGTGGCGTGGCGCTGGCCTTATTGCCACAAATAAACCAGCAGCTGCATTTAAAAGATGAATTCGCCCATCTTTCACCGGTTTGGGGAGTCTTGTTAATTTTCAACGCCCTTTTTCTGTTCATCAAAGGAAAACACAGGCAGACTGCGGTCTTTTATATTTGCTTGAGCAGCATTGTTTCTTTTTTACTGGTCGAATGCGCCGCTTTTTCTGTGCTGGGTTATCGCTATGATATGCGCCCTGCAGCCGAAAAAGTTGCCGAATTACAAAAAAACAAGCGTATTGTTTTTTATACGGCAAAATATCATGGTCAATATAATTTCGTAGGACGATTGAAGCAACCTTTGACCGTGATTAAGCATGAAAATAATCTTCGTCAGTGGCTCCAGCTACACCCTGATGGGGTTGTCATTAAAATTGTTCCAGATAAAATCGCCGACCAATTCCGGCAATACCCTCACTTTCCGTTTAAAGGGAAAAGCATTGTGTTTTTACCGGCATTAAAAGCGCTATCACCACCGTCATAAGTTTACTAAGGAAGCGCTGAACAAATCATCCATGATTTGTCAGCGCCCGCAAAACGGAAATGCGATTTCCGCTTTGCTTACAAAATCAATAGCTTGCAGCTATCGATTTTGACGACACATCCCTGTGTCGCGGGAAGCACTGATTTAATCAGCGCTTCCCTAACGGGCAAATATTTTGCGTAATATATCACTGCCGCGAGCTGCAGGATTATTACGAATCGCCTGCTCTTCTTTTGCGATATATTGAAAAAGTCCATCCAGGGCCTTATTCGTCACATACTGATCCAAATCCAGACTGTTATTGTTTTGTAAAAAACCACCCAATACGGAATTGGCGGATCCCATCAATTGCTTGTAGGATGCGGTTGCCCCGGTGGCATCTGTAGCCTGGCTGACAATCGGTTTGAAGCGTTCGGCCAGATCCTTTCCGGCTACTTTGCGAAAATATTGCGTCGCTGCATCATCTGGCCCATTCAAAATTTTCATTGCATCATCAATGCTCATTTTACGGATAGCGTCGGCCAAAATTCCGGCCGCTTCGGGAACCGCCTGCTCGGCCGCTTTGTTCATCGTCGTTTCTATTTCATCGACGTACTGCCCCTGGCCGATAGTTCTGGCGGCACTGGCAACGGTTTTCAACGAATCCGGCACAGCTATTTTCACCAATGGATTTTCGGTAAATCCACCCGGTTTGCCCAATGTATTAATTGCCGATTCAACACCGGTCGCCAGTGTCTCTTTCAACCCCGTCACCACTTCACTGTTTGACAACGCTGATTTGGCCAGCGTCGTTCCCGAATCACCCGCCGATTCTCCCAAGGTTTTTTGCAGAAAATCCATCCAGTCTGCCTGGCATACCGTACTCGCCGGTAAGATCAACAAAAAAACAAAAAATTTGTAAATTGAGGGCATAACAAGGTCCATTGAAAATAAAAGATACAGTATATAAAGGCTATTCTTAATTTCAGATTAACAACCCTATTCTGCTGACACCAAGAATATGCTAAAATCGCCTGATTTAACGAATCAGGAGCAATAAATGGCTAAAGAAGATCAAATTGAAATGGAAGGTAAAGTCATCGACACTCTTCCCAACACGATGTTTCGGGTAGAGCTGGAAAATGGACATGTTATTACTGCCCATATCTCAGGCAAAATGCGTAAACATTACATCCGTATCTTGACCGGTGACAAAGTAAAAGTGGAAATGACACCTTATGATTTGACCAAAGGACGCATCACTTTCCGCATGCGCTAAACGCTTATCCGTTATCGCATGCGTGATAAAGCGCTAATCCATCGGGATCAAATCCTTACTGTTAATAGAGAAGGCCAGTTCGTCGTTGTTAACGACGACCTGAACATGGCCGCCATTGGTTAATTTGCCAAATAACAATTCATTGGCCAGCGGCTTTTTGATTCTTTCCTGGATCAGGCGGCTCATTGGTCTGGCCCCCATTTTCGGGTCACAACCGTGTTCGGCCAACCAGAGTCTTGCTTCAGAATCAAGACTCAACGTGACGTCTTTCTCCGCCAGAACGGCTTCCAGTTCGAAGATAAATTTATCGACTACCTGGCCCACAATGCTAATATCCAATGGTTTGAACTGGACAATGGCGTCGAGCCGGTTTCTAAACTCGGGTGAGAAACTCTTCTCAATCACTTTCATGCTGTCAGTTGAATGATCCTGCTGGGTAAAACCGATCGAAGCGCGACTGCCTTCTTCAGCGCCCGCATTGGTGGTCATCACCAGAATAATATTGCGGAAATCAGCTTTCCGGCCATTGTTGTCAGTCAACGTACCATGATCCATAATTTGTAATAACAAATTAAACACATCCGGATGGGCTTTTTCCAATTCGTCCAACAATAAAACCGCATGCGGATGTTTGGTGACTGCCTCGGTCAGCAAGCCCCCTTGATCGAAACCGACATAGCCCGGTGGTGCGCCAATCAGGCGGGAAACGGTATGTCGTTCCATATATTCTGACATATCAAAACGAATCAGTTCGATACCCAGAACTTTGGCTAATTGCCGGGTCACCTCGGTTTTACCGACGCCAGTCGGACCTGAAAACAGAAAAGAACCAATGGTCTTACTGGTATCCCTAAGGCCTGATCGTGATAATTTAACTGCATTGGCCAGTTCAGAAATGGCCTCATCCTGGCCAAACACCAGCATTTTCAGGTTCTTTTCCAGATTTTGTAATTTGTCGATCTCATTCGATGAAACCGTTTGTACCGGTACCCGGGCTACCTTGGCGACCACTTCCTCGATTTCCTGGCTATCGATCACTTTTTTACGTTTTTCACCGGTAAACAAGCGTTGTCTGGCGCCTGCTTCATCAATAATATCGATGGCCTTGTCCGGCAAGTGTCTATCGGTTATAAAACGTGATGACAGCTCAGCCGCCTGTTTCAATGCCTCTGCTGTATAAGTCAGATCATGATGTTCTTCAAAGCGGGATTTCAAGCCCTGCAAAATCTTGATGGTGTCTTCCACTGATGGCTCCAACACATCGATCTTCTGAAAACGCCTTGCCAATGCATGATCCTTCTCGAAAATTCCGCGATACTCCTGATAGGTAGTTGATCCAATACAGCGCAATTGCCCTGAAGCCAGGACCGGTTTAATCAGGTTGGAGGCATCCATAACCCCACCAGAAGTGGAACCTGCGCCAATAATGGTGTGAATTTCATCAATAAACAGAATAGAACGGGGTTCTTTCTTTAATTGATTGACCAACGCCTTCAAGCGTTTCTCGAAATCGCCCCGGTATTTTGTTCCGGCAACCAGCGCACCCAAATCCAGCGCATAAATGACATTATCTAGCAGCACATCAGGCACATCTTCTTCGACAATACGCTTTGCCAAGCCTTCGGCAATCGCTGTTTTACCAACACCCGATTCTCCCACCAGCAATGGATTGTTTTTGCGCCGGCGGCATAAAATCTGAATAGTGCGATCGACTTCGTCTTCACGGCCAATCAATGGGTCAATTTTACCCACCAAAGCTTCTTCATTGAGATTGGTGGCGTATTTTTCCAGCGGACTTTCCTGTGCCGCTTGCTCACTGCTCTGGGCATCCTCATAATTTTGTTCGCCTGTATTGAGTGAATCTTCATCATTTTTGGCCACACCATGCGCCAGAAAATTAACCACGTCCAATCGGGTAATATCCTGCTTGTTCAGTAAATACACTGCATGAGAGTCTTGCTCACTGAACAGCGCAACAAACAGATTAGCACCGCTCACTTCTTTTTTTTCAGATGCCTGAACATGAAAGACCGCGCGTTGCAAAACCCGCTGAAACCCCAGTGTCGGCTGGGTTTCTCGGTGAATACCTTCAGGAATCAACGAGGCGGTTTCATCGATGAATTGAGCCAATTCACCTCGGAGCGTATTGATATCACAGGCGCAGGCATTCAGGATTGGGATAACAGTTTCATTATCCAGCAGCGCCAGCAATAAATGCTCGACGGTTATAAATTCATGGCGTTTCTGATGCGCCGTTGTGAAAGCCGTATTCAGCGTGACTTCCAACTCTTTACTTAACATAATCTAAGCCTCTTCCATTGCGCACATCAAAGGGTGATGATGTTCGCGAGAATATTCGTTGACGATATGGACTTTGGTTTCCGCCACATCTTTGCTGTAAACGCCGCAAACCCCTACCCCTTGAGTATGGACTTGCAGCATGACCTGAGTTGCTTTTTCTTCTGACATATGAAAAAAATCAGTGAGTATTTCGACGACAAAATCCATCGGTGTAAAATCATCGTTTAACAGGATAACTTTATATAAAGGAGGTTTTTTTAATTGTGGTTTCGCTTCCTGTACAACCAGGCCGCTATCGTTATCATGCAAAGGATTGGTATCAGACATTGTGATTAACTGATGTTACGCGGTCTTGAATTGTTGCAATTCAGCAAAAGCCTGCCGAATGGCCTTGATATATAATTTAGCCTTCAAAGCAAAATGATTGGTTTGGTGTTTTATTTTGAGACACTCCAGTTTAAAGACCGCCATAATGGCCATAAAAATATGATTGTTTTGTGTTGTTGGGGTACGAGTAGGCGACTTTGCCAACCCGGCATTGGATTTCAATGATTTATGAAATTCTTCGACTTTCCAGCGTTTCTGATAGATTGCCGCAACCTTTTTACCCGTTAATGTTAAATCACTGCACACCAGATTAACGGTTGCCGTACTGCCGTCTTTGTTTGTAAAGATTCGCCGGACAATCAAGACTTCATGTGGGTAGCCTTTTAGCCAGCCGCGTACTGCTTGTTTATCCTCTAATGCAATGTCACTGACACGGGTAAATTTTCCTTGTTTCTTGTCGTCTACGCTCAACGCCACCAAACGATTATCCTTTAAAGCCCCAATGAAATGTTTGTCTTTGTCAACAATAAACTCCAGATTCTCTTTAGCCGTAAACCAGCTATCCATCAACACATAGCGAAATTGAAGCCGATTGTTCAAACACTGTTGAATCATCGCACGCATCAGCTCATTTTTGGTCACCGTAGCCATTCGTTTAACCTGCTTTGTTTTGATATCACAAAACTGAATCGGTTTTTTGACCACTTCAAAGGCTACGGGTATCGAAACATTGCCCGTATGATACAAGGCATTCAATAGATTGATGCCTTTGACTGACCGCCCCTGGCAATGGTCATAATGCCAACAAATGACTTCATTCTCGTCTGTCCATTGCTTCTCCTGGATGGTATCGTCAAAAATCAAACACCCTGATTCTTCTTCAATCTTCCGGACTGTTCGTTTAACCTCCAGCCAGAGGTCTTTTGATGTGTACGTCCTGGACGATAAAAAACGCGTGATACTATCATGGCTAACTTCTCCATCTAACATTGACGACAAACCCGTCGCCGTCGCATAGCTCGTATTGCTGATTAAATAGTCTGTGTACAGGTCTAATTTCTCTTTGTTCATCCTCAAATTTTATCAATTATCCGGCGTAGCGCGTAACATCAGTGATTAATAAAGAACTACTAAGGATCTGCTTCTAAAATAGTGCTTTCAGCTAAAAATTTCAATCTTTACAAACATAAAAATATCAATTCTTGTAAAATAGCCATTATTATGATTCTGGCAGATTTCATATGCCAGCAAAGCAATTACTGCAACTTTTGACTGTATTCAATTGAAATCGTTCACAAACAGGGAGCAATAAGTGGTTTGGAAACCTCATGTTACGGTTGCGGCTGTGATAGAACAAAATCAACAATTTCTGTTGGTGGAAGAGCAAACATCACAGGGCATTGCATTTAACCAGCCAGCGGGACATTTAGAGGCCAATGAAGATTTGATCAGCGCCATTATCCGGGAAGTACAGGAAGAAACCGCCTGGGTTTTTGAGCCGGAATTTTTGCTTGGCGTACAATTATGGCGTCGTTCCAGTGATTTTCCTACTTTTCTGCGTTTTTGTTTTACAGGCTCCGTTCATTCTCACAACAAACACCAGGCATTGGATGATGGTATTATCGATAGCCATTGGTTATCCCACGAAGAAATCAGTCAAAAAAATCTGCGCAGCCCTTTAGTTTTAGAAAGCATTGATGAATATTGCCAAGGACAGCGCTACCCTTTATCAATGCTAAAATCATTTATCGACTTACCATGAGCAAACATATTATCGTTGGCATGTCAGGTGGCGTTGATTCGTCTGTCACTGCTTTACAATTATTGGAACAAGACCATCAGGTTACCGGTTTATTTATGAAAAACTGGGAAGAAGATGATGGCACTGAATACTGCACCGCCATGGAAGACTTGGCCGATGCCGAGCAGGTTTGCGAGCGCCTGGGCATTCCGTTAAAAACCGTTAATTTCGCCGCCGAATATTGGGATGAAGTGTTTGAAGTGTTTTTATCCGAGTTCAAACATGGCCGCACACCCAATCCAGATATTCTGTGCAACAAGCATGTCAAATTCAAGGCGTTCCTTGACTATGCGCTGGATGACCTGAATGCCGAATACATCGCCACCGGACACTACGTCAGAGTACGGGAAGAAAATGGCGAATACCAGCTTTTAAAAGGTCTGGATCCCGGCAAAGAGCAAAGTTATTTCCTTTATGCTTTGGGCCAGAAGGTCTTGTCGAAATCCTGGTTTCCCATTGGGCATCTCTATAAAAAAGAAATTCGTAAACTGGCTGATAAAGCCGGCTTCGCCAATGCACGCAAAAAAGACAGCACCGGCATTTGCTTTATTGGCGAACGCAAATTTCGGGAATTTTTACAACGCTATTTACCCACCCAGCCAGGCGATATTCAAACCAACAAAGGCCAGGTGATAGGACATCATCAAGGCTTGATGTATTACACACTGGGGCAACGGCAAGGTCTTGGCATCGGCGGGGTTAAAAACGCGCCTGATGAACCCTGGTACGTACTGGAAAAGGATTTGGACAATAATATATTGATTGTCGGTCAGGGGCATGAACACCCGATGATGATGCACAATACCCTGGAAGCCATCAAGCTGGACTGGTGTAATGATAAAATTCTGACCGAACCATTGCGTTGCGCGGCAAAAACCCGTTACCGCCAGCCGGATCAGGCTTGCCATGTGGAGCCATTGGATGATGACCGCGTCAAGGTCGTTTTTGACCAACCTCAACGTGCCATTACGCCCGGGCAATCGGTGGTTTTTTACCAGGACGACGTATGTCTGGGCGGCGGTATTATTGAATGTCGTTACAATGCGGCTAAATAATTCTTGAGTTACAGGTATTCCCCTTTTTATTTTTTTCGACAGGATTGACTATGACTGATTCGCTGACTGCAATTTCCCCTATTGATGGCCGCTATGCGGGCAAAGTTGATGCTTTACGCCCGGTGTTTAGCGAACTGGGGCTGATTCGTTATCGCGTGACCGTGGAAATCCGTTGGCTGCAAGCCCTGGCGGATCACCCACTTTTGATTGAAGTGCCCTTTTTATCCGCTTCCGCCAGCGACTATCTGAATCAGATTATCACTACATTCAGTGAACAGGATGCCGCACGCGTCAAGGAAATCGAACGCACCACCAACCATGATGTAAAAGCGGTGGAATATTTCCTTAAAGAAAAAATAGCCGGTCATGAAGAACTGGAAAAAATAGCTGAATTCATTCATTTCGCCTGTACATCAGAAGACATCAACAACCTGTCTTACGCCTTGATGCTGAAAGATGGCCGGCAGATTTTACTGGAACAAATGAACGAATGTATTCAGGCCATCAAGCAGGTCGCATTGGACAGCGCCGATCAACCGATGATGTCCCGGACACATGGGCAAACAGCCAGCCCGACAACTACGGGCAAAGAATTTTCCGTATTCGTCGCCCGTTTACTGCGTCAAAGAAAGCAGTTTGAGGCGGTCGAACTGCTAGGCAAAATCAACGGTGCAGTGGGCAATTACAATGCACATATGGTCGCTTATCCTGGAATTGACTGGGCTGAATTCGCCGAAAAATTTGTTTGTTCTTTAGGACTGACATTTAACCCCTACACTATCCAGATTGAACCGCATGATTATATCGCCGAATATTTTCATGCCTTATCCCGATTCAATACCATTTTGCTGGATTTTGACCGCGATGTCTGGGGATATATTTCGCTGGGATATTTCAAACAAAAAACCATTGCTGGTGAAGTGGGTTCATCCACCATGCCACACAAAGTCAATCCGATTGATTTTGAAAATTCCGAAGGCAACCTGGGGCTGGCAAACGCCCTGTTTGGCTTTTTAAGTGAGAAACTGCCCATTTCGCGTTGGCAACGTGATCTGACCGACTCGACGGTTCTGCGTAATATTGGGGTGGGCATGGCGCATACCAGCATCGCCATTCAATCGACCTTGAAAGGCATTTCCAAATTGCAGATCAATGCCGGAATAATCGAACAGGATCTGGATGATAACTGGGAAGTTCTGGCTGAACCTGTGCAAACTGTCATGCGCCGCTATGGCATTGAAAAACCCTATGAAAAACTGAAAGAATTGACCCGTGGCCAACGCATCACGGCAGAAGGCATGAAAGCCTTCATCGAAAAACTGCCTATCCCGGAAGCCGCCAAACAATCGTTATTAAAGTTAACACCGCGCGATTACACCGGCATGGCCTCGGAATTGGCTAGGAGGCTGTCAGATCATGGATGATTCTACTGCGACAGCGGGAAATCGGCGTATTTTTCCGCTCTTTTTCGTTGCGTAGCACCACTATGCGCCTCAAAAGAGCAAAAAAATCCACTCGATTTCCCACTCGTCTCGTCACGAACCCCATAACCCGACAGCCTCCTGGAAAAATTGATGATTGATGAGCTGACTTTAAACGCTTCCATTGAGCAATTGGCCAAAGAATTAGGCGAAAATCTGCTCAAAAAAGCATGGCTGATCGCTACCGCCGAGTCGTGCACCGGTGGTGGCATCGCCAGCGCCATCACCGAAGTTCCAGGCAGTTCCCAATGGTTTGAACGTGGGTTTGTCACCTACAGCAACGGCGCGAAAATTAACCTGTTGGGCGTTAAAAAGCAAACCCTGCAAAAATTTGGTGCGGTAAGTTCTGAAACAGCAAAAGAAATGGCGGAAGGTTGTCTGGCTCATAGCCGGGCGGACATCGCCATTTCGGTGACAGGCATCGCAGGCCCGACGGGCGGAACGGCTGGAAAACCGGTCGGAACGGTTTTTATCGGCCTGGCGATAAAAGACAGGCCGCCTCAAAGCATTCAGCAGTTGTTTCAAGGTAATCGCCACCAGGTCCGACAGCAGACAATCATCTGTGCCTTAGAGACAGCTATCATTCCGGCCTGATTCATCAGGCTCATCCACACAGCGCCTACAGACAGATCAAAAACATTTTTATCGGCTTGATTTAAATCAAAAAACAATCAATTTTCAGTAAAATTCCTTGATTTTTTATCAGGTCATCGATAATTTGAAACCCTATCACAAAATTTGTGATGGACATAACAAATTATGCTGTAAAGCAGGAGGTTATGATGAACAAAATAACACCTCATCTGATCAGAGACTTACATGCCACTTTGCCGGCTGGTACTGAATGCTATTTATGCGACCAGGTTAGAAAAGCCTTGGCCAAATATCGTGGTTCAGACAGCTGGCAAGCCATCGAAAAAAATCAGGCCGTACAATTACTGGCGAAACAGTTAGGCCGTGGATTGAAGCGTTTTTT
Organism: Methylomarinum sp.; assembly: GCA_965277025.1. GTDB lineage: Bacteria > Pseudomonadota > Gammaproteobacteria > Methylococcales > Methylomonadaceae > Methylomarinum. The sequence goes on from OZ255706.1 coordinate 2,626,785, forward strand.
AAAACCCGAAATTCAACAGGAACTCAGGACTTTACTAGAAGTTACGCATTGACAGGCAATGTTAAACTATGGGTTTAAAAAATCCCAAAGTCAATGCAAGGCAAACCTTGATAAGAGAAATAACACGCCCCTCAACAGCCTGCTGTACATTACCCATGTATATTGGTTTTTTATTAAGTGAGCCGAAACAAGCTAGTTGTCGACGATTAGGAGAAGTCATGTCAATATCACATGATAGCGTAAATCGATTTCTAAATCGGGAGCATTACACTGGGCGAGATTTATACAATGAAGCCAGCGCAAGCCTGAATTTAAAGGGCGGAACCTTGAGTGTTGACGATAGTGTTCTTGATAAACCTTATAGCCAATATATGGCATTTGTCAGTTATTTTTGGTCGGGAAAACATCATAGAGCAGTCAAGGGAATCAATCTTATCACGTTGTACTACACAGACATTCAAGGAAAACACCAACCACTGAATTTCCGGGTGGTCGATAAGGCGGAAGGAAAGACAAAAAATGACTATTTTCAAGACATGCTGACCGAAGTATTAGCTTGGGGACTAGAACCTGGTTTTGTAACAGGAGATAGCTGGTACAGTTGCGTGGATAATCTTAAATTGACAAGAAATCATCAGACAGGATTATTCTTTGCAGTGGAAGGTAATCGATTAGTCTCTGTTGAAAAAGGTAAAGTGGACCCCATTGTCCAGACAAATTATTAGAGAATTTAAGATAGAACCCTCATAACAGTCAGGCTCAATGGCTCTGGCCCATATTTTCACCCGGCGTCTGCTTGGCAGTGCCGGCATTATATTTATCCACGATTTTAGCGCCACCTCCCGTGGCGAATTGATAAACCCTGTCTGGCTTTTCATAGCCTAACGACTGATGCGGTCGTTCGCTGTTGTAAAAGGCAAAGTAGTCCGTCAACCCCGCTGACAGTGCTTGCAGGTTGCCGTATTGCTTCAAATAAACTTCTTCATATTTCACTGTGCGCCAGAGTCGTTCAACAAAGATATTGTCCAAGGCCCGTCCCCGGCCATCCATGCTGATGGTCACGCCATGCTGACTCAATACCCCGGTGAAGTCCGCGCTGGTGAACTGTGCGCCCTGGTCGGTATTAAATATCTCCGGTGTGCCATAGGTCTTGATGGCCTGCTCCAGACAATTTACGCAAAACGCGCTGTCCATGGTATTGGAAAGTTGCCATGCCAATACTTTTCGGCTGTACCAATCCATGATGGCCACCAGATAAACAAATCCTTGCGGCAGCCGGATATAGGTGATGTCGGTACTCCAAACCTGGTTGGGGCGTGTCACCTCGACGCCTCTTAACAGATAGGGATAGACTTTATGCTCAGGATGCGGCTTACTGGTGTTCGGGCCCGGCGCCATGCCGACCAGCCCCAGTATGCGCATCAGCGGCTGAACACGTTTGCGGTTGACCTGATGGTTAAGGCCGCGTAAATACTTTGTCATACGGCGTGAGCCATAAAAAGGATGCCGGGTATATTCTTCGTCGAGCAACCGCAACAGTTGCTGATCTTCAGCAGACACCGGCTGTTGTTGGCGTTTTTTCTGTTCATGGATTACTGAGCGGGTAACGTTCAATAACTGGCATTGCCGACTTAACGCCAACTCATCTTTTTGATCCACCCAGCTTTGACGCGTGATCATAGGCTGATCCCGGACTTTTTTTTAAGCCAATCCAGTTCCATATTCAACTGCCCGATTTTGGCGTACAGACGGTCCGGATTGTCTTGCGCCTTCACCGCTTTCGGCCCGCGTTTGCCTTCAAACAGGCTTCCCGCATTGGCCAACAGTTCCTTTTTCCATTGGCTTACCTGAGATGGATGGACTTCATTCTCTTGAGCAATCTCATTGATCGTTTTGATGTTCTTAACCGCTTCCAGCGCGATTTTGGCCTTTTGCGCCCCGCTAAAGGTTTTCCGTTTTTTTTCGCTCATTTTTTGTACCTCTTTTTTCAATAGTCATAGTTTAAACTATTGTCCGGATTACGGGGTCCACTATAAGGTTCATGGGTTCAAGTCAGGCAATTAGAAATCCCGGAAGACGGCTTAATGGTTTGGCTCAAAAATTTTGGGTATGTGAAATTATTTCGGACGACCTTGAAAGAACAAGTTCGCCATTACATAAGTTCACTACCTGATGAAGAAAAAACCGCTGTTTTTGACAAGAAAGCATTTACCGAACAACATGATAGGCATTGGCAGATTGAGCAATATCATCGGGCAATAAAGCAGGTGTGTAATATTGAGCGGTTCCAGGTTCGCAATAAAAGAGCAATAAATAATCATATTTTTTCTGCAATTTGTGGCTTTGTTCAATTACAAAAATTGAGCTTTGCAGACGTGATTAATAATTGCTATAGCGTACAGCGGAATTTATTCAACGATGTTATGGCTTCGTTTATCGACACCTTTATGCCAAATATGAATCATTTAAACCCAAAATTTCGATCTGTTGTCAATGCGTAACTTCTATTTACAATCAAATGAACAGTAAGCTTCACAGGGTTCTCACGGTTCTTCGTGAGAACCCTAGGGAAACGCTGAACAAATCATCCATGATTTGTCAGCGCCCGCAAAACGGAAATGCGATTTCCGTTTTGCTTACAAAATCAATAACTTATAGCTATCGATTTTGACGACACATCCCTGTGTCCAAAGGAAGCACTGATTTAACCAGCGCTTCCCTAGCAGCTCATTACCCCGCACAACAAGATAACGCCTTCACATCCTTGCTGAAAGTCTGCGCGCAAAGTTTCAACCCCTCCACCATGGTTAAATACGGAAATAACTGGCCAGCCAGCTCTTCAACCGTCATCTGTTGATGAATGGCCAATGTCACTGTCTGGATGATTTCTCCGCCTTCAGATGCAACGATTTGCGCCCCCACCAATCGCCGAGAATTTTTATCGATAACCAGTTTGATAAATCCTCGTGTTTCAAAATTGGCCAGCGCTCTGGGCACATTATCCAGACTCAACATTCGGCTTTCTGTTTCGATGCCCTGGGCCTGAGCTTCGATTTCCGTCAATCCTGCCGTCGCCATTTGTGGATCGGTAAACATGACAGCAGGCATGGCGGATAAATCGATCTCCGCATCGCCTCCAGTCATATTGATTGCCGCACGGGTTCCCGCCGCCGCCGCGACATAAACGAATTGAGGCAGTGTGGAGCAATCACCCGCCGCAAAGATATGTGCGACATTGCTACGCAAATGCTTGTCGACAACAACAGCGCCATTCCCGGTTGTTTTGACATTCACCTTTTCCAGCCCAAGTTCTTCGGTATTCGGTGTTCGCCCTGTCGCCACCAGAAGCTGATCGCTGTGGATCACGCCGTGAGAGGTCTTGATTGCAAACTTCCCCCCACTAAACAGACTTTTTCGATAATGTACTTCCTCGGTCTGGGTATCGGTCAACACAATCATCCCTTCCTCCTTGAATGCCTGTTCCAGCGCTTTGCCGATCTCCGGGTCTTCTCGATACATCAAGGAATGCCGGGCAAGCACGACCACCTTGGTTCCCAGGCGTTGATAACCTTGAGCCAATTCCAGTGTGACAATCGATGAACCTAAAACCGCCAATGTCTGCGGTAATTTTGTCGACTCCAGCGCTTCAGTCGAAGTCCAAAACGGTGTTTGCGCCAAACCCGGTATGGCTGGAATATACGGTGAAGAACCGGTAGCAATCAAAAACTTATCGGCTGTCAATTCCTCAACAGATTGATCGTTTTTTTCAATCAGCAAGGTATGCGCATCTTTAAATCGCGCTACTCCTTTGATTAACTGAATATCAGGATTGTTTTCCAGAATATTTTCATATTTCGCTGCACGAAGCTCTTCCACCCTGGCCTGTTGCTGTTGAAAGAGTTGTTTACGGTTTATGACTGGCTTTTGCTTTTTAATGCCAGGAAAGGGATGATGCTGCTGACAATGCGCGATATGCGCCGCCCGAATCATTATTTTGGACGGCACACAACCAATATTGACGCAAGTACCGCCAATAATGTCTTTTTTCTCGATCAAGGTCACCCGGGCACCATTTTCAACCGCTTTCAGGGCGCAGGCGAAAGCGGCTGAACCGGTGCCGATAATGGCGATATGTTGCGTATGATTTTCACCTTTTGTTTGAGAACAACAGGCGGCTTCACTGTTTTGCGCATCACCTTCCGAGGTAATACCCACTTGATAACCATATTGATGAATTTTATCAATCAGCTCATCAAGCTGATGCTTCTCATCATCAAATTCCAGACGCGCTGTTTGGCTGGGATAATCCACTTTTATCGATACGCCCTCCTCTGCATTCAAATCTTTTTCAATCGATTCAGCGCAACTGGGACACGTCATGCCGGTAATTTTAAGCGTTTTTGTGCTGATCATTTCTTTGCTGTATGCAATGAAGCTCCATAACCAATACTAGTGATGGCGTCGATTAAGCCCTGAGCATTGACCTTTGTGGCATCGTATTTAACCAATGCCATTTTTTTATCGAAATCGACCTTGGCTTCGATGACCCCTGGGGTTTTTTCCAGCTTTTTTCTGATCGTGATCGGACATAATGCACAGCTCATGCCTTGAATATCCAGGCTGATCTGCTGCATCTGCCGTTCAGTTTGCACAGCTTGCTCAGCGCTGATTACCGGTTGGACCGCCAATCCCAGCAATAAAATAGCGAAAATTGATTTTTTAAACAACATAAGATTCTCCTAAAGAAAATATGGCGCATACCAGGGGAAAGCCAGCAATAACAAGATGACAATAGATCCAATCCAGAACAACAGGCGTTGACGACGAAGCACCTCCGGTGAAGCACAAGCATCACCTTCTTCACAGCTTCTTTCCGTCAAATATAATTTGTCAAAACCGAGCCAGATGAAAAACACCGTCAAAATCATAAAAAAGGGGCGAACAGCTTCCATCGAAGACAGCGACCCAATCCAGGCTCCGCCAATGCCAAGTGAAATAAGCAGTAAAGGCCCAACACAACATAACGATGCACCAATTGCGGCCAATACAGTGCCAATGCCCAACCAGGAAAATCGGAGTGATTTTTTTATTTGAGTGGGTTTTGTAGACATATCGGTCTCCAATAAATTGAGTTTCAAAGGCATTTCTGATCAATCTAAGGATGTAAAAATCATGAGATTATCTTAAACTCTGTACCAGAGAACAGAGTCAAGAATTTTATGAAAAAATCCACGGCATTTACAATTGGAAAACTGGCGCAAGCGGCGAATGTAACGATTGAAACCATTCGCTATTATCAGCGGCGTGGGCTCATTACCGAGCCTCAGAAGCCGCTGCAAGGTTATCGCCAATACCCTGAATCTGCACTTAAGCGTTTGCGTTTTATTAAACAAGCGCAGCATCTGGGCTTTACGCTGAAGGAAATTGAAGAATTGCTTTTTCTGGACAGCACCCATTGCAACGATGTGCGACAACTTGCCGAGCAAAAACTGGCGCAGATAGAGTCTCAATTACAGGGATTGACCGCTTTACGGAAAACACTGACAGAGCTGGTCAGATCCTGTAAGTCAGAACAAGATGCAGGTCACTGCTCCATTATAGAAATACTATCGAATCAAGCGGACAGTGCAAATTTAAGGAATTGCTGAACAAACCCGAAATGATTTGTTCAACATAACGATAGAGATTAAATCTGCTGTTGCCCAGGCTGAAGTGGAACGGACTGTTGAGTGGGAGGCAGTAAAAACTTGTTCAGGTTTCGATTGAACTCATCCAGTTGCTGCTTAAGCTGTTCACCGAATGATTCAATTTGATCTTGAAGCTGGGGGATCACCTCTTTCTCTATCTGTTGATTGAGTTGCTCACCCAATTTGTCCAGACTGCGAACCAGGTTTTCAAATACATCCCCGGAAAAACTTCTAATCGTTCTGGCGTAATCAACTTTCCAACGACTGTTCTCAAACAATAAATAAGTAGTGAATTGTTGAGTCGTTTTTTCCCGCTTTAAAAAGGTTTCCACCCGGGCACGCGGCTTTTCAATAATGATTTTGCCGATTGAAATGGAGAAATCCTTAACTTCTGGCTCCAAAGGCTTTACCAATGGCTGGGAGTCCTGAGTAACTAATTGTCTGACTTGATCCAGGTCATTACGCAACAATGCCCGCCAAAAAACCAAAGTGACCTGATCAGGTTGCGTCGGTGTCTGACAAGCGGTTAAAGCAGTCAAAAGCAAAAAAAATCCGGCCAACAAGACCGGATTTTTGCTTATTTTCAGTGAATCAATCTTCACCGGCAAACACACCTAAAATCTGCAATAAACTCAAGAACAGATTATAAATAGAGACGTACAAAGAGATGGTGGCCATAATATAGTTGGTTTCACCGCCATGGATAATCGCGCTGGTTTCATACAAAATCATACCGGACATCAACAAAATAAACATTGCTGATACGGCCAGCGTCAAGCCAGGAATATTAAAAAACAATGCACCCAAGCTGGCCAGAAAAGCCACCAGAATACCCACCATCAAAAAACCACCCAGAAAGCTGAAATCTTTTTTACTGGTTAACGCATAGCCTGATAATCCCAGAAAAATAACGCCCGTGCCGCCTAGCGCCGTCATGACGATTTCATGACCATTACTAAAGGCTTTTAAATACATGTTCAGAATTGGACCTAAGGTCATCCCCATAAAGCCTGTCAACATGAAAACAAAAACCAGGCCTAAAGCACTGTTGCGAAACTTCGTGGTTAAAAACAATAATCCAAAATAACCGACAAACGTTATCAACATACCCGGATGTGGCAGGTTCAATGTCATTGAAACCCCTGCCATAGCCGCGCTGAACAACAGGGTGAGTGACAATAACATGTACGTGTTTCTAAGCACACGATTGGTTTCAAGAACGCTTGCTTGCGCTCTGCTGGTTACAGTGTTCAATCTCATTAGTTTTTTCCTTTAATCATTAAATGCTGGTAAGACCTGCTAATCTTACAAGAGTTTCAAATTTATTGTAACCAAGACTCTTTTAGAAAAAGAGAAAATCGTATTTTTTTAAAAAAGGTATTTTCAAAACAAAAAAAATCAGTATAATAAACGACTTCTTCAGCTGGTGTAGCTCAGTTGGTAGAGCAGCTGATTTGTAATCAGCCGGTCGCGGGTTCGAGTCCCATCACCAGCTCCATATTCCAGGCACCTGTCGGTTCTGAAGCGACAGGTGCTTATCATAAACAAGATTTTCAAAAAATCTTCGATGAACCAACTTGTCTCGTCAAACAATTTAAGATCGCTCAACTGAATTTAAATAATCACACTCCTCGTTAAATCACACTTTAACGTTCAAAAGATCACACTAAACGGTAACGACCTCACTTGTCTTGCCCCCCCACTAGCAAACTCAAGCCTTTAGAAAAAATATCGTACTTCTCATTCTTTAGGATACTATCACAGAAAAACAGTCGTTCTCAATGAATAATACTGTTTTTTCTTTTGCAACGGGAAAAAAGATATGAATATGGCATCCAAAATTTCGTTGGATCAGTTGCTGCAATCCTATCTCGAAACTCATGTGCTACGTAGCGCATCCATCCGTAACTATCGTCAGGTCATCACCTTATTGCAACATGATCTCCAGATCGTCTGGTTGCACGAAGCCGATGAAAAAAGAATATTGGCTTGGCAAAACGCCGTAATTGCCCGATCCAGCGCCATTACCTAGAATAATTATCACACACATCTGCGGGCCTTGTTCAATTTTGCCTTGAAAAAACACTGGATCGAAAGCAATGTGTTTTTGGAGGTAACCCAGGTTCGCATTCCCAAGCTAAAAAAGAAAACCATCAAACTCGCCTCACTGGAACACATGCTGGAAATAATCCAGCAGCATAAAGAGCAATTCGACCCTCCAGCTTTCTGGACAACGGTGATCAAGGTCTTCTTTTTTACCGGAATGCGGCAACAACAGCTTCTCATGCTCAAATGGCGGGATATCGATTTTGAAAACCAGGAAATTTTCTTATCGCTGGAAGGCAGTAAAACCCATCGGGAATGGACAATCCCCTTACCCAACGGGTGTTATACGCCATTACGGGAGTTGAAAAATCAGACGCTGGAACTGACCGACGCTGACAATATCGAGGACCAACCGGTTTTTCGTCTGCACCTTTTCAATCCAAAATTCTCTGGATTCGGGTTAACCAAACATCAGATTGAAGGTTTTTTCAAAAAATTATCCAGGCTTTCCGGGGAACGCATCAGCGCCCACCGCCTCCGTCATACGATGGCGACCTTGGTGGCCCAAAGTGGTGAGAATCCAGACCTGAAATCCTTGCAATATATTCTGGGACATACCGATATTCGAACCACGATGGCTTATGTCGAACCCAAGAAGGAACACTTGGCCAAGGTGCTCAACCAATTGTCGTTGCAGCATTGATTATTGATCTCGTGGATCGGTGATGCTCTGCATATCCACCAGATCCCACTGGCCATTGTTGCGATACAGGCGTTTGTTTTTGTCGGGATAATCCGCCACATCCTGATCCAGGCGTTGCCCCATGACCAGACATACCAACGTGTCGGTTCCGGTATTTTTGATCATATGTGCCTCGGTATCGGCCGGGAAACCGACAAAATCACCTGGCTCGACTAAATATTCATCCTGGCCTAGACGCAAAGTTCCTTGTCCAGCTAACACATAAAGGCATTCTTCCTCATGATAATGCTTGTGATACTCGGTGGTATCCCTACCTGGTTCCACCGTGATGATATGCACACCGATTTTACTCAATCCCACCGCATCACCAATGGATTTTCTGATGCGTTTGGCGTTAGGATTCAAAAAGTGGATTCTTTCTTCACCGGCCATCGCAGCAATTTCTGAAGCCTTGAGCAGTAATTTCCGGTTAGACATCCCCGTCCCCTTTTTTCATTGACTGTAATGAGCGATCATCTTTTCAACCCTGCCTGTTGCATTGATCTGCATAAATTCACCGGCTTTAATGCCGTTCTGGTTGACATAATACAGCACCAGGCTTTGCTCTCCAGTCAGCACATCCAAAATCTGGAATTTCAGGTCAGGATAAGCTTCAAGCCCTTTGATAAAATAACGCCGGACCTCATCCTTTCCTTTAACTTCCGCCTGACCCAGTAATTTAGCCGCAATCGGTGAAATCAATACAATATCATCAGCATAGTGCTGCATAATTTTGTCTATGTCATGAGAATTCCAGGCATATTCCCATTCTGTTGCAAACTGCTTTGCCATTGATTTTTCCATTCTTGTTTTCCTCACTGAATAACACATGGGTTGATGAGCAATCTGTGTTGATGGGGACAAGAAGATACCTCCATTCTTTTCAAACCCATGTTTCCGGTAAAAATCGATACAACTGATTCTAGCATACAAAATAATGCGCCTGGCTTGTGATTTTTTTGCCTCATTTATCAGGTATATCAGTAATCGAGATCCCATTCCCTGTCCTTGCCTGGCAGGAAGAACAACCATTTGGGAGATTCTGAAAACCTTGTCTTCCAATTTACTCAAGCGAGCATAAGCAATCAGGTTATCCTTTTTCAGAAGGACAAAATGACGACTGCGCGGTTCTAATTCATCGATGACAATTGATTCAGGAAGCTCATGTTTCTGGAAAAACACCGCATAACGTAACTTGAGCGCACACTGATAAAGCCTTCCCAGTGTTGTGATTTCATTGATCATTGTGCTTTTCATCGTCCGCAGAAACATAAATCCTCAGCAACCACCCTCCCTGATAATCACTGAGCAGTGTTGCCTGTACCGGCAAGCCGCGTTTCAACCAGGCGGAAACACGGGCGTTCTGGTATCGAGGAAGATACCCCAGTTTCTGATTTTTCTGTGTCAACACCTCAACCGCCCGGTGATCATGTTCATTATCAGGCTCTGCCCGTAATATCAGTCTCTGGCCATGTTGAAATTCCAGTTCCGCTTGTTGATAGTCGTAATAAGTCGTTCCGGCAATGCTACAACACTGAATAAACAGCCCATCCGGCTGAAAAGCTCTGGCTAAAGTTTTGACAATACAGATTTTTTCTGTCTCCGGCAAAGTTTGATTGGCATAGCCCAGGTATTCTTGCAACAACCAGTTCCCTTCCCTGTCTTTATCCAGTTGAACTGTTGCTGGATAGTCACCCTGCCAATGGTAGAAATAGCTTTTCCCACTGACAATTTGTTGGGCGTAACCTGCCACGCAATTATGCATGTTCCGGCCTTCACGGCGCAGCGCCAGGCCGTTTTCAATCGGCGTAAGCTGGTCGCTTGCCGCAAAGGGTGGCTCTGGAAAGGTCACATTGTCATAAAGTCTGTCCGCCCAGTGATAAACCAGAGTTTCCAGGTGCGTCAGATTTTTGGCTTTTGACAATGATTTTTTGATCGAGTGGCGTATCGATTTCGGCGCATCGAGAATGGCCGGTGGAATAATTGCGGACAGCGTTTGATCTTCCCCGAGTATTTGCGCTAATAGCTGAAAAAGCCCGGGAGAAACCAGCCAGTCGGGTAGGTCTAAAAGCCCGCTTAAAGATTCCGCCTGCACTTGTGGACACATCGCCAGCGCTTTTGCTTTTTCTGGTTTGCTGGTCAAATCAACTAATTGCCACAAATTTTCGTTTGACAGTTTTTCAGGCTCCAGTTTGTACAGTACTTTTAACAAAATCTTGCTGACTGGTAAATCATACAACGATTCCAGCACAGGACGACGTCATCTAAATCGCCTCTCCCCCGGCCACACCTTAACCAGCCTGATCCAAGGCCTTGGCGTAGTGAGGTTTCCCGGCTTGAAGCGGGATATTCGGTCGATTGGGCTGCAAAAAGCCGCCGAATGGCGGTTTGCCATGGTCATTGGCCATACCGGGGCCTGGCCGATCACCGTCGGCCCCGATGACGACCTGGGCCGGCCGTGTCAGCGCAGGAAGACAGCGAGCGCCTGCGCAGGATGGGCCGCAAAATGGCGGATCATGCTGGCGATGGATTGCCGCGGCTGACGGATCAGGCGACGCAGCAGGCCGATGACGGCGTTTCGCAGGCAGGCGAGCACCTGGGGGCCATGGCCCTTTCGAACCTGGCAGCGGTCCTCATCGAACGTGACATCGCGGACCCAATGGAGGCGGTTCTCGATACTCCAGTGCCCCCGGTTGAGGGCCAGCAGTTGCCCGGGGTCGGCCTGTTCCGGGGTGAGATCAGTGATGCAGAAGATCTGTTCTGTGCGTGTCCTGCCGGTCTTGGACACGGTGACCTGGCGTTCGATCCGGCAGACCTGGCCCACATGGGGGAAATCGAGATAGGCATTGAGCGCAACGGTGGTGCGAAGGGTGCGCTGCTCGATCCGACCGTGTCCCTTGTCCACCGTGGTGTGCTCAGGGGGGAATGGATTCCCGGTCGAAAGCCTTGAGATCGTTGGCCAGGGTTTTCTGGTTGTCCTTGACCGTGAACAGGTAGTGCGCGCCCTTTTCCTCGACCAGGAAGCGGGCGGTCTCGCGTTGGGTGTGGAGCGCATCGGCGGTGACCACACGCCCCTCGATGGAGAGGGGATCGAGCAGCTCCCGCAGGGCCGGGATCTCATTACTCTTGGTCTCGACCGCGCGCTGTGCCAGGACGGTGCCCTGCCGAGGGAACAGGGCGGCGAGCAGGTGCGTCTGGCGGCCATCGCCCCGGCGAGCGCCCTTGAGGGTCTTGCCGTCGATGGCCAGGGGTTCGTCGGCCGGTGCGCTGGCCTGGACCCAGGCGGAAAAGGCCTGCTCCAGCGCCACCGGCTCCACCTGCTGGAGCACGCGGCGGAAGGTGGGCTCGGAGGGGGCGACGAAGCGTTGCTGTCTGCGATCGAAATAGGCCCGCAGGCGCTTGAGCTGCGTCTGGGTCAGGCGGGCGGCGTACTCACTGATGGCCAGATAGCCCCGGGCGCCGGCCAGGGTGGCCGCCAGGGCGATGGTCAGCACCGTCGGCAGGGGTGCAGCTGACGGCGTCCACCGCGGGGTTCGGGTAAGTGGCCCAGCTGTTCGCGCAACTGGGCCATCTCCAGGTCGCTCAGATTGATCTTCTGCATCGGTGTGCTCCAATCGGGATGAGGGATCGGGTGGCACAGCCAGTGGCGCACCCGCTCATGGCGCTGTATCGGTCGCACGATGACATCGGACAGCGGCAGGGATCATGGTAAATCCACTTCGATCATGGTGATTGAATTCAAGCATGATCTGAGGTGAACGTCCAGCAATTATCCAATAGTGCAGGTTTGTCAGTGGGTTATCGGATTAGATGACGTGGCCCTGGATTCCAGCATAACCAATCTGGATTCTGTCATCATGCGCTGATACACGACAAGCCGCAGGGAGAACGGCAATTGTTCCATATTGGCCAGTCGCCAGACAGTGAAGATATAAGACAATCCGACATGCTGTTGATCTTGCTGCAAAAATGCCTCAAACTCCGGAACATGCCGCATGGCTTCAAGCGCCAGATATTGCAGCTTGGGGCATTGGCCTGCCAGTAACCGTACATTTTCCGGAATTTCCAGCAATAGCGTCATCAAGGACTGCTGCATTATTTGAACATCGTCACTGTGCTTGACGATCAAGCTGAAAGACTGACCGGTGGATGAGGCAAATGAAAGATTATTGGCGAGATTCAAGCCCTGTAATAACTGCTCAATGACCTGACCGTTTTGATCAAATAATCGATAAGGCAGACAAACCCGGCGCAGCGTATCGTTTGTATCATCCCGATGCCAGCAGCGAAACCCCACTGACCAGCGTTCCAGGAGATAATACTGGTCTCGCTGGATGCGTAATGGTACGGTATTTTGTAGAAAAGGCAGATGCTTGTTTTTAGACATCAATCAATTGGGTTTTACTATCAGGAGCGTGCTAATGTGGGTCGTTAATCTGATTATTTTTATACTGTTCTATCACATGACTGGCAATGCCGCCCTTGCCATATTCTGGACATTGTTTGCCATGTATTTTCTGTATCTGTTTAAATGGATGGCTAAAGACCGCAGCGTTTTTTCTATGTTGCTTATTTTGCTTGGGCTTTCCTGGTTATTTGGTGATGATTAATGCCCCATCAATCGTCATCATCACCAAACAGCCAATTATAAACAGCTATGCCCAAAACTACGCTGGCGATTGTGCCAAACAAGCCGGGTGATTGTTTGCTTGACCGAGCCGAGTCGATAAGTTCATCGCCCAAAAGCTCAAATTCATCCGGCATATCAAGCTCCAGCGTAAAATGGATCTCTACATTGCCATTACGAATATCTTGTAGTCTGGGATGAAAATAAATTTCAGGTCTTGTAATGGTATTATGAATATTCTCCATCCATTCCAGAATTTGCTTGAGTATTTTTTCAAGACCATCGCGCAGCAAATCAAAGTTCTCTGTGAATTGATAATCGGCCTGCTCAATGATTTCCTGATAAAGCTGTACAAAGGAATCGATAATATTTTCAAATTGACCGCTGTAACGGTACACCGTTGTCATTTCGACCGTTGGATTACCGACCACCTGCTCCATCATCGTATCTATTTGCGCGACTAACTGTTGTATCAAACGACTAATTTGATTAAGAATGTCTGCTGCACTAATAAAATCCTCCTCTTCCGAAAAAACAGGCTCCTTTTGCTTCAACGCCTGATCAAGCTTTTCAATCGATGGTTCCAGTGACTGGGCGAACCATTTCAAATGATCAGGGATAATGATGTTGGGCAGGCTGTCTTCATACATAATCGATTCCGTTTTTTTAATGAACCAGCTCGGTTATTATTTTTCCGTCCATATCCTCGCAAACAGTTTGCCCGCATTTATCCCAATGTTCCATAAAAGGTGACGGGCAGCCTACTGATACATCATAAGCTTCAATATTATTATCTGAACACACTTTATTCCCGTATTCATCCTGAGAACGCATAAAACCAGCCGGACATTGTTCAAGACCGCCCTGGATTTGCCGAATACGGCCCGCATCGTCAGCACAGGCGCTATTGCCATAACCATAAGTGATATTGGAAAGCCCGGAAGGACACAGCGCATGAGCGGCAGATGAAATACAAGAACAAAATAAAACGGGCCAAATAATCTTCATCATCAGTTTCTTTGTATCAATGTCATCTATACACCGCAACAAACCTCGTCGTTATTCAATCATAGTCATTGTAATGTAATTGTTGTCGACTAAGGCAATATACCCAAGCCCCAAATTCCCAGATAGACCCACCAACCCCCGGCTCTCAGCCATAAAAAAGCTGCCAGCGGTTGCTACAAAAGTCAGGTACTCCATCGCCGAAGAACGGATAAGGGTAGTTTCTTTTTTTCAGCCTTCTAAACCCGACGCCAGATTACCGGTTCGACATCAAGCTGCTGTATTTTTATCTGATAAAGTCGTTCGTTCATTTTTTTACGTCATATTTTGTCCAGAAACTTCGTTTGCGACCGTGTGCTTCTTTGATCTGTTCTTTGAATGCCTCGTGAGTGTTAAATTCTTTCCAGTCGGTTACGGCCTCAGAAAGCTTGTCCAACTTCTTCAAATACCGGATTCCATGGGGATAGGCTTTGGTATAACCACGCTCCAGAATGGAGACAAGCAGGCTGCGGTACATCAGGTTGGTAGCGAGATGCCGGTTTTCTGATTCCATTATCCTAGCCAGAGAAAGCAGGCTTCCATAATGGTTGCCATCAAGCTGGTCGGCACGTTTTAGGAGATAATCTTCGGCTTCATCTATTTTTCCAACAGCAATGAGAAATCTCGCATCTGATTCACTAAGCCTGTCGGCTTTCAGAATCAGCTTAACCTCATCGTCAACGACTTCAGTTCGTTTATCATGACCGATCACATCCAAGAGCGCCTGAAGGGTGTCGGTGGAATGATAGGATTTGAATTTCTGATACAGGAGTTCGGTCAGTTTTTCGGAGTCACCTTGCTTTTGGTAGATTTCCTCCAGCAGTTTATCCCGTTCATATTCCTGATAGGTTTCTCCCTCCGGGATTTTCTTGAGCCATGAATGGGCGGTTTCAACATCTCCGCTTTCCAGATAGACACGGGCAATGTCGACAATTGCTGCAGAATTCAGCTTTCTCCACGAAGCGATGCGGGTCCTTTCAAACAGCTGGGCATCCTTGATCTGTCGGGCTAGTGATTCGATGGATCTAAGATAATGTCGCTTACCATATTCATCCTTTTCTTTGTCGGCCCACTTCTGAAGCGTGGCAATCATGGTGCGGATAGTTTCCTCCGGCAGGCACGCTCCAGCACAATCAATCAGCGTGTCACGAATGCCGTAATTATCCTTCCGATTCACCTTCAGAATAATGTCAGCGACTTTTTCCTTGTCGGTGCAGCGGATGGCATAGTCCACAAATAGCTCTTTGGCATTATAGCGAAAGACATCGCCAATATTCCCGCTGGAATCGTCGCACATCTCAAAAATGGTATTGTCGGCTTCATAAAAAGCCGCCACCAGCTCAACACCTGTGGGCGCATCATCCACGCCGGATTTTAAATCCTGCAGCAGCATTTCAAGTTCCCGGGAAAAGCTGGCGGATTCGCGCCAACTGATAAAGCGTTTCCGTCGCTTCAAGCTGGAAAGCTTCTGTTTAAAACGCTGAACATTTTCTTCCGGCGTGGCTATCAGCTGTTCAATCAGCTCATCAGCCTCGTCCGAATGAACAGCAAGATTCAGTAAAGCATCTGCGAGAGTTTCAGCGCCAAGATCGATCAGTTTTTGTTTACGAACATCAGCCATTTGCCTGGCCTCCTACTTTTGTACATCCCGGACCCCTATGTCAACATACCTGTCGCTTGGAATTTAAAGTACAATTCGATCATGCAGATTTACGATTTCAGATACGTTACTTCAAACGCCTTGCACGGCCGGTACTGCTGTAAGCGATTTGTAAATGCGAAGGCGTCATGCATTTCGTAGCGCTGGAATATATCGAGTCCACGATCCAGCAGTATCTTCCATCCATGATCAGTTACGATATGCCGCGCATGTATTCCATCACCTTGATCAAACTCCCACGTGAATTGGATGCCAACCGACGTGCAGGACTCTTTTATCTTTTCCAGATTCTCCTGTTGCTGTTCAGCCTTGTAGTCATCCTGCGATGTAATCAGGTGAACAGCTACTTCCTCTTCTTCCGGCTTATATTTAACAATGGTCACTAGCAGTTCCATCAGATTACGAATCTGGTAGAACTGCCTTATGTATGGATCAGTAATGGTGATACGGCTTGCCCCCTTAAGATAAGGGCCAAAAAGCATGTCGTATGAAATACCACGCTGGTTTTCCTGATAAGTCACATGCTTCTCTTCGGGAGAAGCAGATACTGGGCCACTTTCCACCATTCCGGGTTGCGCAGCCGCTTCATCCTCGGCGCGTGCTGCACCACCTTCGCCTTCGCTCAATGTCTTGTGGTAATAATTGGGGTATTCTTCTTCCTCCAGGGTGCGCACTGTATAGGTATTACCGGCTTTATCCTCATATGCAAAACGGACATCTGTATAGGTGGTATCGATACGCATCAACTGATCCTTGACGCGCTTACGCCCTTCAATTGCCACCTTAAGTATCTCTTCAATCTCTTCTGAAGATGCCTCACCATGCGGATACAGGATCTTGATCAGACCTGACACTGTCTTGTGTATCCCGTCCCGGTCTCGTGTTGAAATATCCGAAACCAGTGTGAAATACTCCTGATAGCGATCCGAGTAATCATGGTCACGAAGTGACCGCAGGATCTCGGCCAGATAGTCCACCACAAATCCGTAGCCATCGGAGAACATCTCCCCCCGAATAATGTCCACCTCCCAGCCTGGAATATAAAAATGAATACGATCCAAGAACGCCGAGTCATGGTACTGCTCGGGCAGTTCATCAAAGAGATCCGCATGTTTCAGCATATAAGGAACGGTATGCTGCGTATTTCCGACAAAAACCATTGATGCCTCCGCCCCCAGTGTTTCGATACCCCTGGAAAAGGACTTGTTGGCCATGTAGTTTTTCATGATATCCACCAGGGCTTTATTGGCTTTTTTCTTCTTGCCGGCAAATTCATCAAAAGCCACAACATCCCAATACCCAACCAACCCGATCTTGCCAGTTGAGTTGTTTACGAACAGCTTGGGAACGGTAACCTCACCCCCGGATATGAGAATGCCATGAGGAGAGAATTCCGAATAGATATGTGACTTACCCGTTCCCTTGGGTCCGAGTTCTATGAGGTTGTAATTACGCTCACAGAATGGAATAAGGCGGATAAGCTGGATTATTTTGCTTCGTCGCCCGAGTAACTCCGGGTTAAGTCCGATGCTCTGCACCAGCAAGTCTATCCACTCATCAAGCGTGAACTGCTTCCGTGCATCGATATAGCCCTCATAATCAAAATGAGATAACTGGATTGGCTTCAGCGTGGCCAGAATCCACGGACTCGCACTTTTATCCTCAGTAAATTCATAGTCAATATCCGCAATACACCAGACACCGCTCACCAGCAACTTCGGATGCGCCTTCACGGTTCCAGAATCGATTAACACCTTTTTGATGCCAAGATTAGCGAATGTCGCCTCATACGCGTCTGTTTTTTCATTCAGAGCTACGCTGATCTTGTCAATAACCTTGTAGTGCCCTTTCTCCTTGATTGTCGAACGTACCAGTCCTGCTTCATTTCGATGAACGTAGTGCTTGCGCAGTATCTCCTTTACCGTTTCAATCCCCGTTTGAATTGATGCCTCATCATCAGTCGCGCAATACTGGCCAAGAAGATATTCAAGAACATAGGACGGGACGATTGCATTCCCCTTCACCGTCTTGACCAGATCCTTGCGGACCACAAGACCGGGGAACCACTGATTCACTTTTTTATCGAGATCGTTCATATTAAAATCCTTGAACCACGAATGGACACGAATAAACACTAATATTTTTCATAGAACAACACGCTCCCATTCAAGTTTTGCATGTTTGAAGTTGAGTATGATTCCGATACGAAGACCCGTTATTTTCAGATAATTGATAACCTGCCCACGCTCGTTATTACCAATCCTGTCAATCGTTTTGGTTTCAACGACCACCTTGTCATAAACAATCAAATCGGGGATGTAGTCACCAACCTTATTATTTTTATACACAACATCTAATCGTTGCTGTTGAACCACCGGTATATTTCGTAATCCAAATTCAACAACCAGCGCATTCTCGTAAGGCTTCTCCAATAACCCGTGTCCCAATGTGTTCAGCACCTCCATGGCGCAACCCACAACTTGATAAACCTCATCCTTATATATCAATTCGTGTTTATTCGTGTCCATTCGTGGTTCCAGTCATCAAAAATCAAAATCACTGGTAAAGGAGCGCCGCATCAAATAGGTCAGGGTTTTGTATTCTTTGTAGTGTGAGGTACCCGCCACTTTCTCTTCCAGCTTAAGTATGACCTCCTTCCCGTTTGCCTCGTCCGCCTTCCGGGTCAGCACAAAACGGATCTGTAATTCCCGCTCTCTGGGATTATCAGAAACAAAATCAAAAACAAGGTCATGAGAGTCTGAAATAAGCTCACCATCCTGCGTGTAGATGCCAGCCCGCAGCGTCCTGGGCTGAACCTTCTCCGTCGAAGGCTCAGTCTGGTAGAACACCAGCGCCAGCTGGCCCGACGTGATCACTGAAGTGCCCCCACGCAGAATATCCACCTCAACAGATGATATATCGCTCTTGCGCTTTTTATTGATCCGAATAACAGGAATCACGACCTCCTGAAGTGAGGCGCCACCATGAACAAAGCGGCTTCCTGCCCCCTTGATGCGCAGCCTGTTGATCGATTTCGGGATGTGTACTTCCATATTGCCGGTCAGGCCCAGTTCTGCCGAGTTGAATTTCTTAAGTTCCGGCGCAGGCTTCAATCCTTTTCCCAGTACAAAGCGCCGGTTGCGGAACAGTATCTGCTCACCATCTACAGCCGCGCCTGAAAAATCACTCTCATCCAGAATCCGGTTCTGATAAATAAATCCATGATCCGATGTCAGCAGCAGATTACTGGCATTGGCACTGGCCAGCTTTTTGATAATCTTGACCAGTTCCTGAAGAGTATCTTCAACCGCATCAAACACCCGTTCTTCCGAATCCCTGGAATCCCCGGTCTTGTCAATAATGTTGTGATAGATATACACCACATCGTGATCACGTACCAATGCGCGGCAATCCTCCTTATTTAAAGCCATCAGCTCTTCCGCGCGAAGCGCTGTTCCACGCTTCGTTATTGCCTGATCGAGGATCTTGATTCGATTGGCTAATCCCTGCGAACTCTGCCCGTCAACATTCACCGCACCCGTATCATTGTCGGCCAGTTCCAGAGTTTTATTTGGTAATAAGGCAGCCATGCCCAATTGCGTATAGCTTGGCAACATAGAGAGCGCAGGTTCAAGATTGGCGTCAAAGCGATCTTCCCGGCGAATCAGACTTAGTAATTCATCACCAATTTCATAGCGCAAGGCATCCGAAATAATCACATAAACCTTTTTATCCTTATTTAAGAATGGCTGCACACGTCGGTTAAAGAAGTCCCTCTGGAGTAACACTGGAGATGCACTCCATCGATTAGCGGAATCGACATAAGCCTGCCAACGATCATTCAGTTTCAACAGATAATTATTTGAATACAGATTCTCAATCTGCTCGATTAATGCCCCCATCAGGGTTGACTGTCCTGAACGGCGAATATGATACACAACCTTCCGATAGAGCTGATCGAGCCGGAACCATGAATGAGAATAACGCTCTACGCCATCAGCCAAAGAGACCATGTCCAATGTGGTCTCATCGAGCAGTTGAACAAACTGCGCCGCATAGTCCACTGCCTCGTAGAGATGCCGGAAGTCCTGATACCAGTGCCCCTGGCGTCGCTGGCGGGCCCAAAGCGCCACGTCGCCGGTGGAGACCGTCCTATCCACCACATTTCTAACCAACTCGCTGATGATCTTTTTATCAATCAACCGGAAATAATCCAGATCAATCAGCGTACGGAAATCCCTGCTGTTGAGATCCTGCTCGATACCAAGCAGATCCGCACACTCATCAGAGAGGGATTCAAAGGACGCCTCATACTGACGGCTGTCTTTCCATCGCTTCAGAAACACCAGTGCATCCGAAGTCAGATTTTGAACCACAGATGGACACGGATGAACACCGATATTTGGCTTTGTATCAAAATGCTGAAAATAGCAGTATTTGAAAAGAGTAAGAGTGAAGTCTTTTATGCTTGGCTTGTTTGATTCATAACCATACTGCCGCTTCATTTGTTCCCACAGATAATCGTCTAGTCCACAACGCCTGATCAGGCGAAATTTTGCTCCATATCCGTGTTCATCTGTGTTTATCTGTGGTTCGTTTTCAGTCAATTCCGCCAGCAGACTCTCCAGCACCGTATCCAGTCTGGGTTCCGCTCCTGCACAAACACCCAGCATCTTCAGCCGAACCATCCCGGGGGTATCATCAGGTTTCAGTAAACGTTTCAGACTTTCCTTGCGCTTGACTGCTTTAAAGAACTCCTCATGGGCCTGCACCACATCGGCAAACTCGAGGCCCAACTCCAGCTCGCTCAACCATAGCCCGACCTGGTCGGTACGAAACTCACCCTGTGC
Organism: Methylomarinum sp.; assembly: GCA_965277025.1. Classification (GTDB taxonomy): domain Bacteria; phylum Pseudomonadota; class Gammaproteobacteria; order Methylococcales; family Methylomonadaceae; genus Methylomarinum. The sequence goes on from OZ255706.1 coordinate 2,647,441, forward strand.
AAGCTGCACATCCAGGAGCCAGTTATCAAGGTATTCAGGCTGCGGCCCTTCACGATAAAGCAAAAACTTCTGTTCCGTCTCCTCACGTAACAGGCGATATTTCACCCCGAACTCGTTGTTGGCAAGTTCCAGTTTCTCGATTCCCGGCAGCTCAAGCGCCTCAAAATCACTACGCAACTCTTTTTTCGCGTCATACCAGAAGATGATACGGTGGCGCTCGAAGAGTTTGGTTAAGGCCTGGGCGATGCGATTATTAATGTTCATCAGTATCTTTTTGCTTCTCAGTTGTTACCTGCTGCCAATCATCTGATATCACTTTCCAATCTACATCACGTTCTACTTTTCCTGTCCACACATTCCAGAAATCCGGATCATCGGATTTCGGACGCTGATCTTCAGGCAGATGATTCATCTGCACCAAAACAGGTAACTCAGCGGCCCAACCTAGTAAAATAGCGTGTCGTGCGGGGAGAGAGGGTAAATCTCGTAAAAGTCCACGCAAGTTATCAGGTACCAGTTTATGGACTAATTCCTGATCCTTGTCATTGCTGATGCGGTGCAGTAGATAACTGTTGCACTGGGAAAGCACCGTGGGGGAGAGCTCGCTAGGCCGCTGGGACGATAGCAATAGCCCCAGGCCGAATTTGCGTCCTTCTCGGGCTATTTTTTCAAAGACCTGACAACAAATGGATGCAGTATTCTGGTTTTCGGCATCTTCTTTGTAGCGTTTGATAAAGGTATGCGCCTCCTCCATAACCAGTACAGTAGGCAAGACCTTACCCTGATTCAGCTTGCGATAACGCTGCAAGGATTCCAGTGTCATGCGAGCGATAACTGCGGTAATCAGGTGTACAACTTCGGCGGGAACAAGTGACAGATCGATAATAGTAATAGAACCATTCGATGTCTGATTGTCACCAAGGTATTCTGTGAGCCATTGATCCAGGGTAATATCTGCGTTATTGCTAATAATTGACTTCATTCGGTTATCGGAAAGCAATGTTCGAATCCTAATCAGCATTGTTTCAACATATTCAGAAACATTTAGCAACTCGGCATTTGCTTCAACACTTCGTAACAATTGATCTCCGCTAAACACTCTCGGTATGTCGGCATCTATAGGTAAAACGTCTGTATCACTCCCTCCAAACTGTTCGTGGGTAGCCTTGGCGATGTCTAAGAAATCATCAACCTCTTGCCGTGTAAAATCATACTGAGGGTACTGCCCCGTGCGGTTGTTTTCGAATTCTTCAATTTTTTGCTTTAGCAAAGCTAATGAATCATTTTCGCCCTGATTAAAAGAATCATCTTCGCAAAGTCCTTCTTTCCATAATCTTATTTTTTCAAAAAAGTTCTTGGGATGTGGAAACTGTGCCCATGGTCGCCCCGCATTTTTTTCAATTTGAATCACGCTGACAAGCGTACGCAAAAATCGGCGCATTTCATGGCTTGGTGTTATGACTGAACTCATGCTGCCATCACGTACAGAGCGAAGCGCTTGTATTAATGTAGGGCGCTGTGTTCTTCCACTCGCTTGCGTAAACGCACACCATTCAGCACTATTCCATAACCACAATGGCACTTGAAGCTGCTGTTTATCCTCATCCGATTTAACGGAAAACACCTTTACCTTGTCCATATCTTCAAAGGTGTTAGCATATTCCCCATTAGGGTCGAGGATAATAAATCGCGCATTAGGGTCTTTTTTGGCCTCTGCTCTAGCCGCTTCCAGTGACCAGCGAATCAAACCGGCAACCGAGCAGGATTTACCACTGCCAGTATTGCCCAGCACGGCCAGATGCCGCCCGAACAAGCGATCAGGATCAACCCGGACTTCGGCGTTGGCTGCCAAAGGGCTGGCCCCAATTTTGACATGGCGATTTTCACCGGACTCAATAATCGCTTTAAGCTGTACCTGAGTTGGCAATAAAACGGGAGTGCCTATAGCAGGAAAGGCGTCTACGCCACGGGTAAACGCATAGTGACCATTGCTTTCCTGACTCAAACCACCGAGTGGGTTTAGGCTCATTTTCCGCAGGGGATATGGAAGGTCGATTAAACCAAAATCTTGCATCCCCTTGCGCTTGGGGTATTGCGAGTGCTCAATGGTTATCCATTCTACCTGTGCTACCAAATAGCTATTATCAGCGGGAATCAGTACATAACCATTAATGCGAGGAAATGGTCGTGCAGTGCCGGTATTCAGTGCGACAGTATCGGGTGCTTCAATATCCAGTTGCACCTTGATTTCATCGGGCGAAACAAAATGCACGCTGCCAATACGCAAAGATTCTGCATACGCCATGGGGGAATAGCTCATAGATCATCCCCATGCGATTCAGCCATTTTTTGCCTAGGGTCTGCACCCATACGCCTTTTGAGCAACTCCCCCATGCGGAATGTTGTTTTATCAATGGCCGCTTTGGGTAAAAAGTGCTCGGTGAGTGTGGCCAAATCGGAGAGTTCGGGGCCAATCAGCAAGCTGACTTGTGATGGCCGCCCCAGTGACTCGTACATTTTCATAATGCGAGCCAGTGGATCACTGTAAGAAATAATAACCAAATGGGTGGAGGGAATGGTCAGCATATCGCGAATGATGCGATTGATATGTTCATCACCAAAACTGTACCCGTAAGTCACCAGCGTGCTATTTGGGCGACAAATCGCAGCGGCAAGATCCCGAAACAACTCAACATAAGGGTAGTCAGCGGTTTCACGATCTTTAGCCGAATTGGGATAGATCATCAACTGGTGGCAGGTCACAGATTTCAAGCTTGGAGCTTGTAGGTAGGGATCGATTTTATCTGCTCCAAAAGGCAAACCAAAGCGACGAATGTCATCATCTACCTGAGCCCAGTCCAAGGAACCATGCAGTTTGGTAAAGCGGGCAACCCCTTCCAGATAACGAGGCTCACCACGGATCCCTGGCGGGTTATAGTGCATGTCCAAATCAAGTCGCGAAGAACGAAACAAGGGAGTCAAATTTCCCACGAAGCGATCCAGTAGGTGCAGGCCCGCCAGTTCAGCACCTGCCTCGATCAAGCGGTCGTAATTGGTGGTAAAAATATTCAGCCGGTCACGGGTACCGGTGCGGCTGGCAAAACTCATCAAAAAGGTCACAAGCGTATTGAATGCCTGCTCCCGTTTTTCGGGTTCAGCCACTGCGATGTTAGTTTCACTTTGCAGTATAGAGCTTGCGAAGTCGTCAAGAGTACGGACTATTTTTTCTCTTAAATTATTGGCTTTTTCATCGTCAAGAATTTCCAGTCCGCGAAGCAATTCATTGGCAATGCGCAGCTGATCCTCTAGGTTGCCGTTTTTTCTTCCCGCTTTTTTTGCCGAATCATTGGCTTTTTCAGTGATGCGATCTGCATGATCTTCTGGCCATTCAACAGGATCCATACCTGCCGCACCGTTTCCATCTGCTAAATAGTGAATCGCATGAGTTAAACCTGAACCTGCCAGTAAAGACAAATGCTCCGATTGAAATAATGCCGTTAACCAGGGTTCGATTCGGGAGCGCAATGCTTTTACGTCAAACTCCTCACCGTTGCTTACCCAGGATGCAGACGAATCATCGGACAGTTTGAAGCAACCTTCTTTGTCATTTACTGCTTCAAACTCTACTGGATGGTGATCATCTTGAGTTTTAACAATATTATTGTGTTTTTCGTAGCTCATCGGCTCAATCCCGGTATTTTCTTTAATGCTTTACCAAACTTGTTGTAATTCACTTTCACGCCATCATCGAGGTCGATCTCCACTTGTTCGGTGGCGAGTGGATAGAGGACATCACGTTCGTATTCCTCCATCTCGGCGATCATTTTATTGATCTTCTCGATCTCCTTCAGCGCCCTGGTTTTTTCTCCGGCAGTGGCGCTGGCGCTGATGCTGACGGCTTCCAGGTGATCCTTGCGGGAGGCAAGCTTGGCGCGGAACTCACGCAAGTAATCATTGAGC